>JAXMOL010000018.1:0-136490 GCA_034669905.1 Candidatus Hydrogenedentota bacterium
TTCTCCTTCTCCTTCTCCTTCTCCTTCTCCTTCTCCTTCTCCTTCTCCTTCTCCTTCTCCTTCACCTTCACCTTCACCTTCACCTTCACCTTCTCCTTCACCTTCACCTTCACCTTCTCCTTCTCCTTCTCCTTCTCCCGCTACGGGGACGGAGGCTAGCAGGAAGATGCCGGGGTACTGACTGCGGAAGGTGATCGCGTTCTGGTCTGTATCAACGACAATCTGGCTGATCCCCTCATCGCCATAGGTGTCATCGCCCAGGTAGCGATAGGGGGAGAGTTGGGTCTCATCCAGTCCCGCGATTTGCCCATCCGAATAATGGAGGGTGATTTCGGCCCGTTGGATCTGTGCGGCGCTAAAGTCGGCCTCCGACGCGTGGATTTCAACGATGGCGCTGCTCTTTTCCCGATTGGGAATAGCCCCTCCCGGATCGGTGCTCGGGAGGATATCGACCGTACAATTGAAATTGCGAACGCCACTGCGCAATCCCGCGGAATAGAACGTGATCGCGTTGCCCAGGCCATCGCCGGCCGTGCCCAGCCAGGTCCCGTTCGTGTTGCTGCCTTCTTCGGCGGGAAATTCCAGGGGCAGGACGGTGCTCTCAGGACGGTTGGCATCGGTCATGGAAACCCGGGTCTCATACTCGTCCAGGATACCGTCGTTATCCGTGTCTACTGCCGGAGCGACATCGGCTACGGCGTCAATTTCCGGGGTCATGGCACCCAGAGCCCCGTTCGTGAATTCAATGAACGAAGAGATGCGAATGAAGTGGAACTGATTCAGATTGGCAGGCTGGCCCGTAGCTGTCCGCGCCCAGGCGATGTCGATGGCATCGCCGCCGCCGCTGCGGGGAGTCAGCCCGACGGTGAAGGGGTCGTCCGGTCGCACATAATTGTCCAGGTATTCCAGCTGGGTGGGGGAAAGGTCGAGGTAACCCCAGTCGAACTCGGTCTGGTCGGTGTTGGGATTTACGATGAATCCCGACAGGGGGGGCGTGGGATTTGCCATGCCCTCGGGCAGTACCGTGGTGTCCAGCATACGGCTGCCCGGGATGACGTACCAGGTGTCGTCGGCCAGCCCATTTTCATTCACGTCCTCACTGATTTCAATGAGGCCCGGCTCGGAAAACTTTCGCTTGGCGTCGCCGCCAACCCACTGCCCGTTCCCATATACGATAAAGTCGAGTCCCATGGGGTTGTTGGGGTCATCGGTCACGGGCGTGTCGAAGGCGAGGGTAATGAAGCTGCCCGGTGCCGCGGCAGGTGTTCCAATAGAGTGCAGGCTGGTGTTGTTGGGGGCCGACGTGCCGCCACCGGTGGGCGCACCAATCGCATGGGAGGGCATGTCGAAGCCGACATTACCGTTGACGGTATTGACCGAGAGCACGCGGTCCGCCCACGGGTCTTCGGCGCGGACAGGCGTCCCTGCGGTGAGCGCGAGGAGCGCCAGGGCGACGGCAAACAGGGTGAATCGATTCGAAGATGGGCAACAGTGGACCAGCAATGGTATCCCCTCGGATAAACGCGTTACGAGTGGGGATGTGCCATGGCGGGCCGGAATAGGGGGGAAGGAGAGAAAACCCAAGGATGCCTTCCCGAGAGGCCTGGGCGCATGGAACACCCAACGAAATACACGGCTGGCAGGTCTTCGGACTTTCAGGCATCCCAAAGGGGAGGGCCTACTGAGCGCTGCTTCCCAACCTCGTTTCGCCGAGGCCAGTGCATTCAATCGGACAATCGTTTCGTCCGTGCGCCGTTCGTTCCTGATTACCGCTGCGGGGCAGTTCTGGTCTCACACCAGATTCCCTCTTAGCCCGTCTGTCATCGGAAGGCAGACGGGAACCAACCCCCATAGGATACGCGACCGCCCGTTCAGGTGTCAATGGAGGAAGATGGGCCATTGGATTGCTTGTCAGGTTCTCCGCCCCATTTGGAGCCGTTTTTTCATGGCGTATTTCCGGCGTTGACGCATTGCTACCGTCACAGGTAAGCTCCTTAGACCCACGTGATACATCTGGGCGTGGAGAGCCAAGGGAGGAGAGACCGTATGCTGGCGTTTTTAGCCGTGTTACCCGTGTTGACTGTGGGGGTGTTATTGGTCGGTCTGCGATGGCCTGCGAGTCGTGCCATGCCGGTATGCTACGCAACGGCCGTGCTCTTGGCCGTCTTCGCCTGGAAGATATCCCTTTGGCAGGTCGCTGCGGCCACCGTCAATGGCGTCGTGGTGGCACTAAGCCTCATCTATATCATTTTCGGGGCCATTTTACTCTTGAATACCCTCCATGAGAGTGGGGGGCTGAAGGTGGTTCGAAGGGGCTTCACCGATGTTACCGCCGATTGCCGGATTCAGGTCATCATCATCGCCTGGCTCTTCGGCTCCTTTATCGAAGGGGCCGCGGGCTTCGGCACGCCGGCAGCCGTCGCCGTGCCGCTGCTGGTGGGCCTGGGTTTTCCCGCTATGGCCGCAGTGGTGGCCGGTATGATTATTCAGAGCACCCCCGTCTCCTTCGGCGCGGCGGGTACCCCGATTCTGGTGGGGGTGAGTAATGGCCTGAAGGACAGCCCGGCTGTTTTGCCCTATTTTGAAGCGGGGGGCTTTGCCGAGTGGACCGACTACCTGGCCCACATCGGGGTGAAGGTGGCGCTCTTGCACGGCCTCGCGGGTACCCTCGTTCCCCTGATTGTGGTTATCTTTATGACCCGATTCTTTGGTCCCAACCGCAGCGTGCGCGAGGGACTCGCCATCTGGCCCTTCGCCCTCTTTTCCGCTTTTGCCATGACCATCCCCTACGTGCTGGTGGCCATCTTTTTTGGACCGGAGTTCCCCACCATTGTCGGCGGTCTGACCGGTTTGGCCATCGTAGTGACGGCGGCCCGGAAGGGATTCCTTATGCCCGATGCGGCCGATCCCTGGACCTTTGGCGACCGAAAGCAGTGGGAACCTGAATGGCAAGGCACGCTGCACGTGGATGATGATGCAGGCCCACCGTCGACCCTGTCTATCTATCGGGCCTGGACGCCCTATGTGTTGGTGGGCTTGCTCCTCTTTATCACCCGAATGAAGGCACTGCCACTGGTGGACTGGCTGAAGGCCTGGACCTTGACGATACCCGAAATATTCGGCACCGAGATCACGGCTAAGGTGCAGCCACTTTACCTGCCCGGGACCATCTTTATTGCCGTCTCGTTAATCACCTGGTACCTCCACCGCATCGGCGGGCGGGCCTACGGACGGGCGTGGCGCGACTCCTTGAAAACCACGGGGGCCGCTTCGGTCGCCCTCATTTTTACCGTGCCCATGGTGCAGGTCTTCATCCACTCTGGAGGCGGTGCTGCCGACTATGCCGCTATGCCCATGGTCCTGGCCTCGGGCGTAGCCCACGTGGCCGGTCAGGCGTGGCCCTTGTTTGCCCCCTTTATTGGTGGACTGGGTGCCTTTATCGCGGGGAGCAACACCATCTCCAACATGATGTTCAGCCTCTTCCAGTTTGAAGTGGGCGTGCGTATCGGCGCCGAGCCTTCGCTGATTGTGGCTCTCCAGGCCGTGGGCGGGGCAGCCGGTAATATGATCTGCGTTCACAACGTGGTGGCGGCCTCGGCAGTCGCGGGCCTCTTTGGAAAAGAGGGCGACGTTTTGCGGAAAACCTGCTGGCCTTTCTTGTACTATGCCTTGATTACCGGCATTGTGGGCCTTGTCGTGTTTTTGTGGGCAACACCGGCTACCTCATAGCGTGGGCGGCCATGTCCCGCACGGGCCCGTTCGTTCGTTGTTATTCAGAGTCGTACGGGGGTGCCATTGGGCACACCCGGGATACGCCATGTAGGCAGTGATTGAAACGCCATCTGAGCGCACGCAAGAGGAGCTGGGTCAGGCTATGTCGAACACGATCGTTATGGTTGCCACCGAAAAGGGCGCGTTCTTCCTTCGCAGCGATGCCGCCCGTCAAGACTGGACACTCTCCAGCCCGGCGTTAAAGGGCTGGAAAGTGAATAACCTGCTGTTGGATCAGCGGCAGGAACCGTTACTCTACGCGGCCGTGGGACATTTCGTCTATGGGCCTACGGTCCAGATTTCCCGCGATCTGGGCGCCACCTGGGAGCAGCAGGAACATGGTCCCAAGTTCGGCGAAGGGGCCACTTCTACCCTGAAGAATATCTGGACCATCGTGCCGGGACCTGCGGATGAACCCAAAACACTATACGCCGGTACGGATGACGCCGGACTCTTCGTCAGCCGCGACGGTGGGGCCCACTGGGAGGAGCTGACTGGGATTTCACAGCATGAGTCCCGGAGCGAATGGATGGGCGGCGCAGGCGGTCTTTGCCTCCACACCATCCTGCTCGATAAAGACACGCCCGGTCGCATGTGGGTGGGGATTTCCGCCGTGGGTGTTCTGCGTTCAGACGACGGGGGCCAGACCTTCCACCCGAGCAATGAGGGGATGCCCATTGTTATCGAGGGGAAGGAATTCAAAAATATCGGTTCCTGTGTGCATTCCATGGTGCAGGATCCCAACCAGCCCAGTCACCTCTATCAGCAAAATCACCAGGGGGTGTTGCGCAGCGTTGATGGCGGGGACCACTGGGAACGCATCGAGTCGGGCCTGCCCTCTAAGTTCGGTTTTCCCATGGTGATGGATCCCCACGATGCGAAACGCCTCTACATCGTGCCCCAGGAAGCCGATGAGTACCGCATTTTCAAGGATGGTAAGCCCACTGTTTTCCGGACCACCAACCAAGGGGAGTCTTGGGAGCCGCTTCGCAACGGCTTGCCGGACAACTGTTATTCGGGCGTGCTCCGTCACGCCATGGCGGTGGATACCCACGACGTGGCGGGGGTCTATTTCGGGACCTCCGGCGGGCAGATTTTTTACAGCATCGACGGCGGCGAATCCTGGCAGACCATGCCGTGTGCCTTGCCCCGTATCCTCGCCGTGAAAGCGGCGGTTATAGAGGAGGCGTAGCCATGGCGCCCGTATCGATTACGGTGACTTTGCCCGGAATGCTGGCTACCTGTGCGGGCGGTGAGCAGACCGTAACCGTCGAAGCCGAAACCCTTCCCGGAAGTGTAGACGCCCTGCTGCAGGCCTACCCGTTACTCAAGGTCCACCTGTTTCGCGAAGACGGCACCCTCCGGGAGCACGTCATGCTGCTCTACAACGATCAGAGTTTCGATTGGCTCGACAGCACCGACATTCCGCTGAAAGAAGGTGACCGCCTGACCGTGCTGCAGTTGGTGTCTGGAGGTTGAGCGTGCCATCCATTCCGATTGCGGGGGGCGAAATGCGCTGTTGACCGTCTTCACCCGACGCCCTGTTTCAGGGGCTGTAGTAATTGTAGGTCTGTTTGCTCTGGCGGTAGTGCCGCTGTTCCCATAGGCGGGGGAGGTCGGGCCGCGGATTAGCGGCTGGATTGTGGTAGATCTTGAGCTGGGTGCCCGACCACGAAATCATCTCTTCTCGCCAGTCTCCCGAGACATCGACGACATAGAAACGTGCTGCCTCGTCTTCGAAACGGGCCACAAACTTCCCCGTCATGGGGTCGAAGATGCCCACATCGCCCGCGGTGTGCCGCTCTTTCGCCGCCGCAAGTTGTTGCGGACCGCCGGTCCAGTCGATACGGTTAATGTTTTCGACTCCGGCATCAGACCAGCCCGGAGACTTGACGTCGTCAAGCTTATAGTGGGCAATGACCGCGCCCTGGGCGTCATGGACCCAAGGCTGTTGGCCCGTGTTGTATCGGCTGCGACACCAGACCTCGAGGCCAGGATGGGCAGCACTGAACTCGCCCACGGCAGCGTTCTGGGGCTCCCAATGCTTGTAGTCGCTGATCCAGATTACCTTTTCGGCATTATAGAGAAAAATCCGGTTGCCCCCTTCCTCCTTCGTGCTGCCCCCTTCTTCCAGGGCGACCACTTCCAGGCCTGGAATGTCCGGCCGTACATCGTATGCGAAGATGGAGTCGATGTGGCCCCGGAGCGGAATCTTCGTGCGGAATTCGCCGTCGTAGCCCACCATGGTGCCACCGAGAACCTCGTCCCGGCCATCGCCATCCAGATCGGCCACCCGCGCGCCATTGTGTGCGCAGGTGGTAAAGTCGGCCCGCTGCCACAGGGGCGTGGTAGCGCCGGATTTCAATTGGTCGAGGGCGTAGGCCGCGATATGGTGGCCCACCCGATAACCCTGATTGTTCGTGGCCTGGAGCAGCAGGTCCCGTTCACCCTGGCCCCGAAAGTTGGCGACGACAAGATGTTCCCAACGGTCGGTGCCGTCGGGATGGGGCGGGTTCGCTGTCCAGCGCAGTTCGCCTGTGGCACCCGCAAGGACTTCCAGGCCCTTAGCCGCCGTCATGCCACCCAGAAGGTAGAGCACTTCCACGTGGCCATCACCATCGATATCGATAGCCGTGACGCCCGGGCCGTTGTGACCCGGAAGACCCACCCGTTCCGACGAGCCGCCAACGCGGACATCAACCTTGCGAACCCAAAGTTCCGTGCCGTCGTGGGCGTATGCGCCGATAATACCTGGCGCCGTAAGGAGGTAGTCGAACTGACCGTCTCCATTCAGATCGGCCGTAAGGATACCGCCCGCCGAATCTTCGGAAACGGCGAAAGGGAGATCGATTACAAAGGGGTTCGCCGGATATTGTGGCGCACTGGTTGCCGCCGCGGAAATTACGACACCGCAGAGCAGAAGGAAAGGTCGAGTCATTGGCATCGTTACGCTCCCGGGGCGTTGCGCGTTCTGGTTAGGGAAGCTTCGGTCAAAAAATACGCTATGCCATTCCGTGTCACGGATTCAAGCAGCTGATTTTATTGCTGGCGACTGCCAGGAAGAAATCTGGGGTCAGGGCGCGACGGTTACCCTGCCGAGGGCGGCGTCGATGGCTTCGTCCATGGACTGGGTGAAACAGACAACACCGTCTTCTTCTCGAATTCCCACCTTGGTCAATTTCTTGATCAGGGAGGGATCCAGATCGTTGATGACCACCCGCACCTGTCGTGTGCGGAAGGTATCCATGATCGACTCCAGCGCGACCATCGCCGTCATGTCCACCATGGTGACGTCGGACATTTCCAGGATGACAACCTGGACGTCTCCGGGAACACTCGTCAGGGCCGTGAGGGCTTTCTGGGCGGAGCCGAAAAACATGGCCCCATCGATATCGTATACCAGGACGCTGTCGGGTAGTTCGGCCGTTCGGGGATGCTCGTTCATCTTGTGTTCAATGAGTTCCACGCCGGTGAGGTCAATGCTCCGGCGCACAAAGAGCACGGCAGCCAGTCCCATCCCCACAGCGACCGCGATTTGCATGTCGAAGAGGACGGTCAAGCCAAAGCAATTGAGCAACGTAAAAATATCCCGACCGGGCGCAACCTTCAGGATACGCACGAAGTGACGGGCCTCACTCATGTTCCACGCGACCACCATCAGCAAGGCGGCGATGGCGGCCATGGGCACGTAGGCGAGCAGGGGCGCGAGCAGCAGCAGACACAAGAGGATGAACACGGAATGGACTACTGACGACAGGGGCATCGTGCCACCGGCGCGAACATTGGCTGCCGTCCGCGCAATGGCTGCCGTGGCGGGCAGGCCGCCGAAGAAGGGCACGATCATGTTGCCCAGTCCCTGGCCGATGAGTTCGTCATTGGGATTATGGCGCTTGCCCGACATGCCGTCGGCGACGACCGCACAGAGCAAGGACTCCAGGGCCGCGAGCATGGCGATGGCGAAGGCGGGGCCAATCAGATTCCGGAGCAACGCGAAGGAGAGCCCAATGGGATTGCCATCGGCATCTGGCAACTGCCAGGGGAGGACGAAGTGGGGCAGGACGGGCGGGATGCCGTTGCCGGTGATGCCATTCAGTTCATAGTGAAAGCGTGATCCAATGGTGGCGACTTCAAAATCATTGAGAAAATGCGCCGCCGCCCAGGCACCGATGGAGCCCGCAAGGATTCCCGCGAGGTGAAATGGGAAACGGGTTCTCAGGCGCGTCCAGCCCAGGATGACGGCCAAGGTAAAGAGGCCCACGGTCGCCTCCTCCCAACGAACAGTCGGTAGGGCCTGGGCCATGGCCCACACGGTTTCGATAAAGGACTCACCACCGCCCTCTGTCTCCAGCCCGAGGAAGTCCTTGAGCTGCAAGGTGGCAATGACGACGCCGATGCCTGCAGTGAAGCCCACGGTAACGGGATAGGGCACAATCTGGATCAACGCACCCAGACGGAGGAAGCCCATACCCACCAGAATACACCCCGCAAGAAAGCCACTACACAGCAGGCCCGCCGGACCGTACTGTTGAACAATGGGAAGGAGGATAACCACAAATGCAGCCGTCGGTCCTGAAATGTTGACCTTAGAACCTCCGGTGAGCGCGATGACGATACCCGCCACAATCGCCGTGTAGAGGCCGTGCTGGGGGGGCATGCCACTGGCAATGGCCAGGCCCATGGAGAGGGGCAAGGCAATGACGCCGACGGTGAGACCGGCGAAAACGTTGGACAATAACTGGTGGCGGGTGGGTTTGCTTTGCAGAGATCGGGACAAAGCGGAAAACATGGCAGGGGTACTCCGGTTGCGTAAAGGGTCGTGAAAGGAACACGACGGACTTCACGACGTACGTAATACCCCATGGTGGAAGCGTATTTACCCCAGAATGGCCCCGGATACCCGTACCCCGTGAAGGGCGTCACCGGTTAGGATAGCAAATTCTACGCGATGATGTCGTGTAGCACGTTGCCATGGACGTCCGTAAGGCTGAGATCCCGCCCGCCGTGGCGGTAGGTCAGCCGTTCGTGATCAAGTCCCATGAGGTGGAGCACGGTCGCCCACAGGTCGTAAACCGTGCACTTATTTTCCACGGCGTGGTAACCGAATTCGTCGGTGGCCCCATAGATGGTACCGCCCTTAATGCCGCCCCCCGCCATCCAGATGGAGAAGCCATAGGGGTTGTGATCCCGCCCATTACTCCCCTGGGAGAATGGGGTGCGGCCAAACTCGCCGGACCAGATGACCAGGGTTTCGTCGAGGAGTCCACGGGCCTTGAGGTCTTTCAAGAGTCCGCCAATGGGTTTGTCGACCTGGAGCGCCATATTGCCATGGCCTTCTTCCAGGCCGCCGTGTTGATCCCAGGGATTGGCTTTCTGGCCGTCCCCCGCATGCTGGGCCAGGCAGCTCAGTTCGACAAAGCGTACGCCCCGCTCTACCAGCCGTCGCGCGAGGAGGCACTGCCGGCCGTAGGCCGCCGTATTGGTGTTGCTGTGGTTCAGGGCATAGAGCTCTTTCGTTGCCTCGGATTCTCCCCGGATGTCGCAGAGTTCCGGGACCGCTGCCTGCATCCGAAAGGCCGTCTCATAGTTGGCGATGGCGGCTTCTACATCTTGCTGGCCTTCGAGCCGGTTGACGAAGTCGCTGTCGAGGGATGAAATGAGGTCAAGCCGTTTGCGCTGGTTCTCGGGCAACTCAAGCGCCTTAATATTGCGCACGGCTTCCATCCGGTCCCCCTGCAAAATGGAGCCCTGGTGTTGGGCAGGGAGGTAACCGTTGCTGAAAAGCCCTACGCCACCATGGGGTACCGTACAATCGCCGCTCTGAAGCACCACGAAGCCCGGCAAATTGTCCGCATCGGAGCCGAGGCCATAGTTGACCCAGGCACCGGCACTGGGGCTGCCCATAAAGGGAACACCCGTGTGGAAGAAATAGTTGCCCTGGGCATGCTCGTTTACACTGCTGGTCATAGAGCGGACCACCGCAAGGTCGTCCACACTCTCTGCAATGTGGGGGAAGAGGCTGCTGACCGGGATGCCGCTTTCGCCGTATTGCTTGAATTCGAAGGGCGAGCCGAAAATATTGCCGTTCTGATTGAACTGGGTGCGTTCTACCTTGACCGGCATGGGCTTGCCGTGGTCCTGGTTCAGCCGGGGCTTGGGATCGAAACTGTCCACATGAGATACGCCGCCCGACATGTAGCAGAAGATCACATGCTTTGCCACGGGGCGGTAGTGGGGCAGGGCCACGGCGGGCTTCGCCATCCCGGCGAGGGCCAATGCGCCGAATCCGGTAGAACACCGCGCGAGCATTTGCCGCCGGGAAATAAGATGCTGGTCAGGTCGTTTCGTCACAATACTTACCTCAGATAGCTGAATTCTTTGAGACTGAAAAGGGACTGGGCCACGTCCACCCACGGCTCGGACGGGCCCCCCAACCTGGCGAGGGGGGCGATACGGGCCCGAAGGGCTTCCCGCTCCTTGAAGAGTTTCGGGGATACAGTTTCCCATTGTTTGCGCTCCGGCGCTTGGGCGAGCTCGGGCGTTTCCTTAAGTTTTTCTTCCAACTGGGCGGCAAACTGAGCCTGCACGCCATCGAGCTGGGTTTCCAGGGCGCGGAGTTCTTCATCCAGCTGGGCGTCCTGCTCCCGGCCGGTGGGCCGTGCAGCCGCTTCCGCCACGTAGTCAAGAAGTCGTTGCTGCTCGGTATCGGACGGTCGACGTCCCAGCGTCAGCGCGAAGAGGCGTTCGATGCGCTTGCCGGCATCGTCCGTTTCTGCGTTTACACGGTTGGCCAGTGTGCGGGCGTTTACCTGGACGAAGGGGTCGTTCATCAGGGCGAGTGCATGGGCGGGCACGTTGGTTACATCCCGGCGGCCCTTGGTGGATACCGGGGTGGGGGCATCGAAGATGGTCAGGAAGGGGTCGAGGTCATTGCGCACGACCCGCACATAGACAGCGCGGTGGGCGTCGCCCCCGGGCACGGGTTTGGACACCGGCTCGGGAAGGAGGCGCCCAGACGCGGCCAGCATGGCATCGCGAATGGCCTCGGCTTCCATGCGGCGTACCATGGCGTGTGACCAAAGGTGATTGGTGGGGTCCTTTTCCCGTGCGTCTGCCGTGGGGACGGCACTCAACTGGAAGGTGCGGGAGGTGGCGAGCTCACGGAGCAAGGCCTTCGTAGACCAGCCTTGCGCGCGAACCCGAGTGGCCAGGTAGTCGAGCAAAGCAGGATGGGTGGGCTTTTCCCCCATGACGCCAAAGTTGTCGGGCGTCGCCACCAGGCCCCGCCCAAAGGTGTGGTGCCAAAGCCGATTGGCCATGACCCGGGCGGAGAGGGGGTTCTTGTCGGACACGATTTCCTCGGCCAGGGCCAGGCGTCCGGCGTCCTCGTCCCCAAAGGGTGTTGGATTGATGGCTTCCAGGAAGCGCCGTTCGACGGGCTCGCCGGGCTGCTTGTGGTCGCCCCGGGTGAAGAGGGGCTGGTTAACGGGGGCGCTTTCCACGACGCCCGGGGCGCGGGTCGGAAAGGGAATTTCGTTCTCCAGGCGGCGATACGCTTCCAGCAGAGTGGCCGCTTCGGGTACTTTTGCGGCGGTATTCGGGAGTAGCCCCCACGCCACGAAGAAGTTCAGATAACGGGCCTGCCCATCGTTCATGGTGCCATCACGCCACGCCACCACACAGTCCCGCAGGGATTGCTGATACCGGGCGAGGAGCTCATCGGGATTCGTCGGCCGGCCTTCCAGGGAAAACAGGGGGGCGACGAACTCGGCCATTTCATCACGGGGCGCGGGCTGTCCATCGGCCACGATGACGGCTTCGGTGATGCCGAACCAGGAGCGGGTGTCATCACTGCTTGCCAGCACGGCCTGATCGTTGGCCGTAGAAAGCTCCAGGTGGGCCTCATCGCCCAGCCAATAGGTGAGGTCCCACCGCTGCCAGTGCCAATCCCCGCCGTTGAGGCGGATAGTAGGATAGACCTGACCATTGCGGGGGAAATCCTGCACCACATAGCGGTGGCGCGCATCGCCATCACCGGCCACCCGCACGAAAATCTGCTTGTCGTTGATATCGAAGCGGGGAGACGTCAACACGCCACTGTGTTTCGTCGAGGTCAGATGGGAGTAGAGGCCCGCGGGGTAGATGCCCCGTATGATGGGGTCGCCCACATCGCGGATATCAAAGGAGCCCGCGGGGGATACCGTACCGTCGAGGCCACTGCCATGTTGAACCCAGTCCCGGGCGTCTTTCCCGCCAAGAGCCCATCGCTTCGGGTAGGGTGTTTCCGCCCGTTTGCGGAGGTTGTGGTTACTTCCGCTCCACTGCGCGGCCAGTTCGCGCCAGCCTTTTTCGAAGTTTCCGTCATTCGCCCCGCGCAGGCGTTGCCAGGGGTGGAGGGGATGCTGATTGGAGGTGGCATTGCTCAGCGCGTTCTGCCAGCCGCCTTCGGCCTGCCGCATGGGCTCGGCAATGCCGTCTTCAATGTAGGCAAGCCATTTCGCCGCCATTGTCGCACGCAGTGCCTCTTTGGTCTCTGCAATGGCAGCCTTGTTGAGGTCCTGGCGGGCCTGGGAATCAACGGTCACCGTTGCGGGGTGTCCCGTAGCCATCACGCCAAACAGGGCGTAATAGTCTTTCTGACTGAGGGGATCGAATTTGTGGTTGTGACAGCGCGCGCAGGAAACGGTCATGGCAAGAAACGCCTTGGACACCACATCGATCTGGTTGTCCACAAAGCGCACCCGTTCGTCCAGCGCGTCGGTGGGAGAGTAGCCATGGAGCACGAAGCGGTACTGGGAGGTTCCCAACATCGAATCGTTAATACCCGTGTCGGGGTTAATGCGCGGATTGGGAAGGCGATCGCCCGCCAGGTGCTCGCGAATCAGGTCGTCGTAGGGCACATCTTCGTTCAACGCGCGTATAATGTAATCCCGATAGCGCCACGCATGGGGAATGGCCGGGTCCCCCTCGCTACCATGGCTCTCGGCATAGCGCATCCAGTCCATCCAGTGGCGGCCCCATCGCTCCCCAAAGGCCGGGGAGGCCAGGAGTTTATCGACCGTCGTCTCAACGGCACGATCCCAGTCAAGTCCGGACGCTTGAACGAAGCGCGTCACTTCCTCGGGGGTGGGAGGCAGGCCCGTCAGCACGAAATAGAGGCGACGCACCAGCGACCGGGCGTCCGTGAGTTCAGACGGGCTGACTTGGGCCTCTTGCATCGCTTTCCAGATGAAGGCGTCGATGGGGTTGGCGGCCCACTCGGCCGGGGCCTCGGCAGGTGGCGGCACGTCCTGGACGGGCTGAAAACTCCACCAGGCCATGCGCCGCTCACGAACGGTCTCCCAGGACATGGCGTTGTTCAGGTCTTCCGCCGAGGGGGGCGTGTCCCGGGGGTCGATGGCACCATCGCTAATCCAGGTCCGAAAGTGGGTGACCAGGTCATCGGACAATTTTCCGGCGGGGGGCATCTGGAGCTCGGTGTTGTGGTATTGGATGGCCTCAAAGAACAGGCTTTGCTCCGGGTCACCCGGAATGAGCGCCGGGCCACCGCTGCCCCCCGTGAGCAGGCCGTCCCGGTAGGTCAGATTGAGTCCGCCCTTGACCTTTGCCGGGTCGCCACCGTGACACTCGTAGCAGTGGTCGACCAGCACTGGTCGAATGTGCTTCTCGAAGTGCTCGAGGGCTTCCGGATTGGCGGTAGCCTCGGTCTGGCCATTGAGTGCGGCCAGCCCAACTGCCAGGGTGACGGCGTAGTACTTCATGGATTGCATACCAATTGCTCTCTCGTTGCTCACAGTTGTCTGGCGCGACAGGACGATGAGGAATCTGGGTCTCGGGAAGCTATTTTTCCTCAATGCGGTACACGTGCGTCTTGGTGCGCAGGATGAGCGCGTTGCCCGTCGCCGCCGGGGATGCCATCAGGCCCTCGTCGAGTTCGTTTTCAGCCCGTACCGTAAATGTTCTGCCTGCTCTTATAATATGGGCGCCACCCTGAGAATTAAAGTAATAAATCGACCCCTTGCTCACTATGGGGGAAGCGATATAGTTACCCCCAATGCGATCGGCCCAGACGACCTCGCCGCTATCGGCTTCGAGACAGGTTAACTGACCCCGATTGCTGACCATATAAAGCAGGCCATCCACGAGGATGGGAGAGGGGGTGTCGGGGATGTCCTTCTCGGCCCGGCGCCAATCCACATGACTCTTGGTTACATCGCCCTGACCGTCCGTTCGTATCGCCCAGAGTTCCGTGCCGCCATAACCCGTGGCGGTGAAGAGTCGTTCTCCATCCCACACCGGCCGGGTGGAGGGCGTGAAGCCGACCTGTTCTACCTTCCAGAGTTCCTTCCCCGTATGGGGGTCATAGCCATAGCTCGCCGAAGAACCCACACTGAGCATATGGGGCTTGCCGTCCTGCGCTACCACGACGGGCGTGCTGAAGGCTTTGCGAAGATCGCCGCCCCGCTTGGGTTCCCCGTTGTCATCCAGATCTTCCCAGTGGCGGCTCCGGTCCGTGCGCCACAGCGTTTCCCCCGTGTGCTTGTTCAGGGCCGTGAGGTACTGCTGGTCAATACCATCAAAGGTAAGGATGAGGCTGTCGTCGAAAATGATAGGGGAAGATCCCGGCCCGCGGTAATGGCGGCAGGGCAGGTCTTCCCGTTTCCACAGGACCTTCTTCGTTTTGGTGTCGATACAGGCCGTGCCGTAGCTGCCGAAGTGGACGTAGACCCGTCCCGCTTCAATCACCGGTGAGGGGGAGGCATAGCAGTTGACGTTGTTGCCCAGCGGCTCGGGCGTGTCACTGTGAAAGAGCTGCGCGTTGTGGAGCACCGCACCGCTCTCCCGGTCCAGCGCAATGACAAAGAAATCGTGGCCGTCTTCCGTAGCCGTCGTCAACCATATCTCTTCGCCCCAGACCACCGGGGTCGACCAGCCTTTGTGGGGGATTGGCGTTTTCCAAACGACGTTTTCGGACTCACTCCACGTCAAGGGAAGGGTCGCATCGCCCGCTACGTGGCCGTCACCTGCCGGGCCCCGGAAGTCGGGCCAGTTCTCCGAGGCGGGGGCGTTTAGTGCCACCGACAGCAGGCCGAGGGTCACGGTGGTACCGATCACGCCACGCCAGAAAGTGCGTCGGATTTTCGAAACTGGTTTAAAGGGCTGCAGCACAGTTGAACTCCCACGTTGCTCTAATCCATTGCCATAGACATGCGATGATTGTAGACCATCGTTGGCGGAGATACCAGCCACAATCGACGACCGAATATAGAAATAGGACGGGGTAGTGTGGGTTCTGTGCTTCGCCGGTGAAATCAAGTTCCGGGCACGTGGAATCGGCGACGATTCATCCCGAGGATTTGACGCCATGGTGGTATTCGAGCGGGCCCTTGGCCCTTCGGAGACGCGTCAGGCTAGCGTGATAGAACGCAGAAGGGCCGAAGGCATCTTACCTGTCAGCCTGGGTCAACGACCGGGGGAAAGGGCAATGCGAGGGCGAAATGACCTCAGGTGTCTCCCAGCCAATAGGAATAGAAGGCGGCATCGCGGAGTCGGAATCGGAGGCGGACTTCCTTCCCCAGGAACGCGTCCAGACTGCCCTGCGTCCATTGAACTTCCGCGCGGAGCTGGTCTCCCGTCACGGGCACGGACTCGGCCACGACCACGCCTTCCGCGTCCAGCACTTCGACGACCAGCTGACCTTGCCCTCCATCCACGTTTACAAAAAGTTGCGGCCCCGTCACAACAAACGGCGCCGTCAGCAACGTCCCCTCCTCGATTCCCGCGTCCATCGATACAAAACCATCCCGTCGCAGGACGGCGAGACAAATAGCGCCCACTTCCTTGACGCCTTCCGGCGGCTGTCGATACTTGATGCCCGAGTAATAGAACCAGAGTTCGTCGCCCCGCACAACGGGACCCGATGGCGGCAATAGCTGAGCCAGGTCATAGGCCCCGGATGCGACGGTGGAGGGGCCAATGAAGGTTCCACGTTCGGCGACCCGGTTCCAGGTCTTGAGGTCGCGGCTGCTGGCAAGTTGGACGAGGTGAAAGCCCGCCGCTCCAGATTGGTGAAACAGGGCAGGGAAGCCCAGGTACAACCCTTCATAGCGCGCGATACCCAGGTTGTAGACGTCCACTTTACATTCAGTCGGGTCGAGGCCCGCAGTCTGGTGAAGGGCAGTATTGGCGATGCGGGCCGCTACATGTTTTTTTCCAAGTGCCTGATCCCGTTCGTCGGCATGAAAAAGCACCTCCGTGTTGGTCCAGGTTTCAAAGTCGGGACTGGTCCAGATGGCCTGACTACGACCGAAGGGGCCGTTCGTTTTCAGGGTGGCGATAAAGGTTCGGGTCACGTGGTCGTAGCAGAGGTTGGATTCATCCTGCGAATCCAGCGCGGGCACGTCGAGGGCGCTCCAGTGAATACCGTCCGGGCTGACGATGGGTTCCCGGCTGTAGACATTGGCGAAGCCCTTGAAGCGACGGGACGGGTCGGGATCATCGGGATCATAGACCACGTTCTCGATGGCGTTGCTGCCCCATTCCCGGGCCGGGTCCAGGGTGACCACATTGTTTTCCAACGAACCCAAGACGGCTTTCTGGCGGAGCAGGGGCTTGGTCCAATGGACGCCATCTTTGCTCTCGGCATAGGTCATTTCCGCCAGCCCTGGAATCGTGGTGGACGTGATCATCCAGAGCTTGAAGCGTTCCGCCATGGGATCCCACACGGGTGCACAGCGGGTCTGGAGGGTGGATTCCCAGGGGCCGTCGGGCCGGATTACCGCGCCACGCTTTTCCGGTTGGTGAAGGGTGCGTGATAGGTTGTGCGTCTCTGCGATGCCCACATCGTCGAGAAAGAGCTGGCGTTGCTCGGGAGGCACCGAGTAGGCGGGGCGCTGACCTGTTCGAAGCGGTTGGAAATCGTCCGCCGGAGAGGGGAATGGGATCGTCATCGCGACCATGAGTAGCAGTAACACGCAACGTTTCACAAGGATCCCTTTCGTCGTCGTTCGCAACGATAGTGACCGATCGTGCGGGGAGGGTTCAAGAAGCGAAACGGGGGAGCCTGCAGGTGGAACATCGACAAATAGCATGCTCGGCGCTTGGATTCCTGGTCTGTCGTAGCATATGCTGTTGCCGTTGTAAGAAATCTGTATCTGCGGGTCTTGTTTAGCCAGATAGGCTCTTGGATGGCTGCGACAACCGCATGCGATTTAAGAATACTACTCCCCTCCTCGGAGGGGGTGGGTCACGTCACAAAGAATATTGCGAACCCACTTCTGACCCCTCGCAGAACGGAAATTATTCAACACGTCAGTTGTAGTGTCGCTGACAGGAATATAAATCCCTGCTATTAGATTAATCTGCTACGGGCGAGAGAAGCATGTTTCTGGCGATGGGCCTGCCCATGGTCGGTATCGAACTCAGCGCCAGGCGAATACACCCTAAGTCTCCACCATCCGACCATTCCCTACCCTTTGAGGTTATCATGGCAAAGCGCAGCAACGTTTCAAACTCCTGGGCGGAAGCCCGCCGTATTATGTGGTCCCACCGAAAGCGGATCGCCATCGGCCTGGTGCTGGTGGTCATTAACCGTGTCAGTGGCTTTGTCGCGCCGGGCAGCACCAAGTTTCTGGTCGACAACATCCTCGCGCCCGGAGAGCACACCAAGCCGCTCTTCGGCATCAGTGACCCGGGTACCCTCCTCATGGCGCTGGGCCTCGCCGTGGCGGTGGCGTGCCTGATCCAGGCGGTGACGACCTTCGCCCTGTCTCAGATTCTCGGCGTCGCGGCACAACGGGCCATTACGGAGATGCGCAAGACCGTGCAGCAACACGTCATGCGTCTTCCCGTTTCCTACTTCGATTCGACCAAGACGGGGGTGTTGATTTCCCGCATCATGACGGACGCCGAAGGCATTCGGAATCTCATTGGCACGGGACTTGTCCAGGTCAGTGGGGGGCTCCTGGGCGCGGCCATCGCCCTGGTCGTTCTTTTTTGGCTCAACTGGATACTGACCGCTGTTATTATTGTGGTGCTGGCCGTTTTCGGGGTGTCCATGGCGGTGGCCTTTTCCCGGCTGCGCCCCCTCTTTCGCGAACGGGGCGAGATCAATGCCCAGGTGACGGGACGCCTCTCCGAGTCCCTCGGCGGCGTACGGGTGGTCAAGGGCTACACTGCCGAGCGGCGGGAAGACCTGATTTTCGCCTCTGGCGTCCACCGGCTCTTCCGCAATGTAGCCGGCGCGGTGACGGGCGTATCCGCCATCAGCTCGGTCTCTACGGCGCTCATCGGAATAATCGCTACGGTGATGATCATGCTCGGGGGCCACTTCGTGCTGACCGGCGCCATGTCCCCCGGTGACCTCTTCATGTTCCTGGCCTTTGTCGCCATGGTCGTTATGCCCCTCGTCCAAATCGCCAACATCTCCACCCAGTTCAGTGAGGCCTTCGCCGGCCTGGACCGCATACGCGAAATCCGATCCATGGCGACGGAAGACGAAGAAGACGAATCACGGGAGGCGCCCGGCGCGCTGCGGGGTGACATTTCTTTTCAGGATGTCCACTTCGAGTACGAAAAGGACGTGCCGGTTTTGAAGGGCGTTTCCTTCGAGGCCCCGGCAGGCTCGACCACGGCCCTCGTGGGCTCCAGTGGATCGGGAAAGAGCACCCTCATCGGCCTCGTCATGGCCTTCAATCGACCCACCGAGGGCGAGGTGCGTGTCGATGGACGGGCCTTATCCACCATAAAGCTTCGAGACTACCGCGCCCATCTCGGCCTGGTGCTTCAAGAGAATTTCCTCTTCGACGGTACCATCGCGGCGAACATCGCCTTCTCCCGGCCCAACGCGCCGCTGGATGAAATTAAGCGGGTAAGCAAGCTGGCCCACTGCGATGAGTTCATCATGGGATTTGAGGAGGGCTACGACACGATTGTGGGGGAACGTGGTGTAAAGCTGTCCGGTGGTCAGCGTCAGCGCATTGCTATCGCCCGGGCTATCCTGGCCGATCCGCAAATTCTCATTCTCGATGAAGCGACGTCCAGCCTGGATAGTGAGAGTGAGTCCTACATTCAGGATGGACTTAATTCACTGCGGGAAGGACGAACGAGTTTCGTGATTGCCCACCGTTTGTCCACCATCCGCAGTGCGGACCAGATTCTCGTCTTGGAGGATGGTCAGATTGTGGAGCAGGGCACCCACGCGCACCTCATGGAACTGGGCGGCCGTTATCGGGAACTGCACGATAAGCAGTACCAGTTCGAGAGCAACCAATTCATTAATCCCGGCGAGGACTTCACGCCCGAGACCCCGGCGCTCAAGGCGTAGGGGCGCGTCGTGGGGAATCGTTGGGTTCACGTGGCAATCTTACGTTCCCTTCTGTAAACCGCCCCAATCCCCGACGCAATCGGTGAAACCTTTGGAGTGCGCAAGCTTGCTTGCGCTCTTTCGGAGTGAGCCTGCTCACGGCAATGACTGGTGGGCGGTGGTTCAATGTGCGTCCATGGGTGGGGAGCACGCTCCCTGGGGGAAAGCGGCAGCAAGCTACCGCACGCCAAGGAGTTGTCTTTTCCAACACGTCTCCCCAAAGTTGGGGCATGAACCCTTACTGAATCGCTTAGTATTTGAGTTCCTGCGATGCGCCGAGGCCGGTCATGCCTTCCGTGGCCGGGCTCAATCCCAAACCTCCACTACGCCGACGACGGGGATTGGCGTCCTCCGGAGGAGCGGCTGCGGCGGGTGCAGAGGGATTCATAACGGCACCGGTGGCCGGATCGTATGTAAACTGCAGGCGGGTCGACGTGACAGGAACTTCGCTGATGAAGTCGGGTACGAGATAGTGCAGTGACGGCGGATACTGGCCAAACTGCTGCCCGTACTGGGCTACCGCGTCGTTGAGCTCCTGCAGTTTGTGGCTATCTACGATGGGGTCGTACTGGTCTTCTTTCGAGAGCATGGGTGCAATGATGGGGATTGCAATAACCAGCGCGATGACTATCACGCCGCCAATAAGAAGTTTTTCGTTGTCCATAATACCGCCCTGATTGATTGGGAACGTAAAGTCCGTTCCATCCCTCAAGTATGGCAGGTCTCCGGAACACAAGCAAGTGAACTACTGGTCCGAGACAACCCGACCCTGTTCCAATTTGAATACCCGGTCCACCACAGGCGGCAATTCCTCGGCGTGGTGGGTGATGTACACCAGGGCGCAGGGATGCCCTTTCATCGCCTTTGCCAGGGCGCGATGGAAGGCCCCGCGGTGGGCGCTGTCCAGCCCCTGACAGGGCTCGTCAAGCAGGATGAGGTCCGGGGATTTGATGAGTGCCCGCGCCAGGAGGGCCATGCGCTGCTCGCCGGCCCCCAAGGCGGCGAAAGGCTCTTTGGCGGGGAGCTTAAAGCGCGCGATCCACTCCTGGACCTGTGCCCGGTGATTACTCCGAAGGGTCCGTTGGAGTCCCAGGGTGTCGAAGAGGCCCGACGCGATGAGGTGGTCGGTACGCTCGTCACCCGGCACGTGCCACTGCAATTCGGGCGATAGCCAGCCAATACGTTTCCGGATATCCCAAATACTTTCCCCCTGCCCACGACGCTGTCCAAAGAGCCGCACATCGTTCGCATAGGCCTGCAGATTGTCCCCCGTGAGGAGGCTCAGCAGGGTGCTCTTGCCCGAGCCATTGTGTCCCAGCAGGGCCCAGCGCTCGCCCGTGCGGACCGTCCAGGAAACTGTGTCCAGCGCCACGGTCTTGTCGTAGCGCACCGTGACTTCCTTCAACGAGAAGACCTCGCTCCCGCCGGATTCTGGTGGGGAGGGCTTCCGGGCGGGCGGAGTGGGTGTTGTGGGCGCAAAGAAGCGTTGGAGGGATCGGTGCGTGCGCAGGGTTTCGAGGGGGCCCTGGCGCACAACCCGGCCGTCTTTTACCTGTAACAGGTGGGTTATCCCCTCGGGCATTTCCTCGGCGCGACGCACCACCAGCACCACACACAGGTCTTCTTTCATCAGGGACGCGATGAGTTCCAGCAGGTGGGCCCGTGCGGCCGTGTCGAGTCCCGCACAGGGATCATCCAGCACGAGCAGGCGCGGTTTCCGCAATAAGGCCTCCGCCAGCAGGACCCGACGCAATTCGCCGTTGGAAAGGGCGGGGAGGGGGTGCTGCAGGCGGTGGCGGATATTCACCCGCGTGGCGGCCCGTCGGATGGCGTGGTCGCTCGCTCCGGTGCGCTTTGAGAGCACGGCCATCACCTTTGGGGCCGCCTCCGATTCCGTCGCATTCCAGCGGGCCTGATGGTATTCCGATCCCAACCGGGCAAGGGCCGCCTGATCTTCCTGCGAGACATAGGCGATACGCTCCTCGGGGACGCTTCCATCGTCGGGATAGCTTTCCTCGGGGTCCGTGCAGGCGAAGTGGTACCAGACCTCGCCGCCTACCACGGGGGTGCGGCCGTCAAAGGCGCCCAGCAGGGTGGACTTGCCACTGCCGTTGGGGCCGACGACGACCCAGTGTTCGCCTTCATTGATGCACCACGAGGTGTTGGGAAATACACGATCTTCCGCCACACGGAGGGTAACGGAATCCAGACGGATAAAGGGGGTAGATTGGGGCATGGAAAACTTTCAACAACAGGGCCGCAGGGTAATACGATGCCTATTCTATCCTTTATGCGCACATGTTTTGAACGGAGGGCGACAAGAACGGCCCGCCCGGTGCGACGCGTCGACGGCGCTTTCAGGTAGGATCAGAATTCCGAAGAATGCTATGATTCCCTTTCCCGCCCAATTCACTCCATGTGAATTGTGTGCACCCATGAAAACCACGGGTCCCTGCCGCACCATCGCCAGGGACATGAAAACAGATACAAGGAGGAGCTATGGCTGACGGATTGCTCGCCGGAAAACGCGGCGTAATTTTGGGCATTGCCAACGATAAATCCATCGCCTGGGCCTGCGCACAGGAATGTGCCGCCCAGGGCGCGGAATTGGCCTTCAACTACCTCGGACCGCTCGAAAAGCGCGTCCGTGGATTGGCCGAACAGATCCCCGGCACGGAAGTGCTGGAATGCGACGTGACGAAGGATGAAGAGATTGCGTCTTTCTTCGCTGCTATCAAGGAAAAGTGGGGGACCATCGACTTCGTGATCCACTCCGTGGCCTTCGCGGAGCGCGATGACCTCAAGAACCCCTTCGTCCAGACCCCCCGGAAGAATTTCGCCCTCGCCCTCGACGTGTCGGCCTATTCCCTGGTCGGCGTCTGTCGTGAAGCGGCACCGCTCATGACGAAGGGCGGCAGCGTGGTGGCCATGACCTATTATGGCGCCGAAAAGGTCCTGCCGAATTACAACGTCATGGGCGTGGCCAAGGCGGCCCTCGAAGCGTCCTGCCGTTACCTCGCCAACGACCTCGGACCCGACGGTATCCGGGTCAACTGCGTCAGCGCCGGTCCCCTGCGCACCCTCTCCGCCAGTGCCATTGCGGGTATGCGTAAGATGCTCAAGGCCAACGCCGACTCTGCGCCTCTCCGTCGCAATACGACGGTGGAAGACGTGGCCAAGAGCACGGTGTATTTGCTTTCCGACATGAGCTCGGGCGTCACCGGTGAAACCCACCACGTGGACTGCGGCTACAACGTCATGGGCCTGACGCTCACGGGTGAAGAGACCGAGTAACAGCACCAAATATCATTTACTCAATCGGACGGATTCGACCCCTCGGTCGGATCCGTCTTTGCTATTCTGCCGGGCTCCCAGTTTCCGGTAACCGCAAGGGCGCCCCCCTCAAGCGGAGGAGCGCAGCGGGGGGAGTTTGTGGGTGTAGAGATGTCGTGCACCCGGGGGAGTATCGATTCGAAGCAATCGTGTGGTAGAAAATCGTCCGAGCATGTCATAGACACCAAGGCAGCGTTGCGGTATGATGCCGGGAATCTAACGCAACCCGACTTTCATTTGGAGTCCTATTCCAATGCCCTCAATAAGCGTCGAGGCCCAAGGCCTCATTTACAAAAACCCCATTCCCCACGTCCGCAGTGTCCACGGCTACTTCCCCTCCCTCGCGGCCCTCGACAACGGCGACCTGCTGTGCAGCGGCGTGCTCGGTGAGGCCTTCGAGGCCCACAACTGCCGCACCCACATTTTCCGCTCTACGGACCAGGGGCAGACCTGGGTAAACGAAGGTCTCATCTATCCCGGGCCGCCCCATCCGTCCATGTCGGACTTCTCCCGCATCACGTCGCTGGGTGGCGGCAAGGTGGTCGCTATCATGACCCGCCACGATCGCCAGGACCTGCCCGACGACGGACTCTCCAATCCCGAGAACATGGGCTTCGCCCCCGGCGGCGTCTACATGCTCCGCTCGGAAGACTACGGTAAGACCTGGACCGAGCCCGCGCTCCAGACACCTCCCCTCGTGGGACCCTCCTTCGAATTGTGCTGTCCCATCACCGTTCTCCCCGATGGACGGTGGGTGTGGCCCACGTCGACGTGGTTCGACTGGGAGGGCAACTGTCCCAACGGTCTGCGGATGATCGGGTGGATCTCGGAAGACGAGGGCAAGAGCTGGTCTTCCTATATGGACGTCATGCACGAGGAAGACAACCAGGCCTTCTTTTGGGAGTCCAAGATTGTGGCACTGCCCGATGGCCGTCTCATGGCCGCGGCCTGGGTCTACGACAATGTCACCAAGGCCGACCGGGAAAACCAATATGTCCTTAGCAGCGACGGGGGAAAGAGCTGGTCCGCCCCGGCGTCCACGGGACTCCAGGGCCAGACCCTGACGCCCATCGTGCTAGATGACGGCCGTATCCTGAGCGTATACCGCCGCATCGACGAACCAGGCCTCTGGGCCAACCTCAGTCACCTTGACGGGGACAGTTGGGTCAACACGGAGACCGTGCCCATCTGGGGCCGACAGGCGGCCAAACTGACTGGTGAGACGGAAAATATGTCGGAAAACTTCGCCGTACTTCGTTTCGGTGCGCCCTGTTTAGTGAAGCGGGAATACGGCACTATATACGGCGCATTTTGGGGTTACGAAGATTGTGTGTCTGTTTTGCGTTGGTTTGTGTTGTCTGTAGAATAGCCTGTAAGCAATTTTAAGGACCAAAAGGACATAAACGATCTGAGCGGCAGCGTGCTTCAGGCCTTCGAGGTCGTGTGCTTCCGGGCTAAGCGTCGGCCTACACGGGGTACCTTGGAGACGTTGTCCTTTATGTCCTTTTCGTCGTTTATGTCCTTTCAGTTTGAAACCCGTTGTTTTCTATCCCAAAAAGGATTAGAGATTGAAAAATAAAGCCTTAATAAATTATTGCTATATAGTGATTCTGGTCGTTGGGGCCTGCTTGTCCGCCACCACCCCGGCCCAGGAAATCGCCCTCACCAAAATCCACGACGACGGTACCTACAACGCCTTCACGGACCTCGCGAAGTTTCAGGGGCAGTACTACTGCACCTTCCGAAGCGCCATCTCCCACGGCGGCGCGAGCCACGATGTCCTCGGTGAAATCGTCGTAATTCGCTCGTCGGATACAAAGCAATGGAGCGAAGTTGCGCGGTTTGCGTCGGTTGGTGTGGATCTGCGAGACCCTAAGCTACTGGTCACGCCCACCGATATCCGCGTCTACGCCGTTGACTGCCGCCTTCGTCCGAAGGGCGCAATCCAATATGCCAACTGCGCGTGGACCAGCACCGACGGAACGACGTGGAGTGATTCCCAATCCATGGCGCCCGGCTATATCTTCTGGCGCCCCAAGATGAATCAGGGCAAATTCTATGTGCCGGCGTACGTCCGTCGTCCGGGGTATTGTGGGGTGGATGTGTTGGTTTCTGATGATGGCTACGACTGGCACGTACAGTCGACGCCCATCCCGCCTGTCACGGTGAAGGGCGAAACCCTGTGGGCCAACGAGACGGAAATCCTATTCCTGGAAAACGGCAAGGCCCTGCTCTTTGCCCGCCGCAATTACACGGGAACCCCGAATCCGGAATTGGCGAAATATGGCGGTTTTCGTTCGGGTATCGTGCTTCAGTCCGACGCCGACACCCTGACGCAGTGGGAGGTGTTGGACGAGAGTTTGTACTTTCACTGCCCCGCCGCCATCGAACACAATGGCCGCATCTTCCTTGCGGGGCGCGACAAGCTGGAATTGGACGATGGGCGCGTGACGGAAACCGGCCGTTTGTGGGAGTTTGTGGTGGGGCAGGGCTTCACGGAGCTGCAGCACTTCAAGACCCACGGTGATTCGAGCTACATGGGCATGGTCCCCGAAGGCGATGAATTGCTGGTCAGTTACTATTCCACCCACGAGGGGGAAACGGCCTATTTTGAGAAGCCCGGAAAGGCGGACATTTACCTTTCGCGGGTGCGCATTGTGGAGGAATAGGTATGAAGGGAATACGAAAAGCATCTATCGAAGACTTTGACGCCATCTGGCCCTTTTTCCGCGACATCGTGGCAGCAGGGGAGTCCTATCCCTATCCCCGGGACACCAACCGTGAGCAGGGCGCCCACTATTGGTTTGGTGTGCACCAGGTGGTCTATGTCTACGAAGAGGCCGGTGTGATCCTGGGGACCTATGCCCTGAAACCCAATCAACCCGGACTCGGCAGTCATGTCTGTAATTGTGGGTATATGGTGGCCCCCAAAGGTCGGGGAAAAGGTATCGCGACGGCGCTCTGCGAACACTCCCAACAGGAGGCCTTGGCCCTGGGCTACAAGGCCATGCAATACAACCTCGTGGTCAGCACCAACGAGACGGCCATCCGCCTCTGGCAAAAACTGGGCTTTGACGTGAAGGCCCACCTGCCCGGCGCCTTCCATCACCCCACGCTGGGTTATGTGGATGCGCTTGTCATGTATAAGTGGCTCGCCGATTGAGTTGGGGCAGCGTTTCGACGCTCCCGGCGTTTCACCCGTCTCCTCCGTGGGGGAGAGGCCGGAAGCTTCCCGGTTGTCTTTGGTTTTGGTCTGGGCGTCTTTGTTCTCGACTTCCGTCGGTGGTTTCGTCGGTGGTTTCGTCGGTGGAGCGGCCCGATAGGCCGGGATTTCTCCGGTCAGGCGGATGCCGTTTGGAAGGGGCAGCTTGGCGGATTCCTCGAGATAGAGCGTCATGTGCGGCGGAGGTGCGGGCTTATGGGGAAAACGCAGTTGGGCCATCGCGGGGTCCGGAATCTCCAGTCGGACGGTGTAGGCATATTCTTTACCCTCGAAGTCGCGGGCATGCGCGGTTTCTGCGAGCCGCGTGACAGGGTGCTCCTCAACATCGATTGCGGCGAATGCCTTCAGTAGGGTGGCCATGGCGGTGGGGTTCGCCATGAAATAGATAGTCTCGGCGGCATCGGACTGGCGCCCGTAGACCCGTGTGGGATGTCGGGCCAGGATTTCAACCCCCTCAGGCCACCACGATTGGGCTGCCGCGTCAGGCTGGGGTCCGACAACTTCAGTGACCAGGGCGTGGGTGGACAAGGCCGTTAGCATCACAAGGACGCAGCCAGTCCGTCCTGTGAACCTCGATGGAAATAGTCTACGGGTTAATGACATAGGCGCCAGGATTCCTCGAAAATGGGATTGCCGATTGCGGCGGCGGAATGCCCACTATCTACCGTACGTGCATAGCGCCGCGAGGTTCATTTCCAAGGGCATCCAGTTCCAGTAACACCGCCATGGCCTCCTCCGTCACAGGCCATTTGGCGTTCATCTTGACGAATTCCACGTGCCCGTCGGCATAGAGGACGTTGCTGCCGCCGGGAATGTGGGCGAGGGGACGCTCGATGAATACAGGAATTTTAGACAAGGCCTCATTCGTGTCGGTGATGCCTGGGATGTCCTTACGCAGGCGTGGTATTTCCAGGGAGATGCCCCCGTCACCCATGGTGCTTAGGTCCTCATCAAAAGGCTTTCCCGCAGCGATGCGGGCGCGGTATGCCACGGCAAACTGTTCGAGGGTCGCCTGATCGGGGATGGCATAGCCCAGGTACAGGTAGGACTGGTCGTTCGAGACCGTGTTTAAGGAGGGGGGCGGGGGCGGCGGCTCTTCCCAAAACCAGCGCTCAGGGGGGCGCGAAGTGCCTGCGTTCGGGCACGTGAGAAAATATAAATCGGCAAGATAATCGGGATGGATGCCCGAATACTCCGGATCTTCGCGAACCGCCAGCACGCCCGGCGTCGGGGAGAGTTCGGGGAAAACGTCATCGTGGTTGTCGGAGTACATCTCGAAGGCCAGAAATAATACCTTGAGATTATGGGGGCAGGAGTCTCCGTAGGGGTAATATTCGTTGTCCACACGTGCCAGCCACGAAAAGAGGGCAAGACCCAGCGAGAGATACAAGACGGATACCAAGAGGACAGAACGCAATGTCCATCGCTCAGTAGAAATTGGTGGTTGTGATTTCGCTTTGGGCATCCCCATACTTGACCCCTCTTCCGTTTGGATTGCGCTGTACAGCGCCGGGAAAACTCACAATCCAATGCCAGCACCCATGTCCCGCCTGCGGTCTTACATTCTGCGCCTGTGGGTGGGATACTCTCCGCATACACAAGCGGGCGGGTAAGGATACAAGTGGCCGATCCGCTTGGGGCTATCGGCTACCGTTCCGGCAAGCGCTCCGAATTCCCAATCTCGCCCCGGAGCAATCGGCCCCCTTGGCCGGTGAGCCACAAGTAATGGTCAGATGGCAGTCCCTCGTAGTCAATAAAGCTGGATTCGCCGACGGGCGGGTTGTTGGTGCATTTGAAGATGGCCGTCGCTTCGTCGACTTCGTCGAACATGGCCTGATAGATCATCGTCGCTCCGGCGGATTTGGCGTTAACATACTGGTTCCAGAGAAACTGACCACCCCGGCGGGGAATGATATTGGGTGCGCTGTTTGGTTTCAGGTTGTGCCAGCTGAAACCGGGGAACACAACCGGTAGCAGCGTCTTGCCGCGTTCCTCGCACCACGCAATGTCCGCTGACAGCGTTTCCGTGGCATAGGTGTCCGCATCCTCGGGGGTGCGAAAGCGACCCACGGCCCAGGGGCTTAACAGGTCCGCCTTCAATAGAACGTCGTGAAGACCCGGGTCATCCACCGTGTCACGGGTCTGGGTGCGCCAGTAGGCGGGGATGCCGATCATGACGGTGTTGCCGCCGTAGACCGGGTCCTTCTTGAGGAAATCGATGAGGGTGGCGCACTCCTCCAGCGTGTATTTGCGATTATCATTGAAACCCACGCCCCAGACCGCCACCACGGGTTTGCCGTCGTGATGGAGATAGGCCCTATCCGCGTCGTTCTGCGCAATGCCCAAGTCGTCCACCAGATGTTTCCAATCCGCCATGACCGTGTCCATTTGCCCGGCGCCCATCCCTGAAAGGTCATACATGACAGCATAGGCCCGACCGTGGGTCTTCGCACCTTCACGACAATTGCGCAAGACCGTGTCCCGAAAGTGCAGGCCTTTGTCGCGTCGAATGTCATTGGTGAATCGCTGGACGAAGGCCCCATCGATGCCATAGTCCGCCATCCACTTGAAGTGGCGCGCCACGGTCTTAGGGTTGGCGGAACTGAACACATAGGCCGTGCTTCCATCGGCGTGGCGGAAGGGCGTGGCGTATTTCTCATCGTCCTCCAGCTCGGTCATGTCGGGCCACAGGTCGATGGTGCAACTGCCCGGCTTGAAGCCGTCCCGGCCCCGCCAGTGATTCCACCCCATGTTCATGCCGTCGCCCTCGGCCGTAAACCAGCCCTGATAACCACACATTACCTTGCCGGTCAGGGTGCGGGTGTCGACCGAGATAGCGGGTGTGCCCGTCGTCGCGGTGGCCGATGCGTCGGACAGCGGGCCGACCACTTCGGTGGCGAAGGTCGGCGCGGACAGGGTTCCTACGGAGCAAATGAAAAAAAGGGCACAAAAGGCCGGACGGGTTAGGCGATAGGGAGCGGGATTGAGTGAATAAGGCATTGATTGCTGTACTTCCGGTTGGATGGTGATGTGATGTTAAGGAAAGGGGGCCCCGTTTCTATTCTACCTGCAAATTGCCGCGTGATTCATTTCCGAGGGCATCCAGTTCCAGCAACACCGCCATGGCTTCCTCGGTCACGGGCCATTTGGCGTTCATCTTGACGAATTCCACGTGCCCATCGGCATAGAGGACGTTGCTGCCGCCGGGAATGTGGGCGAGGGGACGCTCAATGAGTAGGGGGAGTTGAGCGCTGCCCTCCGTGTTGTCCGTTCCGAAACCCAAGTCCTCCGCACGGAGGCGTTGTAGTGTGATCCCCTTCGCGGTTAATACGCCATCGAAGGCCTCTTCCGTGCCCATATTTTCCCGATAGGCCTGCGCGAAGGCTTCCAACTCGTCTTGATTGGTGATGCGATAGCCCAGATAGAAATAGGACTGGTCGTCGAAGGCAGCTTTTGGCGTTAAATCATCGCGGGCGGGCGTCTTTTTCGTCTCTGGACAATAGAGGATGCTCAGGTCGGTGAGAATCTCCGGATAGATCGCGCTATCGCCTGACTCACTATTCGGAAACATGAGTTGGCCTGGGTGGGATGAGGGTGGGGGTAACCATGGTTCCCCGGATTCGTTTCCATACATGGCAAGAACCAGTCCCAAGTGCTTCAGGTGGTTTTGGCAGGTGGCGCGGAACGCAGCCGGATGCTTATGTGTCAGAGACAGGGGAATTCCAATCATGATGCCGGCCACGGTAGGAAGTAGTACGGTGATAAACATTAACGGTATTTTTTGATACCGTCTCGCGGTGCGCCAGGCGCTTACCAGGAAAACGATGCCCAAGAGGATTATCAAAGGACCTGCAACGGAATTGTTTAGCGGCAACAGGCGAATGCCGATGGTGGCAAGCCAACTGCCCAGAAAAGTAGCAATTGCGACAGAGAGAGGGCCGTTTCCCCAGGGCGCGTTGCCGCGACTTTTTCCGGGCGAAGAATCTTTATAATCTCTCGAATCGTCGGGTACACGTTCCATGGAGGCTCCCCTTGATGCCGCACAGTTTTACTGCCTGCTCCTACTATAGCGGTATTGGGTGAGATTGGCAACGACTTGGTCGCTCAGGGCAAAGGCATTGAGATTGACCTGGGTTTCAAGGGCCAAGGGGGACGGCCCCGGACGGTGCGTTCATGGGGGAAACCCTATGGCGTTGGCTGGCCAAGACATCATGCCAAGTTCATACCATGAACTGGTCCTGGGCAGTCCCCGCATCCGCATCGCTGCCGTCCCTCACGATGCCGCAAGCTCCCAGACACTCTGCTCGGAAAACAGCTCGCCCCGCCGGAAGCGCCGTCCCGTATCCGTGGTGGCATTATCCAGCGCCACCTTCTCCCGTGACACGGGCAAGAGCCGGAAATCGAGACTGACCCGCGTCGTGTCCTCGTGGTTTTCCGTGCCGCCGTGGAGGCAGTGGGGGTCGAAGAACAGCAAGTGGCCTGCTCGCATAGGCACCGGGGAACAGGCGGCGGTGATGGCCTCTGCAAAGTGGGAATCTCGATCCCAGGTGTCGTAAAAATGGTAGAGCGAATCGGCAAAGGGTGGGTCGGTGGGGCCGAGTTGCTCGCGGTACGATTCCAAAACCTGAAGGCTTGCGGTTCGCGATGCACATTGCAGGGTGGCCGTCCCCGTGCAGTCGGTGAGTGCGAGCCACCCCTGAAGCATCTCCGGGGGATGACCCCCAAGCAGGTCACTGTGAAATTGGCGGGGCAGGCCCGCCGTCGTCTTCATGGCGGCGTGAAAGGGCACGGGAAAGTGAAAGCGAATAAGAGGCTGGGCCTGAAACAAGCAGTCTTCAGAAAGCAGGGGGCGCAAACCCCGGACAAGAAACTCCCGGTAGGCCGCCAGAATGTCGTCGCTCACATGGTAGAAGGCCCGGCTTACGGCGTTCGAGTAGTGGGCGCTGAGAGCCATGAGCTCGGGGGCGAGGTGGTGGTGCAAGGCGGACAGCGAAGGTGCGCCCACGCCATAGCCTGATGTTGCAAGCTGCGCTTCGACGGCGTCAATGAGCGCTTCGGTGCCGGGTAGCGTCGGGTGCACTTCGAAGCCGGATTCATCCCACATCCCCATCGTCCTCGTGTGGGTGGTTATGACGGGACGCGGGCTCGATGTGCACCAGGACATCATGGATAGCCGGGTTATCCGCGCGGATGGCGTCTTTCACATCGTGGGCGATGAGGTGGCCCTGCTGCACGGTGAGGGTATCTTCCACACCCACATGAATATCCACAAAGAAACAGAGCCCCATTTTGCGCACCAGGCAGGTGTCGAGGGAGACGACGTCTTTCTGCTCCAAGGCAACGACCCGCACTCGCGCTTCGATCCCGGGGTCGGGCGCGGCATCCATGATTTCATCGACGGCCGGACGGAGGAGGGTCACACCATTCCAGGCGATGATGCCACAGGCGAGCAGGGCGGCCCATTCATCGGCGGTGCGCCAGGCCTCGCCCCCCACCACGGCAATTCCGATGCCCACGAAGGCGGCGACGGAAGTAATGGCATCGCTGCGATGGTGCCAGGCATCCACCTTGAGCGCCGTGGAATGGAGCGCGCTGCTGACGCGTGACAGGTAGCGGTAGAGAATTTCTTTCAGGCCGATAACCCCCACGAGCACGAGGAGGGTATACGGGGCCGGAGCTTCGTGGGGCACCAGCATGGCCTGCACGCTCGAAACCGCAATGCCGATGGCCGTCACAATGAGCCCCCCGGCCACCACGACGGCCGCGAGGGATTCGGCCTTGCCGTGACCATAGGGGTGGTCCTCATCGGGGGGGATGGTGGCGATACGGATGCCGCCCCAGATAATGAGTCCACCGAAAACGTCCAGCAGGGACTCCACGGCGTCGGCCACCAGGGCGTGGGAGTGGCCCAGGATCCCGGCGACACCCTTCACGACGGTGAGGACGATATTCACCCATAGGCTGAAGGTGGCATAGCGGAGGACCTTACGGTCGCTTGTCGGGGGTGTTTCACTCATACATTCACACGGTTTGTCATGGAAGCGCGGGAGCGTTCCCCGTTGCGTTCACAGGTAGGATTGCGGGTCTTGATGGGACTAAGCAGTATGTTGGTCAGGGCGTCTTTTGCGGTACGCGACTTAGATGCCCCGTTCTTTATAGCTGGCTTCCTGCTGGGCCATGAAGGCCTCACTGCCCGTGTGCACACTGCGATAGATGGTGGGCTTAATCTCTTTTTGTTCCAACAGGTCCACCGCATGGGCGTGGATGGCCCAGAAAATAAAGCTGGCTCCAATACCGCTGAGGGGACACATTTTCTCATTGTCTTTCACGGGCAGCACGGCATCGCCCACGCCGCCACAATTGTCGATGAAGCATTCGGTTACCTGATCCAACTTGCGCTTGCTCGGGTGCTGGGACTCACAGTGGTCCATCTGGAGTTTCGACGCGAGGCCGATGGTGTGAATACCCCGCTCCTGGGCCTGGAGGGCTACCGCGATTACATTGGCGGAGCGTCCGGAATTGGAGTTGATGAGGAGCACATCGCCCTTTTTGAGTTTGCTCTTTTCCAGGGCGAGATGGACCGTCTGGGATTCCAGGGCGGCCGCTTTTCCGGGAGGCAGTTCAATCTCCCGGTGCTGGAGGTCGGCGTTCACGTTCAGTTCATAACTGAAGGGTGTGATGCCGACCATGCCGCCGGCACGCCGGATGGCTTCCCATTGGAGCATGTGCCCCGTGTCCATGATGAACCAGCCCCCTTTTTCCGCGAGGCTCTCCGCCACGATGGCCGCAGCCGCTTCGATTTGTTCGCGTTGGGTGTTTTGAATCTTGGCCACCAAACCTTCGATGACTTTGAAATATTGGTCGAGATACATGTACTACGTGTTCCTTATAGTGATGTCGCGCTGGAGTAACCGGATGAGTCCGCAGATCGGTTCGAGCACGACCGGGTGACAGGCAAAAAGATAGGGAGAGCGGGAGAGGGTCGCTTCGATGGCGGAAAGTACCCGCTTGGCATGAAAGACGCCTCCTGTAAATACTAGGGGAATGGGCTCCACATCAAAGTCGGTGCGGGCGGCCATGTCGATGACCAGATTCCCGAGGTGGGTGCCGGCTTCCTCCAAGATGGCGCGGGCGGTGCCATCCCAATCGGCAGCCACGCCGTCCACCGCCGCCGCGAACTCGGCCACCCGGGGAGCCGCGATATGGCCCCCCGACTGCGCTTCATCCAGGAGCTGCCACGGGGATTCAATGTGATAGAAATCTCGGGCGGCCTCCAGTAGTTTCGTTTCTTCACCCCGCTTTTGCTCGGCACGAAAGGCCGCACGGAGCCCTTCTCGGCCAATCCAGTAGGCGCTGCCTTCGTCGCCAAACTGGGGCCCATAGCCGCCAATGGCGCTCCGTGCGCCTTGGTGGTCAATGGCGTGGCAGCTTGCACCCGTGCCCGCAACCAGGGCGATGCCTTCCTTAAGATCATAGCGGGCGAGACCAAGCTCCCCTTCGCTGTGCTCGATGCGGGGCACCCGGGAAAGGCGTTGTTTCAATACCGCATGGATCGTGGCTCGGTCGGCAGGCCCGGCCAGTCCTACCACGGCGATGGACTCGGGAATGATGCCCTCCGCCTGGAGCAGGCGCTCGAGGGTGTCGGTAAACTCGTCACGGAAGCCCTTCGCGTCCCGGTAAAGGGGGCTGGCCGATCGACAATGGGCTTCGTGAAGGATCGTTTCATCCGGACCGGCCAGGGCCAGACGGGTGCCGCTTCCGCCGCTTTCAATGGCCAGACAGGTCATGTCGTTCTTGGTGTCGATGGTGCTACCCTCCTGCATTCGATACGGAGCCTCACTATAGCGAATCCGAGGGGGAAGGGTATAGTCATTCGATCACCCATTTTCCGCGACAGGTGCATGTGCGGGGGGCGCCCATGTCCAAAGGGCTGGCGGACGCCGATGGGGTGGCGCGGGGAATGGGGCGTTGACAAGTCCGGTGTCGATGGGGTCTACTAAAGGGCGAATTCAATAAAAACTATGCATTTATCCACCGGAGAAAACACCATGCGCCTTTACTTATTCCTGCCCGCGCTTCTTTTGCTGGCACTGCTTGTCCCCTCCGCCAATGCGGACACGGTCCACATCTTCCCACCCCAGGAAAAACACGTGCACAGCAGCTCGATTGTGGAGTGTCCCAACGGGGACTATCTGGCCGTGTGGTTCTATGGCTCGGGTGAGCGCAAGTCCAACGACGTGCGTCTTCGTGGTGCCCGCCTGAAGAAGGGGGAGACCCAGTGGGGACCCGTCTTCGAGATGGCGGATACGCCGGATCTGCCGGATTGTAATCCGGTCCTGTATATCGATGCCGACGAGAAGCTCTGGCTCTTCTGGCTGGTGGTCCACACCAATCGCTGGGAACGCGGCATTCTCAAATACCGCACGAGCACGGACTACATGGGCGCGGGCGCACCGACCTGGGAATGGCAGGACATTATTCTGCTCAAGCCGGGCGAGGGGTTTGGCGATGCGCTGAAGCAGGGCTTTAAGGAAATTGCTTACCCGGAACCTATGTGGTCCGAGTATGCCGGCTCCTATACCCGTATGCTGGTGGAGAGCGCCTCCGACCCGGTGAAGACCGACATTGGCTGGATGCCCCGCACGCCGGTCATCACCCTGAAATCCGGCCGCATCGTATTGCCCCTTTATTCCGACGGGTATAACGTGTCCCTCATGGCCTACTCCGACGACAAGGGGGCCACCTGGCAGGCCAGCGCACCCGTCGTTGGTCTGGGGAATATCCAGCCCGCCGTGGTAGAGCGTTCCGACGGCACCCTCATGGCCTATATGCGGGACAACGGCGCCATGCCCAAGCGTATTATCGAAGCGACTTCCACCGACCAGGGCGAGACGTGGAGTATCGGCACCGACATGGAATTCCCCAATCCCGGTTCCAGTGTTTCGGCCTGTGCCCTTCAGGGGGGACGCTGGGTGTTGGTCTACAACGACGCCGAGCAGGGTCGTCACAACCTGGCCATTTTGCTCTCCGAAGATGAGGGAAAGACGTGGCCCTACAAGAAGATGCTGGAATCAAGCGAAGACCAATCCGAATCCTTCGGCTATCCCACCATCATGGAAGGGAGCGATGGTCTGATTCACCTCTCCTACACCCACAAGAGCCCCGAAGGTAAGACCATCAACTACAGCACCTTCCCGGCGGACTCGATTAAGAACTAGTACCCGCAGGAAATCACATCCTAATCCAGGTATGCCTTCAGTAATCTCCGACTGGGTCGGTCCAGCATCGTCCAGTCGGGGATTTTGTATATATCGCCTGCAACGTCGGTGATTAGCAGTCCGTTGGGCGGCAGCCGGTGAGGCCAATCCTCTTTTGGGGTTTGAAAACGGCGCACCCCTTGCACACATTCCACTTCCCAGTGGCGGATTTCAAACTCCAGTTTGAGCACCCGTATGGCCGTGATTTCAAAGGAGAAACTGGCTTCCCGAAGGCCCCGCTCCAACACCTCACGGCTCTCCCCGTCGAGGGTGGCGGTGTCCTCGATGAGGGCCACTTCCACGTTGTTCTCATCCCGGAGCGAAACGAAGGTGCCGGGTGCCGTCCAGGGAAAACAGACGCTGATGCGGACGACCGTGCGCAGCCCTGCGGACAGGGCTTCTATGCGGCCATCCGGCAGGCGACTGAGTTGAAGGCTGGCGCTGTCTGGTTGGGTGGTGGATTTCATCACTCATTCTCCCCGCTATGCGATATACATTTCGTGTAGTTCCTGCTGCATGCGGACCAGACGACTGTAGACGCCGTCGTCATTGGCCAACAATTCAGCGTGGGTACCTTCCTCGGCAATGCGCCCTTCATCGACGACGAAAAGGCGATTGGCCCGCCGCAACGTGGAGAGCCGGTGGGCAATGGCGAAGACGGTTCGGCCTTCCACCAGTTTGTCCAGGGCTTCCTGAATCTTGTGTTCCGTCTCCGTGTCCACACTGCTTGTTGCTTCGTCGAGTATGAGGACCCGTGGGTTGCACAAGAGGGCCCGTGCGATGGAGATCCGTTGGCGTTCACCACCCGAAAGGGTGTGGCCCCGTTCGCCCACCGTGGTGTCGTAGCCCAACGGGAGCTGGCAGATAAAATCATGGGCGTTCGCCACACGGGCCGCCTCAATCACGGCCTTCAGGTCGGCCTCCGGCATGCCATAGCGAATGTTATCGAGGATGGACCCGTGAAAGAGGTGGGGATCCTGTAACACGATTCCCAGTTGTCGCCGGTAGTGGCCCAGCGCCAGGTCGCGTACATCGACCCCATCAATGGTGATCTGTCCATGGGTCGGATCGTAAAAGCGGGCGATGAGATTGGTGATGGTCGATTTGCCTGCCCCCGAGGGACCCACGAGTCCGATCATTTCACCGGGCTGTACGTCGAAGGAGATGTTTTTCAAGATGGAGCGTACGCCATCATAGGCGAAGCTGACCTTATCAAAGCGTACGTGTCCTTCAACCGGTTCGAGGCGCGTTGGGGCGTCCGCTTCGACAATATCGGGCTCACTATCCAGAATCTCGAAGACCCGATGGGCCGAGCTGGTGGCACGATTTAAGATAAAGGTGAGGCGTCCCAAAATTTCGATGGGGTGTAAATACATCCCCATGTAGAGGGTGAAGGAAACAAAGACACCGACCGTGAGTGGGGTGGCCGTCGGACTATAGCCCAGCAGACGGGGCATGGCGAAAAACCAGACGGCGAGTGTCATACTTTGGATGCTGAACCACAGGAAGGGCCAGAAGCTGGTCCACGTCCGATGGATTTGATTAAAGCTCGTGCAGACCTCTGCATTGCTGGTGCCAAACCGGTCCTGTTCCCGGTGCTCCTGGTTGAAGGCCTTGACCACGCGGATACCGGGAATGGAGTCTGCCAATACCGCGGTGAGTTTGCCCCACCGACGCCAGGCGTTGCCGAACAAGTGGTGCATACGTCGGCCGTAAAGGTAGAGGATGGTCAGCACCACCGGCATGGGCAAGGTCATGACGAGGCCCAGTCGCCAATCGAGATAAAGGAGGACGCCGGTGAGCCCTGCCAGGGTTAGCATGGATACCAGAAAATCCACCAGGCCCCAGGCGACGAATTCCCAGAGCCGGTCGGTGTCTGAGCTGACGCGGCTGATGAGGCTGCCGGTTTGTTTGGTCGAGTAAAAGCTGAGGCTTAAACGCTGTAAGTGGTCGTAGGCCGCCTTGCGGAGATCCCGGGCGACGAACTCGCCCAGGAGGGCCATGGAGCGCATGCGGACCCACGCGACAAACTGGGTTCCGGCATAGGTAATGCCGAGTAAGAAGACAAGCCAGAGGGCCATGGGCCGTGCTTCGATGGCGAGTCGTGTGCCGGACTCCACCGGGCGTAGCACCGAGTCGATCAGGTAGCCGGTGAGGTAGGGCGGAACCAACTGAAGCAGGGCCAGCAACAGTCCGGAAAGGATGCCCGCCGCGAAACGTTTTTTGTAGGGGGCCATATAGCCAAGCAGACGGAGCAGGAGTCCGGTGCCACTCTCCGACACTGCGGCCTGCGCCTCTTCGATGGGACGCCACAATCCACGTTGGAAGAGGGTGTCGGGGGCGGTGCCCGGTGCTTCGGCCTCGGGTTCTTCCAGGAGATACTTAATAGATTCCATGGCCGGGCGCTGTCGGTGACTGAAGCGGAGGGTCGCCAGCAGGTCAGCGTGTGCGCCCCATATACGCAGTTCGTTGCCGCTGAGTCCCACCGTGAGCGCGACCTTCTGGACGGCGTCCCGGCGGAAGGTTGTCGGTGGGTCGGGCGCGGGAGGGACGATACAACAGTAGCGGGGGGTCAGTACGCACCAGGTTTCCGCCGTATGCAGGGAAGGGTCTAAGTCGGACAAGCCGTAGAGGACCTGCGTTGGCTCGTCGGTCTCACGGGCGACGACGCGGGCGATTGAATCTGGCAGCGTCACGGCATGCCCGGTGTAATGTTCCAGGCGTTTGGAGCGTTGCGTATGGGAGGTCATGGTGTTTTCCAGCGGGTGTCGATTGAAAGCAGGGGTATATGTCCATCGATACCATGCGCACTTTTGAGGCCATGGAAACAAAAAAGGCCAGGGAGTAAGTTAAAACCTACCACCTGACCTTTGGGAATCAGTGTACGCGTCAGCCTTGGCTGATAAAGAACCGTCGAGCGCTTGACGCGTTCAAGTGCCCAATACTACCAACACTTAATTTTCGCAGACCCGCACCATATAGGAATACCCGGGAAACCCATTGACCTCCACCGAGTCGTTTCGGCTTCCGGGGGTATGCGGACATGCTGCAGTTGTTTGTCTTCGACGATGTGAAAAAGTCTGAGCGAATGAATCAGGTAAAACCGGACTCAATAAGGAAATTCAGACTGTCCACACGATACACGGATTAAACTGTTTCTAGTGAGATGCGAAGCCGATTAGGCGGAACGCACTTCCTGGGCTTCCGGCCCCTTGCGGCCCTGGCCGACTTCGAAGGACACGCGCTGACCCTCGGTCAGAAGGCCTTCGGCCGGGTCAACGTTGGAGACGTGGATGAACAGGTCATCGCCGCCATCGTCGGGGTTGATAAAGCCAAAACCTTTTTGCTCATTGAAAAATTTAACGGTACCTGTGGGCATTTCTAATTTCCTTTAACATTCTGCTGATTTCATTGTGAACTAATAATCATCGGCGTGGGTGGAGACACACTCCTGATTCATTGGGAGTAGTGTAACAGCATTATCCACGGGTTACCACAATTATTTTTTATTGTTCACCCTGTGCCGATTTCGGGATCTCCCGGGCTAGCGCGCGGAAATCGGGGGGACAGGCCGTGCTTTGGGACCCTGGTAGATACTCAGCGGCCGATAAATCCGGTTGTTGCGGGCTTGCTCGATGATGTGGGCACTCCACCCGGTGACCCGGGAGGCCACGAAGAGGGGGGTGTAGACGTCGATGGGAAGGCCCAGCAGATAATATGTCAGGCCGCAGGGGTAGTCGACGTTGGGATAAATTTTCTTCTCTTCCGTCATCGGCTTCTTGATGGCGTCGTAAATGGCCATCCACTTTTCCTCGCCCTTTTGTGTGGCCAGCTTGCGAAGCTTTTCTTCGAGAATGACGGCACGGTGATCGCCATGCTTGTAAACCCGGTGACCGAAGCCCATGACTTTTTCTTTGTTCGCAAGTGCCTGCGTGATCCACGCACTCGCTTCGTCCGCGCTCTTGAAACGGATCAACATTTCCATGGCGGCTTCGTTGGCTCCGCCGTGGAGGGGGCCCTTCAGGGCTCCGATGGCCCCGGTAACCGCAGAGACGATATCCGACATCGTGGAGCAAATTACCCGTGCGGTGAAGGTGCTGGCGTTGAAATCATGCTCCGCGTAGAGCACCAGGCTCAGGTCGATGAGCTCTTCGGAGAGGGCGTCGGGAATTTCGCCATGACACTGATAGAGGATCTGGGCGGCGTGACTCAGGCCGTCTTTGGGAGCTAAGGGTTCCTGGCCATTGACCAGCCGATAGCGGGCGGCAATGATGCCGCCAATCTGAGCGGTAAGCCAGAGGGCCCGTTGCCGGTTAGCCGCCTCGTCTTCGCCCGCAATGGGATCAAAGTGGCCGGTGTAGGAAACCATGCTGCGGAGGACGTCCATCATGGGGACCTCGTTGGGAATGGCGCGCAGCGCATCGATGAGGGGCTCTGGCAGGGGGCGGTAGTTCGCGAGGGATTGCTTCACGGTCTCCAATTGACTGGCATTGGGCAGGGACTCGAAGAGAAGCAGGTGGGCGACCTCTTCGAAGCAGACCGTCTCTGCGAGCTCCTGGATGGTATAGCCGCGGTAGAGCAGCTTGCCCTGGTCGACACATCCGATCGTCGTTTCACCAGCGATAACGCCGGCGAGGCCGGGACTGTATGGGGTATCACTCATCGTGCTCTCCTGTTAAGGGCTCGAAAGCCACGTATCCAATCGCGTTGCCCGATGCCTCAGTGAGGATTTCACCAAGTTCACCGCTACTTATTGACAGTACCTGTGTATCCGAGCAGGTCATATAACTCCTGCCGGGTCTGCATCTGCCCGAGGCACCCATCCACTTTCCCGGAAGTGGCGAGTTCGTTGAGTACGTGTTCCATGGCATACATGGCCGCTCGTTGCAGGGTAACGGGGAAGATGACGAGGTTGTATCCCATGTCGCCCAACTCCGATGCACTGAAGGAAGGCGAGGTGCCAAACTCGGTCATGTTTGCCAGCAGCAGGGCGTCGACATCGCTTGCAAAGCGGCGAAACTCTTCCTCGCTTGTGAGGGCCTCGGGAAAAATTACGTCGGCGCCCGCCGCAAGGTAGAGTTGAGCACGTCGCACGGCTTCATCATAACCGGCGACACCGCGGGCATCGGTACGGGCGATTAACAGAAAATCATCGGAGGGCTTCGCCACCGCGGCCGCCGCGATTTTTTCGCAGAACTCCTCCGCGGGAACGAGTTCTTTCCCGGCCAGATGCCCACAACGCTTGGGGAATACCTGGTCTTCCAGGTGAATGCCGCTGGCGCCGGCCGCCGCAAGGGTCTCCACCGTGCGGATGGTATTGTTCACTTCACCATACCCGGTGTCGGCGTCCACGATGAGGGGCAGGTTGCAGGCATTGGCGATGTGGCGGGTGTGCTGTTCAGACTCCGTAAGGGTCATGATGCCGACGTCGGGTCGGCCACCCACCGAATTGGCCAACACCGCGCCCGACAAATACGCCGCATCGAATCCCATCTTCTCTATAAGCCGTGCGCTGAGGGCGTTGATGGCGCCGGGAAGCACTACCGTGCCCTGAGAAAGGAGGGAGCGCAGGGTGGCCGTGCGTTCATGGGGATCGAAAAGCATCGTCGTTCATCCTTCAGTGTTTAGAGAGAGGGATTAGTATCAGACTGCCTCTCCGACATGCGATCTGTCAAGACGTTGGTCATTAAACCTTTCAATAATTACTATGCATGGCATCTGGTATGGATAATTCACCCTATAGCGTGCTATCGGAGTGACATAGGGAAGCGCAAGCAATCGGGTGTTCCGGCGAGTCCTAACTCTTGGCGGGATCAGGTGTCGGCTTCGGATGGCTTGGGAATGGCGGGCGTTGGAGATCTTCCTGTAAGGATGTGCCCTTGACTACGTGATCGGCCACCTCCAAGAGCACCGTAAAATCCTCTGCCAGTTGGTCGTGGTTGCCTTCGCGAAAATGGATCAGGTTGTTCTGCGGTGCCCCCAGGAAATCGAAGACGGGCTGGGCACCCAGCCAGGCCCGCTGCGTGCCGGGGGGATTGCACCATTGATCGCCAAAGGCGTCGGTGCTGAGGATGACACGGGGCGCCACCAGGGCACGGAGAAAGTGTTGGTCAAAGGGCAACGCATTTTCCCGGTCCCCAAACTGGCCGAAGTCCGCGTGAAACCAACTCTTGAAACGACTGGCGCGGGTAATGAGCTCCAGGGTCTCCACGCCCTTGGGCGGATCGCGAAACAACGCCGCGCCGCCACACCCCGAGCCATTGGGTACGACGAGTGCAAAGCGCTCGTCCAGTGCACCGGCGAGAAGCGCGGCCTTACCCGTGCGGGAGTGGCCGGTAATGGCCGCCTTATTTGCATCGAAACGGTCGTCTCGCTCCACGTAGTCCATCACGCGTGAAGCACACCAGGACCATACGGCGACACTCGCCCAATCGTAATCGGGGTAAGCGGCCTGGGCCGGGCCCACCTCGTCATGTCCTTCGGTGTCCGGGTCCAGACTGGTCTGTTCGAAGCACACGAAGGCATAGCCCCGTTCGTTGGCTGCCGGGGCGTGTTCGCCGCCCAGGCCAAAGCGGAGGATGACCGGGAGGGGGGCGGAGGCGTCAGACGGGGTATAGACATGGACCGTTGTGCGGAGAGACTTTTCCGGCCCAAAGGCCAGACGAAGGGACTCGAAGTGGCTGGCGTCATCGAATCGCGTTCCAGATTCCAAGGTTTCAGCCCGGAAGACGTTCCCCGGCGCAGGGGGCATGTGGCCGTATTCGTACTGCGATATGGACGCAATGATTTCCCTGCGCCGCTCACCCCATTCCTCGGTGGTAGTTACGCGTCGGCCATCTTCGAATTGAAAGGGATCGGGAAGGCTGGATACTTCCGTAAGGGCTGCTGCTGCCGTGTATTCCGCATTGGCGAGGCTCATTGCAAGAGCGATGAGAAGAATTTTCACTGCTTACTCCAAGAATGCATTGTTTCGTTTTTGCTTGTGACGACCGTCTTCCGGCGTCACCTATATCCTGCCGCTACGGCGGCAATTCGCCCCGCTCCTTAACCCAATCTACGCAATGATTTCCTTAATTACGTGACCGTGAACATCTGTCAGGCGCCGGTCGATGCCGTTGTTTAATACGGTCAGCCGTTCGTGGTCGATGCCCAAGAGGTGGAGCACGGTGGCGTGGAGGTCGTAGCCGTAGGTCACGTCTTCCTGGGCCTTGTAAGACCACTCATCACTGGCCCCGTGGACCGCCCCGCCCTTGATGCCGCCGCCCGCGAGCCACGAAGTAAAGGTGAAGGGGTTGTGGTCCCGGCCTGCACTACCCTGACTGCAGGGCATGCGTCCGAATTCGGTGGTCCAGATGACGATGGTGTCGTCGAGCATGCCCCGTGATTTCAGATCCTTGAGCAAGGCCGCAGCAGGACGGTCCATGCTGGCCGCCATTTCGCCGTGATCCTTTTCGAGGTCTTCATGGGAATCCCAGTTGCGCCGCGGGAAGGCGTTGTCGGCACCACTCCATACCTGGACAAAACGGGTGCCCCGTTCAAGGAGACGCCGGGCCACCAGACAGTTGCGGCCGAAATCCTCGGTCACAGGATTGTCGAGGCCATAGAGTTTCTTCGTGGCGTCCGTTTCCCCTTTCAGATCGAGTACTTCCGGGGCGGTGACCTGTAGGCGGGCAGCGAGTTCGTAGCTCTGAATCCGTGCGTCCAGCCGTGAATCCCCTTCCCGTTCGGCCATGTGCATCTTGTTCAGCGCCGCCAATACGTCCAGGCCCTTCGCGTCGTTTTCTGGTGTAACGTATTCGTCCGCGGGGGGGAAGAGGTCGGCGATGGGATTCTTCTTAGCGGGGTGAATCAACGTGCCCTGGTGATTGGAGGGCAGGAAACCGGGCCCCCAGTTTTTCGGGCCGCCGGGACCAAAGCCACGGGCGTCGGGCAAGACCACGAAGGTGGGGAGGTTGTCCGTCTCGCTGCCCAGGCCATAACTGATCCAGGAGCCGATGCTCGGAAATCCAGGTAAGAGGAAACCCGTGGTCTGCATGAAGGTGGCGGGACCGTGGACGTTGGACTTGGCGACCATGGCGGGCAGAAAGGCCATGTCGTCCACACAATCGGCCAGGTGGGGGACCAGGCCACTCATCCACTTGCCACTTTCGCCATATTGCTTCCATTCCCACGGCGACGGCATGACGACGCCCGCTTCACTCTGGAAGAGTTCCACCTTGCCGCCCGGGTCGAAGGGCTCTCCCGCGCGCTTGATGAGTTCGGGTTTGTAGTCGAACGTGTCACACTGGCTTGCCGCGCCCGACATGAAGAGCTGGATGACCCGCTTGGCCTTCGGGGCGTGATGAAGGCCATCCGGAAAGGCGGGTGTGGCGCTGGCCAGCCTGCCCTCCCGATTGAGGAGATGGGCGAGGGCAATGCCGCCGAGACCGCCGCCGGAATGCCATAAAAATTCCCGGCGGCTCATGGGGCGGGTGGGGCGATGTTGTGATTTGCATTTCATACTATTGAAATCTCACGTTGTTAGGGTAAAGTCGGGGGGGCGCCTGTAAAAAATCTTTCACCACGAAGTACACGAAGGAGGAGAGAGGGCGATAAGACCATATCTCTGCCATGAGATTGCAGGTGTTCGTTTATTCTAAACGGATTTTCTCTTTCCTTCATTTCTTTCTTCGTGTTCTTCGTGGTGCAGTCTCTCTTTTAATCCACAAACACGAACTCGTTACTATTCAATATCAACCGACACGTCGCTGCCATCCCATATTCCTCCGCGTAAGGTACCAGCGTAGACAATTCGTCTTTCGTCGGGGCGCGGTTGAGGGCGAGTTGGAAGCTTTTCTGAATCTGTTTCGGTACGGTGTGGGCTTCTTTCGCAACGCGCTCGGCAAAGAAGGCCGCCTGCCGTACCGTGGTCGGATTGTTCATCAGGGCCAGCGCCTGGATCGCCGTCAGGGTTTCATTCCGAACAGGAACGCTCTGGGACGGGTCCGCGCAATCCATACTCGCCATGAAGGGATCGGGCACGCTCCGCACCACGAAGCGGTAGATGGAGCGGCGAAAGCCTGCGGGATCGGCGGGGTCGTATTCCGCATACTTGTAGCGCGGCGAATGGTCATCCTCGAAGACGAACAAGTCCACGCCCGGTCCACCCATGGCGAGATCAAGCTTGCCACTCACCGCGAGGATGGCGTCGCGCAACGCCTCGGCCTCCAACTGGTGCCGGTTCATCTTCCAGAGATACTGGTTGCCTCCGTCGATGGTGGCAAAAGCTTCATTAAAGAGGGCCGCCTGGCGGTAGGTCGCGCTGGTCACGATTTCACGGTGCAGCCACTTGAGGGACTGACCATTTTCCAGGAAGGCCGTCGCGAGCCAGTCGAGGAGTTCGGGGTGGGTCGGCGGTGCGCCCATGCGACCGAAGTCATTGGGCGTGCTCACGATGCCCTGACCAAAGTGATAGTGCCAGACCCGATTCACGATGGAGCGCCAGGTCAGGGCGTTCTCTTCCCGGGTAAGCCAGGTGGCCAGGGCGGCGCGACGTGCCGATTCCTCATGGCCTTCCGGCAACTCAAAGCGACTTTCCATGCCGGGCAAACAGCCCACAGTGCCGGGGGACATGAGGGGGCCGGGAGTCTTTTCGCTACCCCGCTCCAGCAGGGGAATGGGGCGTATCTTTCCGGGCGGCGCAAAGTTTCCGATGCGGGCGTACTGGTCGGTGGCCGCATAGACTTTCTTCGGTTCGGGCAGGGCCTCCCAGGCGGCGTTGGCCTGATTGAGTGCCACCGTGTTTTCCCGATACGCCTTTCGTTCGCCTTCCGGAAGCATATTCATTTTGATGGCGTCGCGTTCTTTTTTCAGGACCGCCACCATGGCCTGGAAGGACTCACCGAGGGTTTTCTTAGGATCCCCGTCGGAGATCGCCCCGATGCGATGGTGACTGTCAAAACCATCTACCAGGTTCTTCGTGTGCCACCGGCCCCGGTCGATGCTGTCCATCGCGGTGACGGCCCCATCCCGGGCCACGTTTTTTCCGCCGCTGTAGACTTCCATCTCGGCGAGGGCGAAGACATAGTCATTCACCCGTTTCCAGAGCCGCGTGGCGGTCATGCGCACATAGCGGGCCTCCACCTGGGCGCCGTCTATGGTGAACGGTCGGTCGGTCCGGGCCGGATGATCTTCCTGGGTCTGATCCAAGAGGATTGTCGGGTTGCTGAAATCTTCCGTTAAGGATGTTTCCACCTTGAATCGAATCGGGAAGCCAAATCCTGGCGTGTCCGTGAAATCTACCGGACGGGCCGAAATCAGACGAATGCGCTCCAGCGGCATGGCCTGTCCCAAATCAACCTGTACCCACTTGGTACGGTCCGGTTCCGATTCGATGGCGCTATGGTAGCCGTTCGTCGGACTGCCTTTCTGGCCAAGTTGCTTCAGCCGGGCTTCCAGCGGCTTCAATCCTTCCTCGATGGCCTCAAGTTCGGGCGAGGTCAAGGCCGCCAACTGCTCGCGGTAGCGTTCATCGATTGCGCTGAGGCGTTCCCGTTCCTTAATCAGCGACTGGCGTTGCTTGTGGACCTCCGGGTCTTCGTCGTAGAAACGGTCGGCACGGTCGATGCCAGCGAAGACGGCCTGAAGGCTGTAGTAGTCCGATTGCTTGATGGGGTCGAACTTGTGATCGTGGCACCGCGCGCAGCCCACGGTAAGACTGTTCACCGTGGCCATAACCGTGCTCACCATGTCGTCCCGGTCCAGGTTTCGGGCTATCTTCTTGTCCAGGGTGCCTTCGCGCAGCTCCACATGGCCCACAAAATCCCAAGGGCCTGCGGCGAGGAAACCGAGTGCGACGGTGGCCTGCGGCTCATCCGGGAAGAGGGTGTCCCCGGCGATTTGCTCACGAATGAATCGACCGTACGGTTTATCTTCGTTGAGGGCGTTGATGACATAGTCACGGTAGGGCCAGGCATTGTCCCGGCGCTTGTCCTTGTCGTAGCCGTGGGTATCACCATAGTGGACCACATCGAGCCAGTGCCGCGCCCACCGTTCGCCATAGCGGGGGGAGGCCAGCAGGCGGTTTACAAGCTGTTCGTAGGCGTCGGGCCGTTCATCCGCCAGAAAGTCAGCCACTTCCTCTGGAGTAGGGGGCAGGCCCGTGAGGTCGAAAGTGACTCGGCGTATCAAGGTGCGCCGATCCGCTTCGGGCGCCGGTTCGAGGCCCCGGGCTTGTTGGGCCCGTCGAATAAATCGGTCAATAGCGTTACGGGACCAGGTGTCAGTCTGCGTTTCGGGTACCGGTGGTTTCGCAAGGGGTTCGAAGGCCCAATGTCCCTGCCAGGTGGCGCCCTCTTCAATCCAACGGGTAAGCAGGGTCTTTTCTTCGGGAGTCAGTTGCTTCACGCTCTCGGTGGGAGGCATCTGCTCGTCGACATCACTCGTCGTGATGCGGGTGTGGAGCGCGCTCTTCAGCACGTCTCCCGGCACCACCGCGACGTTTCCCGATTTCAACGCCGCAAAAAGACCTTCTTTCGTATCCAGTCGTAGGCCTGCTTTACGCTCTTCGGGGTCTGGCCCGTGGCAGGTAAAACATTTTGATGATAAAACAGGGAGGACGTCCTGCGAATAACTGACAGGTCCCTCGTTGGCCCCGGCCCCGGCGCTCCAGAGGCCGCCTAGTACGGCCACAGCCGACAAACGATATAGTATGCGAGTAATCAGTGTACAAACTCCCGACGTTTAAGCTACCCCCCAATATACACCGGGCGCGGTGAGGGTTCAAAAGGGATCTGCCGCAAATGTTGGTAACGAAAGTGGGGGGGGCGGTGGAAGTGGCGCCCAAGCCACAGTTTGTCCTGTACGAGGGGCTCGGGCTACCATGGCGGACAGGAGTGGCGGTCACGAAGCACCAATCACGTCGCGCAAACGGGAGCCCATTAAATGTTACGGATCATTCTGCTCATCGCACTGGGCCTGTGCCCACTCAATCTGGCTTTCGGCGAATATACCACCGGCGCCGAGCGTCTCGAGTCCGAGCATGAGCTCTCCATGGAATACGAAACGCCCCACACCCAATGGGCCAAGCCCTATGCCCAGGGCACGACGCGGGTGCTCTTCATTGCACCCTACTACCAGGGCAGCACCGAAGGCCGTGAGATCATCGAGCTCATGCAGCGCTTCGATCTGGAGGCGGATGTGGCCTATTTTCAGCGGGGCCCCAACCGCCTGCTGGGCGATGGTAATACCCGGTGGTATGTCACCGATGCTGTCGGGACCGAGCGGGTGCTGCGCTTGTTGGAAAAGCCCTACGAGGTCATCTTCCTGAATCAGGTGGCGTTGACCGAGTTGAACGATCTGGTTAAAGCTGCATTGACGAAGGCGGTGGAACAGGGCACCGGACTGGTCTATGTCGGTAAGGAAGAGGTGTGGGCTCCCGGGACGCTCGCTCCGGTGGACCATGGGATCGCCGTGCGCGATGCGCAGACATTTGCCACCTGCGGAAGCGGCCGTGTGGTGCATCTGGCGCCACGCGAAAAGATAGACTTTGAGTATGGCTGGGAACGGGCCGTAGATCGGGCCATGGAGCAACATGGACGGGCTCTCCTTTGGGCCGCCGACCGATATCCGGATGCCCAACTTCAATTCGTGCGATTGGATCCGACGGAGGCCGCGAAAGCGCTATTGCACACCGGCCAAGGACAGCGCCTCCCGGAGGTCCTGCTGAGTCTTTCCTGGTCAGACGTGCCCGATGGTAGTCGATTGGTGGTGAAGATACGTGATGCAACGGGTGTGGTCGACGAGTGGGTCGAACAGCGTGTTTCGGCGTCTGGCGACCTTTCCCTGCCTCACCCCCAATCCTTTGCGCGGGACCACTACATTGATGCGACCCTTTGGCGAGACGGTAAAATAGAAGCCTGGGCGTCGTTCGATCTTCCCGCAGTGCCGGGACGTATTCAGGGAAACCTGACCCTGACGGCAGACGCCGTGGAATTGGGCGGTAACGTCGCGGGGGCCTTCCAAGTCTCGGAGGTGGGGCCGGGTGGCCGACTTCAGCTTCGTTTGTTGGACCGTGAAAACCGTAGCATTTCGGAGCAGTTTTTCACCGTGGCCCGAGAGGAATCTATTCCCTTCTCGTTCGAGGTGAAGCCCTGGTTTCCCATGTTGCTGTGGGTCGAGGCAATCGTATATCACGGAGACGCTGAGGAGCAGGTACTTCGAGTGCCCGTCCGCATTACCCAGCGCAAGCAAGACCAGTTCAACCTCATCATGTGGAACGTGCCCACCGGCGATCTTGCCCCTTACGGCATCGAGCGCATGGCCCAGCTCGGCGTGACCTCCATCCTTCAGGGTGGCCCGCCACCCCTTGCCCTGTCGGCCAGCAACCTCACCTATGTACCCTACGTGACCAGCTTTCGCGCCAGCAGCCACACCGTCACGGCCATGCTCGATGACGAAGGCATTCTAAAGACCGGCTGTGTCCACGATGAGGAGGCCATGGCAAAACACGTGGCGGAGGTCGTGGCCCGCGCCCGGGAAGCCCGGGAACATGGCACCTACGTCTACTCTCTCGGTGACGAAAACGCCGTGCGGGCCTCCTGTCTCGGCCCCCATTGTCTCACTGCCTATCGTGGATACCTTCAGCATATCTATGGCGACATCAAGGCCCTCAACGCTTCCTGGGATTCAGACTTCGGCAGCTTCGACGACATCACCCTTATGGCCGACACGCCCCTGCCTGCTGAGGATGCGCCCCGGTGGTTCAAGGAATACTTCGCCCAGCGCACCCTCAAAAACCAGACCGACTCGGAGACTTCCGGCGAAGAACAGATTCGTATGGGCGACATCAACGATGAGATTCGCGCGCTGCAGGAAGAAAACTATGCCCGCTGGTATGACCGCCAGGCCTTCCAAAGTTGGACCTACGTCCAGTGGTGCAAACGCTTCATCAAGGCCTTCCGGGAAATCGATCCCCATTCCCTTACAGGCTTCGAGGGCACGGACAGCTTTTCGATTCGGCGACTGACTACCCGCTCCCGCCAGGGTGGCGACCTCGACCTCTTCATGCGGGAAATGGAGTACTTCGGGCCCTACCGTGGCCCCGCCAACGAAGTGACCCGCTCTCTCGCCAAGCCGGGCTTTCCCGCGGGCAACTGGATTGGCTACAGTCGGGACCCCGACGTCCTCCTGATGAATTACTGGAAACAGGTCCTGGACAATATGTGCGCCGTCCAGTGGTGGCGCTGGGACAACATGGGGGAAGAGTACCAGCCCTTTCTTGCGCCCACCCTGTCGCCCATTGGCGCGGGGAAGGAGTTCATGGAAGACACCCGCGTCATTCGTGAGGGCCTCGGCGATCTTCTCATGCACTACACCATGGAGACCCACCAAATCGCCATGCTCTACAGCATGCCCTCCACCCACATCGCCCACTTCGATGGTAACCGGAGCTACGGAAACCTCAGTCGGGACCATGACCGCTGGCACGAGGCCATCCATAACGCGGGGCTCCAGTTCGACTACGTGACTGACCGCCAACTACGTCTTGGCGAGTTTGATGCCTCGAAATACAAGGTCCTTATTTTGGCCGAAGCCTTCGCCCTCGGTGAAAAAGAAGCGGCGGTCATCCGCGACTTCGTGGCGAAGGGCGGCACGGTCATTGCCGACGTGCGCCCCGGTATCTACTCGGATCGCTGCAAGCCCTATGAGGCCGGCATCCTCGACGCGCTCTTCGGCGTCAAGCGCACCGGGAAGCAGGACGCCATGGCCATCGACCGAATGCGTATCCAAGGTTCCCTTAACGATACGGATGTGTATATGGAGTGGGGGAACTGGTATGGCAAAAACGTCTACCCCCAGATGCACGTGGACCCGACGGTCGCGCTTAGCACCGGCGAAGCCCTGGGCTGGGCCTTTCCCATTCACTACCACGGCGGACTCAAGCACCCCGCGGGGATCGTGAACGCCCACGGCAAGGGCAAGGCAATCCTGCTGAATTTCTCGGTGTATCAGGCTCCCTTTGATTCCCTCCTGCGGGAACTCCTCGCGGCCAGTGGCGTCCGCCCGACCATCCAGGTTCGCGACAGGGAAACGGTGGCGTTGGCATCGCCCCAATTTGCCGGTAGAAACGATGGCGAAGTAGAGGTTGCGACGCCTGTTTTCAGCGCGGACGAAGCCGCCCAGCATCCCTCCGGCGTGGAAGTGACCCTGTGGCGTGACGGTGACACCGAACTCCTCGCCCTACTCAGCGAACACACGGGCGACGTCACCGTAACCCTGCCTGAAGGGCGCTACGTCTACGACATCAAAGCGAACAAGCATATGGGCTTGACCGAGACCTTCACTGTACCTCTGCAGAAATCGCGGGCTCGTTTGTATGCCCTGCTACCGGAAGCCGTAACGGATGTGGTCATAGATTTTTCGGTGCCGAAGGATGAGGGCGGCATGACGAGAAAGGTGGGTATTTCGGTGCCCGACATGTCCGGTGCAGGCGTGGTGCAGCTCACCCTCCGCCAACCCGATGGAAGCCCCGCTCCCTGGATGCCGAATCGTGTGTTGACCGAAAATGGCGTGGGTACGGTGACCATTCCCTTCGGGATAAACCCGGCGAAAGGCACCTGGGTCCTCGAGACGACTGATCTCCTCTCGGGCGTGACGGCGACCAGAAAGATTGACTTGGAGGATGTAGCGTCGGGTGGTGCCTCGGGGCCGAACTAGATTGCATGGGTCTCTTGGGTCCACCTCGTCCACTCGGCCCACCGCCTCAGAGAGGGCGACGCCTCCGATGGACACCGTGCCCCGTGTGCTATTCCGTAGGCCGGGCCACACTCCGGCCCTCCGATTGATAACGTGCCAGCAACGCAGCCAGCCGTGTGACGATCTCCGGGTGTTCGGCCTGCAGGTTTTTCGTTTCGCCCACATCCTCGGCCAGATTGTAGAGCTGGACCTGCGGGTCGTCCTTCGTGCCTTTGTCCATCCAGCCCCCCGAGCCGGGGCCGTCGATGAGTTTCCAGTCGCCCTGTCGGATGGCGAAAACGCCATCGTAAGAATGGTGAACCGTGGCTTCCCGCACGGGCGTGCTGCCCTTCTCACCCCGTAATAGGGGGAGGAGGTCGTAGCTGTCTCGCGCGGCATCGTCGGTCAGGGGGGCGCCCGTAATGGCGGCGCAGGTCGCCATGAAATCGGACAGGCAGACCACTTCATCCGATACGCCTGGCTGAACCGCGCCTGGCCAGCGGACAATCAACGGGACGCGATGGCCCCCTTCCCAGGCGTCTGTCTTGATACCCCGATAGATGTGGCTGGGATTGTGCCCATAGGCGCGGACGGAGTTGGGCTTACCCGCCATGTTTTCCCCATCGCGCCCGGGCGACCCGTTGTCGCTGGTGAAAATAAGGAGGGTGTTTTCGGCCTGTCCTGAGGCGGCGAGGGCGGCCATTACTTCACCCACAAACCAATCCACTTCATTAACGAAGTCGCCGTAGCGGTAGGCGTTGCTCTTTCCGATGAATTCTTCCGCCGGCGCGATGGGGGTGTGGGGTGCGGTCAAGGGAAGATACAGGAAAAACGGCGCCTCTCCTTGTTTCTTGAACGGGGTTATGCCCGGCGCAGCCTTGATGTATTCGACGGCCTTCCGGGCCAGTGCCGGCATGACGGCGGTGAGATCCCAGCCTTCCACCATGGGCCCGGCGGTGCCAAACATATCGTCGGGCTTCCGCGATTCGGGCAGGGTTAGAACCCGGTCGTTCTCAATAAAACAATAGGGCGCAAAATTGGGCACGTCATCCCCGAAATAGTAGTCGAAGCCCCGGGCTGTCGGTCCGCCGGAAATCGGCTTTGAAAAATCGACCTTGTCGCCCCAGGGGTCCCGGACTTTTGAGTCCCATTTGCCCAGCGGTATCACATCGTTAATCTTGCTCCCGTCCGTCGTGGCCCAGTCCCAGCCAAGGTGCCACTTCCCGATGCACGCCGTGCTGTAGCCCGCCTCCGAAAGCATCCCGGGCAGGGTCAGCGTATCTTCGGCAATGAGCGGGGCGTCCCAGGGCCACAGGACACTACTCTTCAAGGCCGTGCGCCACGCATAGGTGCCCGTGAGCAAGCTGTAGCGGGTCGGGGTGCAGACCGCACTCGGCGAGTGGGCATCGGTGAATCGCAGGCCCTCAGACGCCAGTTGGTCCAGGTGAGGCGTGGGAATTCTGGAGTCGGGATTCTGACAGGCTACGTCACCAAAGCCCATATCGTCCGCCAGGATGATGATGATGTTCGGGCGCTCGGTCGCATACGAGTGGATTGTCAGGAACAGCGCAACGACACCAACAAGGTGTATTCCAATCACGCGCAAGGGGCGGGGGTGGCACATCGCTATCAGCCTCCGTGTTGGCCTGTGGTTTCTGAAACAGCCTAACCGTTGGGCAAGAATACTTCAATGTCATCATGGCGCCGAATCTCGTAGACCAAAGCCGCTTGCGTGCATTGAAAAGGGATTGCTCTTTTGGAATGTCGGAAGGATTAGTCGTTTAATCACGAATAGACACGACTTCAGTAGACTACGACGTTGCGTAGCACGTGGAATATCTTCTTACGCCGTAGCATCTGATAGCTTCGCCTTCATCCGTGGTCAGACTATTCGTGATGTGAGTCAGGACTGCCACGGGAGCACACCGCTGTTTGGGCAGTTCAAATTCGTGTTAATTTGTGTCCATTCGTGGTTCAAGAAAAGGACGCTACGAAGCGGTCCTGCAGGCAGCAAAAAAAAGCCAGCCCGTGTTAGCACCGGCTGGCTCCAAAAATTCTATCGCGTCCCGCTATTTTTCCAGGTTCAGAATTTCGATGTTCCGAAACTCCACCGGATGGCTTTCGCTCTGTAACGAGATAGTCCCGCCACTCAACATCAACTCACCCTCTTTGATGAGCTTCTGGGCGTACTCATCCTCGGGGTCGAGCTGGGGCTTTTCATACTCAAAGACCGCCTTGCCGTTGATAAAATGCTGGATGAATTCATTGCCCCGTACTTCCACTTCCACCGTGACCCACTGGTCGCCGTGATAGGTTTCCGAACGGGAATTAATGCAGTGGGGGGTAAAGAGCTCGTCATTCATCACCACGTTGGTGCCGGGGGTGCAGAGATTGGCGGTGCTGCGTTTCTTTTCCCCGTCGCCACCGAGCAACTGCACCTCAATCGAAACCGGGAAGTCCTGATCTTCTGCCATCGTGGCCGGGTCCTGCCCATGGAGCATGATGCCACTGTTGCGGAAAGCCCAGCCGGGACCGTCGGCAATCTGCTCGCCGGTGAAGCGATATTCCATCCGGAACTTGTAGTGGGAGTAGGGCGTCTTGTAAAAAATGTGGCCGAAGGTCTCTTTGAATTCGCCACCATATTGGTCGTACGAAACCTTCATCACGCCATCTTCCACGCGAAAGGTGTCGTTCCAGTTTTCGCCCAACTTGTGATAGCGAATCTTGGGCGTCCAGCCGTCAAGATTTTTTCCATTAAAGATGGATACCCACCCATCCTCTTTTTTATTTTCCGCTGCTACAGCATTGGCACCCAGGCCAAGGCAAAGGACAGCGGCGACAAGGGGGTAAAGACACTTCATGGGATGCTCCTCCGGTACTACGTGATAGGGATGGTCTGGATAGCTTGTTGTACGTTATGACCGATGGGGGAGTCAAATGGCGGAACTTGCGCCGAAGTGGATAGAGGTCTGGCGTAGCCCCGATTTCCTTCGGGTGCCTTAGCGCTTCTTCAGCCAGATATCTTTGAATTGTACCGTCATGGGCGGGCCGCTGTGCAATTGGAGGGCCAGGATGCCTGTAAGATCTTGTTCTTTGGGGTCGTTGTCTGTAACCGCCGCCGTCAGTATGCCGTTCACCCACAATTGGATACGGGAGCCTTCACACACCAGGTGGTATTCGTGCCACTCTTCCAGCTTGAATGGGGCAGGCTCCTTCTTCAGGGGTTTCACGTGTCGCTCCCCGTCGTTGTTGAAGGTCGCGTCCTCGCCCCGCCAGGCCAGGGTGTGGCGTCCGTGCTCATCATAAAGCCGGACCAGCCAGTCAGTGTCCAGGTTGTTGTCTACCTGATAGCCCGCGACGTCGTGCCCCTCGATGACTTTACTTCGAAACTGGAAGCCGCCATTGATGTGGGGAAGCTCTGGAGTGGGGGTGCCGTTCATCCGAAACTTCAGACGCAACTCGAAATCGCCGAGGGGCTCTTTTTCATACACGAGGTACTGATTGACCGCGCACGGATGCGCTTTGGTGATTTTCGCCGTGATGGCCCCGTCCTCAACACCCCAGTAGCTGGGATCGGGCGTTTCCCAACCCGAAAGGGAACTGCCATCAAATAGCGCGACGAAGCCGTCGGGCATGCGGCTGTCATTGGACTGCCCCGTGAGGAAGGCGAGGGCGATGAGTAATGGGGAAACGAACAGTGCGTTGCGAATCATAATTGTGTGCTCCCACGATGCCGTTGTCGTGGCATCTATGGTGGCGGTTTCTTGGCAGAATTGCAAGGCTATTTCGATGCGTTGAAAAAATGTCTGGAATTCGTACAACCGGTCTGGGAGCCACCTGAATGCCGACATAATCACAGAGAATCTGGCGGGAGGCTTGATGTCCCACCTTGTTTTCGGTACAGTGGCGCATTAGTGCGTCTCAAGCGCAGTGTGAAATGAAAAATGCGATTCTTGGAAAGGCTCTTGTGGGTTATGAAGGAAGTATGGACGGCGGAGGAAGTCGCGGAGGCCCTGGGGACGTCTCGTCGAACGATTCAACATCACATTTATCTCGGTCGCTTCGGGGATGTGGATAAGAAGGGCCGGGAATATAGCATTACGAAAACGAACCTTATCGAGTACCTGGGCGAGGCACGGGCAAACGAACTGATACTCTTTCCCGCCGCCTACATCTTGAGTAAGCACAGTGCCCGCGGTGTGCCCTGTGCGACCTGGGCGGCCATTCTGGCCGCCAAGGATCTCTTCACCCTGGTCAATGCCACCTATTGGATTGATGATCTGGAAAAGGCAGGGCATGGCGATCCCGTTGGTTTTTCGGTGGAGATCGTCAAGTTCTTGGCCGCCCGGGAACAGTGCGATGACCTGTCGAAGCTGGACAGCGACCCCCTCTACGAGCGCACCCCGCAGATTCTGAGACAGATCGTAAAAGCCGCAAAAGTCTGATGGGATGATACAAAAAAACGGCTTCCATGGGGTCATGGAAGCCGTAGAAATGAAGGGGGTATAGCGGATTAGCTGGCGGCCAACGCCTTGCCTTCGGCGATGGTGAACTTCTCGAGGTAGAGGGCGCGACCAATAATGATCTCGTCCACGCCATCCACTTCCAGGGGGCGCACCGCCTTGACGTCGTCCAGACTGGACATCCCGCCCGAAATCGTCACCGGAATCGAGATGGCCTGGGCCATTTCCCGGGTCGACTGAATGTTCGGGCCCTGCATCATGCCATCACTCAAGATGTCGGTGTAGATGATGCGCGAAGCACCTGCGGCTTCCACTTCCTGGGCGAAGGCAATGGCATCCCGGTCCGTGTCTTCCAGCCATCCACTGAGGGAGAGCTTTCCGGCCCGGGCATCGATGCCCACCGCAATCTTTCCAGGAAAGTCCCGGCAGGCGGCCTTCAGCAACTCGGGGTCCCGATAGGCGGCCGTGCCCAGAATGATGCGATCCGCACCGGCGTCCACAATCAATTCGATCGTTTCCCGATTGCGGATGCCACCGCCGACTTCATAGGGGATACCCGCCGCTTTCAGCGCACGAAGTTCCGTTTCCACGCAGCAATGACCCGCCTTGGCACCATCCAGATCAACGATATGGATAATGCCGGTGCCGAGAGCGTCCCACCAGGTTTGTGCCTGGGCGACAGGATCTTCGGAAAATACCGTTTCCTGGTCGTAGTCACCCTGAATCAGGTTGACACAGAGACCACCACGGATATCGACAGCGGGAACGATGCGCATCAGGAAACAGCTTCCAGGGAGGCCTTGGCCTTTTCGCAGAGCTGGGTAAAGGTCGCTTCGTCGTTTACGGCCAGGTCAGCCAGTACCTTGCGGTCGAGCTCAATGTTGGCGCGCTTCAGGCCGTTGATGAACCGGCTGTAGGTAATGCCATTGGCACGGGCGCCGGCATTGATACGGGCGATCCACAGCTTACGGAAATCGCGCTTCCGCACTTTGCGGTCGCGATAGGCGTAGGTGCCGGCATGTTCCACCGCCTGGATGGCGGTCTTAATCAGACGATGACGGCTTCCGCGGTAACCGGCGGCTTGCTTGAGGACTTTCTTGCGACGTTGACGCGATGCGGGATTATTTGTAGCTCTGGGCATGGTTCTAGATATCCTTTCTTACGTATCGGCACTCCACCCGTGTCCGGGGGAGGGAGGTATTGATGGGCAGCCCGAACTCAGGAGTAGGGGAGGAGCACCTTGATGCGGTGCATTTCTGATTCATTCACCAGCGTGGACTTGCGCAGATTGCGACGACGCTTCGGTGACTTGCTGTTCATCAGGTGACGGGCACCTTGCTTGTGGCGTTTGATCTGGCCGGTCTTCGTGCGTTTGAAGCGTTTTGCCGCGGCGCGGTTGGTCTTAATCTTGGGCATTGAATTCCCTCCGTCAGGGGTGCGAAAAAGAGTTACTCAACTAAAAATACGTGACCACGTCAGGCAGCGTATGAACACTTCACAACAACCGAACAAATGTCGGTCGCTGAGAAAGGACATACCCAACCTGCGCGGAAGATAATGTTACTCAGCAATCAAGATGGCCGTCGGGGCGAAACTACTTGACCTCTTTGGCAGGCTGCAACACGAGGCTCATGTTACGGCCTTCGAGACGGGATGAGCCGGGATTGTATTCCCCACTGCACAAATCGGCCGTCTCTTCCACCACCTTAATAAGGATTTCCCGTCCAAATTCAGGGTGGGCCATTTCACGACCACGAAACATGATCGTAATCTTTACCTTGTTGCCTTCGGAAAGGAACTGGCGCACATGATTCGTCTTGTACTCAAAATCGTGCTTGTCGATTTTGGGCCGATACTTGATCTCTTTGACCGTTACCGTATGCTGATTCTTACGGGACTCACGGGCCCGGCGTTTTTGTTCATACTTGAACTTGCCGTAATCCATGATGCGGCAAACGGGTGGTGCAGCATTCGGCGCGACTTCGACCAAGTCCAAGTCTTTGCCTTCCGCTTCGCGAAGGGCATCCTGGGGAGACATAATCCCCAGCTGATTCCCTTCGTCATCGACCACACGTATCTGACGTGCCCGAATCTGCTCGTTCACACGGGTCTTGTCTTCTTCTCGTTTCATTGGTGGCCTGGCTATGAGTAAAACCTCCTTGGGGACGTGTCCCTGGTTTACATTGCACCCGCACCCGTTGTGGGTACGAGGCCTGGACCATATAAAAAAATCGGCGAAGGAGACCAGTCCTTCGCCGATTTGGATAAACCCATTTCGGGCAGCAATAAACTACTGCTGCAAAACCCCGGAAGCTGGCCTTTTGACCGCCTTGGGGTGAGGAACTGGTGTCCCTTCTTGGGAGTGAGATGCCAAAGCAACTTACTCAACGGACCCTAGTCTATCAAACAGGGGGGCCGGATGCAATATTCTACGCGGCTTCTTCCTCGACGGCCGGCGGGGTGGTGCCCACCAGCAGAAAGGTTGCGGCAATACCCACCAGCATGCCTACCCACGGGCTGAAGACCGCAAGCGAAACCGCCGTGAGCAACACCACGCCCCGCTCGATGGCCGTCCGGGGTATGGCCATGGCCACATAGGCACAGGCAAAACCGGTCAGCACCAGGGTGAGCGAAAGCGCGACCCCCATCAGGGGCTTCAGCGCCGTTACCAGCGGCAAACACAGGTAAAGGACCGGGATTCCAAAGACATAATAGGAGTGGATGCCGCTGAAAAGGCTGTCCATTGATTTGCGGCCATCGGTCCAGCGCTGCACAATCACAACCTGCACACCGGTCCAGAGCGCGCCCTGATAGGGGAAAAAGGGCGCGACCAGGGCCATGACGCCATTACGAATGGCCAGGGAGAGGTGACTGCGGTTCGAGTCGATCTCGATTTCTTCGTCGGGGCGTGCCTTTTTGGCCGCTTTGATGATTTCTGTGCCGGTAATAATGTCACCAAACAAGATGACGTAACTCATGAGCGCCAGGGGCAGGGCCTTGGCGAACATCGCCAAATCGGGCCAACCGATATAGAAAGGCGACATTTTCTGGATGGCAGCGCCAAAGGGCAACCACAGGATGCCCCATTCAATTTCGTAGATGACCTCCGCCGGGCCCTCCCGGAAGTAGCCCGTGAGCGGACCGACAATCGCGGCCGTCAGGAAACCGGGGAGGAGGCCCAGACTGGCGACAATGGCCAGCCAACGCATCTGGGTCTTGTAACGCTGCACCGGCTCGGAGAAGATGAGCACCATGCAAACCACCAGGGCGGCGGTGGTCGTGATCGGCTGGGCATTGATGAGCTTGTCGGCATCATCCAGAAAGACCCGCTTCAACGCCGCAATGGCCGCACCCAGAATGATACCCCCCTTGAGCGCATTGGGTATCCACGCAATAAATCGACTGCCCAGCCCGGTGATGCCCAGGATGAGCAGAATGAAGGCGAGACAAATGGCCGCCGCCGTCATAAATTGTAGGCGCAATTCGGGGGTGGCCAGGTCTTCCCCACCGATGGCCAGTAAAACCAGCGGCAAGGCCGGTGTCACCATGCCCGGCGCGTAAGGCTCGCCGAAGAGGATGGGCGCGCTGCATAGAATCACCGACTGGATGAACATACAGGCCACGGCCTCTTCAAAACTCAGGCCCAGATAGTGGGTCAGGATGGGCACGGTCGCCAGGCCCGTGGCTCCGGCGACGAAGATGCCTTGTACCAGATCCTGCCATTCCAGCCGCGTATGCCAGAAAGGAATTCGGGCCGTGAAGGGCCCCCATTTGATGCCCGGATGGACGGATCCCGATTCGCGTTGTTGTGACATAGTGCTCTCTCTCTGTCTCTCTCACTCACAAAAGCGCGCGCACGACAACCTGTGACGCGCCAGACATCGTCTGCCTACGGGCACCCGATAGCGAAGTCACTCTAGCAGTGTTATCCGAAAATTGCCACCTTGTCGTTCGTGCGTGGCTCACCTCATGCCGCTATTCGACCAACAGAATGACGATGGGTTTCAACCAACGGTTCGATGATGGCTGGATCACGCAGGGACTTCCCCCCTTGAGCCCCATCCCAGCCGTCGCGCTTCGGTGTTATCGGGCTTGGGCTGAACCCGTTTTACCACGTATACTGCACACCTATGACAATCCCCGCGTGCAACATAGTGACCCGCTTCGCGCCCAGCCCCACGGGCTATCTGCACCTCGGCCATCTGGTCAATGCCATCTACGTGTGGGGACTCGCCGAGCGGTGGGGGGGGCAGGTGCTCTTACGTCTGGAAGACCACGACCGGGGACGATGTCGACCAGAGTATGAGGCGGCCATCCTCGAAGATCTGGACTGGCTCGGCCTCCAGCCCCACGGGGCCTTCCCGGTATGTCGTCAGTCTGAGCGCCACGCCCGCTACGTCCAGGTGCTCGAAGCTCTGGTCGCCCGCGACCTGGTCTACACCTGCACCTGCTCACGAAAAGAAATCGTCGCACGGACCGGCGGCGGCGGGGGAGAGTTGCGCTATGATGGGCACTGTCGGGACCAGGGCTATCGCCCGGAGCAGCAAGGGGGATTGCGCCTGCACCTCGACGACCACACCGTTTCCTTTGAGGACTTGCTCCTGGGGCCCCAGACACAATGTCCCGCCCGGCAATGTGGCGACCTCCTCCTGCGCGATCGCCATGACAACTGGACCTATCAATTCGCCGTCACCGTAGACGATTGGGATCAGGGCGTAAACCGCATTGTTCGTGGAGAAGACCTGTTGGAATCCACGGGGCGCCAGATACAATTGGCCCAGTTGCTGGGGCGCCCCGATGGTGCGGCTTTTCTCCATCATCCCCTCATCAGTGACCCGGGTGGGCACAAGCTCAGCAAGCGGGATTTCGCCAAGGGGATTCGGGACTACCGCGCCGAAGGGCATACGGCCGCCGACGTCCTGGGGAAGGCGGCCGCCCACGTGGGCCTGTGGCCAGACGCAACGCCCCTGGCGGCAACAGACTTGCGCGCCCTCTTTCCCACCGATACGAACCCCATGGCCTTGGCTCGAAACAAGCACGTAGAAAAGGAAACACCATGAGCGACATCCCTCTCGAAGACCTGCACCAGATAGAAGCGGCCCTGCGCGCCGCTGGCGCTTATGGGGTTGCAAACGAGACGTCTGCGGGCGTTTCATAGGGCCAACGGCCCGAAAACATACCAGCGTGGGCCAACGGCCCACGAGCCGGAGCCGTAAAAGCGTTCAAGGGCTGAAGGCCCGCCCCATCGCCATGCGCTCCAACGGCCCCAAGGCAGGAAGATGGCAACGTAACGTTGTGAAAAATATACGCGCTGAATATTCGCCTGTTTCGCGGAATGAATCCGACTCCCGGCCGTAAACCACGTAAAGGAAACACCATGAGCGACATCCCCCTTGAAGACCTGCACCAGATAGAATCGGCCCTGCGCGCCGGACAGAAGATTCAGGCCATCAAGTATTGCCGTGAGTCCACCGGCATGGGCCTCAAAGAGGCCAAAGACGTTGTCGACGGCCTCGAAGGCATGTTGAAGCAGACTACCCCCGATTCCTTCCGCACCACGCCGCAAGGAAGCAACGCCTGGCAAGATGCGGTCGAAGGGGCACTGGGTGTCCAGGCAGAGAGTGGGAGCATGTCCCCCGAAACCGCCCATGCCATTACGGAGGCCCTCTTTGCTGGACAGAAAATAGAGGCCATCAAGCGATACCGCGAATCCGCCGGTGGGGGTCTCAAAGAATCCAAAGAAGCCATGGACGCGCTGGAAAAGGCCCTCCGAGAGGAGTGTCCCCAGAAATTTCAATTCGCCGCCAGGCGCGGTTGCTTCGCTGTGTTGGTGGCTGGTGCCATGCTCATCGCCCTTGCGGGATGGGCGTGACGGGGGCGTCGTATGCTATCGAGACGTGCGGGGGAAACGCCAGGCCAGCACGAGTAAGGCGACGAGGCCAAGCAACACCGTCTCCCCGATGTGATTCTTGATGAGTAGTCCCGGCGTTTCGAGGGTCAGGTTGATGCCGCCGCCCTCAGGTGCAGGCGCGCGCTCTGCTGCCGCCACGACGGGTTCATTCTCCAAGGCGTCGGTACCGAGGCCAAAACGCGTTTTCAATTCCTCCGTGCTCGCGCCACGACTGACCGCGGCGAGGATCAAATCCCCATCCTCCCGCTCCGCCGCAGCGCAGACGATATAAGAATCCGGGAAACGCTTCGCCCGCTCTTCCTGGTAATCATGCGCGTAGTAGACCCGGTTGCCCCGGGCTTCAAATTCGTGGACGTCGCGACAGATGGTCTCATAGCTGAGTGGATTCTCCCCGATCTCCAGAGCGATGTCCCCTGTCTTGCCACTCGCTTCCACAATGGGCTGGATAGTGGTGATCTGGTTTTCCATCAGCAAGACGGTGGAATCCTTTCGAAGCGTGGGAAAGCCCGTCAGGTCGGAGATCTGGTTGCGACGCAAATAGATGCGCCGTACGGAGTCTATTTCGGAGAGGGGGGATATATCCGAGACCTGATTGTCGTCCAGATAGATGTCCTCGAGCGCATGAAGGTTCTTCAAGGGGGCCAAGCTGCGTATCTCATTGCGATTGGCCTGGAGTACGCGCAACTTCGTCAGCGGCGCGGCGAAGTTCAAATCGGTCAACGCCATGGAGTGCAGGTTGAGTTGCTCGAGACTTGTCAGGCCAGAGAGCGGGCTCAAATCCAAAAGCTTGATCCCACCCAGATTGATGGAGCGCAGCTTGCTGAGACCCTTAAGGGGCGAAAGGTCTTCCACGGGAATTTCTTGCAGATTTAATTGGGTGAGATTGGTGAGTCCACGCAAGGGGGATAGATCGCTCACTTTTGTCCGGTAGAGCGAGAGGCTCTCCAACGCAGGCATCTTCGCGACACAGGTGATGTCGGTGATGTCGTGCTCGTAGAACCGCAGTGACGTTAAATTAACGCAATGCTCCAACCCTGTAAGGTCACGGAGCTCCGAGCGTTGAAAGCTCAATTTGGTCAACCCGGCCAACTCGGCGGGCTCGATGGCACCCGTGGGCTTATTCAATTCCTCCCGGATTTGCGCCTCCAATAACGGGTCGGGAAAAACGACACCCCCGTAAACCGGCACAACCATAACCAGTAGCAGACACAATAGCCCCCCGACGGGACGGTGGATACGCGAGAATGATAACGCCATGGAACACACCCTTTCAGCCGCAATCTGTCGTTCAGTAGGTGGGGTGCGAAACAAACGAGCAGGTGGCCCGTCACGCGCCCCTTCGTAACAATAGAACAGTACTCCTTTCCCTGTCAACCTTCACGGCGTGACGAAATACCAGTCTCCCGAAGCGCCTGAATCCCTCGGCCCCCGATGGAGCGCCATCGACCCAGCGGCAGAGGGGGGGACGCGCATTTCGAGTCGCTGGGGCATTTTCCTGAATCTTGACATGGGTAAAATCCATAGGGATACTATAGAAGTAGTTGATTTTGTGAAAGGTTTGGTTTTATTGCGGCAGTCGATAAATTGCTTATCGGAACGGCAGGAGCAAATCAATGTGGGGTCCGAATGTCTGGGGGTGGAGTCGGGGTGTTCTCCCTCTACAGAAAATGGGTTAACGGTGACTGTCACTATTTGATTCCATGCAGCGTCTATCACTATCGAAATGACAGAAGACAAGAGCCTCACAGCTGTTTTCAAGCCGGAATATACCCTTACGGTGGAAAAAGTGGGTGGCGGCGAAGTCAGTCCAGCCGTAACGCCGCCCCTCCATACCTATCGCGAAGACGAGGTGGTGACCCTTGGTGCCGCCGACACCGACGAATGGATTTTCGACCACTGGTCGGGGCATGCGTCGGGTTCCACCCCGTCGACCAGTGTGACCATGACGGCCAACCGCGCGGTGACGGCCCACTTCGTGGAGGGGGTGAAGATCACCGTGGAGACCGAAGGGTCGGGGTCCGTCTCGCCGGGCACCGATGTGTACTCCAAGGGCGGTACGCGTACCTTCACGGCCACCCCAGCGACGCCGGGGTGGCGTTGGGGCCATTGGGAAGGGGACCTGGCCGGAGAAGACCCCAACGATGCGTCGTTGGAGCTCCCCATGGACCAGGCACGGACGATTACGGCGGTGTTTATCGAGCGGGTGACGCTGACGGTGAATAAGGACCTCACAGGGAATCTTCCGGCGGTTGGGGGGACGGTTTCGCCCGCCGAAGGGGACTATGAACACGATGTGGATACGCCGGTGTCCCTCTCCGCCGTGGCGGAGCCAGGTTGGCGTTTTAAGGAATGGACGGGGGCCATCACGGGCACGAACCCCAATCCGCCTGCCCTCGTGTTGGATAGCGATAAAACGGTCACAGCCCACTTCGTCGAGCGGCACACGGTCACGTGGGCGACCATCTACGACGGCGATGTCACGCCAAACAACAACAGCACGTGGGATCACGGCACGACGGTATCCTACGAGTGGGACAAACATAACCGCAAGGAAGAGGATTTCTCCCATTGGGAGGGCCTCCCGGAAGATCAATTCCCCAGCGGCCCTTTCGGCCCCGGAACGGCCAGCAACGAGCGGATTTCCCTGACCATCAACGACGCCTACCATTTGGAGGCGTATGATGAAAGTCAGCTCGTTACGCTCACGGCAGATGTGGACGCGGAGGGCTGCGCGGGCTGTAGTGTCGACCCGGAGACGGAGGAGTATGTTAAGGACGACGTGGCCACTGTGACGGCCACAGCGGGCGCCGGTTGGACCTTCGACCACTGGGAAGGCGACGTGCCCGCGGGTGACGAAGAAGACAATCCGTTGAATTTGACGATGGACGACGACAAAGATATTGAGGCGGTGTTTAAGCAGTTGTACGAGCTCGAGATTTCGCAGGATGGATTGGGAAGTGTAGATCCTGCATTGGGTACTTATATACATGTCGATGGCGATACAGTAAGTATCGAAGCCGTCCCGGCGGAAGGATTCGTGTTCGATTATTACTCTATAACAAGTTGGTCACCCTACGGATACGAGAGCAGCGAATCAAATCCACTTAGTATATTGATGAATGCGAAAAAAGACGTCACGGCGGTCTTCAAGGAGGTGTTTGAACTGAATACCGCAAAGTCAGGCCAGGGAATAGTCGAGCCTGAAGTGGGAGTGCCCCATATATATCTTGATGGGGACTATGCATCACTCAGCGCGTCTCCTGCGGAAGACTGGTCGTTCAGTCATTGGTCGGGATTGTCCGAGACAGACTTCCCCAATGGGCCAGAGGGTCCAGGCACTACCAGCGCGAACCCGTGTACATTGAGCATGAATCGCGATGAGAATGTGACAGCGAACTTCGTGGCGGATTGTTTGCTCTTTGAGTTTCCTGAACCGGGTATATCACTGGAGTTGCCTCAAATTGTAAAAGAAGGGGCCAACAGACTTGAGTCTCTCGGTAATACAGCGTTCGGGGGGTTCAAATTCAAACTTGGTGGGAACTATCAGGAAAGGGTCACGGAATGCCAGAATATCGACGGATCTCGCGGTACCGCAACCAAGAAAACTGGTGAAGCAACTCTGAAATTCCAGAAAACTGATATTCCTCTCTACTGGGGCATAACGAAGGAAGTAAAGTCACGAATGTTTGGCAGGAATTACAAAGTCAAATTCACAGGAGGCCTTCGTGGCGATATTGGTGTGGATTTGATCGGGCAATACGAAGTGCTTGAGTATGCTTGCCCGTGCTTGGACGAAGATGAGTGTTTTTCTGGCAGAGGTACTTACAATATATCTGGGGGCGTTTCTGGTGCAGTAGATTTCGGAACGCGGTTGGTCGCGGCGTGGGATACAATAAGCGGCAGAGCTGTCGAAGTGGAGTTCTGTGATATTAACGTTGCAAACATCGCGATGACGGGGCGGTTCGGAGTGGAGAATCGTTGGGAGGGGTGTGACGGCCAAGTGTGTGTCAGTGCGTACGTTGATCCCATTGAATTTACCTTTAAAGTGGCTATCAAAGGCCTAGTCTGTAAAGCTATTAGCGTCAGGTATCCAGACGATGGGTCGAAGCTCTGGGAGCCCCTTGAGTTGTGCAGCGAGCCGTAGTGAATTAAATAGTTATATGTAGTGTCCCCCGTTCGCGTGTGTTTGATGGAAGGCTTGTTGGAATTATGCTAGAAATGAAAATCCAGAGATTGGAACGTGTCATGAGATTCTTCGCATTCGTAATTGTAATTTTCCCGTCGCTTTGCGCCAATGTTCTCGGGGAGGACCTGGAGCCATTGACAGAACTTACCTGGTCGGCCAAAGGAAGTGTTGATGATGAGACAGAAGTGGACCTCGCATTGGCCTTGTCCGCGCAGGGTAAACGGTTCAGTATTAACTATTCCACAGTGCTGGTAAATGTGGCACCCACTTACGACAGTCCACTGGACGCATGCGCGGCCACAATTCGAGCGGGTATAGAACTCAACGAAAATTGGTGGGGGGGGCTTTCGGCGCCGTGGAGTGCGCGGGACGAGGACGGGCTTCCCCTGGCTAGTTACATGCCTGATAGCACGGAAAATCTCTATACCGCGTTTACCTATCACACGGAAGACAGTACCGTAGGTCGTCCGACGGATGCTCAAATCAAGGCCTATCTCCGTGTCGGCGGTGCACACGTCTTCGATATCGAATGGACGGAAGTGTGCAATGGGGAAACGACTACGGGTATTCGATACATCCTTCCATTCCAGGAAGGGCCGTCGGGGCGATATCGATTCGCCCCGGAGTGGCTCGACGCCTTTGATGGAATTAAAGACTACCTGACGCGTACGGAACCGGAGACGGCGGCGCTTGCTGCGTATCGGACAGCGAACTCCGATACCAGCCATTCGATCCCCGTTTACCAACTTTTCGGTGGCGAAGGAATCTCCTATCCGCTGACGATCCATTTTCGCGGAAGCCCACTTTCCGACTCACCAAACCAGGTGCTAATAGCGGACTTTAGAGCAAGTTATATTGACGCGGTTTCGCAAGTTCCGACAGCCGTGGAAGAATTTGGAGGCAGTGACGCACGAGATCTTCTGGCCGATCTGCATACGGCAAGTGGCCTTGCCATGCTGGATGAGCTCGGTTACCACGGGCGTATCCGGCATCCTTTCGGTGATTCTCCTATCTATGTGATTGATAGTCCAGACTATGTACTGCTTTTCCACAAGGGGAATGAGTCCGTAGGAGTCGCAAGGGGATTCGTTTCGCTTTACAAAGATGGACCACAGTTTAGGTGGACAAATTTCAACACCACGAACCTGCTTGATAGCTTCTTGGGTTCACCCACGATCTGGCCCGCGCTCAATTCGTACATTGAATCCCAGATGGCGCAGGGGGAATGACACAAGGAAAGCAACAAGGAGAATCATCATTTAACTTTTTGAAACGACAGACGACAAGTCGGTTACCGCAGTCTTTGAGCAAAAGCGGTTGACGGTGACGAAAACGGGCGAGGGTCAGGTGACGACCAATCCCTATGGAAGCACGGCCACGCCCACCTTCACCAGAGACTATGCGCCTGGGACCAGTGTCACCCTTACGGCGGTACCTGCGGCTGGCTGGGTCTTCAAGGGCTGGTCGGGGGGCGCTTCTGGGACCAACACTTCGACGACTATCGTGATGGATGGGGACAAAAACGTCCATGCCCGTTTTGAACAATTCGCGTTGACGGTGAACAAAATCGGCAACGGGCAGGTGTCGACTGTCAACGGACCGCCAGCGCTTCATCGTTTGCGGTGTGCGTTGGGCTCGCAGGCTTACCGCCACAAATTGAGTGTTCTTGTGTTTCGATTGCCGATTCCGTATGGTTCTAACGTGCACGGCACTGGGCTGCCGGGCCAGCGATTCTACGCCCCTATTACCCACGAATATTGGCGAAACTAATTTTCCGAGAACGTAACGAGGCCCCAAAACCGATGACCAATAAGCACATGTTTCCCGCACGTCTGAAGGTTGCTATGGCTATCCTGGTCCTCCTGGCCCTGTCTGCGGGTGCCCTTGCCGCCGAAGGGGCGGGGGACTCGATGGCCGTACGCGTCGCCTCCTACAACGTGGAGTACGGCAAGAACGCCACAGCAGAAGAAATCGGGGCCATGTTAGCGCCCTACCACCTCGATATCATCGGATTCTGCGAAGCCCCCGATGGCGATTGGACGGCGCGGGTGGGCAAGGTCCTGGACATGCCCCACGTCTACGTCGGAGCGATATCGTCGGCCCACCACAAAGACAAGTACAAGACCATTCTCAGTAAAACGCCCCTGGAAGTGACCGAGGAAATACCCATCCATGGCGGCGCTGCATGGAATCCCGCGTCCGCCGTCCGCGCGGTGACCACCGTTCGGGGTATTACCCTTGCCTTCTATTCGCTCCATATTGCAGGCTCCGACGGGAAGGTCGGGCACGCTGCGGAATTGGCCACGAAGGTCCTGCCCAAGGAAATAGCGAAACGCTACATCGTGGTGGGGGACTACAACAACCAGCGCGGCGAACACGCCATGGACATCCTCCTGGCCACGGGCATGAAGATTACGTGGGATGACCTGGGCATTGACGTGGCACCGCGCTACACCTACAACGCGATGAAACCGGAAATCAATGGCGGCGTCATCGATCATATCCTCTACAACACGGCATCTGGTGGAAAGGCCACCGACGGCGGCATTATTGAACTCGAAAAGCCCCTCTCCGACCACAAACCGGTCTGGGCGGAAATTGCGTTCCCAGTCGAAACCGAGACACAGACGACAAAGTAAGAACGAAGTTGGCGCGTTCCCACCACAGGGACTGCCTTCGCGCTGAGCGGCCCTTCGGACAGCGTGTGGTCGTTTGGGGTAAATGTATTTTTTGCGGATTCAATAGGGGAGTCGATGCGCGAGGCTGTCCCGGCTGTATGGGGAGATCCTGAGTAGCGGGGCGTTCCCTCATCGTGGGATAGCCGTCTTGGCTGTCATGGCGTGTCGTTGAGTCAACAAGATGGCGGGATGTTCTTGTCCGACAGCGCCATTCATGACCCTGGCGCACGTGGCAATCTCGCGGATACCTTGCCTCAGCCTGGAAGGCTAGGCCACTTTGGTGCGTCGCTCAGCCTCAGAGTCGTTCGCAGTTTCCCAAGTGGATGTGGGCCCCTTGCGGGCACCCTGCCTCGGACAGGAATGTCCAAGCTCCTTTGATCTGTCCGGCCCCTACGCCATCAACTCCGGCCGCACGTGGCCGTGTACATCGGTCAATCGGAAATCGCGGCCCTGGTAGTGGTGGGTGAGCTTTTTGTGGTCGAAGCCCATGAGGTGGAGGAGCGTAGCCTGGAAATCGTGGACGTGGACGGGTGTTTCGGTGATGTTGTAGCCGAGTTCGTCCGTTGCACCTACCTGCGCGCCCGCCTTGACGCCGCCACCGGCCATCCAGATCGTATAGGCACCGGGGTGGTGGTCGCGGCCCAGGAACTTGGAGCCGTTGCGGGCTTCGTTCATGGCCGTCCGTCCGAATTCGCCACTCCAGACGACGAGGGTGTCTTCCAGCAGGCCCCGTTGTTTGAGGTCCTGAATCAAGGCCGCCATGGGCCGGTCCGTCTGCTTACACTTCAAGGGCAACTGGGTCACGATATCGTCCGTGGGGCCCGTGCCGTGGGTGTCCCAGCCCCAATCGAACAACTGGACAAAGCGTGTGCCTTTTTCCACCAACCGGCGGGCCAAGAGGCAGTTGTTGGCGAAAGAGGACTTGCCCGGTTCCGAACCGTAGAGTTCGTGGATGTGGGCAGGTTCGTCGGCGATGTCCATGACTTCGGGGACGGACAACTGCATGCGGTAGGCCAGTTCATACTGGGCGATGCGCGTCTGGGTCTCCGGGTCGGCATCCTGGGCGAAGTGCAGTTCGTTGAGTTCGTTGAGGGCGTCGAGGCTGCGGCGACGGGTGCTTCGGTCCATCCCGGGTGGGTCGGAGGCGTAGAGGACAGGGTCGCCACTGGTACGACATTGGACGCCCTGGTGCACGGTGGGCAGGAAGCCGCTGCCCCAGACGCTCTTACCAGCCGAGGGGGTCTTGTCGCCCGAGACGAGGACCACAAAGCCGGGGAGGTTTTCGTTTTCCGTGCCGAGGCCATAGGTCAGCCAGGAGCCCATGGAAGGGCGGCCAAGCCGGGGCGAGCCGGTGTAGAGAAACAACTGGGCGGGCGCGTGGTTAAACTGGTCGGTGTGCATGCTGCGGACGACGCACAACTCGTCGGACACGCCCTGCAAATGGGGGAGGAGATCGGAAATCCACGACCCGCTCTGTCCATTCTGCCGGAAGTTATGCGGCGAACCGAGAATCGTGGGGTGCCCTTTGATGAAGGCGAAGCGGGCGTTGTCCAGGAATTCCTGGGGACACAACTCGCCATTGAGTTCATTCAACTTGGGTTTGTGGTCGAAGAGGTCGAGCTGAGTCGGGGAACCCGCCATATGGAGATAGATGACGCGCTTGGCCTTGGGGGCAAAGTGGGGGCCACGGTGCTGCAGATTGGGCACGGCCGCGTGTCCGTCCTGTCCGAGCAACATGCTGAGTGCCGCAGCGCCGACACCAGCCCCGGTGCGTTGGAGGAAGTGCCGTCGGGTGAGTCCGCGCATATGTTCCATTTTTGGATTCATGATGGTATCTGACCTCATTTTTGACTGAATCAATGTTAACCGACCGGCTTTGTCGGTGAGAATTCACAAGCCTTGGCGGCTCCATCGGATGCTAATGGTGGTCTGATTTAGGCAGATGGGTCATTGCCTCCAATGCGAAAGTTCAACCGATATCCGATAGAGCTCCTCTCCTTGGAGGGGCTGGGGGTGGGTCAAGTCGAAAAGAATGTCTAAAACCCACCCCTAACCCCTCCAAGGAGGGGAATTGCTTGGCGGATTTGCTGAATAATACTGTCGAAAATAAATTCCTTCAAACTTGGTTCATACCACTAGAGTGACCACGACCATTCTAATCTCCAGTGTCTCACAAGAATTTCGCTTGCCGGGCTTGTAGTCCCGGAGGGGCGGTATATCGTAGCCCAGCGGCGAGCGTAGCGAGTCCTGGGTAAAGGATGTCACGAGAAACCAGTAGTCCCGGCGGGGCGGCATAAGGCGTTTCTGGCAACAACCCTTGGTCAAAGGATTTGTACGTATAGTACCTCAGATGTTCAATTTTTTCTAACGATCTCAAGACTCAGGGCCCCAAGGTGATGGGAAGCAAGCCCTGGGAACGTGGACTAAACGTTCAGAGAGCTCCTGCGCGGTGGCATAGAAGTTCCGGCGATGAGGCAGAATCTACCCTGTGCCGCCCCGCTGGGACTGGCCCCGGGTGATTGACCGAAACCCAGGACTCGCTACGCTCGCGCCTGGGCTACGATATGTCGCCCACTTCGTGGACTAATCGACTCTTTTTCGGGGGCTTCCTCGTATCACTGGCGCTGCCGGTTCGTGCTTATTTTCAAATGTACAAATCGTGGCGTGTGCAAGCGGACCCTACACCGTGGGTGCCACGGACATGCCCTGGACTTATTGGGACTCGTAATTATCGTTTCGTCAATACTTCATCGAGATTCAGCAACACATTGCTAACCACGGTCCAGGACGCCAACTCTGCCACGTCGACACCCGCAGGAACGGGCCCGAGGGGCTCGGTGGCCATCTTTTGGGCATCTTCCAGGTCGGCCCCGAAATGGGCCTTCTCGCCCGCGATGAGCTGGGCCACTTGTTCCCGCTCAGCCTCATTCGGAGGACGCGATGCGGCCAGCAAATAGGCGTATTCGATACGGTCGGCTATTTCGGCCGAAGGGGCGTCGCGGAGAATCCGTCGCGCCATGGCCTGGGCCGCTTCCACATACACCGGGTCGTTCAACGTGACCAGGGCCTGCAAGGGTGTATTGGTGCGGATTCGGCGCACGGTGCACACTTCACGGGACGGCGCGTCGAAGGCGATCATGGAGGGATAGGGCGATGTACGACGCCAGTACGTGTAAAGTCCCCGGCGGTAGCGATCTTCCCCTTCGCTCGTGGCCCACTGGTCACCACTGTAGACGATCTGCCAGACGCCATCGGGCTGGGGCGGCTTCACCGAAGGGCCATACATCTTATCGCTCAACAGGCCACTGACGGCCAGGGCCTGGTCGCGCACCATTTCCGCTTCCAATCGGAAGCGGGGGCCCCGCGAAATCAGCCGGTTGTTCGGGTCGATTTCCAGGCGCGCTGCATCCAGCGTGGGGGCCTGACGATAGGCCGCCGAGCTCACGATGATGCGGCAGAGCGATTTCATCGACCAGCCCTGTTCCATAAACTCTACCGCCAGCCAGTCGAGGAGGGGCTGATTCACGGGCAGTTCGCCCTGGGTGCCAAAGTCCTCCATGGTCTCCACGATGCCCGTGCCGAAGAACTGGCCCCAGAAGCGATTGACCAGTACACGGGCCGTGAGTGGATTGGCTTCATCCACGAGCCATTGGGCCATACCCAGGCGGTTGCGGGGCGCGTCGTAGGCCATGGGGTGGAAGACGGCGGGCATGGCCGGAATGACCTCCTCCGCCGGACTCAAAAAGCTACCCGCTTCCAGGATGCGCGTCGTGCGCTGTTGGTCGGGGGGAAGTTCGCGCAAAACGGGAATCTTGGGAACTGCGTCGCTGACCCGTTTCAATTCGGCGCGGATCTGGGCCAGTTGTTCCCGCACGGGGGCCAACTCGGGGGCGATGTGGTCGCGGTAATAGGTCCGGAGTTCCGCTTCCTGCGCAGCGTCTCGTGCAGCCACATCCAATCGCGCCAGGGCGACGATGGCGGCGGGAAGGCCCTCAAAGCTGCTTTCATAGGAGAAGGCATAGGCCCCGCCCGCATTCACGATTTTCATGAGGACCTGATTGGTGCCCGGAACGAGGTTCAAGGTGAGCTCATCGGAGCCGGGCGTGATGCCACGCTTGACCCGGTTGCTGTGGACCTCCACACCGTTGAGCCAGATGCGGATGCCGTCGTTGCTGCCCACCTTGATGGGGTAGGCAAGGCCCTCGGCCGTGGTAATGGTGCGCCGAAGGTAGGTGTTCGCCACCTCACCCTCCAGGTTATGCACCGTGCCGTCCACCCAATCGGGCCGGGGCTGCCAGGCAAACCCTTCTGGCGGCGTGAGATCGGCGCTGGAAGGAATCAGACCACTGTCCGAGTCGTAGGCACTTTCAAAATCTTCTTCCGGCAAGGGGCCGAGGGATTCCCAATCGCTGGTAATGGGCGTGCCCCCGCCATCGGCGCGCAATGTGTTTTCCCAGGCTTCCTGGCCCGGTGTGCGCTCGGGCAGGGCGTTGTTGAACAGTTCGCTAACCTGATTCAGCCGCTTGCTGAGGAATTCGATTTCCTGCTGCTGCTCCGGCGTGGGTGCCGGGAGGACCGGCGACTCTTCGGGGAAAAGGTCCGCGTCCTGGGTCTGATTGAGGAACGCGTAAAACTGATAATACTCCCGGTGGGTGATGGGGTCATACTTGTGGGTGTGGCACTGGGCGCAGGCCATGGTCACGCCCATCCAACCCGACATGGTCGTATCCACCCGGTCCACGATGGCCGCCGTACGGAATTCCTCGTTGTCCGTGCCGCCTTCGTCATTGGTCATGGTGTTGCGGTGGAAGGCCGTGGCGAGTTGCTGTTCCAGCGTGGCGTCGGGGAGCATGTCCCCCGCGAGCTGCTCGATGGTGAACTGGTCGAAAGGCATATCGGCATTGAAGGCATCAATGACCCAGTCGCGATAGCGCCACATGTCCCGGTGCCGATCGGCTTCATAGCCTTTGGTGTCCGCATAGCGCGCAATGTCGAGCCAGACCCGGGACCACCGTTCGCCATAGCGCGGGGATTCCAGGAGGCCCTCCACGACCTTTTCATAGGCCACGGGACTTGTATCGGCGATGAAGGCTTCCACCGCTTCCGGGGAAGGGGGCAGGCCGGTGAGGTCCAGGTAGACCCGGCGGATGAGGGTGTACTTGTCGGCTTCCGGTGCGGGGCTGAGCCCGGCGTCTTCCAGGCCCTTCGCAATGAAAAAGTCGATGGCATTCCGGAGCCAAAGCCGATTGGACGGCTGGGGCAGGGGGGCCTTCTCTGGCGCTACGAAAGACCAGTGCGCTTCATAGACCGCCCCTTCATTGACCCACTGCTTTAACTTGGCTACGGTCGCTTCGTCAAGGGCAGGCCCCATTTCCGGTGGGGGCATGCGCTCGTCGGGGTCATGAGAAAGGATGCGCTCGAAGAGGAGACCCTGGCTCGCGTCACCCGGCACGATGGCGGCGGTGCCATTTTCCGGGGCATGGGTCGCGCCTTCAAAGGTATCCAAACGGAGCTTTGCCTGCCGGGCCGCCTCATCGGGACCATGGCACTTGAAGCACTGGTTAGATAAGACGGGACGGATATCGCGGCCGAAAGAAAGGGGCTCTGCCGGGGCCAGGGTGGCCAGGGCGAGACACGTTACCGGAATCGTAAGACGACTTAAAAAAGACATGGGGGTACAACCTTGCATCATGCGGCCCGGGAAGGGCTGCGCCATGGGATCAGAGTACACAAGGATGTACATAAAAGTAAACGTGGGACAGGGGGGGATTTTCACGCTTTTTATGGCGATGCCCATTGGCTACGCCTGTGGCATCGTGGGCATTCCTCCTGCTGGACCCGTCACGGAGCGTACCCGTATTCCTTCAAGAATGGATTCCTTCCTTTCGCGTTGCGTCCACGAGCCACATTAGTCTAATGTCGGGTATTATAATGTAACAACCAAGACCCTCACGGGGTGAGACTCCAATCATGGCAAAACACCGCATTTACACGACCAGCTTCGCAAGCGTCTATCCCCATTATGTCACCAAGGCCGAGAAAAAGGGACGAACGAAGGCGGAAGTTGATGAAATCATTCGTTGGCTGACGGGATACAGCCACGCGGCATTGGAAGCTCTCCTCGAAGAAAAGCGGGATTTTGAACACTTCTTCGTAGAAGCACCTCAATTGAATCCAGCGCGTACGCTTATAAAAGGGGTGGTCTGTGGTGTTCGCGTGGAAGACGTGGCAGAGCCCACCATGCGGGAAATTCGCTACCTGGACAAACTTATCGACGAGCTGGCCAAGGGAAAGGCCATGGAGAAGATACTGCGGGCGTAGGGTTGCGGAGCGGGAGACGAGCGCGTCACCAAGGCGGAAAACAATGGTCTCATGCAGTGTAAGAAAAACCGATGGTCGTGCCGCGCGATCTTCGCCATACGAGTCTAGACGAGTTTGGTGAAGTTCGTGCGCATGGACCTTATCCGTCGTGAGAACGCTCGAGGTACGTCTCTAAACGATAACCGCAGCGACCTCATGGTATGGGAAGTACAACCGATGGCCTCCAATCTTTCAATGTATTCCCGGCGAAGTAGTGACTGGCCACCAACGTATTCGGAGCTCAACCGCCATCGTGCACGCTCCACACGCACGAACTCGTCAGGACTCGTTGAAACTCGCCTTTTTGGGATCGCGCGGCACGACCACGCGATTCTCGCTTATGGCTCGTTCCCACGCTCCGCGTCGTAAACGTTGAATCGCTGCCCAAGCGTTAAATTCGCCCTTCGTATATGCCATAGTACGACAAGTCCTTTTTAACCCAGGAGTAAGCGAAACCGATGCGCACGCGATACGTTGCACTTATGTTGACCCTCGTCACTATGGCGAGCTTTTCCGCCGCCCACGCCGAACGTCCCAACATCCTCTTCGCCATTGCGGACGACGCGTCCTTTCCCCACATGGGGGCCTACGGTACCGACTGGGTCAAGACGCCCGCCTTCGACCGGGTGGCCGAGGAGGGCATCCTTTTCACGCGGGCCTATACGCCCAACGCCAAATGTGCCCCGTCCCGCTCCTGCATTATCACCGGACGCAATCCCTGGCAGCTCGAGAGCGCGGTGAACCACGTGGCGCCCTTCCCGGAGCAGTTCCTCTCCTACGCCGAGGCCCTCGCCGCGAACGGCTATGCCGTCGCCTCCACCGGAAAAGGCTGGGGTCCGGGTGACGCGGGCATGCGCGACGGGAAGAAGCGCCAACTGGTGGGGACGCCCTTCAACCAAAAAAAACTCGACCCGCCCACCTCGGGAATCAGCCGAATCGACTACGCCGGAAATTTCACGGAATTTCTTGACACCAATACAGAAGGCGCGCCCTGGTGTTTCTGGTACGGGGGCTACGAGCCCCACCGGCGCTATGAATACGAGTCGGGCGTGAAGAAGGGCGGAAAGCAGCTCTCGGACATCTCGACCGTGCCTTCCTTCTGGCCCGATGATGACATCATCCGCAACGATATGCTGGACTACGCCTATGAGATCGAATACTTCGACCACCACCTCCAGCGGATGCTCGCCGAGTTGGAAGCCCGGGGGGAGTTGGACAACACCCTCGTTATCGTGACGGCGGACAATGGCATGCCCTTCCCCCGCATCAAGGGCCAGGAATACGAGCTCTCCAACCACCTGCCCCTGGCCATCATGTGGAAAGGGGGCATCGTCGCACCCGGTCGCGTCATCGACGACTTCATCAACTTCATCGACTTCGCACCCACCTTTCTCGAGGTGGCCGGTGTAGCGCCCGAAGCATCCGGCATGGCACCCATGACGGGAAAGAGCCTCCTGCCCCTGTTTGCCTCCAAGGTATCGGGCATTACGGATTCCAGCCGCGACCACGTACTTATTGGCAAAGAGCGCCACGACGTGGGCCGTCCCCATGACGGGGGCTATCCCATTCGGGGCATCGTAAAGGGCGATTTGCTCTACCTCCACAATTTCGAAACGGACCGGTGGCCCGCAGGTAACCCCGAGACGGGCTATCTCAACTGCGACGGCGGCGCGACGAAGACCCGTATCCTCGACCTGCGCCGTGGGGGAGAGCGGGAGGACTTCTGGCAGTGGTCTTTCGGAAAGCGTCCGGCAGAGGAACTCTACGACGTGGTGGCCGACCCGGGTTGTATGAAGAACCTTGCGGAGTTGCCCGCCTATCAGAAGAAGAAGGCCGCGCTGAAGACCCAGCTCCTGGCGGAACTGAAGGCCGAGGGCGACCCGCGCATGCTGGGGAACGCCGCCTACTTCGATGGAATCCCCTACGTCGATCCCCGAACCACAGGATTCTACGAGCGCTTCATGGCGGGAGAAAAACTCAAGGCCGGATGGGTAAATGAGACGGATTTTGAGTCGGGGCCGCTGGACTGAGGTTTGCGCGATTTAAGAGCGTGATGGTTAAGGGGGTGCCACCCTGGAGACGCAGAATACGTTGCCAAGTGAATAGATTCTGACTGTAACCGGTAGTATCCCCATGGGAAGTAACAACACAACCTGGGAGCAATCGGCAATGCGGTTCAAAATTAAAGAAAAATTTTGGGCATTCGGAAACGACTTCTACATCCTCGACGAGGCAGGCCAACCCGTCTATAAGGTAGACGGAAAGGCATTCTCGTGGGGAGACAAGCTCTCTTTCCAGGACCGGACAGGTAAGGAACTCGCCTATATTTCCCAGCGCCTGTTGACCATCATGCCCAAATACTCCATCTACCGGGAGGGCAATCTCTTTGCCGAGGTCAAAAAAGAATTCACCTGGTTCCGCAAGCAATTCACCCTGGATGTGCCCGGGCCCAATGACTACACCATCGACGGGAGCTTCTGGGAGCACGAGTACACCTTCAAGCGGCGGGGGCGCACTGTGGCAGTCGTGTCCCGCAGCTTCTTTTCCCTCACCGATACCTACGGCGTAGAAATTTCCGACGGCGAAGACCACATCTCTATCCTCGCCACCTGCATCGTCATCGACCAGGTGCTCCACGACGAAAAGGAGTAGTGGTCTCTACGACGCGGCCAGGCAAACCCCATCTTCGGAGCCGGTGCAAAACTCATAGCCGCCCACATTGAAGATCTGAATCATCCGGAGCATCTCGGTGAGATTGAAGGTCCAGTCCTGGGGACTATAGTCGCCCTGATGGACGTCACAGGCTTCATCGCTGCCATTGGGAAGGAATCCATCTTCGGTGCCGTTCATACAGCCAAAGCGGTCGCTGTTGAAGAGCTGGATGACGCGGAGCAACTCCGAGAGGGAGAGGGCATGATCTTCGTTCGTGTCCGCATGATGAAATTCCGCCTCGCCTTCCCCTTCGCCTTCACCACCCACCACGCTGTCCGGGTCGGCGGGGTCCGACCCGGCGAGCACTTCGTCGTAGTCGTAATGGGTGTCGCCGTCCCGGTCCAGGGCTATCCGCGTTCCCGTGCCTTCCGGTACGATGGTAAAGACAATGGCCGTGTCCGCATCAACCGCTTCGAGGAGGTCGCCCGTCGAAATCACCGTGTCCGCAGTGTCGCGGTCAAACAGGCCGTTGCCCCGATAGCGGACGCCCCGTAAGGCGCCTTCCTGCTGGAAGTGCCCCACCAACTCGATGCGATTCGACGCGGCCACCAGTCCTGTAAAGGTGTCGAGGTTACTCAGGTCGGTGCTGTCCGATTCCAGAAGGGTTTGTTGGCCTACCGCCGCATGGACATCGGCACTGGGTTCCCCCTCAATATCCAGGAAGCTCAGCGAAGGTGGATTGGGATCCGGCGGGAAGTCCGAGCCAGAAAAGGCGAGCATGAGGGCCACCAGATTGGCCAACTCTTGCGCTGTCGCGGTGTTGAAGGCTTCTTCGGAAAGAAAGCGTTCTATCGTATCGACGCTGCCATCATGCAAGAAACCGAAACCGGCCAGGCTGGTGGTGTCCAACATATTCATTCCCACCTTTTCATACATATTACGAAGCTGGGCCACCTTGATGGAGCGGTTGGTGGAGCCGTCGATGCTAACCAGCATGAGATGCTTTTCGCCGCGGGGCCCATCGGGAATGGTTTCCTCCGTGAAGCCGTTCAGTCGCACGTTTGGCCCGTTACCACTCGGCAGGGAATGGCAGCTCACGCAAGAAACCAACCCGCTGTCGATGCGGCGGTCATGATCGCGATACAGGTTCAGACCCGCCCGGGCGTTGCCATTGGGGAGGGGGGTACCAGCGGGCACATCCATGGTGCGCGTGGTCGTGTGTCCGGGCAGGGGCAAGGAGGTCGGCAGGCTGTTGTCGAGGTTGCGGAAGGGATTGGGCGGAAAATGGATGGTTTCCAGAAAGTCCTCAAACTCCTGCATCTCCGACGGGGTGAGCTGAACATCATCCCCCTGCAACCCTTCAAAGGCTGGATTGAAATCTTCCAGGCCCAGGCGGTCGCCCCGCCAGTGGAAGGGCTCCTGACCGATGATGCCCTGAAAGGTCTGGGTACTCATAGGGCCCTTCATCGGATGATAGGGCTCAAAATCCTCATTCAGTTCCGGGATGTTGCCGCCCAGATTGCGATCCGTCAGGGGCGCAATTTCTCCGGTCGGGTCACCCAGGTCCCACGAGAGCCGGTCCATCCGGCCATCCACGTGGCAGGAAGCGCAGGCGATTTGGCCCAGCCCCGAATTCTTGTGGGTGTCGTAGAGGTGCTTGCGTCCCACCTTGATGACCTCGGGGGTGGGGTCGAAAAAGGGAATACGTGCAGTCTCCGACTCGGTCGCCACGTCCACCACCGACAGGGCGCCTTCAAAGCGATTGAGCACGTAGAGCTGGCCCCGCGCCTCGTCGAGGGCAAGCCCTGTCGGACCTTCACCCAGTTCCACCGTATCGTTCAGCCCGGCACGGTTGCCGTTGGCATCCACGACGATGAGATTGTTGGAGCCCATGCCCGTGATGTAGGCCTTCGTGCCCGCAGCGTTCCATACGATGCCGCGGGGATCGCCGATAGACCGATTGCGTTGTGCTTGTGAGATCCGTGGATTCGCATAGTTGTTGACGTGTGCCTGGTTAAGGTCGGTGTTCACATCGGCGCTCAGGCTCCCGGAGTCGGCCGAAGCAAACTGGACGCGGAGAAAGGTCCCGTTGATCACCGGCTCAAAGCGGACCTCGTTTGTGCCATCCGTGCCGATCACGGTGGGGTTGCCCGTCACCGGGTTGACCGCGAGGTCCATGCAGATATTCATGAGACCATCGATATAGTCCACCGTCCGATTGTCCGCATGGATCACCGCCACATCGTGATCCGTCAGAGTCCAGCCGACGGGGCGCCCGGAGGCGGCGGCTTGGGGCCCACTGATAAATGTGGTCCAATCGGAACCCGTGTCGTCGCGCCAGAACCCGTCCTCATCCTGCTTCACGATGAGGCCTACCTTCGGCGGAGTGCCGTTGCCGGGATTCTTCGGTGGGAAGAAACCGCTGCCATTGTTGGGGGGCGGATTCACCACGCCATGGGGGGTACTGGCATCGTCCACCACGTTGGGGGGGAAGCTGATGGTCCCCGAACCCGCAGCGCCACCGCCGAGGAGGGTACTCCGATTACCGGACTCGAAGACCGCCACGTATACGTATGCGCCATCCGGACTGACGGCCATCGCACGGGGATCTTCGCCTGCAATCGGAAGGGTGCCCAACAGGACGTGGGTGGTGGCGTTATAGACCTGTACCGTGTTCACCTGCGAACAGGAGACGAAGGCCTCGCCGTTGGAACCGGCAAAGACCACGTCGGCGGGCTCGTCAGCGGTATGGATGAGTGCCGTCACCGCGCCGTTCGTGACATCCACCACGGACACCGTGTCGGATACATGATTCACGACCCAGGCCTCGGTGTCGGTACGGAAGCGGACCGACACGGGGTCCAGCCCTACGGGGATGGTGTGGCGCAGGATGGGCGTGCCACTGCTGAGCGCGTAGATCATGATCCGGTTGTCCGGAAGATTGCAGACGGCAAGAAGCTCCCCGGACGGACTCAGAGAAACGGGGTGGACCGGCGGCGTTTCAAAATTGACGAAGTCGTCCTGTGCGGCCACGGCGTGGCATAAGCCCGCCAACAGCAGCACGGCCCCGCACCCAAGACATCGCCCACTCCCCAAGCCCATCGTGTCGCGCATTCAGATTCCCTTTCTGAAGCCAGGGGGCCTCCATCGCAAAGCCAGTTGACCGGCGTCGGGACGGTCGGAAAAATTCCACCCACCCTTACGACCTCAGCATAGGGAAAGTATTCGATTTTTTCAAACCGAGACAGTTGGCTACTTTTTCAGAATGCCCCCACGGCCGCTGCTGATGTAGATGCCCTGAAGATTCATCCGAAGTTCTTCCGGATTGTCCGAATAGGCGTAGGCGGTTTCCTCTTTGATGAGCCCACTCTTAATCAGGCCTGCCAGGCTCATGTTAAAGGTCTGCATGCCGTCTTCTTTGCCCCCCACAATGGCCGTGGGCAATTGCTTGATGTTGTTCTCGCGAATCAATGCCGCAATGCCGGGATTGGAAAACATGAGTTCGATGGCCGGAACCCGACCTTTGCCATCGGCGGAAGGGACAAGTCGTTGGGCAATACAGGCACGAATCTGCATGGAAAGCTGGGAACGAATCTGGTCGTGCATGTTGGAGGGGAACATGTCCATAATGCGGTCTATGGTCAGCATGACGTTGGTGGTGTGCAGGGTACTGAACACCAGGTGTCCCGTTTCCGCCGCCGAAATGGCTGCCTGAAAGGTCTCCGCATCGCGCATTTCGCCAATCAGGATTACGTCGGGATCTTCACGCATGGCCGCACGGAGGGCCGAGTAGAAGTCCTTGGTATCGATATTGATTTCACGCTGCGTAATGATACTCTTCTTATTCGAGTGGAGGAATTCGATGGGGTCTTCCAGGGTCACAATGTGAAAGCGGTTGCGCTGATTGATCCAGTCGATGATGGACGCCAGGGTGGTGGATTTACCACTACCCGTCGTGCCGGTCACCAATACCAGACCGCGGTGCATATCCGCCACTTCGGTCATGGACGGCGGAAGATTGAGCTCTGCAAAATCGAGGATCTTGCCCTTTACATGGCGCATCACGATGCCCACCGAGCCCCGCTGCATCAGACAATTCACGCGGAAGCGCCCCAGACCGGCTACTCCGTAGGCCAAATCCGCGTCGCCCTTCTCAACAAAGGCTTCGAATTCCTTCTCCGTCATCATCTCCGCCGCCATTTCCTGGGTCTCGGTCGGTGAAAGATTCTCCGATTCGATAAAGCGGATTTTGCCGTCAATACGAACGGCAGGGGGGCTGCCCACCGTGAGGTGTACATCAGAGGCACCATTTTTAACTGCGTAACTGAGAATCTTGTGAAGCGTTGCCATGACCGACTCCTGGTAGGGGCAGAATTGCAGCTTGTGGCCAAACCACGTATCCATAAATCATTGCTATGGTTTTACGTTAAACTGTGTTGGCGTAAATGTCAATGCATTTTTTGAAACCGTGAAAATTTCGCTCTCAGCAGGGACCAGGCCTGCGTTTTGTGTTTCGCGGCTCGGATGGCAGGGTAGGGCCCCCTTCCCCCAATGCGCTTGAAACGTATTACAATCTACTATACCCTAGGGATGTCATTTTGTTCACCTTACGGGGGGGTCATGAAGCGGTTTCTCTATACAGCAATTGCGCTGCTCTGTGTGTTGGTCGCAGTGGGTGCTTTCTACCGATGGCAACAGGGGAAAATACGCCTCCTGGTGGAGGAAAGCCACGCTCCTCCGTCAACCAGCCTGGCATCCTCAAACACGGCCAATCCGATAGATACAGCGCGCGTACCGGTTGCGCCGCTGGAAGGGATCACCCGAGGGGAAGGGGTTATCTGGGGACGAATTGTCGCGGATGAGTCCCAGTCAGACCCCAAGACCCTGAAGGTCCAGTGTGTGCTTCATGGGCTCGGCGGACCTCAGTACTACCCCGAACAGGCACCCGATGAAAATGGCCGCTTTTCCTGCGAGCAACTCACTTGGGGGCGCTATACCGTACGGGCCGTCTCCGAAAAAGGCGTTGCATACGAAACGGTTCGCCTCTCATCGACACAACGGGTCCGGGAAGTGTCCCTTGCTCTAAGCCCGGGCCGGCCGTTTGCAGGCGTGGTGTTGGATGAAAACCGCGTTCCCATTGAAGGCGCCCGCGTGGAAGTCAGCCAGTGGCAGGCCACGGGCAACGGTGCCGATAGCTATCCGGTGGAGGGCGCCGATTACCTCGTGGGAACTACCGACGGACAAGGCGGCTTTCGGATTGAGGGTGTCCCCGTGGGGCTTACAGAAGCCAGGCGACACTATCGGTTACTTGCCACGGCCGATGGCTACCCGGACACGCCCAGTGCATACCATGTGCCCGGAACGGAAGACATAGAGATTATGCTGGGGACCGGGGGACACGCCGAAGGGGTGGTCGTGTTGAATGAGACCAATGAGCCTGTTCCGGGCATTGCCATACAAACCCGGATTGCCGGGTCGGTGCTGGAGGTGATTTCCGATGCGCAGGGGCGGTTTCAGTTTTCGCCGCTGGCCGCAGGCTCCTATGAGGCCCTCGTGCTCGATGCGGATTGGGTGGCCATGGAGCCCCGATACCCCTTCGTCGTGGCGGAAGGCCAGTCCACGCAGGTGCCGCAGATTCGTATCACCGAGGGCGCTCGTATCGCAGGAAGCGTGACGGAACGGGGTTCTGGAAACGGGGTGGCCCGCGCCACTGTGCAACTCTCGGCAATGGACGGGACGCCCGGGGAATCGCGCGCTGCCCGTGAGGTCCAGAGTGGGGAGGATGGAAGTTACACGATCACGGGATTGCGTGGCGGTACCTATCGCGTGCGCGTCTCCGGTCCGCCCGGATATTTTGTTCCAGCACCCTACAAAGAAAACGGGGAACAGTCGATCGCCCTGATGGTTGGCGTACGACAGGAACCGGTCAACTTCGTCCTTGGTCGGGGCATCGTGGTGACGGGGCAAGTGCACGACCCAGAGGGGCGGGGCATCCCCGGCGCAGAAGTGACGGCCATTGCCGAAACGACCGAGACCACCACCCTGGCCGAAACGGATGGCGACGGTGCCTTTTCGTTGACCCTCCCGGGGAGGGATGAGCACATTGAGCTCTACGCGCAGAAGCCAGGCTTTATTGGCGATCCGGTCTATCTCGATGGCGATACCCTTGTCACGCCGCCTGAAATTGTGTTAGTGCTCTCGCCCGCCTCCGCTGTCGCCGGCACGGTGACTAACTCGCTGGGGACCGCTTGCGACGGAGCGACCGTCCTGCTGGCCGCTATTGAAGGGGATGAATTTACCAATATCCGGACGGTGACAACGGATCGTGATGGCGCCTTCGAGTTCGACTATCTGAAACCGGGAGACTATCTGCTTCGAGCGGGTCACTACGATAGCACGTCGAAGCCGGCACCGCGTGCGCCCGGAGAGTTGCAAGTCACATTGGCCGCCGGTGAGTCCCAACAAGGACTTCGCCTGCTCCTGGGTGACGAGGGTCAGTCCATTTCGGGGCGCGTAACCGACGGCGATGGCAGGCCCTTCCAGCATGCCGTTGTTTTCGTCTGGGGGCGACCGGGAATGCCTTCGCTGGCCTATGCCCACTCCGACGAAGACGGATTCTATCGGGTCTCTGGTCTTCCACCCGGTGAGTACATCATGGCGGCCCAGGCACCGAAGGTGAGTGCGGATCGAAAGACAGGCGTGGCTGCCGGGAGCACCGGCATCGATTTTGTCATGGTAGAGCCGGGAGTCATCGTCGGCCAGGTCGTGGATGCTTCGACTCGGGAACCCGTGACCTCCTTCTCCATTGCCGTCCGCCATGCCGATGAACCCAAAGTCGTCCAGCATCTCAAGTTCCGGCAGGTGCAGGAGCCCGAAGGGCGCTTCCGTATCGAAGGGGCAAGCGTGGGTGAAAACACGATTTTCCTTCGCGCGCCCGATCACATGGACGGGGAATTCACGGTGCCCCAGGTTATATCCGGGCAGACTACCGCCGAGCAAATCTTCACGTTGGAACCCGGACTCATAATTCAAGGGACCGTATCGTCCCCTGGTGGTGAGGGACTGGCAGGAGCACGTGTGCTGGCAGATCCTGGTACCTCGCCTTTTTATCGCATGTCTGATGCCCGGGCGGTGTCCGACCAGAACGGTAACTTCGTGATCCGTAAACTGGAGGATGCGACGTATACCGTCGTGGCTATTCATCCGGACTTCACCAGTGCGCAGGTTCAGGCCCATCCGGCTTCCGATAAGCCCGTGAATATTGTGCTGGGCAATGGGGGTGTCGTCGAGGGGGCTGTCACGGTGGGCGGTGAAGCAAGGGCCGGCGCATCGGTTTCACTGACCACGGGGGATCAGGTGAGTAAGTCGACCCGTACAGATGATCGGGGTGAGTTCCGATTGGCGGGTGCCCTCCCTGGCGCCGCGCTGGTACGCGTACAAGTAGGCGTTCATCCATCGCCTGAGTATAGAAAACAAGAACGGAACGTTGACGTGCGCGAGGGGCAGACCACGGAAGTACACGTCGATTTTCCCAACGCCAGCGCCCAGTTGGAGGGTACCGTATACGGATTGGACGGCAACCCGGTGGCCGCCGATGTGGTCGTGAGAGTCTATACGGAAGACGGTATGGAGCGCATGGGGCAATCTTGCGGTGACGATGGCTTCTTCCTCTTCGATGGGGTGCCACCGGGAGAAGGGGAACTCACCGTGTCCTTTACGGGCCTGATTCAACGTCGGGTAACGGTAAGTATCCCCGAAGGGGCACAGGTGACCCGGGATATTTTTCTGGATAGCGGCTATTCCATACGGTGCAATGTGCAGCCACCATCGGAGCCCTTTGATCAGATTCGGCTGATGGCAGTGCCGGGCGAGCACTTTCTATCTCGGGCAGATTCTGATATCCTGAACGCCTTGCTTGCGGCAGCGATTTCTATGGGTGATTCGTATACGGGAGGCCCGGTGGTTCTTTCCGGCATGGTGCCGGGGGACTACACGGTCATCGCATGGGTAAATACCACTGCGTATCGTGAGGCACAAGACCCCACGGAGCGCGCGCGCTTGAAGTTGGAGCGACCCATTCGCGTCGTACCGGTGGTGGTGAGTGGCGACAATGCAAATCCTGAAGTACAGATTGATTTTTGAGGGCACAACATGCGGGCGTTGGAAAATAGAAAAATCGTGGGAATGCCATACGGTCTGCCGGGTCTTTGCGGGCGTAGTGGCGGTGCCGGGCCAGGGCGCCTCGGGCACTGGTTCCTACTCATTTTCCTCGGGTGCATGCCGGGCTTCCCCGCGGCTTCTGCTCCAGATGATTCCCTCGTTTTGTACGAGATTATTACCGCAGAGCACGAAAAGGCGCTTAAGCGATTGGAGACCCTGCGCTTCGAATATACCCGGACGATGGAAGAATTTCGCAGGGTAGATGACCAGGCCCTTCGGGTGCTTACGACGGTGACGGGGGCGGAGGAGAGCCGGGAAGGGCAACTGTTTTGCGATGTGGCCTTCGCGCACAAATTTCCAGACGGCAACCCGAGGGGATTTGAAGAGGCGTGGGCCAAACGCCTGGTGGTGAACAAGCAGCAGGTGGCGAGTTGGAATGTTGGCAGCCACCGGGCGGACAGTTGGGAAGTTCCGGTTGCCAGCGAGGCCGCGCGCATCGTGGATCGGCAATTCTTGACGCTGCGTTGCCCCTTGTTAATAAAAGCCTACGGCGATGACAACATGACGCTGTCGGAGTTCAAGAACTATCTCAAACGTCACAACAACTGGCGTGTCACGGTAGAGACGCGGGAGGACGGTGATGACACCCTCTACGTGGTTACCCAGTATGCGGATGCTGCGAAAGAGAAGCCCTACAAACAATTGACCCTTTCCGGCCACCAGGGATTCATGGTGCGCGAGATTACCCATTTTACGGAGGGGGGCGCGGTTTACCAGAAGACCCAGGTGACGCCCAAAGAGATTGCGCCGGGTGTCTGGTTTCCCATGCACTATGAAACGGTTGGTTATGCGACGGAAGGCGAAGGCGGTGAATCCGATCCGGTGAAGGTAGACTATCGCTCGGGCTGTGAGGTGCACACGGTTACGTTGGCTCCCGAAGCCCCAGCGCATGGCTTTGGGCTCGAGGCACTGGGGGTGGCCGACGGGCAGGGATTTAACCTGCACCAGAGTTCCGGAAAGAACGAGGCCCAGGTGTTTTTTCAGGGGGAGTTGTTGCCGCCAGACGTATACCGCGAGTTTGTCGCATTGCAGTCCGAACCCTGAATGGACCGGATGAAAGATTCCACCATTCCGTAACCAGAAGGATATCAGTCGATGATTCGAAATTACGCATACCTGAGTGGCGCTTCCCTCTTGGTGATAGCCGTGGCCCTGACCCCCTTGCTACTGTTGGCGCCGCCCGTATTGGCAAGTGGTACGCCCTGCTACAGCCCCGGGTCACGGGAGCCGGAAGAGGAGCTCGTGACCTGTGCTTCCCAGTGTGACTATGGCACCTACTGCCGCTACAACTATGAAACCTTGACCTATACCTACACCATCTGCAGCGTGGGGGGAACGGGCTCGGAGCAACAGTGCGAAGAGGTGGAAGTGGTCGTTGAGGAACGGACCCGCTGCATTAAAGATGCCACGAAAGAGTGTGACTCGCCACCGTGGCCTCCGGGATGTGTGTCGGGTGGATGTGTCGAAAACAGCAATGAATACCAATGCAAGGTCGATCCGAATCGCACCACGCTCATCGTCAAGGAAGACAAACTCCTCCCTTATGAGACCTTCCAGAGTTGTGACTGACGGGTATCGCGAATACGTTGCCGGTGGGGGGCGCATGGTTGCTCCCCGGTGCCCGCAGGGCGGGGGAGACGTTGCCCGGTGGCGCCCTTCGTGGCGGGTGCTGACAGTCGTCGTGGCCCTGGCAAACCTTGCGGTCCTCGTCAGTGCTCCCCACGCATTCGCCGATCACCCTCCGGTCCTTCTCGCCCCAGATGCCCAGGTGGTCACGGTGGAGTTGGGCGAGATGCGCCGGGGTGGCCACATGGAACTCCAGATTCCAGTGCAAAACCCACTTGGGTTCCCAGCCACAATTCACAACGTCCACTCATCCTGTTCGTGTACCGTCGCAAAGAATGTCGCGGGGGACACCCTCGCTCCGGGTGAAGCCCTTTCGCTGCCTCTTAGCCTCAACCTCGCGAACAAGTCCGGCAAGTTTCACCAATCGGTGCACCTGGGCCTTGCCCCGCCCGTTGGGGATGTCACGATTAAGCTGCGCGGCGTGGTGGTGGAAGAGTACCCCGCGGAGATACACGTCGAGAACTTGCGCGCCGGTGAATCGACACGCGAGCGTTTCCTGTTGCGGACGTGGCCGGGACAGCCCCCCCTGCGCGTAGAGAAAGCCGTGTCCGATGTGCCGGGCATCGACTTGGCCATTGAGGAAGTCGATGCGAATACGGTAGCGGTGGAACTGGTCATCACGGCTGGAGCGCGGGGTGAACAGCTCGAGGGACAAGTTTCGCTGCACACCAATGATTCGGAAGTGCCCCTGAAGGCCCTGCGGGTCCATGCTTCGGTCTTGGATTCCCTGGAGCCGTCGGTGGAAAAGCTGGTCTTTGGCGCCGTCAAGCCCGGTGCGGCACAGACCCTGACCATGACGGTATCCACGCCGTACACGACCGACACCCCGGTTTTCCGTCTGGAGCAGAAAAATGATGACCGTTTCGCCATCACCCTCACGCCGTCGCCGGGTAAGTGCGTGCTCGAGGCGACCGTCCGCGCGAAGGATTCAGATCGTGGCATTCTGCGCGACACGATCGTGCTGATTAGCGCCGACGGAACTTCGCTGGTGATTCCGGCCTTCGCCCTGGTGCAATAAGGTGGACGTCCCGATTCAGGCGTTATTCGCCTGAATCGCCTTTACCCCGGCAATGAGGGTGTCCATGTGCGATTCTGACAGAAGCAACATCGTCTGGGGTATCCACAACCCTTCCTCCCGACACAGTGCTTCGGTTGCAGGACAACTGCAAGCCCCGTAGTCGTGGCGCTCAAGAAATTTCTGGAAAACGGGTTGCTCGTAGAGGGGAATGGGATAGCCCGCACCAATGGGAAGGCCGGCCGCCTCTGCCTTTTTCAGGAATGCGTCCCGCGACATACCAAAGGCCTGGGCATCAAAACGGATGCAATATAAATGGTAGGAACGGCGGGTCATTTCTGACGGCGTCGGCTGGGGGGTGATTCCTGGGATGGCTCCCAGGCCCGCATCAAGTTGGGCAGCCCGGGCCTCCCGGGTGGCCAGTTGCTCGGGGTACCGTTCCAATTGCGCGAGCAGGAGGGCCGCGCCAAACTCCGTGAGACGGGCGTTCGTACCCAGATTAATGTGGTGATACCAGGCCGCCCCCTCTTCCCGGCCACAATTCACAATGCTGCGGCACCGGGCCGCCAACGCCGCATCGTTGGACACAATAATGCCGCCTTCACCTGCCGTGAGATTCTTCGACTCCTGGAAACTGAAAACGCCACAACAGCCGATGGTCCCCGCACCACGCTCCTGCGAGGCGCTGCCCCAGGCATGACAGGCGTCTTCGATGAGATGTAGGCCGTGTGTATCCGCCAGGGCCTTGAAGGCGTCGATGTGGGCCATTGAACCCCCAAAATGGACGGGCATGATGGCCTTGCATTGGGGGGTAATCGCGGCTTCCACGGCCACCGGATTCATACACCAGCTTTCGTCCACGTCGGCGAATACCGGTGTGGCACCCACCCGAAGGACCGCCGTGGCCGTGGCGATAAAGGTGTAGGGGGGCACGATGACCTCATCGCCCGGTCCGATTTCCAGGGCCTCAAGCACCACTTCCAGGGCGGTGGTGCCGCTGGTGCAGGCGACGCCGTGTTCGGCTCCCTGAAACGCGGCATAGGCGGCTTCAAAGGCACGCACTTCATCGCCATTAAACCATTGTCGGCGCTCTAATACACGGGTCAAGGCGGCTCGTTCATGGTCGTCGTATACCGGCCAGGATGCTTCAAATGACATGGAGGGAGAGTTCCTGTTAGAAAATGGGTGTGAATAGTGATAATTATATACTTCGGGTGAACAAGTCTAGGCAGATTGCCCCCGCTGTGCTAGACTAAATCATTGGTTGACACCAGTGCAAGCGGATCCGGGTTCCGAGGGTGTCGTGGTAAATGGGTTCTAACGGGAGGACGTGTAGAAGGATTGGCTCAAGGAATCAGGTGACGAATCGAAGGAGGTAGTGTGTATGCAGACGATTGGAGATGTCATTAAACCGCGGGATATCTATTGGGTCAGTGCCGATGACTCGATAAGACAGACCGTTCGCTACATTTGCGAGCGGAAGACCGGGGCGGTGGCCGTTAAAGAAGGTGAAGACGTCGTGGGGGTCTTTTCGGAACGAGACCTTATGCACCGCGTCGTTAACGCCGGAATCGACATGGATAGCACGACGGTGAAGGAGGTAATGACTTCGGACCCCTATTCCGTTTCGATGGAAGACGAAATCCGCTACGCAAAGGCGGTCATGTTCAAATTTAACGTGCGCCATCTGGTGGTGGTGGGTAAGGGAGACGTGTTCAAGGGCCTGGTGTCCATGCGTGACCTTATAGAAATTGATATGGCCGAATCTTCCGAGATGATAGAAAAACTCAACGATGGGTACTACGAGTCGGCCTATCGGAGCCGTTGGCGTATGTCATCAAATCGCGTCATTGAAGAGCGCTATCAGCCACAGCAATAATCGCGCACCCCATAACATTTCCCCCTGACCGGCAGCTGTTTGGTCAGGGGGTTTCTCTATGTTCTTGGAGGCGCAGGCGATTTTTGTGCGTTGTGGTTGCATACGCCCGTGCCAACGGGCGATACTATGTGGCCTATTACGACTTTTCTGCCCCCGGAGACCACCGCGCAACACGTCGCGTCGGGACAGGAAGGTCAGCCCAGCGCCCGAGGTATGCATGCCGTCGAGAGGGTGTAGCTGATGCGAACACAGGAATTAACCCTACCCCAGTGGGGTAATCGGGAGAATCATAGATGGCCCAGATGCAGCCCGGCGATTTCGCCTATTTTGAAGGGAAATTTGTGCCCACGGAGGAGGCACGTCTGAGTGTCATGACCCATGCCTTCAACTACGGAACTGCGCTGTTTGAAGGTATTCGCGGTTACTACAACGCCGAGGAAGACAATGTCTTTATCTTCCGGCTCCCGGAACATATTGACCGTTTCGTGCGCAATTTCAGTATTCTCTGTATGGAGATTCCGGAAGACCGGGACCGGATTGAAGAGATCTGTCTCGAAGTCGCCCGAAAGAGCGCCCTGCGTGAAGACATCTATCTCCGTCCCATCTGCTACAAAGACCAACTCAGTTTGGGGCCAGCGGTGTACGGCGTTTCCAGCTCCATGTGCTGTTACCTCATCAAACTCGGAGACTACGTCGATACCACCGAAGGCCTCGATGTGGCCATTTCTTCCTGGCGCCGCCTCTCCGACAACGCGATTCCGACCCGGGCCAAGACGACCGGTAGCTATATCAATTCCTCGCTGGCGGCCACCGAGGCCAAGCGCTCGGGCTTTCATGAGGCCATTTTCCTGCGGGAAGACGGTACGGTAGCCGAAGGCAGTGCCATGAATCTCTTCGTTATTCAAGGTAACCAGTTGATCACGCCGCCACCCAATGCGGATATTCTCGTCGGTATCACCCGCAATACCATCATGCAGCTTGCGGAAGAGCAATTCGGCATGAAGATCGTCGAACGGCCCATCGCGCGGACCGAGTTGTATATCAGTGATGAAGCGTTCTTTTGCGGGACAGGCGCGCAGGTAGCCCCCATTCGTTCCGTCGACCGCCGCCTCATCGGTGACGGAAAGCCCGGTGAAAAGACAAAGCAACTCCAGGATTACTACTTTGACGTCGTGCAAGGCAAAGTGCCGGAGTATCGCCACTGGTGCGCACCGGTCTTCAGCTAATCCCCAATTTTGAATGCCTTGGAGAGCGCCCGGCGTGTTTCGGGCGCTCTTTTCTTATGCTTTTCCGTACAGGTCGGCGGTGTAAATGGGACCCATCGCACCATAGGCCCGCCGCGCCGCCAGCGTCCGGTCCACCTCATCGGCGTTGAGTGGCTGCAGATCGCCCAGCAGGTGGGCTGCGAAGAGGGTCTGCGCTGCGTGTTCCAGCTTCTCCAGTTTGAAGTAGGCTTCTTCGACCGTCTTGCCCACCGTAACCGATCCATGGCGATCCAGCATGGCGGCGTCGCAGGTGCGGATCAGGGGACGGATGACATCATTGCCCTCCGGTGTCCCGGGCGTTGCGTAGGCACTCGTCGGAATACCACCAAAGGCCGCCACGACCTCGGGGAGTACCGCCTCGCTGAGGGAGCGCCCAGCCAGGGTAAAGGCAATGGCATGGGGCGGGTGGGCATGGACGACGGCTTCCACATCCGGTCGCTCGTCATAGCAGGCAAGGTGGGTGGGCAGTTCCGACGTTACCTTGCCGGTCCCGGCCACTTTCTCACCCGATGCATCGGCGAGAATGAGGTCCCCGGGCGCCATGAAGCCTTTGGATACGTTGCTCGGAGTACAGAGGAATGTGCCATCTTCCAACCTTACGCTGATGTTTCCGTCCGACGCGGCGACAAGATTCCGGGCGTACATACGGCGACCGACCTCGCAGATCTTTTCACGCAGGGCTGTGCTGTCCTTCATGGGGGCGTTTCCTTGTGTAATGTATTTAAGACTCCTGGGCCCCGAAACCAGAGCCACCATGCATGCTCCAGCACGGCGCTCAGGCGGTCATAGGTGATCACTTCCGCCGGGGCAAAAACTTCCAGCCAACCGGAACGTTGCTGACCACTGTCACAACCGCTCAGGTAGACAAATCGAAGGGCAGAGTTGATTTCCATGCCTTCCAGATCCGATGGGGCCAGCCAGCCGTCCGGAAGCATGAGCCCCTTGCTCGTGCCATGGGTGCCCATGTAGATGAACTCCGCCTCCGACACCGCCCGCCGCACGGACTCCCGTTCGAATTTCTGGACCACCACACTGCCCTCGCCCCACAACGTCGTACCCCTTCGGGTAATGGGGTAGAAGGCCAGTTGGAAAAACCACCGGGGAAAGACATCGTTGTCCTCGAAGAGGAGGTGTATCTTGCCATCGAGATTATCGGCCGGCGCCAGGTGTTCTCCGTGACGGGCCATCGGTATAAGGGCCAGGATCACACCAAAGGCCGCGAGGAGGCATGCGGAGTTGCATTGCCACAGCCGCGGTCGTTCGGTGAGTCGCTGTATCAGGGGCATGGGCCGGCAAGAGCCGGCGAGGGCAAGGCCAATGCCAAAGACCCAGAAAACCGCCCACGCCAGAAAGAGTTTACGCAGGGTGCCCAGCGTGTATCGTTCCACCTGGAAGTCCTCATAGACGCCCCGATGATGGACGAGGAGGTAGGACAGGGCGACGGCCGTAAGGGCAAACAGCGTCGTCAGGACCACGAAAACCGTGAATAAGGCAGCGGCCTGTTGAAAGTGGTGCCGGGAATACTGATCACGGCGTAACCGGGGGAGGAAGAGCACGAAGGGCTGTAGCCCCAGGTAGAACGCGGTGGCCCGTAAACGAATCTGCCAGGATGTGGAACTGTCGGTCATGGTGGGGGATTACATCGTGCAGTGCACAAGGGCCACGGAGTCACCCCGTAAGGATGGGCAACAGGAACTCAAGGGAAACAGGTATACTACTCACATACGGGATACTACCAGAAACGACCGTGGAGACGCGAGAGTCGTTTGGCGCAGAATCGTCGGGCAGGTCCGTTTGAAATGACATCATGTTTAGTGTAAAACAAGATGAAGGTGAGGTGGGCGTGATCAGTCTTCCAGCGTCCTCCATGCGATGGCGTGTAGTTGTTGGATGGGGAGGGGACTCTTCTCGGGGAAAGATTCTCATTCAGGACCGTCGCGCCGCGGTGAGAGCAAAGGAGCAGTGATCGTGTCCGAGAATGATAGTCATGCGTCCGATGAGATGCGCCTGTGCGCGAGCTGTCGAATGAAAGTCAGCGTGTGGGCCACCAAGTGTCACTATTGCGGCGAAGATTTGGGGCGCCCGCGCCGGGAAGAAACCAAGCTTACCCTCAAAGATCTGGGGGGCGGACAACAGACTTCCTATACCCCGTCTGGCAACGTGACCGGTGCCCTGGAGTCCTTTCGCGTCGAAGAGGTGGCCGCCGAGGCATCTCGGGCCCGTAGCCGACCCCGGGGATTATGGGCGCGGATTTTCGGAAAGACCCCGCCCCTCGCCGAGCCGATTAAATCCGGTGGGGAAGAACTCGCCGAGCTCGATGAATATAGCAAGAACCTCGCGGCCTCCATTCTGGACGATATGCCGGCCGGTTCCATTGCCAGTAGTTCACAATCCCGCTCAACGGCCGCGCCCCAATCACCCCTCGTCAGTCGTATTATCGGAATTGGTGGCGTGGTACTCGGTCTAATCGTCGCCTACTTCGTGCTCAGCGTCGCCTGGACCTGGGTGAGTGACTATCTTGAGGCCCGAAACCGGCCCGTGGAAATCGCCTACGTGAATAAGGCCCCCGAGATGCTCGCCCGCGGAGAGAGTTCGGTTGATGTCTTCGAAGAGGCGATTAAGGCGCTGCGGATCAACGATAACGAGGCCAATCGCGACGTGGTCGAGCAAGTCCGCGCGTTGCTCCTCCATGATGTGGATATGTTACTGGAGCGCAACCCCTGGAAAGTCGCTGATCAGGATAAGGCCTATCGCTATATTCAGCGCGCCGTAAACATCGACAATCACCCCGCCATTGCCGCGAAATTTGATGAGGTGAACGCGGAAGTCGCGGCCTACAAGTTCGTCCTGAAAGCGATTGACGCGTCAGGGACGAAGGCGACCTTTCGCCTGAACCATCCCGATTACGAACCGGAAGTAGAGGTTGAGTTGGCCGATCGCCTGATGGACCGCTTTATCATCCAGCGCATATCGAAGACGGGGGTAGACCTGAGTGACGACAAGGTGGATGGGCGCCGATTGAATATCAAAGTGAACGAAGGCGTCCGCTCTCGCTATTAGGGAGAATCCTGGGGAACCGGGTACGTGATCGTGCGGTTATTTGTGCTATGATGGGGGCCTTTTGAGGTGGGACGTGGGTCCCCGTGTTTCCTGTTCAGGCCGCAGTGTTGTCGGGCCGCTCCCTTTGAGGGAAACACCAACGTGGATGAGCAAGTATGATGATGAAAAGTTCTCTGGTGAAGTTTGGCCGTGGTCTGGCCGTCGTGGCCCTCTCCGGGGCCTTGGGACTCTTGAGTTCCTGCGCCACCGTAAAAGGTTGGCGCGGTAGTGATCAGGAGGCAGGTCCCACGGTCACCGAAGCCACCGTCGGCGAGTCGGCTTCCGAATCCGAGTTGGAGGCCGAACTGCTCCAGCTGGTAAAACAGCACGTGGCCGAAGTCGAAGAAGACAGCAGTAGCAATCAGAGCCGTATCATTCGTAAGCGGCCCTACTATTTCAAGGAATACAGCAACTATCCTGCTGCAGCCACGCCCTTGGAAGTGGTGCTCACGGAAACCGAGTCACGGACCGCACCCTATGTGGCCGATGTGAAGCTGGAAAAAGTGCGCTATGCGACCCGTCTGCACCGCAGTCGGGATGAGGCCCGTCTGGACAGCAGCTTTCTTCGGGATACGGGTTCGGAAACCTTAAGCTATGAGCTGCGCAGTGGCCGTTGGATCCGGGTAGGGAGCTTCTTCCTGGCCGAAAAGACCGAAGAACAGGTCAATGGCGACTGGGTAGTCGTGCAACGCATGTTGCAGCGCACCGTACAGGCAGAAGAGCCTGAAAAAGGCTGGTTTGGCCGTAGCTGGTCCCGATTGACGGGCAGCGAGTAACAGGCAATTGGGACCGGGCACACATCGGTTGGGGTGTGTGCCAGTAGTTGTTGGGATACCCATACATGGCGCGCGCACTTGAGAACCCTGCCTTCAGTACTTCAGACCGATGGGCCTTCGCCCTGGAGCGGCTCATCATCCTCGCATCCTTGCTCTTCGTCCTGTCGGGCGTGGGCACGCTGCAAGTCGGGGATTCGGCCAACAGCCGGCTGGCAACGGTCTACAGTCTGGTGCACGACGGCACGTGGTATATTGACCGCCCCCTATCGGAGCCGCCCAACCCCTACGAAGTAAATACCATCGACAAGTGTAGCCTCGACGGCCGCATCCTCTCGACCAAACCGCCCCTCTTACCCCTCGCCATGACCGTGGAGTATGCCGCCCTCCATACCCTCTTCGGGTGGACCCTGGAATCGGGACGTGACCTGAAAATCCTGCTCCAGGTCATGATCGTATCGCTGATTATCCTGCCCTATCTGGTGGGACTGGTGTTTTTTGCCCTCCTCCTGGATCTGATGATCACCAATCCATGGCAACGCTTGTTGCCCCTCGCGGCCATGGCTTTCGGGACCCAATTGCCCGGTTTCGCCACCGAGCTGAATAATCACACACCGGCTATCGCCTTTCTCATCATAGTCCTCTACCTGAGCATCGGGATTTGCACGGGTAAACTGGCCCCTACAGCCCCGCGCTTCTTTGGCGTTGGATTGGCCGGTGCCCTGGTCTTTGCCCTCGATATGCCCCTCACGGTTTTCGTGGCTGCGTCGGGACTTGCCCTTGCCTGGAAGCACCCCCGGAACACCTTCCTGTGGGGCGGCCTCGGGTTGGCCGGGCCCCTGCTCATTCATTTTGGCACCATGCTCTACGTGACGGGCAGCCCCCTCCCCGTACAGATGCGGAAAGACCTCTATCTCTATGAGAACAGTGCCTGGCGCAATCCGGGGGGACTGGATGCCCTCCACGAACCCAAGGGTACGTACTTCTTCCACATGACCTTTGGACGCTTCGGGATCTTTCTGCTCTATCCCATCCTGCTATTCGGGCCGGCGGGATTGCTCTGGAGCCTCCTTCGGGGAGACAAGACGTGGCGGGTGTACTACGCTACCGCCCTGGGATGTATCGCCCTGCTCTTCGCCTACTATGTCTTTCGCACCAATAACTACGGCGGCGGTGCCTATGGCTTCCGATGGGGGATGGGGGTCATGCCCCTCTTGATACTCATGGGAGTTCCGCTCTTCGAACGGATGCGCGGCTATGCGGCGTGGGGAGTCGTTGCCCTGCTTATGGTGGTGTCGTGTTATTCTGCCTGGGAATGTTACGACATGCCCTGGGGGGCCTGCCACGAGTGGACCTGCCGCTGGCTTTTTGGTGCGCCCTACGCGCTGCCGTCGTAAGCCCGTCGGCCTGCGGCACTAGGGCGTGTTCAGGAATTCCTCAGCGACGGTCGCCAGGCTTTCCATGCCGACTGCAAGGGCTTCGTCATTAAAGATGAAGCGGGGGCTGTGAAGGGATGGGGGGGCTAGAGCGTCTGGCGTATCATTCCCCAGAAAGATAAAGGCACCGGGTACCTTTTGCAGATAATACGCAAAGTCTTCCGCGGTCATGTAGGGATGGGTAACGGGTATCACCTGCTCGGAACCAAAGGCCCCTTTGGCGGCCGTCTGTGCCAGCTCGCCCATGGCCACGTCATTGATCAGGACGGGATAGCCTGGTCCTTCAGACTCAACGTGGGCGGTTGCCCGGAAGGCCTGGGCCACGTTAGTGGCAATGCGCGTAATGGCTTCCCGGGTGTGTTGGCGGGTTTCCGGGCTCAGCGCACGAAAGGTGCCTTCCATCACCGCCGTATCCGGAATGATGTTGGAGGCGAAACCGGAATCTATGCGGGCCACGCTCACCACCACGGCCGACCACGGGTCGGTCTCTCGACTGACTATCGTCTGCAGGGCCGTAACGATGTGCGCTGCCACCACCACCGGATCGATGGCGGCACCAGGGTTAGCACCGTGCCCGCCTTTGCCCTGGACGGTGATACGAAAAAAGTCCGCACTGGCCATAACCGGACCGGTTCCAATGGCCACCGAGCCACAGGGCAGGCCGGGCCAGCAATGCTGCGCAAAGACCCCGTCTACGTCGTCCAGCAGGCCTTCTTCTACGATAAACCGTCCACCCGCCGCAATCTCCTCGGCGGGCTGAAAGATACACTTAACCGTTCCAGCGAGCTGCTCCCTGCGTTCCCACAGGATACGCGCCGCGCCACACAGCATGGACGAGTGGCCATCGTGTCCGCAGGCATGCATGCGCTCGGGAATGGTGGAGGCATAGGGGAGGCCGGTTTCTTCCTGGATTTCCAGGGCGTCCATATCCGCCCGCAAGGCCACACAGCGTTGGCCTTCGCCCCGAATGGTAGCCACGATTCCCGTGCCTTTGGCGTGTCCCCGGGTGTGGGGGATGCCCAGCTCCGTGAGATAGGCGGCGATACGGTCTGAGGTCCAATGTTCTTCAAAGCGAATCTCCGGGTGCTGGTGGAGTTCATGGCGAAGGGCCTGGATTTCGGGTACAAGCGCGGCCGCGGCCGATTTTATGGACGAATGCATGGGGGGTATCCATACCAGGGCGGGGCCACGGGGGCCCCATTCGCCCGGCTTAAAATTTCAGGCGACTTCCGGGGAAGGCCTTGATGTTAAATTCAAAGTTGATGTCGAAGCCCGACTCGCGGTCGCGGAAACGTATGGCCGTCTCCCAGCAGTGAAGGCTTCGGCGCAATTCATAGGTTTGACTGCGGAGGCTATCGTTCTCCAGATCATAGGTGTGCTCGAAACCAAAGCCCCACTTGTCACTGATCTTGTAACCGAGACCATAGAGGGCTTCGCGGTTGAAGACCTGTGACTGGGTCTCCGTGTAGGCAAAACCCACGCGACCGGTGAACTTGTTGCCCCGGGTCTCGCCATCATAATAAACCTGTGACAGGACGCGATTGTAATCGCCAAAGCGGCTGCTGAAATCCTGCGCATTGACACCGCCGAAGACATCGCCAATGACGACCTCATAGAAGCGGGGGTAATTGCGCGCCAGGGAGAAACGCCCCAGACTGCTATCATCATCGGCCGTGCTCTGACGCTCACCCGCGAGCTGGAAGCCCCACCATGGGCGGGGACGAATGTCGATCTCCACTTCATAGTCTTCCGTCTTCCGGGTTTCGTTCCAGAAGTCGTTGCCCTGATAGAGCGTCACCCGGCCAATCTGCCAGACTTCCCCCGATTCGGCGTCGCGGCCATAGAAGACGTTGGTCAGCTTCAATTCCACCCGGCTCCGTCCGAAGTCGCTGTCCAGCGGGTCAAATTGCGGAATCTCGGGAGCGTCCACGTTGGTCTCAGGGCGGTAGGTGTAGGTGATAGAGGGTACGACCATGTGCTTGATGGCCGAGAAGCCCCAACGCCCACCATAGGTCCGGGTCAGACGGGTTTGGGCCGTGACACCCGCCGTGGCACCCAGACGTCCCCGGGTAGAATCGTTCTTCCGGTCCTGCGTGTACCCGCTGGCATCAAGCTGCAGAAACGGGGTGATAGCAACGGCCGGATGGGGGTCCCAGTTGTAGGTCAGGCGGGCGACATTTACTGAGCGCCCGGCACCGATGCCCCGGGGTTCACGATTGTAATAGCCGTTCACGGTATCAAAGCTGAAATAGAAGTTTTCACCCAGATTGCGTTCTAACAGATGGTAGCTTACTTCCGGAGCCTGTTCCGTTTGATTGAACCAACCGTGGGATTGCATACGGACCGTACCCGTGGCGATATAACTCGGCTGGCGGTACGTCACATTGGCAAAGCTCCGGGGGAGCGACCGGTTTCGGTAGAGATCGTAGTAGAAATCTTTGTAGAAGTCCTTGTCGCCCCAGTGTTCAACCTGGGCCCGTACCACCAGATCATTGCTGTACTCGTAGCGGTGGTACCAATGGACATAGCCCCGGTCCTTCGTCGTATAGAGCGCGTTGGCCTCGCCTCGGGTGCGGTAAAAGGGAGAAGCCGGGTTTTCCATAAAGTCGTAGGAGAGGTCCGCACCAAAACCCACGCCCTCTTTTTCCGTGGCGAAGATGCGCGGGCCGATGGCCACATCAGGGCTGACTTCATACTGCTGCCCCACGTTGACGTAGTAACCCGTCTCGGCCTGACGTCCGCTGTCAAAGCTGACGTTCCACGGCGAGCCGCCCACACTGCCACGACGCCACTTCGGCAGGTAGAGGGGCGTATCGGCTTTGCCCAGCTGGAGACGGGCGTCGGAGCCCGCCACGGGCTGGCCGTCTACCATTTCCACATCACTCAGGCGGATGCGGTAGTGGGGGTTGGGGCGGTCGCAGGTGGTCACCCACACATCATCGCCGCTGAGTGTCTGGGGGCCATGCAGGTGCAGTTTGTCAGCCGAAAAATAGTAAATGCCCGCCTGACCCTTGGCGTTGCTAAGCTCGCCTTTCCCTGTCTTGAAATCATACTCAAGGTGCTCCGCCGTCATCTCGCGGGTGGGTTCAATGATGTGGGCGTTCTCAAGGGTCAGTTGGCCCTGGTCCAGGGGGGCACCGCTTTCGGCGTCGTCGCCCTTAAGCACTGCGGCCTGTGCATCTTTCTCTTCTTCGCCGGGCTCCAGCTTGTAGTGGATCAAGTCGGCAGCGATCGAGGAGGACTGCTGCGTAATCAGCACATTCCCTTCCGCATGGACCTCCACGGGATCCTGCTTGTGGGTAAAGCTGTCCGACTGCATCTTCATATCACCCAGCTCGGCCCGGAAGTCGTTGTAGGTGGTGGGGGCGTCGGAGGCCGTGCGTTTTGCGGTGGAAAACTTGATGTTCTCCAGCGGCTTGGTCAAATCGGGTGCCTGAAATCCCCCTTCGCTGCTACCAAATTCCGTGGGCCGAACCACCGCATCGGCAATTGTCTTGCGCGACAGTTGCTGCAGCGGAGAAACCGATGGACGTCCGGGGGAGGGGGCACGGACACCCTGGGTGACGATGGGATTATGCCGAATGCCCTGGCTGCTTTGGGTCGTGCTCTTGGGGGTCTCGGCGGGCATTTCCGCAGGGGCCGGCTCACTGGCAGGGGAGCTCTCCGGGGCGACCTTCTCCGCCATCTCTTCTTCCGCAGGTGCGGCTTCGTCCACGACAGGGGGGGCAGCGGCTGCTTCCGATGCTTCCTCGGGCGAGGGTGCTTCGTTTACCGGGGCAGCCTCCACGATGACCATGGTCGAATCGTCGGCCTCCGCCGTGTGCGTACGCTCTGCCGTGCTGGCCGGCGGGGCAACAGGGGGTGCCAGGAGGCCGAGATTGGCCGCCTGCAGGTGCCCTTCTTTGGGATCGAGGAGGGCCAGAATGTTTTCCCGAGCAACGACCACCGTGGCGCTCTCCGCAAGGGGCCGTTCTTCCTGGAGGCTCAGGTCCAGTCCGTAGCGGCGGTAGCTGTCACCCGTCACCACATGCACGGTATCGCCCGCAACCGCGATATCCGTGGCCGCAAGCGGTACCGTTTGTTTCACGGCGCCCGAGGTGATGTCGACACGAGCCAGGGACGTCTTACCGAGGACCACGACATGGGTGGCGTCCGCAGCCGCAATGCGAAGGGCGTCTTCCGGCAGGGAAATCGTTTTCTCGAAGGCAAGTCCCGATGCACTGTAGGTATAGAGTTGGTTGTCCGCACGGCTCAGGGCGACGATGTGCCCAGCGGTGGTCGTCACGGAAACGGGCACGGACGGGCTATCTGGCAAGGTCGTCACGGAGATGGATCCCCGTGTGTCAATGAGCGAAAGGGAGTCGGAGAAGGAATTGGCCACCACAAAGCGCCCTTCACCAAGTGCCGCGATAGCAGCAGGACCACTACCCACTTCCACGGTCGCCAGGATGCCCAGGTCGGCAAGGCGAATCAAGGTGACAGAATTGCCAAGCCGGTTAACACAGGCCAGCACGGTGCTGTCTTGGGCCAGGGCTACCGGGCCATCGCCTACGTTGATGCGGGTTGCGACTTTACCGGTGGCCGGGTCGATTCGCCACACCGTATCCCGATCGTAGGAGGTGACGAAAAACTGGCCATGGGCCGTATCGATGGCACCATCGCGAAACTGTCCGCGAACATCCAGGGAGTGGGTGGTCGACTGGGCACCGGCATGCAGCGCCCCTGCGCCGACCAGAACTATCCCAAGGGTCGCGCGCACAACGAACTTAAGTTGAAAAGTCACGTAGATCACTTTCCGTGCTGACGAAGGGTGCGCCGTCCTTATGGACCGCACCAGCTTCGTGCTTATGGTTGCGAGCCGATGGTCTTGCCGCCACCGGTCGTATCGTATCCAAGTACCGCGCAATGCGCGTGCTTAATCTATGCCTGCAGACAGGGCTGCGACGCCGCCAGCGATTCGGCGGCCTCCAGGGAAACATTGCTGCCGGCCGTTCCGGCGGTCTGCACCGTAAGGGCACCCACGGCGTTGGCCAGGGCACCGCAGCGTTCGAGGTCCCACCCGGCGTTAATACCGTACAGAAATCCGGCGCACGCCGCATCACCGGCACCCGTGCCATCGACAACCGTCACATCGTGGCGCCCAAAGCTGTAGCGCTCGGTCGCGTTGCAGACCATGAGCCCCTCGGCCCCCATTTTCAGCAGGATGCTCTCCACGCCGTAATTCAGGAAGAACTGCAGTATCTCTTCGGGCTCAGCCGTGCCCGTGTAGTGCGGCGCTTCGCTCATGCTCGTGCAAATGATGTTGGTGTAGGGGAGCGCAGCCTCCATCAGGGGAAGCCACGTATTGGAGCCGTCGAAGCAGGTGTCAATCGATGTCTTGACACCCATACCCTGCACACGTTCAAAGACGCGGCCAATAGGCGCACCGTGGAGCATGGGGGTCAACCCCGGCCCACCCCAGTGAAATACCTTGGACTTACCCACCAAGTCAAAATCGATGTCCGCTTCAGAAACGATACCCACCGTACCCACGTTGTGGAGAAAGGTGCGCTCGCCTTCGCTATCGATCAGTACGACCGTAGCGGCCGAGCTGGTTCCATCTACCCGCCGAATGCCATCGGTATTTACGTGGGCATCGTGGAAGGCCTGGATCAGGAAATCCCCGAAGGCATCATTGCCCAGACAGCCCGTGAAAGCGGCCTGTCCACCCAGTTGACTGTAGACCGCCGCGGTGACACCGGCGAGGCCTCCCATGGCCATATCGAGAGAAGGAATGAGGCCCAACGTGCCCCGTTTCGGGAGTTCATCTACAGGTTGTGCTTTTACGTCAGCACACACGCAACCTATAGTTACAAGATCACAAGACATACACGTCGCCCTTGGGTTATTAAACAAAGAATTCGCAGCGCTTGGAGTATAGCAAGTTGACCCTTTGCGCGCAATCTTACCGGGCAGAGCGGGCCACCTTATGGGGGGGCGTTTGCATCGGCTCAGAGGGCCCGGGAAGGGGCACTGCATAAAGGAAATACCGAATAATTGGCCTATGACCGGTTGGTCTGCTATCCTCCCCCATTCCCGTGTTTTCTTTCCCTGTGAGGTCCCTATGAAAAAGTGTATTCGAATCGTGATCGCGGTGATTGCCCTGTGTCTGGCCTATCTTATGCTCTGGCCCGTACCCATCGAACCCGTCGCCTGGAATCCGCCCGTCGCCCCAGCCCTGACGGGCGACTATGCCGTCAACCAGGCCCTCGCTTCGGTAGAGCGACTCGGGGAAGGGGTGGGGCCCAAACCGGAGGACATCGCGCTCGATGGCGAGGGCCGCATTCTTGCCGGTTTCGAAGACGGCCGTATCATGCGCTGGGATAGTGCCGGGCAAAACCCGACCCTTTTCGCCGACACCGGTGGCCGTCCATTGGGGATGCACGTTGATGCCGATGGCAATCTGATCGTGGCGGACTCCTATCAGGGGCTCTTGCGTGTGGCACCCGATGGCGCTATTACGGTGCTCTCTACGGAACATGATGGTGTGCCTTATCGTTTCACGAACGACGTGGATATCGCCGCCGATGGCACCATCTATTTCTCCGATGCTTCCCATAAATTCGGCCAGACTGCCTTCATGGAGGATCTCATCGAGCACGGCGCCAACGGACGGCTCCTTGCCTATCACCCCGCCCGGAAAGAGACGGAGTTGTTGCTCGACGGCCTCTATTTCGCCAACGGTGTTGCGGTGGACCCGGGGCAGCAGTTCGTGCTGGTCAATGAGACGGGCTCCTACCTGGTGCGGAAATATTGGATAGCGGGTCCCCGGAAAGGGGAGCACGAGGTGATTCTCGATAACCTGCCCGGTTTCCCCGACGGCATCTCCACGGGCGCCAATGGCGTCTTCTGGGTGGCCCTGGCGTCGCCTCGGAATTCCCTCATGGACAAGCTCGGTCCCAAGCCCTTTCTGCGGAAGGTGGTCATGCGCCTGCCGGGTTTCCTGCGTCCTAAGCCTGTGAAATACAGCTTCGTCCTTGGCGTAGATGAGAATGGCACGGTCATGCACAACCTTCAAGATCCGGAGGGCGCCTATGCGCCCATCACGAGTGTGCAGGAAGAAAACGGCATGCTCTATTTCGGCAGCATCATCGAGTCGGCCTTTGCGCGCTTCCCGGTGCCGTCGAATGCAGGCGAGACTCCCGCGCCATGAGAATGCGACAGACAGCAGCCCAGGCCCATGCCTTGCTCGATGAACAGAGCACCGATTTCGCTCGGGTAGAAAACCCGCCCGGTATTTTCCCCGCTCATGAAGTGGTGCCCCTGGCCCCTGGATATTCCACGGTGGAAGCTTCCCCGGCAGCGCTCTTCCTGGATATGGACGGCACCATTACGTGCACCGAACCCCTTTTCCTGCACGGCGTGGAGCAGGTGGTGCGCCGTGCAACCGGCTGGGCGACCTGTGACGATTGGGCGGGCCTCGATCCAGCCATTGACCATCCGCGCATTGTGGGCTACAGCACCGTGCGGAATCTGGAGTATCTCCACGGCAAGTTTGGTGCGGCGGTGCTGCCCCCATTGTTTTTCGACGCCGTGGACTCGGCCCTTGTGTTTCTGGGGGCCCATCCCATTCCCCACGATATCGAAGTGCGTATCGACGATATGATGGCCGCCTACCACCTGGAAGCGTGGTGGGATGACGCCCAGGCGACCCATCGGGTCGAATCGGATGGCGCACAGATTCGCGCGGATTTTCTGGGACGCTACCGCACGATCGACGTAAACATGTTTGCCCAAATGGGACTCATGGTGTTCTACGCCGATTATCTCGACGCCTTGATGAAGGTAAACCGGGGAGACGGGGCTTCCGTATCTCAGGCGGTATATGGAGACCCCCACATCCCGGCGGTCGCGCCCATGCCCGGCATCGCCTTGCTCTGTGCGGTGGCAAAGGGATGGCTCCGACCGGAAGATGGTCCGGCCCTGGCAGCGGCCCACGGACAAGAGGGCGTGCAGCGGCTGGGCCTGTGTCTCGAATGTTTTTCGGGCCATCCCGCGCGGGTTGCGCTGGTGACCTCCTCCGGTTCCCACGAAACCGAGCTGGTCTTGGAGGCCGTATTCCGTGCCATGCGCGAAGAAGTGCGGGGGTGGGGGATTCCCCAGGATCTTGTAGAACGTATTCAACAGGGATTCGAAGATCCGAAGAATTACTTCGACACGATTGTAACCTGTGATGACGTGATTGAAGGGCGGACCAAACCCTTCCGTGACCCCTATACCTTGGCACTGGGCCGATTGGGCCTTCACGGGGACGCTGCCCGGCGCGTCATCGGTTTTGAAGACACGGAGGCCGGCATTATTGCCCAGCGTGGTGCAGGCGTGGGGGTTCCCTGTGCCTTACCTATTGAACACACCCGGCATCAGGATTTTTCAGCCGCCGCCCATGTTCTGCCCGGTGGGGTGTTGGAAGCCCTGTTTCGCCATGGGTTATTTATTGCCTGATTGAGGGCACCGAATTCCTGCCTGATGTCGTCTGTATGACGAGCGGGTTTTCCTGCCCGCAACAGGGCTTACGCGGGGCCTAAATCCGCCGCGCGACGATATCCTCGAAGGCGCTTCGCCACGATGCGCTCAGCGCAGGGTTCTGAAGCACCTCCTCGGCCCGTGCGCGGTTGCGGTTGTCGAAGAAGCGCAGGTGATTCGCTTCCGTCACCGTGACGCGTGCTTCGGTCGTGGGAATCAATTCGATGGTGTCTCCGGCCTGCAGCGTGCCCTCTTCCAAAACCCGAAAGTAGAATCCCACCAGCCCGCTCTTCATGAAGAGCTTGGGGAAACCCGGCAGTTTCATCTTGATGCCCAGCTTGAAGCAGGGCTGGCGCGGTTGGCTGACTTCCAGGAGCACGGACCCGATTCGTAGACGGTCCCCGATGGATAGCTCCGTTTCCAGCAGCCCCTCGGTCGTCAGGTTCTCGCCAAACTGCCCCACGGAAAAAGCGTCGCGCTCCAGTTCCGTGGCCCAATGGGCGTAGTGTTCCCACGGGTAGCCATAGACCGCCTTGTCCGGCCCGCCGTGGTGAACGAGGTCGGCCTGTTTGTCGCCCGCCATTTGGGTACGGCCCACCAAGACGGGGCCGTCCACCGGTTGTTTAAAGATGCCGGTTTCTACCAGTCCATCCCGATACATGACTTGTTTGAGTCCGGAGACACTGACAGCGCGAAGTCTCATGGTGAAATCCTGTGGGTAGTCCATCGTATTTGTTGGGGTGGGCGCGAGCGCGGTTGTTACCCTAGCAACCCCTTATGCAGACCTGCAAGTGAATGGCGGCGGAGGACTTTTATCCTCTGTAAGTGACGTGTTACCGTACAAAGGTTCATATCGTTCAACCCACTCGTGGTCTGATTCGAATACAGGGGTGCTTATTTCGCCAGAGCAGTTCATTCGAGCCGCCGAAGCATTCCCCTCCTGGGAGGGGGGTTGATTTTAGAACTGAGTAAATTTTTCGCAACAAATTAATAGCCCAGCAGTATGATTCTAACCATTAGGAAGAGTTTAGTCATGTTCGTATCGATACGCCTCTTGCTGTGCTTGCTGCTGCTCCTGCCCGCCCTGACCTCATCGGGCGAAGACCTGCGTGCCCGGGCGAAGAACACCTTGGAGAAAGCCCTCACGGCCATGGAGACCTATCAGCGGCATGGCGGGTGGGCGACGGCCTGGAGCAAAGATGAGGGGGTGGTCTGGGGAGAATTCCTCCCCATCCCGGAGACGTGGATTACGGTGCAGGCACCGGCCACGCCGAAAATTGCAGGGGTCTACCTGCGCGCCGGGAAAGCGCTCGAAGAGCCCCGTTGGATCGCTGTCGCCGGAGAAGCCCATGCCGCACTTCGCCGAATTCAGTCGGCCGAAGGGGGCTTTCCCCACGAGGGGCCCCCAGTCGCGGGGAATACGAAACGGGGGACCTTTGACGATGGTACGACGACGGATTCGCTCCAGTTTTTCATCGACTGGTGGCATCACACGGGGGCCCAGCGCGATCGGGACGCCGTAGACAGTGTGGGTGAATTCCTGCTCACGGCCCAGTATCCCGATTCCGGTGGATGGCCCCAGGCCTATCCGTTACCCGACGGATACGGGCGCTATATCACCTTCAACGATGGCAATTACAGCAACATCATGAGCGCCTTGTTTTCCATGCACCGCGAAACGGGCGACGTGCGGTATCGGGATGCCGCCCTGCGTGGGGCGGATGGTATTCTGAAGTTGCAGGGAAGCGGGGAGGAATCCATCTGGGCCCAGCAATACGACCCACAGACCCTGGAACCCGCCTGGGCCCGCAAGTTCGAACCACCAGGATATACGCCAGCCGAGTCGTCCGCCGTGTGCAATACCCTCGTCGAGGTCTTCGTCGAAACGGGGGACGAGAGTTACATGGAGGCTTTGGGGCGCGCGCTGACGTGGTATGAAGGGCACAAGTTGCCCAACGGGAAATACGCCCGGCTCTATGAACCCGGTACCCAGCGGCCCGTCTATGGTCGGCGTGACAAGGCGGTCAAGGTCTATGATTTCGCCGATGCCTGTGACGGCTATGGCTGGCAGGGTACCTGGTATCCCACGGCGGCGAAACAGGCCTGGGATGCCTATCAGAAGAAAGGCAAGGAAGCATTTCTCGAACAACGCCGACGGCCCAAAGCCGCGACCCACGTGGCCCCGAAGGACGACGTGATCCAGGGTATTTGTGATCGTCTCGGAGAAGATGGCCTATGGACGCGGAAGCCGAACAGTAAGCAGCTCGTTTTTTATGAGAAGAACGGGGTGTCCGCGGAGGTGCCCATGGTGCTGGTGCGCGATTTCAATACCCACGTGACCCAATTGTTGGACTATCTCGAAGCGACGGCTGAACGGTAGGGCTATTGGGCGACGCAACTCTGGTTGCCGCCTCCGGCCACGGCGGAAGCGAGTGCGTCTTCCAGGGTCTTCAGCAAGTCCGCGGGATTCGCCCGGTGTTCCGACGCGCTCGCCAGACCGATGCTCACCGTGCATTTGAAGTGGGCATCTTTGTGGTGGAATACGTGGGCCTCGATGGTTCGCCGCAAATCCTCCAATACGGGAAAAGCCGATTCGATGGGTTTGGCTTCAAAGAGGACGGCCACCCGCTCCTGCCCATAGTTCCCCGGGAGGTCCGTACGTTCCAGATGACCGGCCAGTGCGTCACACAAATCGCTCAGCACGATGACCCCCGCGATGGGGCCATGCTGTTCTCGGATTGCCCCGATACCGTCCAAAGCAATCAGGCCGACGGTGAGGGGCTGTTGCGCCCCATTCGTCAGCGCGCGCTCCAGCTCCTTGAGCCAATCGTTTCGGGTCAGCAATCCGGTGTCTTTGTGGATGCTGTACAGATGATGCACGTCTTTGTGAAAGCGGGCCTCCACCTCATCAAGCAGAACAAACTTGAAGAGCACGTTGCCGATGAGAATGCGGTCGCCATGGCGCAGGATCGTGCTGGTGACGGGAACGTTGTTGACGAAGGTGCCATTACTTGACTCCAGATCCGTGATGACAACCGTTTCCTGGCCGTATTCGGCATTCCGGGTAAGGCGGGCATGGACCCGTGAAATCAGCGGCGACTTGATGGTCATATCCGCTTCCGGGGAGCGGCCCAAAGTAAGGGACTCTCCGGTGATTTCCACTTCGCGCCCCAACTCCCAGCCATCCAGGCAGATGAGGCTCGAGCGCAACGGACCGGTTGCCCCACGAGGAGGTGTCCCGGCGTTGTCGAAGAGCATGGTCGCGTGGGCGTCATCGTCGGCTTCGGTAGCCTCGGGTGCCGGCGCACTCTCCGGTGTTGGAACTGCTGCATTGGGCTGGAGCCCCAGCCCTTCCAGGCTCATACCGTCCGATGGAGCGGCCTCAGCGTCAACCCCATGAAGATAGTGTTCTGCTGCGGCTTCAAAGTCGCTGCGCGTACAGAGGAAGGCCTTCACACTCACGTGCGGGCAGGCCTGGCGCACCGCGGCCAGGGCTTCATCATTCAGCGGATTCACCATCGCAAGGGTGAGGCTCCTGCCGAGCATATCGATGGGAAGGAGGCGATAGCGGAGGCACAATGCTCTGGGAAGCAATTGGATCGTGTCGTTGTCTATCTGGTAGTCCTGAAGACTGAGACGGGGCGTCTTCACCTTGGTGACGAAGAACTCCGAGAGGGCTTCATTGTCCAGAAAACCCAAGTTCACCAGGGCCTGCGCCATGTCATCTCCCAGTGCCTGGGCCGCCTGAAGTTGTGCGGCCGTGATGAGGCCATGCTGGACGAGCAATGGCCCCAGCCGATCGGTCGAAGGTCTGTCTTCAGGCTCTGTTGGACGTTCCGGTGTGGTCATGGTGTTAAATGATCGCTTCCTGCCAGTTGCCGCGGGCGGGATCGCCCCTGTGTGGTTATGGTACCACTCCGCGGGGAATGACTACGAATCACGGGGTGGAAAATTCGGCCCCGTCGGGATTATGGTCGGCGTGGGGAGACAAGGGCATGCCCAGCAGGGTCGCACCTTCCCAACCGGCCTGGGCGGCCAGATAACGGCCATCATTCGCCGGGTCGCCAATGCGGTGAACAATACCCTGGAATCGGCGGGGGAAGCTGAGGTTCATGGTCGCAAACTGGCGGATGTTCAAGGGGTCATCCCGAACGACCCCCAGGGTCTTCAATCCGTACTGGTCGAAGAAGCGAATGCCCTGGGTGACACGCCAGGTATCAAATTCCGTCGCCCCATGATGCCACCAATCCAGGATGATTATATCTTTGGGCAGATACGTGGCGGCCCCTTTCGCGTCTAACCCGTAGGCCTGCTGGAAGGGGTTAAACTGGTCGCCCCACATGAAGACCTGGGCCCGCTTGTCGAGGCGACGCACGATATCAAAGCTCTTCTGCACGGCATCGGACAGCAAGAGGGCATTGGGCATTTCCCGCGCGATACAGCGGCTGTCCTGGTTCAGATAGCCCGTTCCCGTCTGGCCAATGTGGATGCCGGTGGGCGAAAGGTGGGCATAGACCTTTTTCAGCACCTGCTCCGTCAAGAGCCAGACGCCCGTATCCGAGGGGCAACTTGCCCCGTTCACCGCCAGGGAATGGTCCACCACATCGGCGGTGATGAGCAGGGTTTCATCGGTTTGAACCGGCGCCTTCCCCTTGAGTTGGATAACCGGTGGCGCCAGGGATTCAAAGGTGAAGTCCCGCTCCACACGGAGTACCTTATAGCCTTTGCCCGTGCGAATCTGCGGTGTGGTGCTCTCATTTACCAGAATGCGGTCAAAAGGCAGGTGTATACGACGGAGGGTATCCACCACGACGGGATACTCGACAAGGTGCTTCCCCTCCAGAAAGTTGGGATCGATGCGGGCCGCCAGGGTTTCGTTACCGAAGGTTTCGATCAGGGGGATGGGATCGATGAATCGGGACCGGCAGTAGGCGTAGGCCCCGGAGAGCAGGGGCTGGATCTCGCTGTCCTCCACATCCGGATAGAGGGAAGATGGCAGGAAGACCTGGTTGATGCGAAGGCCGGCGAGTTCATCGATGGTGGTCCTGAACTCGTCGTCAAAACTCTCCAGGGTCAGGACGGAGGCCCGGGTTGGCTGGGTGGGTTCGTCGATAATGGTGGTGGTGGCCAACGCACTGTCTTGTGCCAGTAATTGCAACAGGGTGTCGAGGCCGTAAAAGGCCCCGGCCGCCTGACGTCCCGCGACGATGATACGGGCAGGTTCCACAATAATGGCATAGCCTTCGGGATGCTCGGGTACCCGCTCTCGTATGGCATCCGCGGGCTCGCGGAATTCCGAGTCGTCGCCCCGTAACTCGGGAATGGGGGTGGCCAGAAGATCCGTTTCCAGCGCCAGCACATACACATGGCCCACGGCGTCCCCTTCAAGGGCACCCGTCCGCTCGTTCCAATCAATATAGAGGGCGTCGTCCAGGGAGTCGTCGAAAATGCTGTCCGCGGTCGTAAGGGTCCAATTGCCGGTCACCTGCACCGTTGTGTTGGTGCTGGTGCCCACATGCTTTGGCTTTGGGAAGAGCCGATCGTGGGGCCGGGGGCTGTTCTGTAGTTCCACGGCCTCGTTGATGGCATGGGTCATGCCCGCTTTTAAGAACTGATAGGCCTGCGGTGACTTCTCAAAGCGATTCAGGCGCTCGGCGTGGGACATGGTGGCGACCAACTGTGCGTAGGCGTCCGCCGCGCGGGAGGGCGGAATGCTTGGCTGGGCCTCGGACAACAGGGTCCGAAATTCCGCAGCCAGGTCACCCTGATACAGGAGGCCATCTATCTCTACCCGCCCCCGGTAGGGCCATAGCACCTTGCCGTGGAGGGAGTAGGAATGGTCGGGGTACGTTTCTGTCGGGATGATAAACGGGTGGCCCAGCCGAACGTCAAGCTGGCCAGCCACGTCGCCCCCTTGGCTCAGCAGCGTAACCGTGCCGGTATCCACGCCTTCCAGATTGCCCACCACCGTAGGGTCGCCCCACGTCACGGCATACCCCGCATCGGTGGCGCGGTAGTCGAAACGGAGCACATCCTTCAGGCGGGGGATGAGGGATTTCACGGCGTCGGCGTTCGCGACGGGGGAGAGGGCAAAGCCCCAGCGACTGTCCCCATTACCAACCTTCAAGAGTAGCTGGTTGCGGCCTGCGACGAGCGGCAGGCGAAAATAGTTGTCATTGGGACGGAGCGTGCGCCCTGTGTGGACGCGAAATATCTCTTGCCCATTTACCCAAATGCGTATGCCATCACTGCTGCCGAGGCCCATGAGCCGGTCCACGGCCACGTCGCTGTCTATCCAACAGGCGGCATAGGCAACCTGATTCGTGGTGGGGGCCATAAAGTCGCCCAGAAAGAACAACGCATGGGGGGCCGAGGCTTCGGTCCAGGTGCGCGATTCGCCGTCGGGCCCCGTTACCCGCTGACCGGGGAGGGGTGAGACCGCGCTTTCTCCACCGGCCTCGACGAGGTGGTCCTTGTAAAGCCCCGCGCATTCACGGTCATGGAGCCATTCCCCGTCGGGAACATCCGCCGCTGCGCGGTTGGGAAAGGGGCCGCAAACGAGCCAATGTTTCAGGAATTCGCCATCGCTCAGTGCGTCCGCCTGGTAGATGTAGTCGGCGCGCTGGCCGGCCCCTGCCATCTCGGCGGGAAAGAGAAGTGCCGGGCAGCATAAGAGCGCGATCACGGTGCCCCGGAAGGGTAGGGCACGGGCAATGGAAATGACGTTCATGGACTTCCCCGTGGGGCGTTGTGTTCCGGTCAAGGGGTGTATTGAAATCGCTCTCACTCTATAGGGAGCGTTATAGGTCCGTCAAGCCATAGGCCGTACGTTTAATTCTTACGGGTGCCTGCGGTAAAGTAGAGGAAACCGTGGCCTGTCGACTTCCTTTCCTTGACGGGCCCTTGATGGACTTCAAATTGCGGGCGAGGGCGCCCGAGCGAACGAAAGTGCCTATGATATTCATCTGCCCTCACTGCGAGCAGAACCTCCAGATTCGACCCCAGTTTCTGGGGTTCCGTGGCTATTGTAAGAAGTGTGGCGGTCGCATCGCCCTGATCGGGGAGCGGAATATGCTGAATGCCCAGCGCGCGCAGGCATTGCCCCCGCGGGATAAGACGCCCCTTTCCTCGGCGCCCGTTGCTGCCGTCGCGTCTTCCGATGCCTTCGAGTCCCGGCTCGACGAAGCATTGGATGACATTCATGCCTGGGACGATGAAATTGCCCAGGAAATCGGGATGCAATCACAGAGTGCGCCGCCGACAGCCGATCAACTTGCCCGATTGGTGGAGTTGGGGGCGACGGAAGGTCAAATCAGTCACCTGAAGACGAAAGGTGATGCCATTCGGCTTATTGAGGTCTTACAGCCCCCGCCCACCGAGGAGCAATTGGAGATCCTGCGCTCCTTCGGGGTGACCGATGAAGAGCTTGCCTTCATGACCACGGAAGGGGTGGCGCAGGCCATGATCGAAGAATACGAGAGCGATAACGGCAACGCCGAGTTTGAGAGCGATTATTAACGACGTCGGCCCGCTGCACAGCGTGGCCGCCTGGGAGATGCAACGTGGCTGGGTTACGATATGCGGTACATGCCTATGCATGGACGAATAGCTGGAGCAATGACACCCTCGATATTATCGACAAGGCAAAGGCCTTGGGATTTGATCTGGTGGAAGTGCCCCTCATGGAAATCGACAAAGTTGATGCGGCCGCTATCAAAGCCCGTGCGGCCGACGTAGGTATTGCCTTGTGTACCTCCACGGCCTGTTCCGAAGCCACCGACCCCACAGGCGAGGATGATGCCGTTCGAAAGGCGGGGGAAGCCTATCTGAAACAATGCATCAAAGCCACCGCGGACATGGGGGGGACGGTTTTCACCGGGGTTACCTATTCGGCCATCGGTCGGAAAATTTCCGGAAGACCCGGCGAGCTTTACTGGGACCGTGCCGCAGCCGTCATGAAAGAAGCGGCCCGTTACGCCCACGATCATGGCGTGACGCTCGGTATAGAAGCCATTAACCGCTATGAAACCTTCCTCGTCAATACGACGGATCAGGCCCTGGCATTGATGCAACGTATCGACGAGCCCAACGTTAAGGTGCACCTTGACGCCTACCACATGAACATTGAAGAGTGTGACTTCTACGCGCCAACCAGGAAGGCCGCGCCGCACCTGTGTCACTTCCACCTCAGCGAGAGCCATCGCGGCACGCCCGGTACCGGGGTCGTGGATTGGGACGGTATCTACCGGGCCCTGGGCGAGTCGAAGTATGAGGGGATTGTGGGGCTGGAGTCCTTCGAGAGCGTATCCCCGGCTATGGCAGCGGCCACCTGCATGTGGCGTTCGCTGGCCGATTCCAGTGACCAACTCCTGCACGATGGGTTGGCCTATCTGAAGAAGCTCGAATCTAAATACTACCGTTAAGTGATTAGGCTATTCGGGCCTTTTCCCGGAGAATAATAAACCCTATGCTTCAATTCATATGTCCTGCATGCAAGCAAGTGCTCCGCATTGCGCCGAAACATCTCGGGCAGCGGGGGAGCTGCAATAAGTGTGGTAAGCGCATCGCCCTCATCGGATCAGAAAGCGACCCCGCCCCACAAATGGCGAGCCTCATCGAGGAGCTGCCCGTATTCACATCCGATGAACCCGCCACGGAAGCCCAGAAAGAATATCTCCGGCGCCTCGGCGTGCGGGAATCTGAATTGGTCGATTTGGACAAGGCCACGGCGTCGAACCGCATCGACGCCCTGAAAGAAGAACATCGCAAACAGGCTCCGCCTACCGAGAAGCAACTGGCCCACCTGGAACGCCTTGGTGCCCCACCGGCTCGGATTGCCGCCGTGCTCAGTCAGGCAGACGCCTCTTCCCTCATCGAGACCATGCATCTGCGCCCCACCCGCATCCAGATTGAACTGCTGCACCGCCTCGGAGCCACGGGCGCCCAGATCGCCCGCCTGAAAACCAAGGCGGACGCATCGGAGCTCATCGAAGAGTTCGGCGGCTGAGGACAGGGACCGGGGCCTGTCGGGCAAGCCTTCAGGGGGAACCCGTAGGACGGTTGCGTTGAAGCAGGGGGGCCAGTAGCTCGAGGCAATGGCGTCCATCCACGGGTTTGGCAAGCAGGGCTTCACAGAGGGACTCCAGTTCTTCGTCCGTCAATACCTGGGTGCCCAGCGCGCTCCGGTGCCGGGCATCCTGCCGAAGGGCACCAAAGAGCTCGCCCGCATAGTGGGGCTGGCAGATTTCTTTCTTCGGTTTCCCCCGACCGACCTGATCCAGCACTTTTTTGACCCGCTCCTTGATGCTCCCTTTGGGACCGGCGCTCGGGGGCTTGCCTTCTTTCACAATGTTGACCGTTACGGGATCGGTGAGGCGGGGCAATAACCACTGCTCCAGTTCTTGCTCCAGGATGCCGCCGAGGATGAAGTCCTCGGGCGGGGCCTGGGCTCCACTCTTAAGCAGGCGAAGATACTTGCGTGATTCCGCGCCAAAGACCGCCCAGCCCGGAAGCCAGCTATCGAGCGATTGGCCTACCGTGTCGCCCAGCGTGATCGCGAGGGAGGCGTCGCCACCTTCCCGCTCAATGTCGATACTTCCGCCGTGAAAGCGAATGGCCCGCTTCAAGAGGGAAAGGTGATAGGAGTCCCCGATTTCTCCGGTAGTCGCACCGAGGGCAATCATGGCGTTGGCTTCCCGGGAGTCTTCATCGTACTCTACCAGACTTTCCAAGGTGCCGCCATCGGGCATGGCGGCAATCGCCCAATCAAACAGCGTCGCAAAAAAACCTTCCATCCGCCCGCGGTTGAGGGGGAGTTGGGGAAAGCCTTCGCTGAAACTGTAACTATGATGAATGCCGCCCGCATTCAGTTTTGCTTCGTGGGTGGCGAGGCATTCGACATAGAGCCGTTCCAGGTCCGTCATATCCGGCGCCGTTCCGTCTTCAAGCAGGGCCAGGGCCGATTCTGCGCCCTCCAGATCGGGCTCCCGACCAATGTGGGCCGCGACCTGGCTTGCCAGCTCCAGGGGCTCTGGGGGCATCCGCATGCCGTGAAGGCGCAATTCGACCCCGTTTTCCGTTCGGTCAATGCGGCCGCCCGAAGTGGCCAGGGTCCAGCAATCACTCAATTCCGACAGGGACATGGGAAATCGGTCGGCCACCCGAAAATGATCCGGCACCCGACCCGGCCCCTGAAAGGCAATGCTCATGCGGGGGATGACTTCGCTGTTTTCTTCCTCCTCGTAGATTTCCACCACCAGCGTGGTCTGAGGGCCCCGCTCGATGGCTTTCAACAGGGCCGCCACACAGGAGGACATGCGGGCCGGATCGCCCACCCGCTCGGCATCCACGTGGTCCACATGGATGGAGAAACTGCTGGGGGGGAAGTGCATGACGAAGCTCTGGAAGATATTCTCGGGGTGATAAAGCTCCAGATCGGCTTCGGTGAAGAGCAGGGCATAATCCCGTGCGCTCCGCAACTCCGCCAGATTATTGCGCTCCACCGCATCCGCGAGAACGGGTTGCAAGTTGGTAGCGACGGTGTCCGCATCAAATCGGGGGGTGGCCATGGGTACTTCCTCCTGAGTTACGGGCAGTGTACGATACGGCAGGGATGCCTTCCAAGCCCCGTCAGGGATTGGGACCACGCTCTGCGCGGGAAAGAGAAAAACTAATGTGCGCCGGGGGCGAAGGGACGTTCTGCCGCAGGGGGCCGATGGGGAGGGACGATCGCTCGTGGCCACTTGGTACGACCCGGCTTGGCATGTCGCGCCCAGAGGCGGCTGCATGTCCCGGTGGGTCTATTCAAACGCGCAATGCGGTGATAGCGCGAAGCTAGAACTCAGTGGTCTCCCGTTTTGACCGGAAAGCTCCCGATTCACTATACTCAAGGGGTCTGCAAACGGCGGTGCCCCCACATTTCTGTCCGGGTTTCGCCGTGATAGTTTCCTGAAGGACCTCCTCCATCCATGCTCCCTGGTAATATCGAAATCGGCGTAATTCTCTTACAATACTTCTGCCTTCTTTTTTCGCTCTGCGTCCACGAAGCGGCCCACGCGGCCATGGCCAACCAGTGTGGTGACCCGTCGGCCCGGCTCATGGGGCGTATGAGTATTGACCCGCGCAAACATATCGACCCCCTGGGTACGGTCATTCTGCCCTTGTTCATGATGATAACGAATAGTCCCTACCTCTTCGGCTGGGCCAAGCCCGTGCCCTTTAACCTGCGAAATCTCGGTAACATGCGCCGGGACCCCGTGTTGATTGCCCTCGCAGGGCCTATTTCCAATGTTTTTATCGCCCTAACCAGCGCCATTCTGATGCGGATATTGTTGCTCCTCGTCGCAAATGATATCGCCGTGCCGAACCCGGACATTTTTGTTAAGTTCCTGGGGAGCATGATTATCATCAATGTGGTGTTAGCACTATTCAATATGATTCCTTTGCCGCCCCTCGATGGACACCATGTGCTCTACTATTTCCTGCCCCAGAGCGGGAAAGACATGCTCATGCGTATTGGGCCATTCGGCATTATCATTGCCATCGTATTTTTGGTCCCCGTGCTTACGACGCCCATGTCTCTCTGCTTTTATTTCTTCATGATGATTGGGGCACAGGGTCTGGCCGATATTCCACAGTTGATAAACTTTATCTTGGCCTGAGCCAAACGCCCCGCATTGCGTCGAATCACGTCGTCCCATTCTGCTATACTTCCGCCTTCCCATCGCCAGATCCCGGGCCGATTCTATGTGTGTCCTGGCAGTACCCACTCCGTGTGGAAGCGATGCGCATACTCCTTTGATTAAACAGGTTACGAAGAAGCCAACAGGAGAATCCCATGGATTTGCCGAAGAAGTATAACCCCCAGGATGCCGAGCAGAAATGGCTCGCAAGCTGGGATGAGACGGGTATTTATAAGTGGGACGAGACCAAGAGTCGCGACGAGAGCTTCGTCGTGGATACGCCCCCGCCCACCGTCAGTGGCTCCCTCCATGTAGGCCACCTCTTCAGCTATTCCCACCAGGACTTCATCGTCCGTTTCCAGCGGATGATGGGTAAAAACATCTTTTTCCCCATCGGCTGGGATGACAACGGCCTGCCCACCGAGCGGCGGGTGCAGAACCTCCTCAACGTCAAGTGCGAAGCCCACCTGCCCTACGACCCGGATTTCAAGGCTGAGCGCGGCAAGAAAGGCGACGCTACGCCCATCAGCCGGAAGAACTTCGTCGAGCTCTGTGACGAGGTCATCGTGGACGACGAAAAGGCCTTCAAGCAGCTCTGGACCCGTCTCGGCATGAGCTACGACTGGGACCAGGAATACGCCACCATCAACGAGCACTCCCGGCGTACGTCGCAATTCAGCTTCCTGGAGCTTCTCGAAAAAGGGGAGATCTATCAGGACGAAAAGCCCGTCATGTGGGATGTGGATTTCCAGACCGCCATCGCCCAGGCCGAGCTCGAAGACAAGGAGCGGCCCGCGGCCTACAACTTCATTCGCTTCGGCGTGGAAGGCAGTGACGAGAAACTCGTCGTCGCCACGACCCGTCCCGAGTTGCTCCCCGCCTGTGTGGCCGTATTGGTGCACCCGGAAGATGAACGCTTCAAGGATTTCGTGGGCAAGAACGCTGTTTCGCCCCTCTTCGAGGTCCCGGTACCCATCATGGCCGACGAGAAAGCCGACCCGGAAAAGGGCACCGGTGTGGTCATGGTCTGTACCTTCGGCGACCAGACCGACGTGGAATGGTGGCAGGCCTTTAAACTGCCCCTCCGTCAGATAATCGGACGCGATGGACACTTGCTTCCCGTGGAATTTGTGAAGGCGGGCGAGGGCGGCCATGAAAAGGACACCCATCTGGAGAAAATGGAGGATGGCCGGGACGTGGTGCGCAGCCTCGGTGCCGCACGCATGATTCCCAGCTTGAACCCTGAGAAGGCCAATTCGATTTACGGCACCATCCAGGGGAAATACACCAAGCAGGCGCAAAAGCTCATTATCGCCGCGGCAGAGGAAAGCGGTACTGTCATCGACCGCCCCGCCGAAAACATCACCCACGCGGTGAAATTCTTCGAAAAAGGCGACCGTCCCCTGGAGTTGGTGCCCGCCCGTCAGTGGTACACCAAAATCATGGATAAGAAGGACGAACTCGTGGGCCAGGGCCGCAAAATCAAGTGGCACCCGGAATACATGGAAAAGCGCTACGCCCACTGGGTCGAAGGCCTCAACCAGGACTGGTGCCTCAGCCGTCAGCGCTACTTTGGCGTACCTATCCCCGTATGGTACCGCATCGACGAGCATGGCGAAGTCTGTTACGACCAGCGCATTCTGCCCTCCGTCGAATCCCTGCCCATCGACCCCCTGTCCGAATGCCCCGAAGGCTTTACCGCCGATCAGCGCGATCAGCCGGGCGGCTTCACCGGCGATCCCGACGTGCTCGATACGTGGGCCACGAGCTCCCTCTCGCCCCAGGTCGCCTCCCAATGGGTCAATGACAAAGGGCGTCACCAGAAGCTCTTCCCCATGGACATGCGCCCCCAGGGCCACGACATTATCCGCACATGGGCCTTCTACACCATCGTAAAGGCCTATCTCCACGAGAAGGAAGTGCCCTGGCACAATGTGGTCCTCAGTGGCTGGATTCTCGATCCCGACCGGAAGAAAATGTCCAAGAGCCAGGGCAACGTGGTTACCCCCGAGCCCCTCATCGACCAGTTTGGTGCCGATGCGGTGCGCTATTGGGCCGCCCGCGCCCGCCTGGGCGTGGACACCTCCTTCGACGAGAAGGTCTTCAAGGTCGGCAAGAAGCTCGTGACCAAGCTCTTCAATGCCAGCAAGTTTGCCATGGGCCGTTTCGACGATGTGCCCGCCGAACAGCTCACGCCCGACAAGATCACGGTGGAGCTCGATCGCGCGGTTATCGCTGAGTTGCGCCCCGTGATTGAAAAGGCCACCGCCGCCTTCAAGGAATTCGACTACGCCCAGGCACTCAGTCTGGCGGAAGGCTATTTCTGGAGCGTCTACTGCGACAACTACCTCGAGATGGCCAAGCAGCGCACCTACGACGAAGAACTCACGGTCGGTCGCCTCTCCGCCTGCGCCACCCTCCGTCTCGTGCACCGCGCCCTCGTCCGCATGATGGCCCCCTTCATCCCCTACATCACCGAAGAAGTCTGGGGCTGGGCCTACGCCGACGACGCCGACATGGCGAAGAGCATCCACAAGAGCCCCTGGCCCACCCTGGATGAATTCGCCGCCGTCGAAGCACCCGAACATGCCACCAGCTACGACGCCACGGTCGCCGTGGTAGACGCCATCCGCCGCGCCAAAGCCGACGCCGCCGTCAGCATGGCCGCCCCCGTGGAGTCTGCGAAGATTACCGTGGCTGCGGGTAACGTCGCCGCCGTGGAAGCCACCCTCGACGACATCCAGCGCATGCTGAAAATCGAGACGGCGACCGTAATCGCGGGCGAAGTCGAAAACGGCCTGGCCAGCGTAGAGACCGTGCTGGCCCCGGTGCCCGCCGCCGAATAACCACACAAGACCCCAAATACAACGCCGCGTACCTTCGGGTGCGCGGCGTTTTTTATGCGGTGGCTGCAACGGGCCTCGTCGTGTCACCAAGGGCCATTCGACCTGCGCTCCCAATTGTCACCACGTTACTTTTCAGACTATGGTTGTCTTCCCAGAATCCATGTTTCAACTTTACAGATAAAAGCAATAGTGCTAGGGTAGGGGTGAAAGTGTGAATTGTAAGCATTTGGAGGCATGAACATGCGAGGCTGGTATTCTCGGGGTTATCTTCCGCACTACGACGAACCGGGTAAGGTTCAGTTCATCACCTATCGTCTGCATGATTCCCTGCCGAAGGCGCTACTCGAAGCCTGGGACGAGGCGCTGCGCAACAAGGAAATCGATGAATTGAAGCGTATGCGAAAGATCGAGCGCTATCTCGACAAGGGCCACGGCGCTTGCTGGTTGCGGCAGCCCGCCGTTGCGGAAATGATTCAAGATAACCTGCGTCACTTCGATGGCGAGCGTTACCGGTTGCTCGCATGGTGTGTGATGCCGAATCACGTTCACGTGATTATCGAAACGGTCGAGGGCTATTCCATGGAATCGGTGACCCATTCCTGGAAATCCTACTCGGCTCATCAACTAAACCGTATTGTCGCTCGCAAGGGATGCGTATGGCAGACAGAAGTCTTCGACCGCTATATGCGCGGCCCGTTGCATCTGGCGCGAACCCTCTTCTACGTCGAGCAGAATCCCGTTACTGCGAGTTTGGTCGCACTCCCTGGAGACTGGCCCTATGGAAGTGCCCGATTTCGCCAGGAAATCGAACCCTACGATGCCTACCGAATGTGAAATAAACTATCCATTCATCGCGGCTTGCAGCCGACCGCACCGCGTCGCCGTCCCAAGAAAAACGGTGACAATTGGGAGCGCAGGCGGCCCGCCTGCTGGGTAATGGATGAAAACGGTGACCATGGACATACACTGACATTAAACGAAGGAAGGCAGAAGATGACCGGTTCGAATTGACCCTCTTCTTTCTTGCACCTTTCGGTGCGATGCAGGCGAGCCGCCTGCGCTCCCAATTGTCGCATGTTTCTTTTCAGGATGCTGGCCCCTGCATCCAATCCCGCGCGAAGTGGGCGTAGTAGAATGAACATTAGACCGGGAGAGTCCATGGCAGACTCCTCCCAGAATAGCGTTCACGGCCATACGACTTCCTCAGGGGAACCGCTTCAAAAAGATATCCTTAAACTGTACTTTCATGGGCGTGTGGGCGTGCAGTTGGAGCGCCAGGATACCCGAGGCATCGAATTCCTTGGTGTCATAGTCGACAAATACTGCGGACACCACGCCGTTGACGCGGAGTGTCATCCGGTGGCCGTGGGCGGTGACATGGTAATCGTTCCATTCGCCAAGGGGGCGCAGCGCGACGGGCTCCCCGATGGGCGTGACGGTGCGCTTACCCTCAAAGTCCATGACCGTCTTATGCCCATTGGGCACCATGAGGGGCTCGCGCCCCGTGTATTCATCGGCGAGGGCGCCACACCAGGGACCGCCCGGCAGTATGTCCGCCTGATAGCCCACGCCCGTGCCGTCGTCGGCGATTCGGCTCCGGAACTGAATGCCCGAATTGCCCGTCGTCTCCCCAAGCCGGAACTTTGCCTTCAGCTCGAAATTCGCCACATCGCCGCCCTGCCAGACGAGAAACTTGTTCTTGGTGATGGGTTGGGCTTCTGACCATTGACCCGTAATGGCCTCATCCTCCACGGACCAATGGTCCATGTCGGATGCCTTCCAACCCGACAGGGTTTCGCCGTCAAAGAGGGAGACAAAGGGCGCGTCCTGTTTGTTGGCGGCCGGTGCCCAGATCTTCACATCGTCGAACCAGCCGATATCGTTGAAGCTGCCCAGGCCCAGCAACCCCTCCGTGAAGGTGATGTCGTTGGCCACCATGGCAGGCGTGCTCATATCGTCCACGTAGACGGTGATATCGCCCGCCAACACATCGCGGACGATACGAACATCGTGCCACGGGTCGCCCCACGGGGTGCCGTCACTGCGTTTGATGGCGATGGACTTGCGCTCCGCGTTGTCGACGAGGAACACCGTGTTGGCCCCTTTGTCTGCCACGGGGGCAAAATGCACGTAGTAAAACTGGTAGTCGTCTTCGGCATTCAGGACAACACAGAGATCCTGGTGGGGATATTCCTTGCCCCGATGTCGCAGCCGCGCTTCGAGGATAAAACTCCCCAGGGAAAGGCCTTCGATGGTGGCCACGGACTGGGGGGCGAAGTAGTCCCGGGGATTGCCCCCGGTGGTCGCGAGGGACAACACATGGTTGCCCGTCTCAACTTCCTGCTCGATTTTCCAGTTGTCGGGATCGGCGAAGGCCCAGCCGTCGGAGCCCGATTCGAAGTCATCCTCGAAAACGAGTTCGAGATCGGCTTTCTCAAGGGCCGTCGCGCCAAGGGGCCAGAGCAGGGTAGTAAGGAGGAGTAGGATGAGGATTCTGCGTGGATGGTGCCCGTAGTGCATTATCTGGCCTTCCGATTTGGTCGCCCGCCGTCTTTGCCTGTCTCACTACAGATCGCGGTAGGAATCACTTCGCGGGCGAATTCGAAGTATCTGGACCACAACGCGTTTGTCTTCGATTTCGTAGATGATCCGATAATTCCCCAGCCGAATCCGGTAGGTGTGGTCGAGACCGGAGAGTTTGCGACATCCATCGGGCCTTGGGTTATCCGCGAGGGATTCAACCTTTTGTTGAACGCTGGAACGGACCTTGGCGGAAAGTTTCCGAAACTCCTTCAACGCCGAAGGCTTCCATTCAATCTGGTAAGGCACCGTCATCTTCCACGAGTCGCATGGCAGTTTCATGGGGAATACTCGTCTCGCCCCGCCGTCGTTCGATTTCTTCGGCGTCCGCCAAGTCTTCCAGGAGTTCTGTCACGGCAGCGAATTCGTCCATCGAGAGAATTACGGCGACGCGATCACCATTTGCGTCAGTCACAAATTGAGGTTTTAGTATGGGAGAAGTCATCGGTTTCCACCTTGAGTTGTTCCCAATTATAGCACAAGATCGACCGGGCCAATCCGACGAACTGCTGTGGTTGCCGCGAATGCGTTGCAACGTGTGCACCTTTTGAATCCGAAGTAGGCGCCGCTAATCCACCAAGTCCATCCTATCCGGCAGGTGCTTAATCTTAATGTCTTTAAGCGCCACCGTCATGGGCGCGCCCACGTGTACCTGAAACGCCAAGACGCCTTCCAAGGAACGCCCGGCCTCGTCGAGGTCCACCACGTCGGTCGTGGGTTGGCCGTCAATCCAATGTTGATAGTGGTTGCCTTCGACGAGAATACGGTACTCGTGCCATTCACCGGCAGCAAACTCCGGCGCGGGTGTCGATTCCTTCACCTCCGGCTTGCCATCGGCTCCGATCACCGTCGTCTGGCCGGACTGGGACAGGATGCCACGGCCCCGCTCTTCGTAGAGCATGCCGTTGTACGCCGGCGTGTCGGCCACGATATCGCACTGGTAGCCCGAGACCACGTGGAGGCCGATTTCCGGCCGCGACGTGCTGCGATACTGGATGCCGCTGTTCCCGCCGGGCGTGATCTTTACTTTCACCCGCAGGTCGAAATTCCGGATGGTCGAGCCTTTCCACGAGAGAAAGCTGTTCACTTTCAGTGTGCCGTCGGTCTGCCCCGTGATGGCACCGTCCTTCACGGACCAAAGGGCATTGTCGCCCGTCCAGCCCTGGAGATTTTTCCCATTGAAAAGATTCACGAAGCCGTCCTCACCGGGCTTGTCCGTCACGGCGGCCGAAGCCTCGGGGTGGGGGACCGTGGAATTGGTGAAGGGCGCTTTCAGGGGATCGATGGGCCCACCCAGCGCCGCGACCCGCTCCGTCGTGCGCTCGCGAAGGGCCTTGAGTGTGTCTGCATAGGCCGTGTCGCCCGCGAGGTTCACCAGCTCATCGGGGTCGGCCTTCAGATCATGGAGAAACTCGTAGTCGTTGTCGAAGTAGCGCACGTATTTATAGTCATCCGTGCGGACGCCCTCAAAGGCGGGAATGCGCGTGCGCACGGCGAAGTGTTCGTGGAAGGTTTCGGTGCGCCAATCGGCCGGCATCTCTGCCTCTACCACCGGGCGAATACTGCGGCCCTGATAGCGCGTCGGAATCTCGGCACCGGCCCAATCGAGGAAGGTGGCCGGCAGGTCGAGATTGAGCGCCATGGCATCCGTCACCTTGCCCCGCTGCGCTGCAGGCACCCGGGGATCGGCGACGATAAGGGGCACACGGATGCTTTCTTCATAGTGCGACCACTTGCCCGCCAGGCCCCGATTGGCCATGTGATAGCCATTATCAGCGGAGTAGACGATGATGGTGTTCTCCGCCAGGCCCGCCGCTTCCAGGGCCTCCAGAAAGCGCCCGACGGCCGAATCAATACCACTCACCATGCGGTAGTAGGACTGCATGTTCACCTGGTACTTCATGTCCGTGTTCCAGCGCCAGAAATAGCGCTCCCGGGTGATGCTTGTCTGGAAGAAGTCCGGCAACGCTTCAAAAATGGCCGGGTCGTGGAGCTGGGGTGGGGCCATGCTCAGGCCGTCATACATCCCGTCGGTTCCTTGGGGCCAGGGAAACTGGCCAATACCCGGACGGCGGTCACCATCTTCCGCGTGACAGGCGTTGAACCAGAGATTGAGGGCGAAGGGTTTGTCGGCCGGTTGCTTCTTGATGAAGTCGATGCCCTTGTCCACGATGAGGTCCGTCTCGTGGCGAAGGCTGCCATCGGGCATCGTCTTGTAGTAGGGGTTGCGCCCGATGACTTCGATTTCGTCAAAGTGCTCTTCCCGCTTGAAGCTCTTGGGCATGCGGGCGTGCCATTTGCCAAAGTATCCCGTGCGATAGCCCTTTTCCCGGAGGATGTCGGTATACAGCGTTTCCACCGCATCCGGCCGGGCCTGATCCGGGTCGTCGGGCGTGCCGAAGCCCCGACCCGTGAGTCCCGTGAGAATGGTGGTACGGCTCACCCAGCAAATGGGATGGCTCACAAAGGCGTTGGTAAAGCGCACACCCTCTTGGGCCAGCTTATCGAGGTGGGGCGTCTGCACCACGTCGTTGCCGTAACAGCCGATGGTGCTGGTGGTCTGATCATCGGCAAAGAAAAAAACGATGTTCGGCGGGGTGGCGGCGTGCGTGATTTGCGCAAGGGTCACGACGAAGAAAAGACAAGTGATTGGGATTCTCATGGGGATGATGCCTTCTTTTTTGGGCGTAGAACGAGGTTGCGTTTCACCTGGTCGAACGGGCGCCTGAGGGGACCGTAGCCGTGGTGAAACAATCGTTTGCATCATACCGATTGGGGGAACTTCTTTGCCAGTTGGTGATGGAGCGGAAACCTTGGGAATAGCTTGCTCACCCCGTAACCAGGAGTTCCGAAACGCATCTTCGAAACGGCATGCAGCTACTTCTTGTGGTGGGTGAAAGCGGGGGGATCAACGCAACCTACTCCAACGCACCGGAGCTGTCCGTACGAACTACCAGTACCAGCCCGTCGGATCCACCGCTGGCGATGATGTCACCATTCTCCGCGTATCCGATGGCGTTGAGGCTGCCTTCCCGAGTGGAGTCAAATCGTTGGGAAGAGACTCGCTCGATTTCATCGGGTTTGATGACGGCCATGTAGGCGTAGGTAAAGGGTTCCCCCTCGGAAGCGCCACCCAGACGGAACGCGGTGCCCGCGACAGCGATTCGCCGGGCGCCAGCGCTGTTGCGGAATGCGGCATCCTGCGAAAGGACATTGAAACCTGCTTCCGGATAGAGATCGGTGGAACCGATGTTGAATGTGGCCTCATCAAAAGTGGCCAGGAAGAGATCCGTCGTTTCGTTTTCCTGGGGACTTCTTTGCCCAATGACGTGAATCGAGGGCAAGCCACCGTGGGAAATCAGTGACGTGGTGTTGAGACCAGAAGCTTGGTGGGTGGCGGAGAAGAGTTCATGCGTACCATCAGGGTCGTCCATAATCGGGGCAGTTAGTACGAGAAAGAGGCGTCGTGGAGAGGTTCGGGCGTCCGTAGCAACAATAATAAACCGGCCGTCATTCAGGGTGGGAAGCTCCACCTCAGCGCTACTGATAAAGGCGTCGGGCACGGTGAGAGTGGTTTCCCACCGGAGCGTTCCATCGGTGGCCAGACTGGCCAAGTAGATCTCGGAGGAAAGCGTGGGGTTGAGAATGGTTGAGGTGCCGACGACTATGATCTCCCTGCCATCAGCCCCGTCGCGCACCAGGACGTCATCCAGGGATTCCATGGTGGGACTACCGTCGCGGGACAGGGTGTCGCCAAGGGACTGTGCCCAGACCGCATTGCCCGCGCTGTCCGCGCGGTAGACGTAGCCCGAAGATAGACCGGCAATGGCGTCGCCGCGGGAGCCGACCAACACGTAGTCGTCGTCCAAGGGACTCATCGCTGCAATGTTGATGTCGCGGGGGCCGCCCTCGATTATATCAGTGACAACCTGACTCCACAGCACGGTGTCCACCGCCGGATTTAGCCCGGCAATGAACCCAACATCGCGAATTGACCCCTTGAATTCAATGTTAGACTGGGCATTTCCAGCCACGACGGGGCCAGCGGAAGCGTTCGCCACGAGGGTAGTCCCGGTGAAGCCATAACCACCGATGGTGTCCAGAGACACGGGGGTGAAGGTGTAGATTCCTGTGAGGACCGGGACGGGGGGAGGGGGTTCAGCGGCGCGTACCGTGATGTAATTGGATTTTGTTACTATACTGCTTTCAAGTTGGACCGGGCCTGCCACGACCGCTGTAAGGCTTACGTTGTAAACGCCGGGGGTGGTGTATGTGTACGTCGGATTCTCTTCGAATTGGACGTCATCGGTCGTGAACTCACCAAAATCCCATATGTAGTTGCCGGGCGGGAGGGTGCGATTTGTGAAATTTACCGTAAGGGGCGCAACGCCTTCGGTGACATCGGCCGAAAAGTCAGCATCTATCGTGCATCCGGTAAAGACTACTACAGACACCATTAGCATGAGGATACGAGCAAAGTTCTTCAAGAGTGGTGCCCCCCGATATCGTGTGGTTTCGACCATTCCTAGACGCCAGTTACGCACAAAAAGTGTATCCCGGAAATGGCGATCTGTCAAGAATATAGCGCTCTTATTCTTGGTGAGATGGGGGTAGAGAGGTGATTCTATAGGCTCCTATGTCACTCTAGTAGAACGAGTTGCAAAGCATCCACAATGACGAATCCATTGGTCTCGGTGTTATCCACGGTAATGGTCGAATTGGTGCCCCCTTCGAGCCTGACGCGGCCGATGGGACGTAGAAGTTTTCCCGCTCCTAGTGATTGCGTCTGGTCCACCTGGATGGTCGACATGGCTTGCCCGCTTGAGATGCTAACAGGCACATTGGTGGCCCGCGTCGGATGGGCAGAATAGGCCATGCGCACCTCATAGTCGCCATCTGCCGGTGCCGTGAATCGGAAGGTCGCCGTTGACTTGCCGTCGCCCTTTTTTTCGTCGTGGACGTAGCCCGTGCCCACGTGACGCTTAAAGTTGGTGGAATGCTTCCACGTGCCGGTCAATTCCGCATCGGCGTCATCCAGCACAATACCCGGCAGGGATTTGGGATCGACGGCGCCGAGTTTTTCGGGTTCGGGTGCCAGGGGCGGCAACTCGGGGAGCGACAACACCTGCCCTTGCGCCAGCAGTCGTGTGCGCAGTGTAGGATAGGGAAGATCCTGAACCGCCAGATCATCCCGCGCCGCCAGGGCTGCCGCGATGCCCGCGCTCTGGCCGAGGATCATCCACGTGGGTTCGACGCGGATGGACGAAATGGCCACGTGGGTGCAGGAGAGGGTCACCGGCACCAGGAGGTTGCTGCACTCTTCGGGTTTGGGCAGAATGGCGCGGTAGGGGATGTGGTAGGGGTAGCCGTGACGACGCCCCTTCATCCGCACGGGAAAAATGGTACCTTCGTTGATGACGCCGCCGTCAGGGAGCACCACGCGCTGGACATCGTGGGAATCAATGGGGAACGAAGAGACCACGATGGGGTCCTCCTTCTCCGGCGTCTCGAGGATGTCCTTTTCCGTGACGACATACAGGCCCTTCATGCGCCGTCCTTCGCGGACGTAGAGCCGGGGCGAAAAGTGGTCGTACGCGGCGAACTCATCCTTACAGAGGCCCAGGTTGATATATTTTTCCCGAATGGCCTCGGGCACGGCGGGGTCGTTGACGAGGAAGTGGCGGAACTCGAGGGTGTACTGTTTGTGTGCCTCCCATATTGCTTTGCGCCCTTCGGCGTTGGCCTCGCTCCAGCCATTGCACGCCTCGACAAGCCCGAGAGAGAAATTGCCGCCGATGGAATTGTTGCCGTCGAATTTATTGCCCGGCAGGGGATAGCTATCCCACCCGAAATTCTTGCCGCCCGCCAGGGCATAGCGACGAACCGCCTCGAAGCGGGCTGGGTCGTAGTGGTCTGGCTCGGGGAAGGGCACGCGGTTTTCCGGGTCGTCGGTGAGGCACAGGCGAAAGCTGTAGACCATGACCTTGTCATCGCCCTCCGCTTCGGGCCCGCCATCGGTGGTGGTGATGAGGGGGAGGGGCTTGCCGTTGTCGTCGAGACCCGAAATCTCCATCTTCCGTTTCGTGTATTGTTTGCCGGCGAGAGACTCCCCATACTCCGCCCGACCTTCGCGGCCGATGGTCCACGCCACGCCCGCCGCAGCCATGAGATCGCCCTCATAGGTGGCATCGATAAAGGTCGATGCCGCAAAGCTTCCGTCGCGGGTTACGAGCGACGTGATGCGCGGCCCGTCTTTCTCCACCCGCTCCAGAACGCGTTCCGTCAGTACCGTGACCTTCGCTTCCTCCAACATCTGCTTCGTCACGCGCATCGCCACATGGGGCTCGTAGGTCCACTTGGACTGGTCCTTTACCGCCACGTCGTAGGGCAGTTCCACACCCCGTGCCGCGTAGTCCGCCTGGATCCGGGTATGCCATTCGTGGAAGAGCCCCATCACCGTGCTGCGGACCGTCTGGTTGGAGTCGCTGAAGCTCAGCCCACCCGTGTTAACGCCACCCACATGGCCCGTCGGTTCCAGCAGGATGACCGAGGCCCCTTCCCGCGCCGCCGCAATGGCCGCGCAGAACCCGCCCGGGGTCGCGCCGTAGACGATGACGTCGGCTTCCCGGGTGGATTGAGCGTTTGCGGCAAACGAGAATGTCGCGATCAAACAAACGAAGATCAAGGAGGACCATTTCAGAGGGGGCATGATTTATAGCGTCTTTCTATCGTCATGGGTATGTTGTGGGAAGTCTTTGTGGGGCGGTGTAATCGGAGTGCGGGTTTTCCCACCCGCCTCCGGCGCGTCGTAGACCCGCAACAACGTTGACGTGCGACATGGGTGCAAAGCAATTCCGTGACCTGGGTGTCCTTGGGTAGCGTTGCGTGTGCGTCGTGGTGGGTAAGAAAACCCACCCTCCGGATTATCACTCTCCGATGCAATACAACACTTCCTGCCGCGCGTCATTACGGCCTTGAGCGACGCGGAGATAAACGCGGTTGCCACAGATGGCGGCGGAGGCCTGGACGTCATCGGCTTCCACCGTGTTCTCAGCAACCAACTCAAAGGCCTTGGGACTGGCCTTGAAGATGTAGGTGCTGCCGTTGGTGCCCGTGGCGAAAATGTGTTCGCCCACGAGGACGGGGGACGCCGCAAACTTGGTGCGAATCCGGTCTTCCCAGACGATGGTGCCGGTCTTCAGTTCATAGCAGTAGACCTCACCGGAATCACCGGCCACGTAGAGATGGCCTTCGTGAATCAATACGGAGGGCACATAGACCATGTTTTCGTTGCGCCAGACCGTTTCGCCCGAGCCATCGCCCCGGACGACGGCCGTGTGTTTGTCGGGGTAGCCGCCACTCGTCACGATGACGGAACCATCGGACACGGTAGAGGTCACGCATTCTGTTGTGGCCCCTTCGACTTCCCAGTTCACGTCACCCGTGAGGGGATCGTAGCTGGAGATGAGGTTACAGCCCGTAAGGAGAAGTTGGTCCTTCCCGTCGACGGACAGAATCATGGGGGAGGTGTAGTTGGGCAATTGGGGGCGCTTCTGGCTCCATACCAACTCGCCCGATGCACGGTTATAGGCTGCCAACACCCCGCCACCCTTGTTGTCGGACGATACGATCACCAGTGGGCCATAGAGCGCCGTGGACGAACCATAGCCCTGGTGGACGATATAGTCCGTCACCTTCGCCTGCCAGAGCTGCTTGCCGTCGATGCTCAGGGCCGTGAGGTAGACGGCATTGTTGTTCATGAAATTAATAAAGACCCGCTCGCCGTCGCAGGAAGGCGTTGCTGAGGCCATGGAGGCGCGGACATTGGGCTGGCGCCCTTCGATGGTGAAACCGCCGTTGTGCACCGCCGTCTTCCACACTTCCTTGCCGGTATTCCGGTCGAAGCACATGACCGATTGAATCTCGGCCTCGTCCTCGGCCACCGCAAGAAACACGCGGTCACCCACGACCGTCGGCGAGCCATGGCCACGACCCGGCACCGGGACCTTCCACAACACGTTCGTGTCGTCATCCCACGTCATGGGGGGCTTCTGGTCAGCGGCCACGCCATTGCGGTTCGGACCACGCCACCAGGCCCAATCCGTTGGGGCCACGGAGATTTCCGGCGTATTCCCTTGTGCCGGTGTGGTGCTGGTGAAACCCAAGGCGCCTAAGACGGTGGCGGCAATCAGTAAAATTCTAAAGGTCATCGTATTCTCTCCCGCAGCAACGCGTTGGCAGGCCAGACAGCGCTGGACCGCTTGGTGGTGTAGACCGGATTAGCTTAGCACGTATGGGCACGGATTGTTCCAACCCGCATCCCGGTTATTTTTCATCAGAGGAACATAGTATGGACTGCCATCTTGGATCGCGCCCGGGAACGACAGACGTGCCGCGCGATCCCGAGGAACGAGGGTTCGTGCGATTGGGTCCTCGACAATACATACGCGTTTAGAGACGACCAACTCATGGCTATGCAGCACAAGAAATAACCGGGATTGTGCGTCGCCGATGGTACGTTACGCACGAACCCGTCAGGACTCGTTGATACTCGCCTTTTGGGATCGCGCGGCACGATTGACGTTTGTCTGAGCAGGACACAATATCCCCATTGCTATCCACGAATTTCTTTTAAGTCTTTCTGTTGGTTTTTCGACGCTCAATAAACCAAATCACGGAAGTCCTTCAGCGTGTGAAAAGTAATCAGGTTGCCGTTGTGGCTGTTCTTTGCCCGGTGGTCGCCCGAGCGGCTGAGCATGTGAAGATCGTCGCCGTCGATGACCATGGAGGCATAATGCCGGCCCTGGCCCGCGTCCTCCGTGTCGGCGACCCGCGCCGCGAAAATCCAGTCCACGCAATTCTTGGAGAAGTGGAGCACCAGCCGATGTCGCTCGTTGTTGGGCAGGTTGTAGCGGTTATCCGGAAGTTTCTTGGGGTCCGTCATGGAGTCGGTGGACTGACTCGACAAGAGCCAATAGAGCTTGGTGACCTCGTCGTAGAGGATGTGGAACTTCATCTGGCCGCCGGGGCACGGCACATAGAGCATGGTCTTGCCCGACGGGGCCGTGGCGGCATCCACCGTCAACGCCCCCGATTCATCCTCCGTGACCTTGGCGATGCACGCCAGATTAGAGGTCCCGGTGTGGGAGCGCATCCAGAGGTAGAAGGTGCGGCCCGTGGGGTCGTACCAGATGTGGTCCGGGTCAGTAAACTCCACGATGTTGGTTTCCAGCCAACCCGCCGGGGCCATGCCACGGACGTCTGCCTTATGGTCGGGCGCCGTGCGGCCTGGATTGAAAAAGGGCGCGCCCAGGAGATTGGGCTCCCCATATTTTTCCATGTAGTTTCGGAAGGAAAATTTGTTGGAGAAAGTCCACGATGCCTTGTCCAGCAGGTTGTCGGTTACCTTGGCCGACATAACCACCGGTGCCAACACACTGACCGACCAACCTTTGAAGCTCCGGTCCGTATTCGTCTCCATCACGAGATAGACACGGCCGCGGGTGTAGTGCACGTTGCACGGGGCCTGATGCCATTTTTCCCCCTCCGTAAGCCAGACAGTCTCCTTCCATGTGGTGCCCCAGTCATCGGAGCGCATCACGCCCAGATCACCGGCATGGCCCACGATGTAGAGGCTGTTTCCAGCGACAAAAGGCCGGGCGTGGTGCAGGGGCATATCACTGCGATGCTGCCAGGTGGCGCCCTTATCGTCGCTGGTGTAGATTTTACCGTTCCAGAGTTTTCCCTTTTCATCCGTATGGATGCCCGGGATGCTCTTTACCCCTTTTCCGCCCTGGTCCATCGTGGCGATGAGCCGCCCGGTGGGGGCAATAGCAAGGCCGGGGCTGTAGGCATAAACGTTGCCCGCATTGGGTGATTCGTAGACGACGGTCTCGCTCGCGGAGAGGGGAATGGGGGAGGCAGTAGGGAGGGTCTTATCTTGCGCACTCGCGCCGAGGGCAGGGAGCAGTCCGGCAGCGGTCAGGGAGTGGATAAAGTTACGGCGATTCACGGTAATTCTCCTTCGGGTGGATATTGATGTAAGCGAACATCTTAGCAATTGCTGCAGTCCGAAGAGAATGTTTTGCATAGGCGACATGGATGCTTGCCTGCGGCGAAGGGCGTTGTAGCGGGGCATATTCTCGCGGAGGGGAGGGGCGCGAGGCGAACAATGAGCCGCCGCACCCACAAGCTACCTCGCGGCGAGGCCGCGATGCTTGAGGGTGGCACCCCTTTGCCGTTTTTTCGACCCAGATGGGGTTGCTCTTTCAGGGCGAATGGGTGAGAGGCGATATGTTTCTATTTCCTGGCGGGGGCCGGTAGGTAGGTCAGGAAACGAAGAGTCGGCGGTTGTGTCTAATCTCCAGACCGGTGATGCCCGCGAGGCGGAGCGCATCTTTAAAGCGGGTGGAGATATAGGTGGTGACACATAGGCGCTCCAGTCGGAAGAGTTCGACCTCAGGCGTGTGACCTGCCCGAAAATAGAGTCGCTTATAGGCGATGGAACTGAATTCTTCGCCGCCCTCCAGCTCTCCGGCGCTGGCGCGCTCGAGGGTGGTCAACCATTCCTCATAGGAATTGATCGTGACCGGGGCAATGGGCGTGCTGAGCATGTCGGTGATGTAAAACTCCGACCGTTCGAAATCGAGGGCGGTTGGCGGAATTTCGTTCTTAATGAAAAGGTAGGTGTAGGGCCGTTCATCCCCATTGCTGTCGACCACGGTGACAGGGTACTCGCGAAACTGACCGAGCTCCGCCTGGCGAAAAGGTTGCAGCGCCTTTTCGCTGAGGAGATACCCATCGCTCCACAAATTCGACGACAAGACATCGGTCCATTTGGCGGTGGGCAGCAATTGCTGGGATTCCAGTCCATCAGGAAGATGGGGGAAACCGTCGCCATCAAGCCCACCCGTTTCGTCGATAGGGTCGCCCGGTTCCCAGGCCTTCGGCTCTATGAGGGGCATGGCCTGAGGATAATCCCCCACGGAATCATCGGAGGCAAACCGCAGCTCCCAGAAGTCCGGGGAGGCATCCTGCCCGGCGACCGGTTGGTCGGCCATTTTCTGAAGGGACTCGGCCGCTTTGTCGAAAGGGTGTTGGTCGTCTGACATGGTTATCTCCCTGGGTCTTGCCGCGGGTGAAAGGGGATAGCACCCTGCACCCACAAGCTACCTCGCGGCGGGCCCGCGACGCTTGAGGGTGGCACCCTGCCGGATTGGCGTGTTTTCTACGCAATAATGTCGTGCACCACGTGCCCGTGCACGTCGGTTAATCTAAAGTCGCGGCCCTGGTAGCGGTAGGTGAGCTTCTTGTGGTCGATGCCGAGCAGGTGCAATATGGTCGCATTCAAATCGTGGATGTGCATGGCACCGGGGGTGAAGGCATCTTTTGTCGGCTGGGGGTTCATGGGATTGCCGTCGGCGTCGACGATGTTATAGCCGTAATCGTCGGTCTGTCCGTAGGTGATACCGGGCTTTACGCCGCCGCCGGCCATCCACACGGTGAAGCAGCGGGGGTGGTGGTCCCGGCCATAGTTTTCTGCGGTCAGGCCACCCTGGCAATAGGCCGTACGCCCGAACTCACCGCCCCATACGACCAGCGTGTCTTCGAGCATGCCGCGCTGTTTGAGGTCCGTAATCAGGGCCGCGCAGCCCTGGTCCACATCCTTGCACTGGGATTCATGCTCTTTGGGAAGGCTGCCGTGGGCATCCCAGCCCCGGTGGAAAATCTGAATGTTGCGCACACCCCGCTCCGCCAGGCGCCGGGCGTTGAGGCAGGAGGCGGCGAAGGTGCCGGGTTCCCGGGCGTCTTCGCCGTAGAGGGCGAAGGTCTGCTCCGGCTCGTCGGAGATATCCATGAGCTCGGGTACGGCCGTCTGCATGCGGTAGGCCATCTCATGCTGCTTGATGCGCGAGAGCACTTCGGGGTCGCCGTACTCATTGAAGTGGGTCTGATTGATGGCCGCCAGGGCGTCAAGCTGGGCACGGCGGTCACGGCGGGAGACCCCACTCGGATTGTTAAGATAGAGGACGGCATCCCTTTCACCGCGCATGAGCACGCCCTGGTGGTCGGAGGGCAGGAAACCACTTCCCCAAAGGCGTCCGAAGAGACTCTGCTCTGCGAAACTGGTCTTGGCGTGCATCACCACGTAACTGGGCAGGTCCTTGTTGCCGCTGCCCAGGCCATAGCTCAGCCAGGCGCCGAGACTCGGCCGTCCGGGAACCTGGCTGCCGGTCTGAATGAAGGTAATCGCTGGATCGTGGTTGATGGCGTCGGTGAAGGCACTGTGAATGACGCACAGTTCCTTGGCGACCTTGGCGGTGTGGGGGAGTAGTTCGCTGACGTATACCCCCCGGTCATTATTCTCCTGAAAGGTAAACTCGTATTTGCTCGGGCATACGGGCAGGGTGTCCTGCCCCGAGGTCATGCCCGTAATGCGCTGCCCATTCCGCACGTGTTCCGGCAAATCCTGGCCAAACATGTCCCGCATCTTGGGCTTGTAGTCCCACAGGTCATGGTGGCTCGGACCGCCGCTCATAAAGAGGTAGATGACCCGTTTCGCCTTGGGCACATGGTGGGTGCCGCCGCTGAGCATGGCTTCCGTGCTCGCGCTGGCGGTGTTACTCAGCAGGTCGGGGCCGAGGAGGGAGGCCATGGCTGCCGTGCCGACACCCAGGGCCGAGCGTCCAAAGAAGTGGCGGCGGGTGATTTGCAGTTCGTTTTCACGTTGTGGGTTTTCTGACACGATTGAAATTCCTATCGATCTCGGCCACAATTTCAGTACGTCATCTTCGGAACAAAAAGTACCCGTGGCACCCATCGGTTTCATGGGCTCAATAAAGATACTGCCGGGGGTATTCTCGTATATGTCTTCATTCCCCTCCTTGGAGGGGTTAGGGGTGGGTAAGAGTCATCAAGGAGACTCGACCCACTCCCGGCCCCTCCGAGGAGGGGAGAATCGGTTCAATTTTTGTCTTGTGCACCTCGTGCCATCAATACAACAACAAGGCCCGGTCACTGGCCAACAGGGTCGTGGTGACCTGGGTCCACGCCGCATGGGCCACCGCATCCAGCGATGTGTCTCGGGGCATGTTGCCAATCGCCAGCAGCTGCTCGGCATCTTCCGGGGCGTCCTCATAGCGCACGTACATGGATTGCAATAAATCGTAACAGGCCATGGTCTCGGCGGTGGAGGGTTGCTCACAGGCAATGAGGGTGAAGAGCATATCCAATCGGTCGGCGTCGCTATCCGCTTCCTTCAGCAAGCGCTCGGCGAAGACCCGTGCCGTCTCCACGCGCTGGGTCTCATTGAAGAGGGCCAAAGACTGGAGTGGCGTATTGGATCGCGAACGGCGCACACAGCTGGTCTCCCGGTTGGGCGCGTCGAAAAGGGTCATCATGGGGTGGGGGCTGGTCCGCTTCCAATAGACATAGAGACTGCGGCGATAGAGCTTGGGGCCTTCATCGGGCACGTATTGCTTCGTGTTGCTGCCGGGGTGAGCGAGGGCCTTCCACATGCCAGCAGGTTGGTAGGGCTTTACCCCCTCGCCGCCCATGTGGGGATCGAGGAGACCGCTGGCCCAGAGATTCAGGTCACGAAGGACTTCGGCGTCCAGACGATAGCTTGGACCCCGGGCAAAGAGCCGGTTCTCGGGATCGACCACATCCTCTCTGAAGCGAGAAGACTGGCGGAATGTCTGGCTCATGACCATACGCTTCAACATGGCCTTCAGGTCCCAATTACTTTCGTGGAGCGTGAGGGCAAGCCAGTCGAGCAATTCCGGGTGAGAAGGTTGCTCGCCCTGCAGGCCGAATTCTTCGGGCGTGCGCACCAGGCCATAGCCATAACAACGCTGCCAGAGTCGGTTGACCAATACCCGCGCTACGAGAGGGTGCTCCGGTGCGGTGAGCCATTGGGCGAGGCCCAGGCGGTTTTGCGGGGCGCCTTCCGGCATCGGACCAGCGACGGATACGACGCCCGGTTCCAGGGGTTCCCCCACAGGCAGATTGTATTCGCCGCGCTCTAACAGGAAGGTGTCCCGTCGTTCCCCTTCCTGGGCTACAAGCGTTGTGGTAAAGGTGTCTTCAAAGGCCACCAGCTCGCCCTTTGCGCTGCGGTCGATGACGTTGTCCAGGGCCGAAACCTTGAAGCGTCCGATCTGGTGGTTGGGGTGGGTGTGCACCAACTCCACCGTGAGCGTGGCCCCTTCGGGGAGGACGGCCTCACGCTTCAAGACAAGCTCCACGTGGTGGGGGACGCCCACCTGGGGCGAGATGGCCCAACCCTTCGCAGGCTCCTCGGCGATGATATCGGAGACGGGATAGCCCTCTTGGGAGAAATCAGCCGTGGCCGTTCGGAATTCGAGTTCCTGAGCCTCACCGCCGGGCGGTGTGAATCGTAGCTTGATCTGGCCCAACACCAGATTGCCATTGTGCGCACGCCCGGGTCCCTGTTGCGAGAGGCGTTCGTCGGGTAGGACGTCTAGGCGTATACCTTCCAGTTTCCCGGTGAAGGTGGTGGCGCTCAGGGTGTAGGTGCTCTTTTCCGTCCCGGGCGCATTAAAGAGGACGGAACCATCGTCCAGAATTTCGTGGGGGGTCTTGTCCGTGCTTTCGACCGCGGAGAAGACGAGGGGCGTGACCACCTTCTCTGGGGGCA
>JAXMOL010000019.1:0-135157 GCA_034669905.1 Candidatus Hydrogenedentota bacterium
CCCTGGACTCAAGGATGGCCGCTACATTTACGTTATCGAAGCCACGGAGCTGGAGCCCGGCGAAACCTATCACTTTGTAGTGGCAGATGGCGACAAGGCCCTGACCAAAGAACGACGTTTTCGCCCACTGCCTCCGAAAGATGCGCCAATCCGGTTTATCTCCGGCGGGGATATGAGTATTTTACCCCGCGCCCATCGCATGACCAAGATGGCCGGCAACATGAATCCCATGTTTGGCCTTATCGGCGGGGATATTGCCTATGCCAATGGCGAATTCAAGAATGCCTGGATGTGGGACAAGTGGCTGAATATGTGGGACCGCAACATGGTCACGGACGATGGCGTCATGATTCCCATGGTATTGGCGCTGGGCAACCACGAAGCCAACGACAGCGAAGGAAGTCCGGAAGAAATTGCACCCTTTTTCTTCGGCTATTTTGCCCAGGGCGGTGTGCCCTATTTCACCCGGCAATTGCGCGATGACACCGTGCTTATCGTCCTCGACTCGGGACATTCCGTTCCCCATGGGGGCGAGCAGGCCACCTGGCTCGAGGAGACTCTCCAGGCCCACGAGGCCACGCGCAACACCATCGCCATTTATCACGCCCCCCTCTACCCCAGCCATCGCAGCTTCGACGACCGGCGCGCCGTGGCAGGCCGGGAAAACTGGCTCTCCCTCTTTGACACCCATGGACTCCGGGTTGCCCTGGAGAATCATGACCACACGTTTAAACGCACCAAGGTGCTCCGCAACAACGAAGTATCCGAAGAAGGCACGGTCTACCTCGGCGATGGCAGCTTCGGCGTGTCTCCCCGTGACATTCCCGAGCCGGACCGGTGGTACCTGGAAAAGGGGTCTGGCACCCCCCACATCTGGCTGGTCGAAATTGATGCCGAAGGCATGCGTTACACGGCCGTGAATGAATCCGGTTCCACGATTGACGAAGTCTCATTTGAATAGGTCGAATTGATGTACATTTTGCTCCCCCCCAGCGAGGGGAAGAACGATACGCCCGGTGTGGGTGTGTTTTCGGAAGATTCCAAGGCCCTCCTGTCCGATACCCGGCCCGTCCTGCGACACGGAAAGGGTCTGAAGGTCGCCGAGCGTGCGAAGTTCTACGGTGTAAACAGTGCCGAGAAGGCGAAAGCGGCCCATGCATTGAACCAGGCCGTCCCTGATGCCCCCGTGCTCCCCGCCCTGGAGCGATACAGTGGCGTCGTCTACGATCATATCGGCTTGGATTCCATCGCTCCGGAAGCTAAAGAACGCCTCCTGGTAGTATCCGGGCTCTTTGGCCTGATTCATGGCACAGCGGGCATTCCCCGGTACAAGCAGCCCATCAATCCCTGGCTCACACGGTATTGGAAGCCCCTAAACACCCTGCGACTTCAGGAACTGGCCCAGGGAGAACCGGTACTCGATTTGCTTTCACAGAGCTACCAGAAGGCCCTCGAATACCCGAATCGCATTCAAATCGACTTTCGGGTGCAGGGCGGCAAAAAAGCGGCCGGGCACTTCGGAAAAGCTATCAAGGGGCGATTTGTCCGCTTTTTACTGGAAAATAACATACAAGACACGGCGGGATTCGCACAATTCACGGAAGATGGCTACCGCTTTGATGGTGAGAATTTTATCCAGCAGTAGCCCGGCGCCCCCCACGGGGTGCATCATGGTTAAGCCATAGGCAGCCGGGAAGTTAGGGCGCATCAAAGTTTGACACCGCCCACAGCAATTTGATAAGCTTCTTGCTCCGTTACATTTCTGCGCGCTGTCCCCCCCCTATACCGCGTGCAAATAAACGCTAAGAGGAGCGAGTCTGTGAAGACTTACGTGCCCAAAGAGGGCGAAGTTAAAAAAGATTGGCACATTATTGATGCCGAAGGAAAGGTCCTTGGACGCGTTGCTGTCGAAGCGGCAAAGCTGCTGCGTGGCAAACACAAGCCGACCTACACGCCCTTCCTGGATTGTGGTGATCACGTTGTTATCATCAATGCAGCCAAAGCCAAAGTGACCGGCAACAAGGTAGTCGACAAGAAGTACTACCGCCACTCCGGTTACCCCGGTGGTCTTACGGAAATGAGCTACGGCGACATGATTGAGCGTTTCCCCGAACGCGCCATGTCCCTTGCGATTAAAGGCATGCTGCCCCACAATCGCCTCGGTCGTAAGCTGGCTACCAACTTCCGTGTCTATGGTGGTACCGAGCACCCCCATGTGGCGCAGAACCCCAAACCCTACGACGTCAAGTAACCTGGAGATAGCGAACCGTGATTGATAAGAACACCAACGAAATAGTTGCCGTCGGTCGCCGTAAACGCGCCACGGCCCGTGTACGCGTCAAGCCAGGTACGGGAAAGTTTGTCGTAAACGGCAAAGAGGTCAAGGATTACCTGGAACGCGACGTGCTCGTATTCCTGGCTACCCAGCCTTTCGAAGCTACCGGCACGGTAGACACCTTCGATGTGCGCGCCCGTTGCAGTGGTGGCGGCATCTCCGGTCAGGCCGGTGCCCTTCGCCTGGGTATTTCCCGCGCACTCGTGGAAAATGACGAGAACACCCAGTCCACGCTGCGTAAAGCTGGCTTCCTTACCCGCGACGCCCGTGAGGTTGAACGTAAGAAATACGGACAGCCCGGCGCCCGGAAACGCTTCCAGTTCTCCAAGCGTTAAGCCCAGCGACCAATATCTATCCTTCATTATTCCCCCCGGAGTTTCTCCGGGGGATTTTTTTGTTTGGGGGGATCGGGGCAAGGCGCACGATTGGAAGAATAGGTTCGTGGGACCTGTGGGACGCTACCCCCCAGGGTTGGGCCTGTCGAAGCGAATCCGGGTCGTCCGATTACTCTGCTTCCGCTCCGAAAATACTCAGCCGGTGCGTCCGCAGGAATTCCCGTCGCTCGACAATGACCTGAGGGCGTGGCGGGTAAAGAGTGCGGAGCCGTTCCAGATCATTGCCGAGCAAGACCTGGGTTCGCAGTTCGCTGTAGACGTTGTAGCGCTCGGTCCAGCGGTAGGCGCCATACAAGGAGGCCACGAAAAGGGCAAGACAGAGCAGGAGAATCTTCGCAGGCAGGAGACGACGGATGATCCAGCCATCACTGACTTTGGCCACCCAGTACAACTGGACCACGACCGCAATCCAGAGCGGATTGGCCACGGTGACATAGCGGGAACTGAGGGCCTGTTCCAACCCTTCATCCACCCGTCCGAAAGCCGTCATGGTAGCCGTTCCCAAGGCATAGAGGGCCATCCCAATCCAGGGCGCGAGGGCATTGAGCGAAACCCGATAGGCGAGCAACTGCGCCAGGGTCACCCCCCATACGAGGAGGGCCAGCGCGCCCATGCAAACCGACAGGATCAGGTGCACGTTACCCATGGGCTGGCCCAGGTAGGCGAGGAGGTATAGCGCGCAGTGGAGAGGCTGACGCAGGGCCTCCATAAGCGAAGGGTGATAGGTGGGTGTTTCGTAGCCGTAGAGATAGGAAGCCATCACCACGACGCCCACGGTCCCCCATGCGGCAAGCTCCTGGCGCCAAAACCGCGGACGGGTGTGGCGCAAAAGTAGGAGAAGCAGAAAACCGATGGGCCAGATAAGCATGCCATTGGCGAAGGAATAGGTCGCCAGCACGCCGAAAATGGTGGCAAGGCCGACGCCGAAGGAGGTATAGCGCCGCAGGGAAAGACAGGACAGGGCAAGGACAAGGGCCAGTACATTCATAAAGACCTGCATCTGCCAGCCGAGAAACCAATTCTGCCATTGGCTGAGCGAAAACACAATGAGGGTCATCACCATATAGACGGGCCCATTGTCGGACGCATGTATCTGCCCGCTCGTGCGGCGGATGAGCAGGGCCAGTGCCCCCCAGGTCAGAAGGGCCAGGAAAAAGTTTGTCGCGAGTTCCCAATAGATATTCCAGTGGCTCCACTGGGCGAGGGCGAGCATGACGAGCCGGGGAAAAATCAGGCGATGTTCGTTGTGCTGGGCCCAGAGGTCCTGAAAGCCCAAGGTCCCCATTGCGGACTTTTCAAGCAGAGGCACCAGTTCCCACTGATCATAATAGGGGATATCCAGGGAAAAGCGTCCATACATGGCCATCAGAAAAAGGAAGGCGAGCCACGCCGGTACGAGATAGAGGATGTACCGTGCACGGGGTGTCAGGGTTTCAAGCACTCACGTATTCCTGACGCCAAAGCGTGGTTTGAGATAGGCTTCCAGCGCCTGAAGGCGGTGCCGGTGGGTGTGCTCGGCGAGCACCCGCTTCCGGGCATTTCGTACATAGGCCGCGCGCTCCTCGGGGTGTTTCAGGTACCAGGCCACTTTGTCGCTGAGTTCGGGCAAGCTCTCGTAGGTTACCATCTCCGTCTCCACATCAAAGAGGTCATGCAGATCCGGCTGGTTATCGGTGATCAAAAATCCACCTGCGGCCGGACAATCAAAAACCCGCTGATTGACCGCGTCCCGCATCTGGAGGCTCGTATTGTTGAGATTTACTTTCGTGGAGCGATAGAAGGGTGCCAGATCATCAAAGTACCCTACGTTGGACTCGTAGTTGTCGAGCACCTTCTTCCAACTGGCATCTCCCCGGGCCTCAATGCCCATGGGAATAAGGTGGCGCACCAGACTCAGCCGCTGTTCGGAGGTAGCATGATAATTCATCAGCAACTCCGCATTGCGCTGCTGCCCTTCGGTGAGCGAATCATACAGCTCAGCACCGATAATAGACGCCACACCCTTGTTGTAGCTGTCCCGGGTCACCCGCCCTTCCCGCAGGGCCGATGTCACGGCCTCGACCACGTGGGGCACGTCCTGGTGCTTTTCCAGGGCCTCGCCCAGCTGGACCAACATGGAATTTCCCACGAAGGCCAGGTCCCGCTCAAAGGTCGTTGCCGGTTCGCCGTCAAACAATTCCGGGTCCGTCGCCAGGGGCATATAGTGCACATGCGAAAAGCCGTAGGCCTCCAAATGGGGCGTAAAGGCTTTCTCCCAGGTGGCCGCGACGGCGTACTCCGAGATGTACATGGTGCGATCGAAGAGGATCATCCGGGGCGTATCGGTAAACCAGCTTACGTAGGGAATGCGCGCATCATTAAAGAAGCGCGCAAACATGCCGGCCATGTCCATGCCCGCATAGTTGGAAGTGAGAATAAAGTCGGGTTTGAATTCACCCAGCGCGCGGAAGAGGGCGGCAATATCATCGCGGGTAAGCCCCCCCGCAATTACCGATGGGACGGTTGCCACCTCCCACCCCAGGGACTCCGCCGCCCGGCGCCAACTCTTGTCAAAGAAATAGCCCGTATCGAGGATAAGTACCCGCGTGGAATCCCGAAACTTGGGATAGTCGAGGAATTTTCGCATACCTTCGGTGATATGTAGTCGGGGACCTGTCATGGCGGCATAATATCGTATTGCCCAATATGGAATCACGCCCGGGGAAGAAAAAGGCGAAAAAATCCTTTGCCCGACACCCTGCCAGCGCCCATAGGGCCCACCACCAGCCCCTTACTTCGGCCCTTCCACCTCGGTAATCTTGTTGTGCTCATCGACATGCACGACGGTGGGCACAAAGGCCCGGGCTTCTTCCGCGTCCATTTGGGCGTAGGTCAATGCGATCACCAGGTCGCCCGGCTCGCCCAACCGCGCGGCGGCGCCATTCAGGCAGACCACGCCACTCCCCCGCTCGCCCTCGATGATATAGGTGGAGAAGCGTGCGCCGGTGTTAATGTTGAGGACGTGCACCTCTTCATTGGGAATCATGTTGGCCGCCTCCATGAGATCGGGGTCCAGCGTGAGGCTCCCCTTGTAATGGAGTTCCGCCTGGGTCACCACGGCGCGGTGTATTTTGCTCTTAAACATGGTCAGCAACATGAAACAGATTCCTCATTCAACGAAGGAGCGGAAGCGGCACACGCCACCGGCACCTGGAACTTGATATTGTCTATCAGTCGGGCGGCTCCCATATTCACGGCAACGGCCAGGAGCACCTCACCGGCCACCTTGCTCACGGGCACCATCGTCTGGGCATCCACCAGTACGGCATAGTCGATGGGCAGGGGGGCCATCCCGGTGCGCACGGCACCAAGAAGCGTTTTCGCATCACGCTCACCGGCCACCATCATCCCGTGGGCGGTGCGCAAAGCGGCCGAAATACGCAGGGCCTCTTTGCGCTCCACATCGGACAGATAACGGTTGCGGGAGCTCATGGCAAGTCCATCGGGCTCGCGCACAATGGGCATTTCCACCACCTCAACGCCCATATCCAGGTCAGCGGCCATGCGCTTGATGATGGCGCACTGCTGGGCATCTTTCTGTCCAAAGTAGGCGTGGTCCGGCAAGACGGTGCAGAACAACTTGGTCACGACCGTGGCCACTCCCCGAAAGAAATGGGGCCGGGAAAGGCTGCACAAGCCCTCGGAGAGTCCTTCGACCGTCACATAGGTGGCATATCCCTCGGGATAGAGCGAATCGGTCTCCGGGGCATACACCACGTCCACCCCGAGTTCTTCCAAGAGGGCGCAATCGGCCTCAAAGGTGCGGGGATAGGTGTCGAGATCTTCGTGGGGCGCGAACTGCGTGGGATTGACGAAGATACTCACTACCGAAACGGCATCCCGGGCGACCGCCTCCCGAACCAGACTGGCGTGGCCCTCGTGCAGCGCCCCCATGGTGGGCACGAATCCAATACTACGTCCGGCGGCCTTTTCGGAAATTGCGAAGGCGCGCATCGTTGCTTTGTCGCGTATGATTCTCATTCGTACCCGTGCTCCTCTGCGGGGTAGACCCCGGCGTTGACGGCACCCACATAATCAGACACGGCCTGCCCGATGGCAGCCCGGGCGTCGAAGAAGGTGTGGGCAAAGCGGGCCTTGCCCCAACCGAGAATATCGTGCAAGACGAGTACCTGGCCATCGCAGCCGGCGCCCGCACCGATTCCAATGGTCGGAATGGTCAGCGCTTCGGAAACAGCCGTCGCCAGGTCGCGGGGAATACATTCCAGTACAATGGCAAAGCACCCGGCATCTTCCAGGGCGCGGGCGTCGGCCAGTAATTGGGCCTGGGCCTCGTCTCCCCGCCCCTGCACCCGGAAACCACCGAACTGATGGACGGCCTGCGGCGTAAGGCCCAAATGGCCCATGACGGGGATGCCCGCATCGAGAATGGCACCCAAGGCCTTCCCAATGCGACGGACAGGGCCTTCTACCTTGACGGCGTGCCCCCCCCCTTCGGCGATAAGACGCCCGGCATTACGCACGGACTCTTCGGGGCTGATGTGGTAGGAAAGAAAGGGCATGTCGGCCACGACCAGCGCGCGCTTCACGCCACGGCTCACCATTCGGGTATGGTGCAGGATGTCGTCTAGGGTTACGGGAAGGGTGGAATCGTAGCCCATGACGGCCATGCCGACAGAATCGCCGACGAGAATGGCATCCACTTCTGCCTCATCAAGCAGACAGGCCGACGGATAGTCGTATGCGGTGAGCATACTGATTTTTTCGCCCCGGGCCTTGCGGTCCCGAAACGACAGGGTGGTGACCTTGGTCACGTGCATTCCTCCTGAACCGTAGACGTACCCGTCCCGGTCCCGTAGGCTCCAAGCGGAGCGGTTCAGGGAACTATTTTCGCGCGTTTCTTAATCCAGCCTTCCACTTCCGGACGGGTGGCCAATTCCGCAATCGTGGCGCCCGTAACCGGGTCTACCTGATCGGCCGCAATTTCGGCCATGGGCACCAACACAAAGGCCCGTTGCCGAAACTCTTTGTGGGGCAAGGTCAGCCGTTCGGATGAAAAGATGGTGTCACCCCACAAGATGAGGTCGATATCAATCTCGCGGGGTCCCCAGCGGGTGGTCTTGTTGCGACCAATACGCTGTTCGATAGCTTTGACCACCTTCAGGAGTTCAAGCGGAGCAAGCTCCGTCTCAATCTCGGCGGCCATATTCAGAAACGCGGGCTGATCTTTAATCCCGATCGGCTCGGTTTCATAGCAGTGGGAGTGGGAACGCAGGGTGATCGCGGGTTCCTCGGAAAGGGCCCGAAGGGCAGCCTGCAAGGCGGAGCTACGGTCCCCCATATTACTACCCAGACTCAACTGAACATACATGGGAGAAACTACCTTGGAAACCTGCACTGCGCTCAAACTCACTGAATCCAAAGTATAGCATAGAAGATTCTTTGACCACTAGCCAATTCAACAGCCCATACCGGACGGCTTATTCCAGGATTTCAACCCGATTTCCATCGGTTACCCGGGCATCCATGGCGGTGATCCACTCCCGAATCAGGGCCACGCCCTCGTCATGTACCATACGCTTGGGCAGGGGCGGCATCATGACCCCCCCTTCCACACTTTCGACACGATGGACCAGGATAGACTTTTCCGGATGCTTAGGCTCGATACCAAAACGGTGTCCTCCCGATCCCCTTCCCGCGGCGACAGGGGCCTTAAAGACCCCGTATTTTCCGGCGTCATCCTGATCGAAGGAAAGGTCCAGCCCGGACATGTGGGCCGGTCCCCGGGGATTGTGGCAGTGGGCACAGTTGATATCGAGATAGGCCCGCGCCCGGGCATTGAGCGAGCCCGAGTCCGGGTTGCTGGCGTCGGGCATATGGGGTGCCATTTCAGGGGACGGGGCGCCCTCCAGGTATCCGGTCTCTTGCCACTTCAGCAGCTGGTTCCAGGCACCGCCCTCGTAATCGAAGTCACGATTCAGATGGCGGGCCTGGGGGCCGATGGGTTTCAAGAGTCCGGCCCGTTCGTGGCACTGCTTACATTCGTTCATATTGGGAATGATGTATCCCTTTACCTCGCGGGTCTCGCCGTCATAGTGAATCCAGCTGACATCCACACGTCCGCCGGCGACTGCCAGTTTGGCATCGGTGCCCTCTTCGTTCCACTTGTAGGAAAAGCCCACCCATCCCTCGGGCTTGTGAATGAGCAGCCGGGTTTCTATGAGCCGCTCGCCCTTTTCCGGATCGCGGATATCGTGCAGGTAACCAAAGGTCTTGACCAGTACCGCCCCGATGGGAAAATCGAAGGCCTCGGTCGGGTTGTAGGTCGCCGCCGTACCATCGGGCATCCAGACGAAGCGGTGCTTGTTGGCATAGTCGGTGTAGAGGGGCGTGTTCAGGGTATAGGGCAGCACACCTTCGTTGGGCTGCTGCTGTTGGGGGTCCACAAAGAGATTGTAGGCCGACAGGTAACGCTCCGGAACTCGCTCCAAATCGATCGATACGGGTGCGACCTGCGATTCTGCCGACAGGCTAATCGAAAGTACCGATGCAAGCATTCCGTACGCCATTAGCGTCTGCAACCTTATTTTCCGTAACTTCATCCGCGCTACTCCACTGTTCCACGATGAGAACTGTGCCGCGAGAGCCACCACGATGACTTTCTGCGTGCTTCCATGACCAACCTATTCATTCCTGTGAGACCCGAGTCTATACCACGTATATGGACCCGGCAGGGCCCGGATTGGTTTTCGCCTCTCCCGAGTCGCGGAAGAAACAAAAAAATATCCGACCCCTAAGTAGAGGCCGGATAAGGCGTTACAGGCTCATGCAGCCCGAGCTAGTTGTTGTGATCGTAGGTCTGAACCATTTCGTCTTCTTCCGGGCTCAGCACTTCCAGGTCGGCCAGCACGATGGGGGTACCTTCCGGGGCCTGGGTGCTCCAGAATGCCTCCCATTCACTGACAGTGTTGGGCCGGGTATCCCCCAGCGCTTCTCCCCAAATGGCCACGAGCGATTCGCGGGTCGCATTGGACACACGACGGTCGGGGCTGGCCAGCAACGCAATGAGGGCCGGTGTCGCATTGCGGACCCCCAACTCTGCCATGGCATAGGCGGCACTGATTTGAACGGTCTGGTCAAAATCAGCGAGCCCGCGGGTCAAGAGGGGAATACTCTCCCGATGGCGCATCCGAGCGAGCAATTCAATGGCTACGGCCCGGACTTCGGCATAGTTTTGCTGGGTAGCCCCCTGAAGCAACTCGATGCTCCGCCTGGAATCCAGATGGGCCAATACCCAGAGAACATTTGGTGCCATGAGGGGCGAAAGCTCGGGGTATAAGGTGGACAGGTAGCCGAACACGTCGATTTCCTGCTGGAGCCCCTGCAATTTATCGCGGACCGCAATGCGCTTTGACATGTCCTCGCTCTTCAGCTCAAACATGAGGCCACGCACCATGCGCCGCTGCTCCGCGGTGAGGCCGGTCTCCTCGGTCAGCCGCTTATTCTTTTCTTCCCACCGTTCCAGCAGGGCTTTCTTATCCAGGTGGCCGGTCTTATCATTCTTTTCTATCCGGGCAATTTCAGACTCCCGATAGATCAACTTCCGATCTCCGGCCGTTACCTGAAAGACGCCCTCCTGATCAGGGACGGGTGTCACGACGCCGTCAAAGCGGACACCATTCTTCAGATGAATGGTATCCGCAAACACTGCGCCCAGGGGCAACAATGCGATGACGAGTATGCTTCCAATTCTTCCGCTCATTCACTGATTCTCCAACATTGAGACGTACATACGCCCAACTGCATTCGGTTAACCGCGTTCGAAATAGAAGGCTGCACGGCGGAATTCCACCTGCTCCGTATCGGCCACATTCAGAAAGCGTTCCACCCGGGGATCGTACTGGAGATTCAAGCCACCCGGCACGAACATGCCCAGGTCGGCCGATATCACGCCACCTCGAATGGTCATCTTCCCTTTGGAGTTGGAGTTATGACGGCCACTGCTTCGCACAATGTTGAAAATGGAATTGTTGCTGTAGAGCAGTCCATCGATTTTGAACTCGCGCCCACTGGAGGGCCGACTCATTTCGTCGTCGTACCAGAACTGGCGCAGTTGATCTTCCGACAGCCAGTTGCTCTGGGGATTGAGGTAGTGATAGGCCGCATTGTTCAGGATATCGAGGGAATAGCCCTCTTCAACGATGAAATCGCTCAACAGTTTCACGCCACTCTCCGAGTAGCGAACGGAGTGCTCATCGTTGGAATCATAGACCCAGATATTATCGGGCTGACTTTCCCGGAGCCCATAGAATCGGGGCGTGTACTCGGGATCAGCAACTGCCTTCTCCAACTCCAGGTTGTTGAAGACCTGGAGTTCCGACATGGTGAAACTGAACTGCTGGCCGGGGCGTCCCGGAACCACTTCATTGGCATCGGTGGAGTACTGGTCAAAATAGCCCCACTCCAACGTCTCCGTTACACCATTCTTGGTGACCGTATTACTGCGATTCTCATCCCGGGTGTGAATGCTGTACTGGCTCCACTTCGGGTATTTGCTGTTGTCGTAGTAACTGTGATTTACGCCACGAATGGTGGTGTAGTCGCCCACCAGGACGCTGCCGCCAGAAACCAATGCCACCGCGTTGGTCTCGCCGCTCTCACTCACGCCGAATTCGCCGGGCGCATCTTTGTAGGTCACATCACCGATAACATAGGTATTGCCACGCACCAGCAATTGCCCCTCACCCTCGATGGCTCCCTTCAAGACCAGGTCGCCGTCCACCGCCACGGTATGTTGCAACTTGATGGGGTCGTCTTCCGTTCCGATGAGGATGAGGTTGCCGTCGTAGTATCCACTTCCGGACAAGGCCGCCAGAGCGGCATTGGAGGATGTGGGGAGTTCGTCGGGCACATAGATACCACCATGGGGAATACCGAAGGCCACGCCATTGGTAATAGCGCCGCTGGGATCTTCTTCGCCCAGGGCGAAATCAATAGAACCATTGGCGGTATTGACGATGACTTCGAATTCCGAATCGTCTACGTACCGATCACCGTCTTCATCGGGATAGGGTGCCGGAAAGGAACTGGGCAGGGGACCGTCGGTCTGGGCATCGGGATCGGAGGGATACTCCAGGTAGAGGTTGGAAAACTGCTCCAACTCACCATCATCGTTGGTCTCCGCATTGACCAGGCTGGTGGTGGACATATTGCCACTCCCATCCTGAATGATCTTACCGTCTTCGCCGTTAAAGCTATAGCCGTTGAAGTTGGTGCTGGCCAGACCTGCGGAATCATAGAGCGAGCCGTTGGGCTTGTACACCTTTCCGCGGGTATAGACCGTGCCGGCAACGCGGGAGTCGGACTCGGATCCCGTACGTACCATCAGGGATTCGAGGGCCGCAACCTTGATCCGATCAAAGGTACCAAAATTGCCGGGGTCGTTGTTTCGCTCCAACTCGAGCTGTTTAAACTCTGCGTGGCACAAGATACAACTGATGTTGTTGGCAAGGATGGCAAACTGACCATGGTCAAAGGGCGCACCACCGATACGCAGGACCTGGACGGCGGTCTTCGTCTTACCGTCCTGACTGGCCGTCGACCGGATCGTGATACGGGATTCATACACCGTGTCGTACCGCGACACAAAGATCGAGTCAATCGTTGCTACAACCCGCTCTGAGCCGGGTTTCTTCAATTCGAAAGGAGAGGTAATCAGGGGCATGCCGTATTGACTGAAGCCGGCGGGGAGGGTATCGAAAACACCGTCGCCATTGCCCTCTTCCCCGACATCTTTGGTGCCGTTAAAGTTCAGATCTTCGTTGATGGGAAGATTGAGGGTATTGTTCAGATAGAATTTGTAAGAGGCCACATTGCCGGTCGTGTTGCCACTGCTGGCGCGGTAAGCGTTCCACAACTGTTCGACCGCCATATCAATGCCTGCCTGGGCAGCTTCCTCCAACACAACGTTGGTATAGGCATGGTCGGTTTCTTTCTTGCTCCGCTGCACGCCGGTCATTACCAGCCCCATGGATCCCAAGATTACAATAATGGCCATCATGGCAAAAATTAATGCGATACCGTCTTCTTTTCCTCTTCGAAAGCGTCGTTTGTCCATAGATACCTCCTTTCTCTAGTTGACGAGGCGGATGCTGGATTCCAATTCGGAAACTACCAGCTTCCCTTCTCCGGGGCCATAACGCTTGCTGCCACTCAATTGTATATTTACGGTGGTGAGTTGATTGTTACCGGTCGCTTGATTGGCCACCAGTTGAAACGTCACCGAGTCGATCGAATTGGCACTGGCTATCGGTACGTCGACCCCATCCTGGGAACGCACAATACGACGGGTAAGCACACCGTCATCGTTTGCGTCCTCGTCGGGGTCGAGCCGGCCGTTGCCGTTCAGGTCTTCATTCTCCAGGCGGTAGGTAATCGGGGTGGAGTAAGCAAACTGGTCCTCCCCCGCCAGCGGTTCCGGCACCTGAAAGGTGATGGCGCTGCCGGTCTCGTCGACGGCGACAGAGTACAGGTCCTCGGGCGCCCCGGTGCGGTTGGTCGTTTCGGAAGAAACGGCCTCACGAAGCTCGCTACTGATCACGGCCATCGAATCACGAAGGTGATTCTGGACATCGACTTTGGCCGTTGTTAACTGGGCCGCTTCATTGGAAGACTTCAGCACGACAAAACCCAGGAGGGAAACGACGCCCAGAACGGTGCTCGCCACCATGACTTCCAGCAGGCTATATCCGTAAGATTTCATAGGGGGCCTCCTAATGGTCCGTCAACATGGTCATGATCGAGGCCGACATATCCCGGCCCTTTCGATCTTTCCAGGTGGTCGTCACATGCACCATGATCGGGTTATCCGCCACACCGGCCGCATCCCCGTTGGTGTTGTAACAGGCCACTTCCACGGCTTGCTCCTCCAGCTCCACGTGGCTGGCATTATCCGCCAGGAACTCGGCCCAATTTGCTTCGTTACCGGCCTCTACCCAACCCAGCAAATCGCCGGGAAAATCGTCTTCATATTGCGCACGCTTTTCCCGGATGGCGTCCATGACCGTACGACATGACAACGCCGCCTCCATCCGCTGTTCCTGGAGGTCGATGGAGACGTAAAAGGAAGCCAGGGATTGGGCCGTAACCCCAATCACACCGGCAAAAATTGCGACTGCGAGGGTCACCTCCATCAAACTGACACCCCGGTTTTCTTGCAGTATTCGTCTTAGTTCCATCATATACCCTCCTGACCTTCTGGTCTGGCCAAAGCGCCTTGTATAAAGTGTACCACCCCTGGGTACTAAATACCGTGAAAAGAGATATGAAAAAGGCGTGGTGTAACGTATTATCTGAATGATTATGCCACGCGAATCCGCAGGAGCACAAGCCGCGAAAAAACCAGCACCCACCTAACCTTCCGAATAACAGCCACTTACACCCTTAAAGATCCAGAAATTACCCGACAACTGCGCTATCTCCCGCAAGAATCCCCCCGTCCGACTAGCCTTCGCCGCCGGGAAGGATAGACTGCCTGGACGTCGGATCGAAGAAATGAAAGCGTGACGGGCGGGCCTGCAATCGGATGGTCGTACCCGCACGGGGCAGCAGGTCATTCCCGATGCGTGCAATAAGGGCCTGGCCGTCCCACCGCGTGGTCACAAAGGTCTCCGCCCCCATGGGCTCCACCACATCGACATCAACGGCAAACGCTTCCGAGGCGTCGGCGGTCGCGGCGCCATTGGCGACAACGACATCTTCGGCACGAATCCCCAGAATGACAGGACGGCCCACATAAGCGCCGAGGGGGCCCACCTGCCCGGGTGGTAGACGCAGCCGGCCATTCTCCCCCGCATTTATGAAGTAGAGGGCGTCCCCCTCCCCCATGACCGTACCTTCGATAAGATTCATGGGTGGGCTCCCGATGAAGGTGGCCACAAAAGTGTTTGCCGGGTGTTGATAGATATCCAGGGGCGCGGCGACCTGCTGAATGACCCCGTCCAACATCACCACGATGCGGTCGCCCATCGTCATGGCCTCGACCTGATCGTGGGTCACGTATATCATAGTGGATTGGAGACGTTGATGCAGTTTGGAAATCTCTGCACGCATCTGAACACGCAGCTTCGCATCGAGATTGGAAAGAGGCTCATCAAAGAGGAACACCTTGGGCTTCCGGACGATGGCCCTGCCAACCGCAACGCGCTGGCGCTGTCCACCGGAAAGGGCCTTCGGGCGCCGCTGCAGCAATTCGGTAATATCGAGGATTTCGGCCGCTTCCCGGACCCGCCGATCGATTTCATCTTTCGGGTAACGGCGCATCTCCAATCCGAAGGACATATTCTTGTAGACGTTCTTATGGGGATAGAGGGCGTAATTCTGAAAGACCATGGCGATATCCCGGTCTTTTGGTGGTACGTCGTTGACCCGCACACCATCAATGTGGATATCTCCACCAGAAATTTCTTCCAATCCCGCGATCATGCGCAGGGTGGTGGACTTCCCACATCCGGAAGGCCCGACGAGCACCAGAAACTCCTGGTCTTCGATGAGGAGGTCGACATCTCGCACGGCGGTCACGTCACCGGGATATACTTTTTGCACCTTGGTCAGGCTAACTTGTGCCACGAAGTTCATTCTCCCGGAAATTGGAGGGATTTGCAGGAAGTCCGGAAGGGCTCCGGCTTCCCGCGAAACTGTTTCGGATAATACCAAGGGGCCGCCCGGGATGCAACCGGCCGACTCAGGCGGACGGCCCGTGCTCGCGCTCCAGGACCGACTTCAATTCGGGCGCCAACCCGTCCACCTGCCGAAGGGAATCCAGAAAGCCCTGGAGCATGAAGTGAAGTGTTCGGGCACCGGTGATGGCCTCTTCCCCACCGGGGGATTCCATCGTGTAGGCGGGTACGGCCTGGGTGTAGGTTTTTGCAGCCGGCGTCAGGGCTTCTACGTCCACCGCCGTATCGTCCGTCTGGATGGCGTTCAACCGTATCGGTCGCCCCCACACCGTTTCCTCGGACCGTTCCTGCTTGTCCGCCCAGTCACCGGCATACTTCAGGAAGGTGCCGAGATTGGTGCCTCCGTCGGTGTGGTATTGGAGATGCAATTGGATGTCTTCCAAGGAAATCTTTGCCACCCCCGGAGTGCGGGAGAAGAGCGTCAGGGGCTCGGGGGTTACGCGCATGAAACCAATGCGCAGGGCCTCCCGGTCGGTGAATCCTTCAGGGTTGAGCAGGGAGACCCCTTTGAAGACAATGGTCTGATTGGCCCAATCGAAACGCACGTCTTCAAGACGAACTTCTCCGTGCAGGATTCGCCCGGCCTGGTGGGTGAGGCCGTCGCGAAGCAGGCCCTCAAATCGGGTAAAGAGCATGATGGTGGCGAGGCATAGCCCGATGAGCAGGAGCCCGACCGAGGTCATGATGAATTTCAGCGCCGCTTTCATAGTACCGCCCGGTCTCCTCAGTCAAATTCGTGGGAGATGTTTTTGGCCCGGCGCGCCACGCCCTGATAAGCGCGACGACTGAAGGCCATGACTTCCCGGGTGGGCAAGGGTTTCTTCGCCGAGGCCCTGACGTCGGGGCGAGCAGGCCATTCAAAGTAGAATTGCGATTCGTGCCCCTCCAGTACGAGTCGGACGCCCTTCCCGGGTCCCGATACCGCCGGATTGTCCACCACAATGACCTGGGCAGGAAAGTAGAGCCGCACCTTACGTCCATAACGCCGCAGTGCCCCGACCGGTGTTTCCGAAAGTTCGGGGTCAAGGGTCTTCTGTATGGGCATCAATTGACGGCCATCGGGCAATTCCAGGTGAAATTCGAGCCCCCGCAGCCCGACCACGTCATAGGCCACACTCATATCGGGGAACTGGGACTCGAGATAGCAGGTAATCTCAATGGGCCCGGAGGGAGTCGCCGCCCGCATCCGGGCATCTTCCAAGGCCTTGGTTTCCGCAGCTGCGGGGTCTTCACCCTGTTCTATGGCTTCCATCTTCGCTTCGGTGGTGGCAGTTTCTTTGGACATCATCGCCGCGTCAGGCAGCGCATTCTCCCACACGGCGTGGGAAGTGCCCGTGAAAAGATTGGGATAGCGCCCTTCTGCGACGCGGACCGATGCCTGGACACTGTAGGGCTGAAAAGGAATACGGGGCGGCGGCATCATGCGGCGGCCTTCATCGCTCTTGGGCGTGGTCTGGCACCCCACGGCAACCAGGGTAGCCAGGACCATCAGGGCAAGCTTGGCGGTGTATCGACGGGCGAATGCGATCATTTTCGGTTCCTCCGACCGCCAAAGTTTCGCTGGGGCTTATTGGCGCTCTCTGGTTCTTCGGCGGATTCCCCAGCAGACTGAAGGTCAGGGAAGGCGCTGCTACCATCCTGGCCGCCTTTTCCAAAACGTTGGAGGGTCAATTCGCCCTGGGCGGTCTTCATGCGCACCAGCCCCATGGGCTTGATCTGGTCACTGACCCAAATCTCCGTCGTCTCGTCACCGCTTGTTACCAGGAAATGCTCGGCCTCAATTTCGCCACCGGGATAGGTGACCATTTCTACCCCCAGGGCATTGCGGGTTTCGTCGGGTTTCTTGGCAGCCTTCTGAGAACGATCCACTTCAATCTCCTGGATCGCGTCCTGGCCTTCCCGCACCAACAGGCGATGCACATTCTTCGGATCATGGGCCGGGCCGGTAAGCAACATTTTGTAGACGGATGGGAAGCCAACTTTGGGCACCAGCTCGGTTTCGAGCCAGTAGGCATCCTTCCGTCTTATACGCTCCTTCCCCACCACCGCCTGTCGCAAGTAGTACTCCCGATTGGTCGCCGTATCGGTGAGGGTATACCAGACGAAGGTGCCCACCTCGGGGTCAACGAGCTTGCCCGACATCAAGTCCGAGAGCATGCCCTGGGCCGGTGTGCTCAGGGCGGGGAGCCCCACAATCAAAAAAAGCATGATACACTTGAAAGCGTTGACGCGCATACAATGAAAGCCTCCACATGGGTGTCAACCGGGCCTCATCGTATCACAGGCCAGAGGACACAAAAAACAGCGCCGCGCGTGGGAGCGTGTCTTTGGTGCGGAGGTGAAGAAGCGTTGACTCTTCCGGCCCACAGGCCTATTATGGGCAGGAACTGCCAGCGTCGCGAGGGATACAGATGATTCGAATTGGAATAGGTGTGCTGCTTGCCTGTGCCTTCACGGCTTCACCGGTCCGTGGAGAGACCGTCGACGTCGAGGGCATTGTGGCGCGAAATCTACCCTCCGTGGTCCTCATTCACGGAAAGCGCCAGGACAACGGGGCGCCGGTTCAGGGAAGCGGCTGTGTGATCCATGCCGAGGGATACATTCTCGCCACAGCCCACCAGGCGCAGGGAGTGCAGGATTTTTCGGCCAAGTTTTCGGATGGCACGACCACCCCTCTTCAATTGGTCGAAGTGCGCCCCGAAGTAGAGTTCGCCTTGTTTAAGGCGGCCACGCCCCTCCCCCATGTGGTCAGCGTCGGCGATGCGAGCGTACTCCGGGGGGGCGCTCCGCTGGTCTCAATCGCGTCTCCCATCAACCTCGAGTTTACGACCGTAAGCGGCACCGTGGCCAATCCAAACAAGACGTTCGAGAGCTATGACGTCTTGTTGGCGAGCCTGACCGCCACCCATGGTTCGAGTGGGGGGCCCGTATTTGACCGGGAAGGACGACTCATTGGCCTTATCAGTGGTGGTCTGAATGAGGTGGATTTCACGATTGTAAACAAGATCAACAACGCCTATCCCATGCTCCGTGCCCGGGGCATCCTCCCATCCACGGCCAACAGCACCGCCGACGACCAGGACATGCTGGTGCCCGTGGCGGGCGTGACCCAATCTGAGCTACGGGCCATCGAAGCCTACAACCGCGGTGTTCGGGCCGCGGCCCTCCCGGAAAAGATTGAGGCCTACGGGCTGGCCTATACCCTGCTCCCCGCTTTTTATGAGGCCTGTTTCAATCTCGCCGTGGCCGAAGCGCGATCGGGCGATGCAGAACGGGCCATCGCGCTGTACCGTCAGGCCGAGTCGCTGCGCCCCAATGCCCTGGAAGTAAAACGGAATCTTGGGCGCCTCCTTCTGAAGAAGAAGGCCTATGACGAGGCTATCGCCGTGTTTGAGTCGGCACTCGCGCTCGCCCCCGGCGAGGTCCAGGCCCACAACGATCTGGGCGAAACGCACCGGCGGGCAGGTAATTTCGCCCAGGCCATCGAACATTTCCAGGCCTCCCTGGCCAAGAACGGCGACGCGCCGCAGGTCCACTTCAATCTGGCGTTGGCCTATGCAAACAGCGGACAGGCCGCAGAAGCTATCCGTCATTTTAATGCCTACCTGGCCCTTTCCCCCACCGCTTCGGATGTGGAGAACGTCCAGAAGATGATAACCCGATTGCAGGCAAGCGCCAAGTAACCTTTTCAATCATCCCCGTTCCCGGCACCCCCGGGACGGGGTCCCGAAGAATAAGAAGCCCTAAACATGAGGAATGATCAGCGTGGCTGAAGCGAAAATGCCCGAAAAACTGGGTCGCTACGAAATAGTACGTGAACTGGGAAAAGGCGCCATGGGCGTGGTCTATGAGGGCAAAGACCCCAACATTGGCCGTCGTGTTGCCATCAAGACAGCCCGTCGGGAGGTGGTGGAGGCCTCGGGCATGGCCGACGAAATGATGGAGCGCTTTCTCCGGGAGGCCCAGGCCGCCGGTGCCCTCAATCATCCCAACATCATTACCATCTATGATGCCGCCGAGGAAAATGGCATGGCCTATATCGCCATGGAATTTCTGGAAGGGGGCGATCTTGGAGATATCATCGACAGCAAACGCAAACTGTCCATGGAAGAAATCGTCGAGATCGGCGCCAATATCTGCGAGGCCCTCGAAGTGGCCCACAGTCAGGGCGTGGTGCACCGGGACATTAAGCCCGCCAATATCCTGATGCCCACGGGCAAGCCGTTAAAGGTAGCCGACTTTGGCATCGCCCACGTGAGCGACTCCAATCTCACCCAGGATGGGGCCCTCATCGGTACGCCCCACTACATGAGTCCCGAGCAGTTCATGGGACAAAAGCTCGATGGCCGCTCTGACCTCTTCTCGGTGGGTAACATCCTTTACGAATTGACGACCGGCGAGAAGCCTTTCGGTGGCGAGGCCCTGAGCACGGTCATGCACCATGTCATCAAGACCGATCCCGTCAATCCCACGGAACTGAACTTCGCCGTGCCCGATGCCCTGGCCCAGGTCATCATGACCTCCCTGAGCAAACGGCCGGCCGGTCGCTATGTCAGTGGCCAGGTGATGGCCAATGCCCTGAGAGAAAGTCTGAAAGAAAACCCAGACCCCGCCCGACTGTCGCCCGGTGGCGTCGGCCTGGCCGCGACCATGGCCGGTGCCGCCGCTCCCCCGCCCCAGGATACCGTCATTGGCGGTGCCCCCGCAGGGAGCGCCACCCTGCCCGGTGGCACCCCGCCGGGACACGATGCCACCGTCGCGGGTGGGCCGCCCGCTGGGGCTGCCACCATGCCCGGTGGTGCACCGGCACCCGATGCAACGGTGCCCGGTGGCGCCCCCGCGCCCGAAGCAACGGCGCCCGGTGGCCCGCCCCCCCCGGCAGCGAGTGCACCGCTGGAAAGCACGGCCCCGGGAAGCGTGCCGCCCGCCGTGCAGGATACCGGCGCTTCGGGACCCAACAAGGGAATGCTCGTCGGTGGTGGCATCGCAGCTGCCGTCGTACTGGCGATTGTTGGCATGGTCGTCTTCTCCGGTGGCTCAGAAACCCCACCATCCCCCTCCAATGGCGGTGCCGGCACCGTCACGGAACAACCCTACTATTCGAGTATTCGATTTGACATCTGGCGCGCTAAGGATATCGCCGACTACCGGGCCTACGGCAAGGGAGACGTGACCTATGATGAGCTGAACGGCAAGCTGGATCCCGTCAGCGAGATTGCGGTCACGGTACATGATCAAGATGGCCAGGTAGTGGCCACCCGTGATCCCTGGAATCCCACCGATCTGCTGGAATTTCCGCCCGAGGCCCGACCCAAGGCCCTGCGATATACCATCGAGTTCAAAGAAGAGGGCTATGAAAAGGACGGCGATATTCCGCTCGCCAAATTGACTGGGGAAAGTGCCGTCATGGAGCCCCCAATCCTCCTGCCGCCGTCTACGCCCGGCTCGTAAAAACCGGGATTTGGTGGTAGAATCGAATGTGTTGCGAATTGTGCAGGGAAACGACCGCACTTAACCGGTCGGGGAGATTTTCTATGATACCAATGAAACGAATCTGTTGTTGGATGGCCTGTTTGGCCTTGGTGCTGGGCGCTGGGTTGGCCCGGGCCGACTTTTTCGAAGGGGACCCGTGTCCCGATATCGCCGCCGAAGACGTCTTCGGCAATGCGGTTAACCTGGATGCTATTCTGGAGAAGAATCCGGATCTGGTCATCCTTTACTTCTTCAAGCCCGACACGGGCGAGGCCATCGCCGCCAAGCTACAGGCGCTGAAGCGCATGTACAGCGCGGATGACCTGGCCATCATTGCCTTGGGCATGAAATCGGACCAGAATTCGCTGAAGTCCTTTGCCGAGCGCATGAAGATTAAGTATTATCTGCTCGCCGATAACGTTATTAACACCCAGACGTGGTATGGCGACGTAGACATCACGCCCCTCACCCTCTTCGTCTTTACCCCCGATCGCACCATTGAGCGGGTCATTCGCGGTGGGAATGCAAAGCAGGCCAACCTCCTCCGGGAAGTGGCGGAGAACCTCTACCAGCAACGCAAGACCGATAAGGCAGCGGCGGTCACGTCGGTCGCCCTGGAATCGGGTGAAGATGCCGATGCGGTAAAAGAGCTGACCGGCCATATCCTTCTGGCGGAAGGCAAGCTCGATGAAGCCGAAAAAGAGTTCGGCCAGATTGGCTCTCAGTCCGGTCTCGCCAAGGTGGCCCTGGAACGGGGTGACCTGGATGGCGCTATCGCCGCAGCCGACAAAGCGGGTGACGATGGCTATGCCCTCGCTGTAAAAGGACAGGCCCAATTGAAAGCGGGCAATCTGGAGGCCGCCGGTGAAACGCTGAAAATGGCTTCCAATGCGCCTATCGAAGGCTGGAAGAAATCGGAAGCCATCAACGCCAACGGACGTCTGGCCCACAGCACGGGCGATATCGATGGGGCCATTGCGGCCTACTCGGAAGCCCAATCTCTCGACCAATACAATGTGGCGGCCCTGAGCAATGAAGGGGCGGCCTACCGCGAACGCGGCAGCGAAAATGACCTCGTCATGGCCAAGGCCACGCTGGAAAAAGCTGGTGCGATTCGGGACGACGAACTCTCGGCCCTCATGCTCCAGCAGGTCAAGGCGGAGATTGAAGAAGCCAACGACATTAAACGGGGTGAGTTGATTAAGAGTATGATTTCCGACCTGGGCAAGCGATACGCTGAGCTGAAGGCAAATGGCGAAGCGGAGCCTGTGGACTCCTGGTCCACCCGCCCCGTCGTATTGGCCTTTCTTCCCGGTGAAACCAAGGGACGTTTCCTCTTCGACCGCGCCGGAACGGACATGGTGCTCCAGCGGGAAATTGAATCCCAGGTGCAGGGTAAAAACGGCATCCAGGTGGTCGAACGTATCATGCTCGACAAGCTGCTGCAGGAATTGAATCTCGGTAGCTCGGAGTTGACCAGCAGCGACACCCAGCGTCGGTTGGGCAAGGTCCTTTCGGCCGGTCACCTGGGCTTCATTGACTTCGCCCAGATGGGTGCGGAAACCCTCCTCTACCTCCGCCTCATTGATTCCGAAACGACCGGCATCTTCTTTCAGACCTCCGTTACAGTCGATGAGTCTAACCCGCGGGAAGTCGTCGCCTCCGTGGTGGAAGAACTGACGGCCAAGCTCGCTTCGGCCGAGCCCCTTCAGGGCCTCATCGCCGATGCCGCGTCCAACGATGCGGTCATCGTGAACCTGAACAAGAAACACGGTGCAAAAGAAGGCATGGTCTTCAACATCCTGGAAGACGGCGACCCCATTAAGGTCGGAGGCAAAGTTATCGCCCACCGGCAGAAACCCGTTGGACGCCTGACGCTTACCGCGGTCGAAGACGACTATGCCGTCGGAACGGCCTCCAATCTCCGCGAAGGCGTGACGCTTGCGGGCGAAATGAAGATCAAGGAAGTAACGAAGTAAAAAGGTAACACAGCAAACGAACTACGCCCCGCGCGCCCCGGCACGCGGGGCGTTTTTTTGTTGCGCGTTCCCGTGGCTCATGGACTGGAACGTCGGTGGTAATGCCCGTGGAGGGTCATGCAAGGGCACGGCATCATGGAATGGGTTGTCCCTGGGCAACAGGAGGTCAGGCATTCCTGCCTGACACGAAGGGCGCACAGGCCATCCGGCGCACTCCCTGAAAACGAGCGTATCCCTGCGCCGTACCAAAGGGCGACAGAAATTGAAAAGGCGGGCTGTGCCGCCCTTTCAGGGCTCGGGGTGTTGTAGGGACCGTTTTCCCAGGGCGTTGCCCTGGGTTTTTGAACTGTGCAGGCCCTTCGGGCCGGAGAATGATAGAGACACCGCGCGCAAGCCCCATCGCTGATCCTGCCGAAGCGCCGCGGTCAATTATCCACTGTCCACCATCACCCCCGATCCCATCGGTGCATGGGGCGATCCCATGAACGCGGGTAATGCCTATGCCTTCGCGGGGAACAGTCCGTGGAACTTCGAAGACCCGATTGGTTTGACCACCCTCATGGATATGTTGGACCCTGACAGCGACATTCCAAGTTCCTACGGTGGGTTTATTGCCGTCGCCGCGTCGTCAAGCGAACTTGGGGCCGAACTCGCGAATGTGGCCATGATGGTCTACTGCATGGCCACCAGCCTCGATGGTCTACAGATGGGTCTGGATGCGCTGGGATTCATTGAACCTTTTGGCGCCATCGCCGACGGAATCAACGGTGGCATCTATCTGGTCCGGGGCCAATGGGGGAATGCGGCTATATCCATAGCCGCCATTTTTGCCGCCGATGCGCTGGTGAAGCCCCTACGCTATGCGGATGAAGTCTTAGGCGTTGTGCGGGGAGCTGACGGTGGCCTCGGGGCGGGCGCGAGGGGTGCTGATAACTTGAGCGGGGCGGGCAGCAGGGCTGGCGGTGATGCGCTGGCCGCAGGTATCAGTCGAACGGATGGCAGCGCTGTTGGCGGCCTCTGTTTCGTCGCTGGAACAGAAATACTTCGTGAGATTGAGTACGCCCCCATTGAATCACTTGAGGTCGGCCAGCGCGTTATCACCACCGACAATGCGGATGAGGAACACGCAACCTCGGTAGATCCGGAGTCTTGGGTTTCCGTCGCTCTACGCATGGCGGATCCGCAGGCACCAAACTTCACCATCGAAATGACGGTGCTCCGACCGGAAACCTGGCTGGACAGTCTGAACGCAACGCAAGGCGCGTCTATTTACCTCGAGATGCCGGAAATGAGGCTCTCGGGGCCTGCTGAGGTAATCGAAATCAGCCCTTGTCCGGAAATTGAGACCGGCCCCGGTAAGGTGATTCTTGCGACGATCAAGAGTACCAGCAACACCGTCCATGAGCTTCACTTGGCCGATCTGAACGAACCGATTGAATGTACTCAAGCACATCCTTTCTATTCCATCGAGCAGGACGACTGGGTTTCCCTGCGAGACCTTCGCGTTGGGGAACACCTGCGTACGCTAGGCGGTCCGAAAGTGATCGAGGGGATCATCCCCAAGCCGGGTTTCCACTCGGTCTTCAATCTGGAAGTGGAAACCGATCACTGCTATGTGGTATCCAATGGCCAGGTGCTGAGCCACAATACGAATCCGTGTGCGGCTCCGCTACCCCACGGAAACTCAGCCTCAAGCACGCGGCCCCAGCACGTGTATGAGATTGTGGACACCCACACCGGGCAACCGGAAAAGTATGGAATCAGCGGATCTCCGCTGAATCAAAATGGAAGCTCCGGGCGGGCAAACACGCAGGTGAACGCGATGAATCGGGGAACCAGCCCAGGGCGATATATCGCCAATGTGCTGACGACCAATATTCCCGGGCGCGCCAATGCGCTCGAGTTGGAGAAGCAGGTGGTCGAGTATGTGAGAAATGTTCTTGGATTCGAATTGCGTGGAAACAAACTTCCAAAGGTATAGGATAGATGCAATGCGACTGCGTGACCTTAGTGTTGGTGTGTATGGATGCGACGATCCTAATATTCGCAAGATTGTCAACAAGGATGGATGGTGCATTTCGTCCCATTACTTATCCAAACTAGCTCCGGTAGATACGGGTGAAATCTGTAAAGCCTGCGTTAATCTTGTGAGTGAGATACCACCTAGCATTGGAAAGTTTGACCCGATGCTCGATGTGTACTGCGTAAATCGAACCTTCGATTTTAAGTGGTACCTGGCGCTGGACCCTCAGGCGAAGAAAGAGGCCCTGATGCAGGAATTGCACGCAGGCCTGCTCGAAATCGCGGAGAAATTGGGCTGGCCCAGTGAACCGTTTGACGAAGCCTATCAGGCGGTGTTGGCGGACAATCTCCTCTACAGCGAATTCTGGAAGAAGCCGAAGTGGAATAAGAGCCGGAGCATGCGTGGCCAGGTTCACTTTTGCTTCGACATCGATCGTCTGGATTTCCACGCCGTGGCCTTTGACAAGACGGGCGAGGAGATTGCACGCCGATTGTTGGTGTCTTTCCCTCGGGCCATCGCCTCGGACCACTATGACACGCTCGATAAGTATGGCTGGCTTGATAACAACACGTTCTACCTGGAGTCCAAGCGGGGTTGGATGCGATGGGCTGTAGAATTGCCGGGTTCTGCCACAGACGAAGTGGTCGTGACTTATGAAAACAGGAAGTGATTTGCCTCGTTCCCATGCTCTGCGTGGGAACGAGCGAAGGCACGGCATCATGGAGCGGGCCGTCCCTGGGCAGCAGGAGGTCAGGCATTCCTGCCTGACATAAAGGACACTCCGCAGCGTACCCGCCCGTTCCGCGGAGGACGTGCTCACCCGAAGCCTTCCGCAGAACCTGCGTTCCCCCCCCCTACCGCAGACAGGAATGCCTACAGTTCTCGCGGTGGATTCCATTTTCGCCCTCTGGATTATCACCGTACACGACCGGCCCTGCTGTCCTGTGGGCTCTATCTCGGGCAGGTGGAAAACGCGCCGTGGCGAGAGTGCCCAAGCTCCTCGGACGGTACCTTCCTACGATGGCCAGGCCTCCGCAGGGAATCTCGCCAAAAAAAAGCCGCAACCCCAAGTCGGGATTGCGGCGATTGTTTGATACGGTTTTGAATCAGCGGCTTAGGCTTCGTTGGCAGGATTCGCCTCGGTGACGGATTCTACGGCCGGAGCAGGTGCCTCAGGCGCGGCTTCGGGTGCCGCTTCCACTGCGTCTTCCACAGGAACCGCTTCCGGCGAAACTTCCGGCGCAGGCGTCTCCGCAGGGGCTTCCGTCGCGGGAGCCTCCTCTGTCATCTCTTCTTCCACGGGAGCCGCTTCAGGCGTAACTTCCGGTGCAGGCGTCTCGGAAGGCGCTTCCGGCGCGGGAGTCTCCTCCGTCATTTCTTCTTCCACGGGAGCAGGTTCAGGCACAACTTCCGGTGCAGGCGTCTCCACAGGCGCTTCCGTCACCGGCGCTTCGTCCTTCATCTCCTCTTCAGCAGGCGCGGGCGTGGACTCTTCCGGTGCAGTGGTCTCGGCAGACGCCTCGGTAGCGGGAGCCGCTTCCTTCATTTCTTCTTCCGCCGGAGCCGCCGCGCCATCGTCGATAGCGCCCGCAGCAATCCACATCCGGAGCATGTGCAGGTCATCTTCGCTCAAGGGGTCTTCGTCTTCCGGCATACGGGGATTGTAGACGCCCCGGATATACAGGATAATGGAGCTTTCGTCTGGTTTACCTGGAACGACACCCGGGCCGCCTTTTTTACCGGCCTTCAGCATATTCTCCACCGTCGTGACGTCGTAATCGCCATCGGGATCGGGCGACTCATGGCAGACCACACACTGGTCATCGATGAGGGGCCAGATATCCCGGGTATAGCTGACCGCCTTGGCCTGTTCCATGTCGATTTCGCGAATCGGCACCAACTCCACCTCGGGTTCATCTTCTGGCGCAGGCTCCGGGGTGACAACCGGTTCCGGCGAATCCATGACGGGCTCCGCAGGTACCGGGGCGTCTTCTCCGGAAACGGGCGCTTCCATGACCGGCTCGACCGGGGCGGGCGTTTCAACCACAGGGGGAAGGGGGGCCGGGGCCTGGTGGGCCATGGGCGTACCCACGCCTTCGTTGTATACAAGCGCGCCGCCCATGTGGCCCGTCTTCGCGACGAAGACGTTACAAACCAGTGCGGCCACGGCAGCCAACAACAGTCCGCCTTTGCGCAAGACTTCGACCCGGATCAAGGAAATCAGCACCAGGACGAGGGCGACAAGCCCACTATAAAGTACGCTCTGGGCCGACGCCGCATGCGCTGTAATCTGGTCCGCAATGGCTTTCGAGGCCGTCGGCGGCACCAGATCCCGGGCATCTTCCCCGGTTTCGATGCCCACCCAGGCAGAGACCGCCAGGATGGCAAAGACCAACACAGTAACTGCACGCAGGGTGTTGTTCTGGTGAAAGATCGCGCTCAAGACAATGAGTATGAGGCCGAGCATCGCGGCCGCAATAGGCATATGCACTGCGGCAGCGTGAATCATGGACGGATTGGACAGTAATTCAGAAATCATATTGGACAACCACCTGTAAGCTAGTCCCCGAGAAAAGAGTGAAAAACGTAAAACACGGTACCATAGACCGACAGGGCCTAGTCAACCTCTGCCGAGGGGGCCTCATCGGATGATACCTCTCCTTCGGCTATGTATCCCTCAAAGCGCGAAATAGTTTCACCCGTCGCTGTTTCGAGGGCGTGACGGGCGGAATAGACGGCCACGCGGGCGAGGGCAAGGCGGGCTTCGGCTTCGATCAGGTCCCGTTGCGCCTGGTTCAAGCGGGCCAAGGTCCCCTGCCCGGCCCGGTATTCTTTCTCGACCAGATCCCGGTTGGTATTCACATACTCCGCAGTGGTTCGCTGCAAGACCAGGGTGTCTTGGGCCGCGTGAAGGTTAATGGCGTTTTGGCGCACCTCCTGGGCGGCCGCCAGGCGAATCTCTTCGTGCAGGAACTCCGCTTCCTCGAGCTGGTAACGGGCCTCGGCCACGTTGGCGCGATTACGGCCACCGGCAAAGAGGCTATAGGAAAGATTGATGCCCACGGTATGGCCGAAATCATCCTCTTCCAACCGGCCGTTGTCGCTGGTCTGGGCATCCTGCGAGGCGAAGGCACTCACTTGCGGATAGTAGACCGATTTGCGCTGCCCCAGCTGGGCGCGGATTCGCTCGACCTGCCAGGTGGATTGTTGAATGTCGGGACGGTTTGCGAGGGCGATAGCGAGCCGCTCCTCTTCATCGGGAACCGCGAGGGCCTCGGCCGAATCTTCGGGGAGGGGTGCGATAGTAATTTCGTCTCCAAGACGCGCATCCGAGATACCCATCAGTGCCGCCAGGGCGACCCGGGCGATGGCCTGGTCACTTTCCGCGCGAATGCGCGCGGCTTTTGCAGCCCGGAGGAGCACTTCGAAATTGAGCACGTCACTCTTGGAACCCGTTCCCGCCTCACGACGCAATTTCGCCTCCTTCAGAAGCCGGGCATTGAACGCCTCGTCCGCCTCGGCAATCGCCACGTTTTCCCGGGCAAGCTGCACGCCGTAGTAACTCTGGGCCACGGCATCCAATATCAGGCGGTATACTTCGCGGCGGGCCGCTTCCGATTCGTTGCGCCCGAATCGTGCCATGGCATGGGTATAGTGTCGGGAAAAGCCGTCAAAGATGATGTAGGAAGCCTGCAGGGAGGCCGTGTAGGACTCGACCTCTTCGTCAAAGGCATTGCGCGCTTGCAGCCCCGAGTAGAGGCCAGCCAAGGAGGAAAGCCCGATGGACTGAAGGGTGCCGGGGTTTAGTCCGGTGCCCAAGGCCTGCTGTGCGCTCTGCCCCAACACGCCATTCAAGGAGCCAAAAAGCGCCCCGTCTTTCGCGGCGCGAACGGTGTTGGCCGAAAGGTGGGTGTGGGATGCGGTGTAGGTCGCTTCGAGCTGGGGAAAGTAGAGGGAGCGCGCCTGATCGACCCGGCTGCGGGCCTGCTTCACCCGTGCCGCTGCCGCGAGGAGTGTCGGGTTCTTCTCAAGCGCAATCCGCTGGGCCTGCTCCAAGGTCAGCGATATGGGTGCGGAGGCCTCAGAATCTTGCGCCACTTCGGCATTCTCTTCCGATGCCTCTACCACCGTGACAGGAGCTGCCGCGTCATCCGCGTGCGTGGCTCCTGTCCACATCACGGTTGCAGCGAGCAAGGCAATAGTCAGGGCGAGCGGTTTGGTCATGCCAATGGATTCTCCGAAGTAGCTAATCAGCCGGGAAGGGCGGCAACATCCGCCGGAGCGGATCGGTTTTCTTCCAGCGTGGATTCAACAATGCGCTTACGTGCGGGCTCTACCGCCTCGCGCTCCGGCCAGGTGCGGGTGGCCAGATAGTATCCCAGTCGCCGAAAGTCGTTTAGAATCAGCAAGAGACAGGGAATAAGGATCAGGGTCAGCAAGGTGGCAAAGGCCACACCCGCCGCCAGCGATACGGCCATGGGCACCAGAAATTGGGCTTGGATATCTTTCTCAAGAATGAGGGGGGTCAGACCGCCACAGGTACTGATGGTGGTCAGGAAAATGGCCCGAAAACGGCGCCGCCCCCCTTTCCAAATCGCATCACGGACCGTTTCCCCGCGGGCGATAAACCCATTGATACATTCGATCAATACGATGGCATCGTTCACCACCACGCCCGACAGGGCCACCATCCCAAACATACTCATCATGGAAAGGTTATAGCCCATGAGCAGGTGGCCGAGGATGGCGCCGATAATGCCGAAGGGTACCGTAACCATGATGACAGCAGGTTGCACATACGATCGGAAGATGGTGGCGATAATACTGTAAACGCCCAACATGGCGATCAGAAAGCCGATCCAGAGACTGCCCAGGGATTCCTGCGACTTGCGCTTCTCGCCCTGAAAACTCACCAGGATGCCCGGGTAATCGACGTGCAGTTGCTTGAAAAAACTTTCTTCCATGGCGGCGACAATTTCATCCGTATTGGCGACGGCCGTATTCACCTCGGCGGTCACGGCGATACGCCGCATGCCATCGGTGCGCTTGATGTCGGAGAGCCCGGCCCCATAGCTGATGTCGGCCACGGAGTGAAGTGGGACTTCCTGCCCGAGGGGAGTGCGGATACGCCGCTGCTCCAACTCGGCCAACTGGCTTCGCTCTTCCTGGGTATAGCGCACACGAACCCGGATATCGTCCCTGCCCCGTTGGAGACGAAAGGCCTCTTCCCCAAAATAGCCGGCATTCACCTGGCGGGCAAGGTCGGATACCGTAAGTCCCAGTACGCGGGCCTCGGGCTTCAGCGTAAACTTGAGTTCATTCTTTCCGGGACGGAAGTCGTCCTGAATCTGGTAGACCCCGTCGTAGCTGCCCAGCTTGGCCTTGACTTCGGAAGCCGCCCGTTTGAGCTCCTCCATCTCATGACCACGGAGCCATATTTCAATCGCGGCACCGGGTGGCCCGGCTTCCATGCCGGTGACCGACAGGGAGATCACCCCGGGGATATCCCCCACTTCCGCTTCCCACTCGGCGGCGAGATCTTCAAAAAAGATACCCCGCTTCTGGGACTCGAGCAATTCGACGCGAATGGCACCGAGATTATTGCCGTACCGGGGCGGTCCCTCGGAGATGACCGAACCGACGAGGGCGAAGGTGTTACGCGTCAGCGGATCGCCGGTAACGGTCTCGCTTCGCGCTTCGATGCGATTGAGCGCACGCTCCAATTGTTTGACCGCATCTTCCGTTACAGACATGGGCGTTCCGTCGGGAAACTCTACGGTAGCCGTCAGGGTATCGGAATCGATGCTCGGAAACACTTCAAATTTGGCGACGCCGCTGGCGATGAGGCCGCCGGTGATAAAGACCACCGAAATGGCCACGGCGAGACTCAGGTAGCGCCACCGGAGCGCCCCGCGAATAAACGGGGCATACACATCATTGATAAGCCATTCGAGCCAACCATTGGCGAAGTGATGCACGACCTGGGCCGGACTCCGCCGCTTCCCGTTGCGCTCAGATCGAATGTTGGGGTCGGGCAGGTGGTTGAGGTGGGCCGGCAGCAGGATGAGGCACTCTACGAGGGAGATGAGCAAACAAGAGATCACCACAACAGGCACGATGGCGATAAACTTGCCCATGATTCCACCCACATAAGCGAGGGGGATGAAAGCCACAATGGTTGTCGTAACGGCCGCAAGTACCGGCAGAAAAACTTCCCGTGTGCCTTCGACTGCCGCATCCAGGGGACCGAGTCCATTTTTTCGGGCCACATAGATGGACTCGCCCACGACAATGGCATCATCCACGATAACCCCGAGGACCATGATCAGTCCGAAGAGGGACACCATATTGATGGTCGCGCCGGCCATCCACATGATGCCGAGGGCGCCTGTGATACTGATGGGCATGCCCATGCCGGCCCAAAAACTCAGGCGCAGATCGAGAAAGAGCCAGAGCACGAAGAAGACCAGGATCAGGCCGATGACCCCGTTGCGCACCAGCAGGCTGATGCGGCCTTCGAGCATGGTCGACGTGTCATTCCAAACACGCATTTCCAGACCGGCAGGCAGGCCCGCCTGTTTTCCGGCCACATAGTCACGTACCCTTTCAGCGATGGCAAGGGCATCTTCTTCCTGGGTCTTCAGAACCGCCACACTGATCGCGGGCTTTCCGTTCAGGCGGGAAATGAGATTGTCTTCGGCGAAACCATCGTCGATTTCCGCGATTCGATCCAGGGTAATTACATCCCCGTCGGCACTGGCCATGACAACAATCTCAGCCAGTTCTTCCCCCGTGTACTTACGCCCGACCGTCCGCAGCCGAATGTCTTCCCCTGCCGTCCGGACCGTGCCCCCGGCGAGGTTCATGCTACTCATCCGCACGGCCTGGGACACCTGGGCAAAGGTCAGACCGTATTCGCGGAGACGCGACTCCGACACTTCGATCCCGATTTCGTATTCCCGCGCGCCCATGATCTGGACCTGGCTCACTTCGTCCAGGACCTGAATTTCTTCCTTGACCTGTTCGGCCCATTCTTTCAGCTGGCGTTCGGAAAGGGCCTCCCCGGCCAGGGCCACCATGAGTACCTCGGCCCGCAGAAGGACCTCTTCGGTAATGGGTTTTTCGGCTTCAACCGGAAAGGTGGAGATGGCATCCACCTCATTGCGAACTTTCTCCTTGACGATGGCGGTATCGAAGCGTTCATCCACTTCGATGAGCACGCTCCCCACGCTTTCGCCCGAGGTCGAGGTATAGGTCTTGATCCCCTCAATGCCTTCAATCGCCTCTTCGATTTTTCGGCAGATACCTTCTTCCACATCTTCGGGATCAGCGCCGGGCCAGGGCACCGCCACCGAGATATAGTCCAGGCTGAACTCCGGAAAGGTCTCCCGTACCATCTTCGACGACGCGATAAGGCCCACGACGAGAAAGAGGAGCAGCATGATATTGGCGAAAACCGTATTTCGCGTGAATGCCCTCAGAATCGCCCTCATGATGCGTTCTCTGCATCATCCTCAAGGCGAACGAGGGTGTTGGGAAGGGGGTTGGCCAATCGGGTCGTGATCACCTGCTCACCGGGAGAGAGGCCACCGCGCACGAAGGTCTCCTGTCCCTGGCTGCGAACTACTTCGACCCCCTGGATGGCCAGTCGACCATCCCGTACCACGTACACGTTGCCCTCGTAGGTGACCGCCCAACGGGGAAGTCGGTAGACCTCTTTCATCGGCTTGCCCGGTATAGACACCTTGCAAAACATGCCCTCTACGAGGGGAAGTCCGTCGATACTGCTCCGGGCCGCTTCACCGGAAACACGGACCGCAACACTGATGGTCCGGTTCTGCTGGTCAAAAGTCTCGATACGGTGAACCTTGCCTTCCCAACGATGCTGTTCCGTATCCTCGGTCCAGGCCACTTCACAGGTAACGGGCTTCAGGTCTCCGAACCAACCAACGTTGCTGTCGGCGTTCGACTCGAATTGCAGCCAGTCTTTGGCATCCCGACTATCCAGGGATACGGATATTTCCAGAATCTGGTCATCGGCCAGCGTCACAAGGGGCGCTGCGGGTGAAACATACTGCCCCTGCTCCACGTTGACCGCTTTGATGCGCGCGTTAAAGGGGGCCCGTATTTCGGTGCGCGCCAGATTGACCTTCGCAAGTTCACGCTGGGCCTCGGCCCCATCCAGTGCACTGCGGGCCTCTTGTATCTGGACCGGATACAGCGCGAGGGCCTGTGCAAGCTGATCCCGGGCATCGGCGGCCTGGTTCAACTGCATCTCGACATGGTCAACAGCCGAACGGGTTCCCACATCGTCTTTTTCAAAGAGGTCCCGGGTACGCTCGAAATCGCTCTGCATCAAGGCTTCGTTACGTTCCAGGGTCTTCAGACGGGATTGATCAATGGCATACTGGCGCTGGAGACGTTCGATGCTCTGGGTGACTTGAGCGACCTGCGCTTCCGCCTGGGCCAACGCCGACTCATAGTCGCGTGGATCGATACGAAGCAGCAGCTCGCCTTCCTTGATGGCCTCCCCCATTTCAAGGCGGGGGTGTATCTCCACCACCTTGCCCGAAATCTCCGGCGACACGGGCACCACGTTCAGTGCCCGCACTTCTCCGAGTCCGGTCATCATCACGGGGGCATCTTCCAACGCGACGACAGTGGCCGAAGCCGAAATAACCCGCTCCGATGTCTTGGCTTCCGCAGGCGGTTTCTTCAGCATGGACAGCCCCATGAAACCGCCGACGCCCACCGCCAATACCGCGATGACGGCCAATACGCGGGTCACCAGGCCCACCTCTCTGGCAGACCCGTTTTCCGGAGCACTGGCCGAGGGTTCCTCTTCCTCGGGCTCATTCACCGAATTGTCCGTGTTGCGCTGACTCATGCGAGAGAATCCTTCGTAGAAATTGGGGGTGCGTCCGCAGAATCCTCTGCCTGAATGATTTCGCGCACCCGCGAATACACATCACACCACTGGTCCGTATACTCGGGTCCAAGTTTGCTCAAAAGTTCGGTAATGTAACGGAGGATTTCTTCCTCCAACTGCTGAAACTGCAGAAAACCATTGTCCGATAAGCGAATACGCACTTCACGACGATCCGCCTCCGCCTGTTCTCGCGCAAGGAGTCCCATTTCGACCAGGCGGTCCACCATGGTCGACGCCGAAGGCCTCGAAACATGAAGCACATCGGCCAATTCTTTCAAGGAGAGTTCCCCCCGCTCCTGAACGGCCATCACCACATTGCCCTGGGTAAAGGTCAAATCAGGACAGATCGCCCCGCCCGCCCGTTGCCGGGCGGCGAATTCGTGCCCCAACCTGTTCCGCAACATGCGCACGGTCTGATATAGTTGTCGCGCTTGGGTCATTGTGTTACAGGAATCGGTCACGGCGTCCCCACAGGTCGGCTATAATTTACTTAGCATTCCTAATTATACGAGAAGCCCTTCAGAAAAACCAACTTCAAAACCGCAACGCCATTGATGGCATCTGATGACATAGTATAATACTGACCCGCCATGAAATGAAAGGGGCATATTGGCTTAAATGAGCACTATACACCGTATCCATGCTGCCCCCGAAAACCTGGCGGCTTTCATCCACGAGATCCTGCCCGCCTACGAGGGAATTTACGGCCCGGAAGCGGCCCGCCACTACCGCGAGCGGGCACCACAGGACGTGGCCCAAACTATTGCCCACCCGGCTATTCGCTGCTATGCCATCATGGAAGGCCGGCAGGCCGAGGCGTTGCTCTTCATTCGCCCGACACCCACCCGGTACCTGATCTCCTTTTTCCATGTACTTCTGGGAAGTCCGGCGGAAGCACGGTCCGGGGAATTACTCGCCTACGCCGTCAACGATCTCGCGCAGGCCGGAAACCCGCTGATTGTCTCTGAATACCTGGCTTTTTCTCCCCTGGCGCTGGATGATACGTATGCGGCCCTGGGATTTCAGTGCATCGGCCGCAGCCTGCAACACAACACGCATCTCCCCTCCCCTACCGCTGGTCCTCCGGTCGCTTCGATTACCCCATGGGATGCATCCGGCATGGGCACCGTGGCCCGAATACTGGCCGACACCTATGCCGACCACCCGGAACAGATTCTCTTTGAAGAAACTTCCAGCGTGGAAGCGGCCCATCGTTTCCTGGTGCAGACTCGGGCGGGTGCCTTCGGGAGCTGTCTTTCAGCGTATCAATTGGGAGCCTGGCTGGACGGTACGTGCGTGGGCTTTGCCCTGGGCAGCGAAGTTGTGGCCGGATTGGGCTTTGTGTTACATATGGCGGTTCTGCCTGCGTATCAGGGACAGGGTATTGGACGTCAACTACTCCATCACCTGACGGCAGCGTTTGCGCAACAAGGCCTGGGCCGCGTGGCCCTCGGTGTAACCAATTCGAACACAGCACGTTATCTTTATGAATCGGCTGGATTCGAGACCGTACAGCCTTTTCCGGTATATTACCGCCTCCCCAAGACATAGACTCGGATTTCACCCTCGACATTCCATGCCGCTTTTGGAGCCATCTGTATGATAAAGAAACTCGCCATTGCCGCCGCCGTATTGGCCCTCATTGCCGCGATTGCCGCGGGCATCGCCCTGAATCAATTGAATGGCTCCTACGGTATCTTTACGTCGGAGACCGTGCACCACGACACCCTGGCCCTTCCCGATACGCGCCTGCGGGTTTCCATCGACACCTTGCAGCTCGGTGCCGACATGGTGCCTTACCTCCCGGAAAACCCACCCTTGCCCGGCTGGCTCCCCTGGGATCTACCGAGCCTGCTTCCAAAGGTACTCCCAAGAGAAGTCGCGGTGTTGGGGGGCTCTGATTTCGCAGATGGCGCCTACAATCTCGTTGTCTTTGTCAATGAGCAACGGGGTGGTCCGGCCCTGCCGGAATACCTGAACAACCAATACCAATTTCAGAAGCAATTCCCGGCGGTGACCTGGGCCCCCGAGGGATTCCAACTGGAACGCCGGGGCGTGCTCTCCGCCCAGGGGCATATTCCCCTTCCCCTGGATTTGGAAGATACCATTCTGCAGACGTGGTCCCTCGATTTGCCGGAAACCCCACTCACCCTGTTTGGGGGGCACATGGCGGAAGCCGTGGTCGACAATCGGAACGGTGAGATCATTACCCTCATCGCCGCCCTTGCCCCCGTGTGGAATTCCTCGCTGGAGCAAATGAAGCAAAATCCCCAGTTGGATGCCCTCTTAACCCTGCTGCTCGACGTTACCGACATTCGCCTGGCCATCGATTTCAAATCAACTGATATCCTGCTTCTCCAGTTTCGGATCCACGCGGCCCAGTCGGTGGGCGGTCAGTTGGAGTTCTTCATTCCGTTGGCCATCCCCATGCTCTCCCAACAATTGCAGCTACAGTATGGCCTTACCCTGGAGAGTGAAAACGAGTGGAATCCGAACGACGAGGTCTACACCGCTGATCTCTCGATCATTGGCGTCGAAGAAAAGCTGAAGGAGTACTTCAAGACGGTGGTTCCCGCTGCACCCGCCCCGCAATAGGGATGGCGCCCTTAGAGGAGGGTCCGCCCTTCCATGGCGTGAGAAAGGGTGGCGTCGTCGGCAAATTCGAGGCCGCCTCCCATGGGCACACCGTGCGCGATGCGGGTCACCTTGACGTCGCGCTGGCCGAGTTGGCGGGCGAGGTAGAGGGCGGTGGCTTCGCCTTCGGCCGTGGCGTTGGTCGCCACTATGACCTCGTTGACCTGCCCCGAATCCAGCCGGTCATAGAGCCGATCCAGACAAAGTTCGGCGGGACCAACACCATCGAGGGGGTTAAGCACACCGTGGAGCACGTGATAGCGCCCGCGAAACATGCCCCCTTTTTCGATGGCCATGGCCCCCACGGGCTGCTCCACCACACAAATAAGGGACCCATCGCGGCGTTCACTGCTGCAGATAGTGCAGGGGTTCACTTCGGTCAGATTGCGACACTCCGAGCACATGGAAATACGGGCCCGGGCCGTAACCACGGCCTCGCTGAGCAGCCGTGCTTCTTCTTCTGGCGCACTGAGCAAGTGGAGGGCCATGCGTTCGGCCGAACGCTTTCCCACCCCGGGGAGCCGACGAAAGGCATCCACCAATCGTTCTACGGCTGGGGAGTCAAGCAGCATGACGGATCAGCCTGCGGACTCGGTAGCATTCGCCAGTTCGGCGCGCACCGTTTCCCACTCCTGCAAGACGGTCTGGCGGGAAATAATATCGAGGCGGTCCGGAAATAGAACGCCTTCGAGGTGATCGTATTCATGCTGAATGATGCGCGCCACGAAATCGTGGGCTTCAAAATGAAGGGGGGCACCGGTCTCATCCAGGGCTTTCACCTCGATACGGGTGGCACGGGGCACGCGGTCGGAATAGACGCGGGGCATGCTGAGGCACCCCTCCTCCCCTTCCTGGCGCCCTTCCATGGCGACAATCTCAGGATTGACCAGGCACAGGGGCTCCCCTTCGGGGGCCTGCATGACAAAGATGCGCTTGGCGAGACCCACCTGGGGTCCTGCAAGGCCGACGCCGTCATGGGCGTGCATGGTCTCAATCATATCCTGCGCCAACTGGACAACCTCGGGACCGACGGTTTCGAAGGCTTCGGCCTTCCGGGTCAAGGGGTCATCGGGATACAGCACTACATTTAGAACAGACATTCTGCAACTCTCCTGAATGGAATTCTAGCATATGCCCCCAGGCGGGGCCAAGAGTGGGCCGTGAGACCCTAGTCGCGAATCGTCTTCGTCAGTTGCTCCACCATCTGGCGAGAGGTGGGAGACTCTTTGACTTCTTTGCTGACCTTATCGCAGGCATACAAGACCGTGGTGTGGTCTTTTCCGCCGAACGCATCGCCCACGTCACTGAGAGAAAGGCTTGGTATGAGCTCCTTGCAGAGATACATAGCCAACTGCCGGGGCTTCACGATCTGACGCTGGCGACTGCGGCCGTGCAGGTCGGAAATTCGCACGTCAAAATGATCGGCCACCGCGCGCTGCACCTGCTCGATCGTTACAGGGCGAATCTTTTCCGAGCCAATGAGATCACGAAGTACCTCTTCCACGAGAGATATCGTAATCTTCTCCTCGGTGAGACGGCTATAGGCGAGCACAGTTATCAACGCACCTTCGAGCTCACGAATGTTGGTCGTGATATAGGTCGCAATGTAACGCATGACATCGTCGGGAACCGTCAGGTTTTCATCTTGCGCTTTACGCTGCAGAATGGCCACCCGGGTTTCCAGATCGGGCGGTTGAATGTCGGTCACCAGACCCCATTCAAAGCGGGAGATAAGCCGCTCTTCGATACCCCGGATTTCTTTGGGGCTCCGATCACTGGAAAGAACAATCTGCTTATGCATATCAAAGAGCACATTGAAGGTATGGAAGAATTCTTCCTGGGTCGCTTCCTTCCCGGCGATAAACTGAATATCGTCGATAAGCAGGACATCTACCTTACGATAACGGGTCCGAAACTTCTGCGTAGACTTTTCCGCGATGCTCTGAATCAACTGATTGGTGAAATGCTCGGACGAAATAAACACGCACCGCAATTCAGGGCGTTGGGACAGGAGGTACTGTCCAATACCCTGCATCAGGTGGGTTTTGCCCAGCCCGGTTCCGCCATAGAGGAAGAGGGGATTGTAGGCCCGGCCGGGAGATTCGGCCACGGCCCGCGCGGCCGCGTGGGCAAAGCGATTGCCAGAGCCTATCACGAAGCGGTCAAAGGTATAGCGGGGATTAAATCCGTTAAAGGTACGGCGATTACTGCTGGAAGACTTTGAGTTCGCAGGTGCCGATGCACGTGTCGCGGACGGTGCGGGCCCCATGGGCAGGGAGGCAGCGGAAGGCACCCGGCTGTCTTTCGACTCGGCCACCGGTTCGGGACGGGGTATAAATCGGACCGACTCAAAATCAGGCATCACTTTTCGCAGCGAATCACAAACGGCATCCATGTAGTGATCCCGCAACCAGTCTGCAAAAAACTGGCTGGGAACACCGACCGTCAGTTTTCCGTTGGCGCAAGACTCGAAGCGTGTCTGAGAAAACCAATTCTTGTAGCTATACTCATCCAGTGCGGTCTGCAGGTGAACCTGCGCTTGCTGCCAAGGGTTTGATTTGCTTGCTGAAGCCATCGTTTCTCCTGTCCAACCACAAAAATTAGCCCGCTCTTCGTCACCCGACCACAAGAAGAACGAATCACCACCAAATTCTGACCACGCGACGGCGTCCCGTATTGCCCGTACAATACGTCGCCAACCACCCCATACAGGCCGGTCGAACGCGTCCCACAAACGCACCAACCAGAGAAACCCACAGGTTATCCACAGGTTACTTACAAGTTATCCACAGCTTCATTTTACCCTTTAAAAACAAGGGTTTTATTACAAAACTGAGCTTGAGTTTGCACCATCTTCGGGACCCATGTCAAGCCCCTTCTTAAGTATATTGTCTGCACCGGGTTTGATACGTTGCCAGTAGGCTTCGAGCTCATCTTCCGTGCAACTTTTGACGCTTTTTCCGTCTTTTTCGAGGGCATTCTTAAGATGGAAAAAGCGATTTTCAAAACGCTGTGTCGCCTCGCGCAACGCCGCGCGGGGATCGGCATCCAGAAAGCGGGCCAAGTTGACCGCTATCAATAACAAGTCGCCTAACTCCCGGCGCGCATGGGGGGCATCACCCGCGGCCAGGGCCTCACGTATTTCGCCTAACTCCTCCGCCACCTTCGCCAGCACCCCGTCGATATGCTGCCAATCAAATCCTTCCCGGGAAGCGGCGGACTGAACACGGAGCGAGTAAGAAAGACTGTCTTCTACGCGCTTGTTCGTGTCACGATCCATGCCATTTTCCCGTCAAACAGATGCAACTCACCCGTCATGTAGTTGGAATCGAATTAAGGCCGACAAGGGCTACTACACTCCGGTCCCGCCCTCCCGTTGGAACCAAAATGTCTCCTCAAGAGCAAGAAATGCAGTATAGCATCGCCCCGAAGACAAAGCAAGGAGAAATCCGATCACGTAGTAAATACGGGGCGATCGGGCGCGAAAACCTATTTTAATCTCCACAAACCGCCGTGTCTTGCCCGGAGCTGGCATTGCGACGGGTCTGCACTCTTTCGTATGATACGACTTCGCAGTAACGGCAGCCACTATTGGCACCTGACCCTTCCCCAACCTGACTGGAACTCACTACCATGGACCTTCCCCGCCTGGCAATTACCATGGGGGATGTAAACGGCATCGGCCCGGAGCTGGTGACGAAGTTTTTCGCCCATCACAAGCCCGACGCGTGGTGTCGACCGATCATCTTCGGATGTACAAGCGCCTTGGAATCGGTGCGCCATGTGGTCGCCAGCCCGCCCCACTTTGTGGCTGTGGATTCGGTGGAGGAAGGCCTGACCGTGCGCGATGGCATCCCCGTCTATAATGCAGGCCACCCCGCCCCACCTGTTGAGTTCGGCGTGGAGAATCCGGAAGCAGGACGTGCGGCGATCATCTGGATTGAAGCCGCGACCCGTGCCTGCATTGCGCGATCCCTCGATGGGCTCGTCACCTGTCCAATCAGTAAGGCCTGCATTTACAAGGCAGGCTACCATTATATCGGTCACACCGAGTTGGTCGCCGAGCTCACGGGCACGTCGGAATATCGCATGTGCCTGTTCACCGACACCATGCGGATTGTGCACATCACAGGCCACCTTTCCCTTTCCGACGCGCTGGCTGCGGTTAAAAAAGACCGCATCGTCGCGTCCGTTCAAATCGGATACGCGGCCCTGAAGAAGCTGGGCCTTCCCTCGCCCCGTATCGCAGTGGCCGGCCTGAATCCCCACGCGGGCGAAGAAGGCGCATTTGGACAAGAAGAAATTGAAGAAATCCGTCCGGCCGTCGAGGCATGTCAGGCCCTGGGTATCCCTTGTGACGGCCCCTTCCCACCCGACACGGTCTTTCGCAAGATGCAGGCAGGCCAGTACCAGATGGTAATCGCCATGTACCATGATCAGGGACACATTCCGCTTAAGTTGATGGCCATGGACGAAGGGGTAAATGTGACACTTGGAATCCCCATTGTACGGACCTCGGTGGATCACGGCACGGCGTTTGATATCGCGGGAAAAGGTGAAGCCAGTGAGCAAAGTCTTATCGCTGCGACCCGTCTCGCGGCCCAACTGGGACAATCGACATGAGGTGGCAAAAAAGAATCGTTCGACTGGGTGTCAATGCGGCCCTCGCATTCATGCTACTGCCCGAATTCGCACCGGTGGCGGCGGGACTGCGTGTGCACCCCGTAACCTTTCGCGTGGGCCCGAATCCGAGCGCTATCGTTGCGGTGGATATTAACGGCGACAAGTGGCCAGAGATCATTACGGCCGATCGGGGGACCTTAAGCGATTTACGGGAAGAACGACCGGCCAACGATGAGCTTTCGTTGCTCATCGGCCAGGGCGACCTCAAGTATCAGAAACACCATCCTTCGCTGAAGACCGATTTCGGACCCTATGCCATTGCCGTAGCCAACATCGACGCACACCGCTGGCCCGACATCCTGGTGGCCAATTTCCACGCCACCCGTCGGCGCGATGTCAGCCTCTTCCTGAATCTCCAGGAGGAGGGCATTTACAAGCCAGTCTATTTCGAAGTTCCCGGTGAGGCACTGACTTATGCCCGCCAGGTCGACGGGGATGGCACCCCCATATTTCATACACCGGGGCTCACGTCGATCCAGGTGGGCGACACCAATAAGGACGGCTTGCGCGACGTGGTCGCAGTCGGTTGGGGCAGCGACTCACTCATCACGCTGGCGGGTGACTCCGAGGCGTTGCTGTTGCCCCCCAAAGCGACACCCCTCCGTGGCGGTCCCTTCTCGCTGGTTCTGGTGGATATCAACCACGACAAGATTCTGGATGTGGCCGTCACACTGATGGCGAGCAATGAGATCGCCGTATTGCGTGGGGATGGTCATGGGGGCTTTGAAGAAGTCCAACGCTTTGCCAGCCGTGGACGACTCCCCCATCGGCTGGAGAGTGCCGACATCAACCAGGACGGTCAAGAGGATCTGGTGGTGTCCCACAAGTATACGGATGACTCCATCATGATCTTTTATGGCGCGGGCGATTTTTCCTTTCCGGTGTCCCAGGAAATCTTGTTGGGCCCGGATCGGGATGTGCTTGAACATGAGATTCGGGATATTACCATCGGCGACTTCAACCAGGATGGATTTCCCGACATCGCGGCAGCCTGCTTTGAATCCGCCCAGGTGATTACCTTGATCACCGACAACAGCAAGAACAAATCGTTCCTTGAATTCCAGCGGGCGAGCCATACTTTCAAAGACGGAAAGCCCCGTGCACTGGACACGGCCGATCTGAATCTGGACGAGAAAGATGACATCGTTGTCGCCTTGTGGGGCCTCAATGAAGTCGGCATTCTTCTCAATCAGTAGGCGTTCACCATCAGCTCTTCGGAACGTCGTTATCCAGGGGCTTCAGCGTCCGTAGCCCACGCTTCAATTCCGCCAACTGGTCGGGGGGCAATGGTGAACCGCCAAATCGGACGGTGTTATAGCACGCCAGGAGCTTCATGGCACCTTCGGGTGCCCCCCAGGTGGGTGAAGCAAGGGTTGCTTCCAGTTCCTCAGCCGTTTTTCCGCGACAATCCACACCATGCTTCCGCAGGAGCCGGCGCAACGCCAAATAAAGTTCAATCACCTTTAGTTGGTCCGGCGTCATCTCAAAGGGACTGGGGGCCGGGCGTTTTCGAATCCGAAAGAGCAACCAGAGCGCGAGACTGAAGGAGAGCGCCAACATAAACAGATTAGACATGCCGGTTCGGTTGCTTCCCGAACTAACGGCGCCCCCCGCCCCAGCACCTTCCTCTTCTTCTTCCCCGGTGAAGTTTCGCACGAAGCCCAGGGACAACTCGCGCAACCGCTGCAGGTGGCTGGCCCGATCAAAACCCACGATCTCCTGGAACCAGAACATCTTGGCCTTCAGTCCAATGCGGGAAAGCATGAGGGCCAGGCGCTGCATCTGGGTGGATTGGAAGTTGTCGGACTGGGGCGACGGGTCAAAAATAACCCACCCGATTTCGGGGAACCAGACTTCGACCCACAGATGGGCCATGCTGGCCCGCACAGTATAGGTCGCATCCGATGCCTCCCACTCTCCGCCGCGGTAGCCACTGACAACCCGGGTGGGAATCCCCTGACTCCGCAGCATGAGGGCCATGGCGGTGGCGAACAATTCACAATGCCCGAGCCTGGTGCGATTGATAAACGTATCTATCACCGGCCCCGTTCCCATATCCGGGATGCTCAGGGAATAGAGGTAATCGGGACCACTTAGATATTCCTCAATGGCCACAGCCTTGTCATAGGCATTGCTGGCGTCCGCTGTAATTCGATTCGCCAGGGCTACGGATTGGGGAGAAAGGTCGTATTCGAGAAACTCGATCCCCCGGTTACTGCCTGGAGTCAACGCGAAATCTGGTGCGGCCCGCAACTGCTCCACCGATGGGCGCTCCGGTTCAGACCAGGCTTCATAATTCAACCGGTTGACCGAACCGGCCTTGTCCAGCACGACGGTCAGGTCCCCATCATTCCCCCATCGCAGCCGCTTTCCACGGGGGCTATCTGAAATCCGCATCGACTGCACCAGACTCATGGCCGGCACACCGGTACTCGGCGCCTTGTCCAGGTAGATGAGCTGACGGACAAGCCGTTTCCCCGCCCGGGGCGTACGACTGAGCTCCGAGTGACCACCACGTTGCCGCGTGAAGCTGCTTGGATCCGTGATCATGGCGCGGCGATGTGCAATACCGGGATCAATTAATCCACCAAACTGGCGCTGCCAGGTATTTCCCACATATTTCCCCAGGGTGGTCACCCGCCAGTAGAGCCAGTCATTCGTCGGCACCTGGCCGTTGGGCTCATCGGGAAAGCGCACCATCAGAACGGGCGTATTGTCCAATTCGATGGTCATCCCAGAATCGAGCTCTACTTCCTCTGAAAGGCCGGTTCGCTCGACCACATCCTGGCTGCGCCCGAAAATACCTGCCTCGATCCGTGGCGTCAGCACGAAAAACAGCACGGTCATGGAAACCATGATGACCGAAAGCCCCGTAGCCGCGAGTGGCATGCTGGCGCGTCCCCCGGCGAGCTTACCATGGAATTCGGGATTGTCCATGTTGTCGAGCCCCACGATCTCCGGCTCGGTAAGCGTCTCGGCCGAAGCCTGCTCCGCGGCCATACGAAGCGCCAGGCTTGCCCACACGGCGCTGATAAGAAAGCAGACCATGATGATACCGATGAGCGGGTCTGGCGACTGCACGCACGCCGCCAGCAGGAGAAAGAGGGACATGAGGTGGAGATGGTAGTAGTTTCGCGCCTCTTTCTGGTGCAACAGGGTATACAGCTGGATGTAGCAAACCAGAACGGTTACCGCATTCAGCACATGGAGCGAGATGACGGTGAGGGGCAGGAAGCACAAGTAGGCGATGGTAATGCCGCGTGTCACAACCCCATAGGCCGGGTAACGGGCATGAAGGTATTCCGCCGGGCGCACACACGCCAGGGCAATCAGCGGGGGAAAAAGGACGGCCGGGCCGATCTGGGGCACGGAGGAAAGGGCCCAGTAGCCACACAAAACCAGTGCGGCGGTGGACCAGCGTAGCATGGGCATTTTTCTACTATCCATTGACCAACTCCCGCGGGTCCAGCACCCGTCCGTGATCGGTGGCCATACCCCACGCCTGGGGATCGGGCGAAATCAGGAAAACGGCGGCATTGGCCGAGTCAATGGCCGAAATCTGGTGGTCGATGGCCGTTTCTTTGTCGGCCACAACCACACTGGCCAGCAGTTCGAGTACCCGTCGTTCGTGCCCTTTTCCATCCCCCCCTTCCAGGAAGCCTTTGGAAGTGACAATGGAGACTTCATTGCGGCGACGGAGCAGCATAATGGCGATGGAGGCCGTCAACTCGATGGCCTGCTCGAAACGCTCATTAAAGTCTTCGACCCCTGGGTTGTAGGTCGTGTCCAAGGCCAGCACGACGAGTCGGCTTTGATATTGAGCCAGCTCCCGCACAATCCACTTGTCGAGACGGGCACTTATCCGCCACACGATCCGTCGGATGTCATCGCCGGGCACGTATTCACGCAATCCGAAATACTCATCCCCATCGTCGGTAGACTGATTGCTGACTTTTCCTGCGCTGGGAATGCGTTGGAAGGCGCTGGCGCGGATCATATGAACCCGGGGGTAGACCAATACCTTGGAGCCGTCCTGGAAGCCCCGGCAGCGTTCCACCAGGCCAAAGGGGAATCCGCACACGATGCGATAGCCGGCCAGCAGGTGCTCACCGCGCTTCTCAAAGCACTCTTCCACACTCAGGCGGGCGGCCTGCCCAGCGGGCAAATGACCCACATAGCCACTGGTCCGCCGCGAATCGCTGTCCAGTTCGAGGCGGAGTGAAACCGCGGGAAACCATTTCCGGTGGTTTTCCAGACGCACATGGACCTGGAAGGGCTGGTCCCGATAGGCGGCCTTGGGCGCAATGCGGTGCAGCGTAATGTCTCTCAGCAAGAAGAGCGAAAGCAGCAGGGAGAAAACGACAAAACTGCTGAGTCCCCCGACCACGATGTAGAGAAGGTTGGTGCCGGTATTCCAGGCGGCGAGAAGGGAGAGTACCAGAATAACGACGTAACCCCAACCAACCGGGGTAAAGCGTGTATATCCCCGCGCTTTACGGGCGGCGCTCCTCATTAGACCGGTACATCCGTATTCGCAACTATTTCGCGTATGACACGCGCCCGTTCCTGGGTGGCAATGGTCAGGTCGGCCCCGCGACTCTTCACCAGAATTCGATGACTCAAGACGTGCACCGCCATATCCTTGACGTCCCCGGGTGTGACGTAATCCCGGCCTTCCACAAGGGCCTTGGCCTGGCAGACTTCGTAATACGTCAACGAGCCACGGGGGCTTGCGCCCAATTGAACCTGCTCGTGATTTCGCGTGCCCTGCACAATACGCAGCAGGTAGTGAGCAACCGAGTCGTCCACCTTGACCTCACCGACTTTGTCCTGCAGGGCCAACACGTCCTCCACCGAAAGCACGGGCTTCATATCGTGGATCGCCTTTTGCGGATCACGTCTGCGCATGATGCGGATTTCATCTTCCGACGGGGGATACCCCATCTCGACCCGCAACGCGAATCGGTCCAACTGGGACTCCGGCAAGATGTACGTGCCCTCATGCTCCACCGGGTTCTGCGTGGCGAGTACCATGAAAGGCCGTGGCAGGTCATGGGTTGTCCCATCGACCGAGACCTGAAACTCACTCATGGCTTCCATGAGTGCGCTCTGGGTCTTCGGCGGGGTGCGGTTGATTTCGTCGGCGAGAACGATACTGGCAAAGATGGGGCCACGCCGAAACTCGAAGTCGTTGGTCTTGTGGTCGAGAATGGACACGCCAAGAATATCGGAGGGTAACATGTCGCTGGTAAACTGGACCCGATTAAAGGAGCAGTCCAGCGACCGCGCGATACTCTGTGCGATGGTGGTTTTTCCGATACCGGGCACGTCCTCAATGAGAATATGCCCCCGGGCGAGCAGCCCGATGACGCAGAGTTGAACCACGTCATGCTTGCCGTAAACTACCTGTTCGATACTGCCCAACAACTGCTGAATCTTCGCCGTTACCTGTTCGTCCATTCTCGCTCCAGAGGCCAGGCTACGGGGCGTCCCGAAGGGTCGCTCCGCGCCATTTGTGACAAGTTTCTTACAGCATGTCAATACGATAGAAAAAACAATACGAAACTATAACCAACGCTCAAACCAGTCGTCGGCCATGTCCAGCGTTTCAAAGGTAACCTGATGCCCGTCGTCATGGCTGAAATGTTCGATAGCCTGGGGCGCGCCAAAATATTTATAGAGCCGGGCTGCCTGCGACACGGCGTCTGCGCAACTTTCGGGATTGCTCACGGCGGCATCCGTCATGGCCGTGATTACCAGGATAGCGCTCGGGGCAGCCATGGCCATGAGATGTTCCCAGTCAAAGGCCAACTCCCCGGCATCCAAGACCGCCTTCAGCTTGGGCAGCAGATTGATGGGACCCTCCTCGGACCAACGTCCAGGATTCGCATCTGTACTGAATCGGGAAAACCCGCAACTGGCTACACAGCTCTGTACCCGGCGGTCCATGGCGGCAAGTAACAGGGCGTTGGCACCACCGAGACCGTGGCCTACCACGCCAATTCGTGCCCCGTCGACCCGATCTTCCTGCTCTAACACATCCAAGGCGTGCTGGTGATCCACCAGCATTTTCCCCATGAGCGACATGGTCGGATTATCCTGGTAGAACATGGTGGCGTCATAGGCTTCTGAACGGCTGGAAATACGCTCCCCGGCCGTAATACAGTCGGGCGCAATGGTCACGTAGCCCCGCTCGGCATAATGCTGGGCCAGGGCCATCCGCCCATTCCCCTCCAAGCCGGCACATTCATCTTTCCCCTGGCGACATTCCTGATGACAGCACAGCATGGCCGGGGCCTCGTCACGCCCTTCCGGCAGAAACATCCACGCCGACACCCGTGTCCAATCGTCCACAAAATAATTTACCCGGCGTCGAACGTAGTTTGGAAAGTCGACCTCGTCGGTGATATTAAACTGCAGGTCTACCCGCTTATCCGGGCGCTCGCCCAGCATGTCGTCCACGGCGGCGGCAATTTCTTTGCGCGCTTTGGACCAACTGGCGGCACTTTCCAATGAATTCAAATCTACCATGCGTTGCTTTCTCCACACTTGCACTCGGTCAACTGAGTACGTTGTAACGCATGGCAGTAAGCTACTGCAAGCCGGTAGAGGTATAGCACTCGGCATAAATCCGCCCATGGTGGCAATCCCGCCCCCCTCATCCGCAACGCAACACCGTGCGGCTTTCACAGGCTCTATTCCGGTCGGAGGCACATTAATGTCATCTTTCGTGATCACGAGTCGGTCAGGATCCCCGCGTCGTCCCACGAATTTCGCTTCTACCGATGGCGGCACTTTCGATATAATGCGGCCATGACCACGACCAATCCCCAACCCACCCCCGAAATCATCGCTCAGTATGACGCGATGAAAGCCGATATCGAGCACCACAGCCGACTTTATTACCAGGAAGCCCGCTCCGAGATCAGCGATCAGGACTTCGATATGCGGCTCCGGAGCCTGGCGGATCTGGAGACCCGCTATCCCAGCCTCCGCACGCCCGACTCGCCGACCCAACGGGTGGGCGGCGCGCCCGTGGATGGCTTTGACACCGTGGCCCACCGGGTCCCCATGCTTTCCATCGACAACACCTACAACGACGCCGATTTGCGGGAATTCGATGCCCGGGTACGCCGGGGCCTCGACGGCGATACGCCGACCTACGTGGTGGAATTGAAGCTGGACGGCGTGGCCATGGCCCTCCGTTATAAAAACGGGGTGCTGACCCAGGCCCTCACCCGGGGCGATGGACTCCAGGGGGACGATGTCACCCAGAATGTGCGTACCATCCGGAGTGTACCGCTGAAACTGGCGGAGGATGCGCCCCCCTCCCTCGAGGTCCGCGGGGAAGTATTCATGACGATTGCGGAACTCACCCGCCTGAATACCCTGCGGGAGGCCGCCGGAGAAGAGCCCTATCGCAATCCGCGCAACACCACGGCGGGCACGCTAAAGCTGTTGGACTCCCGGGAAGTGGCCAAACGTAATCTCTCGATATTCTTGTACAGCCTCCTGGAAGACGAGGAACGTCCCCCGGTTTCCCACGAAGCAACCCTGTCGTTGCTGAAGGCCTATGGCTTCCCCGTCAATGAGCACCATGTACGCTGTGCCGATATTGATGCGGTTATCGGCGTCTGCCAGAGCTGGACGACACGCCGTTTCGAGTTGGATTATGAAATTGACGGCATGGTCATCAAGGTGGATGACCCCGAACAGCGAGCCCGGCTGGGCTCCACGTCGAAATCACCCCGCTGGGTCATTTCCTATAAGTTTCCGGCAGAAGTACGTCAGACGCGGCTCTTGGATATCTCCGTGCAGGTAGGAAAGTCGGGCGCCCTCACGCCCGTCGCCGAGCTGGAACCAGTCCCCCTGGCGGGTACCATCGTAAAGCGGGCTTCCCTCTACAATTTCGAAGACCTCGCCAAGAAAGACCTCCGGGTCGGTGACCTGGTGGAAGTGCAGAAGGCGGGCGAGATCATCCCCCAGGTGTTGCGCTTCGTACCCGAATCCCGACCAGCGGACACCGTTCCCTATCCGGTCCCCACCACGTGCCCGGTGTGTGACACCCCGGCGCACAAGGATCCGGATGACGCCATCCTCCGCTGCGTCAACCTCTCTTGCCCGGCCCAATTGAAAGAGCGACTGGCCCATTTCGCGACGCGAAAGGCCATGGATATTGACGGAATGGGCCCGGCCCTCATCGAGCAGGTTGTGGCCCGTGAGCTCGTCCGTGATCCGGCCGATCTGTTTGACCTCACGGAGGAAACCCTCACCACGCTGGAGCGCATGGGCGAGAAGTCGGCGCGTAATCTGGTCGCGGCATTAGAAGCCTGCAAAGAAAAGCGGAGCCTCAAACACCTGCTCTTTGGCCTGGGCATCCGCCATGTGGGCAGCAGCACGGCCGAGGCCCTGGCCCAACACTTCGGTACCATTGAAGCCCTCATGGCGGCGGATAGTGAAACCTTAGAGGCCGTCGAAGACGTGGGCGTCGTCGTCGCCCAGAGTGTGATAGACTTCTTTGACACGCCTGCCAATCAGGATTTGATTCGCCGCCTCCAGGAACGGGGTCTCACGACGACCGAGGTGCAACCCGTCGTCGTAGCCGATGAGAGCAATCCCATCGCGGGTAAGAATTTCGTGGTGACTGGAAAACTGAGCATGTTTACACGAGACGAAATCCATGACCACATCAAGTCCCTCGGGGGCAAGGCATCCGGGAGTGTCAGTAAACGAACCGACTACCTCGTAGCCGGGGAGAAAGCAGGTTCCAAACTGGAAAAGGCCACTAATCTGGGCGTCACAGTGCTTACGGAGGCCGATTTTCAACGCCTTCTTGGGGAGTCCTCGTGAAGGAACGACGCCTCCAAGCTCCCACCACGTTGGATCAGGAATCCGGTCGCTCGCTCTGGGAATCCCTCTCGAAGACCCCTTCAGAACAAGGTGAAACGCTGGTCATTGCCTTCAATGAGACCGAAAAAATGGACTCTCTCGGGGGCGCGTGGCTGGTCAAAATTGCGGAGAAGATCCACAAGTCCGGTGGCACGCTGAAGCTGGAAGGCCAGCAGGGATCGGTGGCCGAACTTCTGGAGATGGTTGCCCCGGCACTGCAGAAGCCGGTGAACCAGCAGGGCGTCGAGCCCGGTTTCTTCGAAAAGCTCGGCGACACGACACTCGCCGTCCTCGCAGAATCGCGCGACTTCCTGGAGCTGTGTATAGACGCCATCTATTGGTCGGTGCTCGCCCCCTTCGAAGGCCGTGGCTTTCGTTGGGAAATCTTCGTCGACGAAATGTATGAAATGGGCGTGCGGGCCATCAAAATCGTCTGCCTGATGAATTTCCTCCTGGGCCTCATCATTGCCATGCTGATGGCAAAACAGGCCGAGTCCTATGGTATTTCCATCTTCGTGGCCGACATTATCATGATTGGCTTCGCCCGTGAACTGGCCGCCATCATGACCGCGGTCGTGGTTTCCGCGCGGACGGGGGCTGCAATCGCCGCCGAAATCGCCACCATGAAGGTGCAGGAAGAAATCGACGCCTTGCGGGGTATGGGATTGAACGTCAATCAATTCCTGGTGGCCCCCAAGCTCATGGCCCTGCTCGTCGTGTTGCCCTGCCTGGTCACCCTGGGGGTGCTTTCCGGCGTCATCGGCGGATCCGTATGGGGCATTGCCGTGCTGGGCTTCCAGCCGACGGTCTGGTTTACCCAGACGCTGAATTCCGCCTTTCTGGAAGACCTCGCGCAGGGCTTTTTGAAGACCATCATCTTTGCCTTGGGAATCGTGCTTATCGGCTGCCACAACGGCTTCCGGGTCTCTGGCGGCTCCCGGGGCGTGGGCCTCATGACGACCCGTGCGGTCGTGATGGATATCTTCATGCTTATCAGCTGTGATATCGTATTTGCAGCTATTTTCTACTACGTCCTGGGATAATTCCGACCATGAGCAGACCACAGAAAGAGCCCGTCTCCCCACGCCGAACACCTGGAGTACGTCTGTGAGCGCGCCTCTCGTAGCCGTGAAGGATTTGGTGGCCCACTACGGGGATACGCTGATCCTGGACAACGTTTCCTGCAGCGTAAATCCGGGCGAAATTTTTGTCATCGTGGGCGGCAGCGGCTGCGGCAAGACCACCCTGTTGCGCCATATGTGTGGTCTTCATGCCGCCACTTCCGGAAGCATTATCTACCGCGAGCAGGATATCACCCAGCTGGATGAAGATGAACTGGCCCGGCTGCAGCGCACTATCGGCATCGCCTTTCAGTCGAGTGGCCTGTTCAACTCCATGACCGTAGGCGACAACGTCGCCCTCCCGATACGGGAATATGGCGATGTGGACGAGCGGCTGATAGATGCGATCGTGCGCATGAAATTGAGTTTTGTGGGCCTCGGTGATTCTGGCCACCTTATGCCCAGCGAGCTTTCGGGGGGCATGCGAAAACGGGCCGGGCTCGCCCGGGCCATCGCGCTCGACCCCCCACTCGTATATTTTGACGAACCGTCCGCCGGACTCGACCCCATCATGGCGGCGGGGCTCGATGAATTAATTCTGGACATGCGCGATTTGCTCGGACTCACCTTCGTGATTGTCACCCATGAGCTGGATTCCATTCGCACGGTCGCCGATCGCATTCTGATGTTGGATCGGGGCAAGGCTATTTTTACCGGTACCGTAGAAGAAGCGGAGCACTCCGACGTGGAGCGGGTCAAGCAACTGTTCGAACGGCGGCCCGACGAGTTCATCGCCCAACGCAATGTTTAACGGGGTGGTCCCTGAGGCAGCCCGACGCTGCCCCTCCCCCCTCTTAGGAGTACAACGTGGCCACGAAAAAAGTTAAGGCGAAAGTCGGTGTGTTTCTGACGGTCTGCTTTGCCATTATGATTGGCGGCATCGTCTACATATCCGGACTGTACAACGACGCGGGCATGCACTTCTGGCTCGAATTTGAAGACTCCGTACTCGGGGTCTATGAAGGCGGTATTGTCCAATACATCGGTGTGCCGGTGGGCAAGGTATCGGATATCGCCGTTACGTCCAACAACCGTGCCCATATTGAGATTATTATCAACCCCGACAAGGTGACCCTCCATCGGGGGGTAGAGGCCCAGTTGGTGCTTTACAGCCTGGCGGCAGGCACCATGGCCATTGAACTCTCCGGCGGTGATCCCGACAAGGGCCCCCTCCCGGCCAACAGTGAAATCCCCGCCCGTGCCTCGGCCTTTGCCTCCATCAGCACCAAAGTGGAAGAGCTGATGGATGATGCCTCGTCCATCATCGACAAGGTCAACGTGGGGCTCAGTGGCATGGAGTCCGGCGATCTGGCCAAGATCGTCGAGCGTGCCCAGAACGTGATGGAAGAGATCGAAGGGCTGCTTTCTGAAACGCGCAGCACCATGGGGTCGACTCGGGAGCTCATCGCAAAGGTCGAAGACCGCATTGACCCCGTGCTCGATGAAGTCGTCTCCCTGAGCTCAGAACTACGAAGTACGTCGGGTGATGCGAGTGACTTTCTGAAAGTGGCCACGAAGAAAGCCGAAGCCCTGGACGTCGAAGGGATCGGTGGACAGGTGGACGATGTATTGACACAGATAACCGAACTTGCGGTTCAACTCAATAAGTCGGTGGATACACTGGACAACTCCTCGGTCACCATGTTGCACAAGGCCGACAATATCGAATTCACATTCCGGAGCACCCTGCTGGAAACGACCGACACCCTGTTGGCCCTGGAAGCCCTGGTAAAACAACTGAGAGAAAACCCCTCCTCGCTTCTGCGTGGCAAAGGGAGGATTAAGGAATGACCATGGTACGTTTGATATGCGGTTGTGTGGCCGTGGGCACCTTGCTTTCCGGATGCCTGACCCCTAAGACGGTCGAGCCCACGCGTTTCTATACACTTTCCCCCGCCGCCTTGCATTCCGGGGAGCCCACGTATCCCGGTGCACTTGGCATCCGTCCCCTCCTGGCGGCACGGCCCTATAAGTTGGAAATCGCCTATCGGGCGGAGACGAATCGGTTGGCCTATTTCCCCAAATCGGAGTGGGCAGAGCTACCGGGCACCATGGTGAGTCGGGCGCTCTCCGATGGTATCACCCGTAACCACCTCTTCGAGGACACGGGCGACGCCGCGACCATGTCGCGTCCCGATTACCTGTTTACCGGTGAGTTGCGCCGATTCGAGGCCGATTATTCGGGAGCGTCACCGGCGTTTGTGGTGGAAGCCTCGTTCAGCATTCGTGCTGCCCTCTCCGGAGAAGGGCTCTGGCGCAAGGTCGTCGATGTACGCATACCCATCAGTCCCCGGGATGTGACCAGCGCGAATAACGACACCCTGTCCGAAATCGCCCAAGCCGCCAGCGAAGCCGTCACGAAATTGACCGAGCTGGTCGCTGCGGACATCCGGGAACAATTGAAGGCCGAAACGGCCCCGTGACCTTGTTTATCGTTCCCGGTGCTCCGTGCCTCTGGCCGCCGTGCAACGTGAACACCGGGTGAAACTGGCGCCGAGCTGCGGGCAGGGAGACGGAGCGGCTTCGCCCTGGAAGGGGTGCGCATCCTGCCGCTCCCTTCGGCCTGCTACGGGGAAACCAGATTACTAATATCGGTATCCCCTTGCTCAAGGATGTGCTGAATCAGGGCATTCCAGTCGGTGGAGCTGGCGTGGGGATTGTTCACCACATCCTGTGCCGCCATGACGTATTGGGTCACTTCGGCGATGCTACCCGCCAGGATGTTTAAGGTCTCACCCAGCAAGGCGACATTCTCGGGCTGCTGGAGGATATCCGCAATGCCCTGCAGGGCATAGATAGCGTCTTGCTGGGTCTCCAGACCGGCCTGCTGCAACAGGGCCATGTCTGCGCCGTCTGTCACTTGCACCCCCAGCTGATTGACCGCATTATAGATCTGTTGCGCCGTTTCATGATCCCCCTGCTGCTCATAGAGGGCACCATAGTCGAGCAATTCATTGCGCAGGGAAGCAATATCCGCCGCTTCCGCCTGCCCGGCCGTTGATACGGCCAGATAGCGCGCCACATCGGCGTCCAGCCCACTGGCCCGCAACACCGCTTCCCGCTGGCGCATGCTTTCGAGGGTGTAGGGATCGGCTTCTGAACCTGCCGCACCGGCCGAGAGGGCATTCATCCCAGCCTCCACATCGCCACGGGCCATATGGTCCGCCGCAAGCAGGTAGTGGGGCAAGGCATTGTCCTTGTTCAGGGCGAGGAGCCCTTCCAACTGAGCCTGCCGTTCACCGGCCGCGTCTGGATTGCCAGCGAGGCTTTGGGCCAGGGCGTATTTGAGACTCTCGTTTTCCGGATCGTTGGCCAGGGCCGCACGCAATACGGCCGCCGCATCTTCCTGGGAGAGAAACTGGGCCGCGCCCAAGAGCGCATCATCGCTCAGATTCATGTTCTGGAGCAATTGATTGGCCTCATCGGCACTTAAACTCGCGAGCTGCTCAAAGGCCGCCAGGTTATTCACCAACGAACGGCGCCGCGCATTGATGGCCTCCTGGAGGGTCAATGGCTGGTTCGGATCGGGGGTTCCGGGCGCCACTTCGGGCATGTTTTCACCGGCCCCATTATTCATGGCCAGCGTATCGTGGGGCACGACCCGCTCCAGGGAAAGCACGTTCGCATCCGACGCAGGGCCCTTCTCTCCTCCCCCATTCGGTAATTGCGTGATTTCAGAAGTACCCGCGCCACCCGGGGTCTGGCCCTGATAAACGAACCATGCCGCCGTCACACAGAGTGCCGCGGCCGCGGCCCAGCCCACATAGGGCAACCAGGAATCCGACGAGGGCGGAGCGACCAACGTTTCCCCAACCGGACGGGCGCGCATGGGCACCACATTCGCACGGGGTGCGTTCTTAGACTGTTGGGCAAGCTGCCCCATTACACCCTCGCGCAGGTCGACGGAAGGAAACGCTTCCGTCAAGGAATCGCCAAGGGCATTGAGTGACTCCGCCAGGGGGCCGAAACTTAAATCGAGCTCTGCATCGCTCACGTGTGCGGCACGGGCGGCCTCGGTAACGGGCCCGACCAGGTCCACCCTGGGCACCGCTCGGTGCAAGGCCTGCTCGGTGGCTTCCAGCGCCTCCTCCACGACAAAATAGGGGCGGTCCGTACCGCTGCGGGTTTCCCAATGGAGATGGCACAGGGCGTCTTCCATATCGGCCCGGAGGTCGACCGGGGGCATTTCGGCACGCAACGCGTCTCCGAGGCCATCCAGGACGGAAGCCACCGTCTGAAGCTCCGCAAAGCGACGGGCAAAGACGGGTTCCGCTTTCAAACGGGCTTCGGCACTTGCGCGCTCGGCACTTCCATCGGGAGTGTCCAGCAAGAGGGCCAGATCCCGGTCATCTCGTTCGGGCAAGGTTTTCACATATCTTCTCGTGACAGGACAAAATCATTCCGCAGCTGTTTTAAAATACGATGCAACCGGGTGCGCACGGCGCCTTCCGTGCTACCAATTGTATCGGCAATTTCCCGGGCAGATAGTTTCTGAAAGTAGCGCAAGACCACGATCTCGCGCGCTTCCTCTGCCAGGCCATCGAGCATTTCCAAGAGTGCCCGATGTCTTTCTTTCGTGAGTAACTGCTCGTAAGGACCGTCGGCGGGCGCCTGCATTACCTCGCCGGATTCGTCACGGGCAGAACTTGCATACTCTTCCAGGGTCTCCATATGGACCGTTTTACGCCGCTTCAATTCGTTGAGGCAGAGGTTCCGGGCAATACAGAGCATCCAGGGTTTAAACTTTCGGTCCACCTCAAAACGCGCGCGGGCCGAGTAGATGCGCAGGAAGGTCTCCTGGGCCATCTCCTTGGCCAGCTCGACATTCTTCAGATAGTGAAGACAAAAACGGAAGACGTCGTTCTGATAGCGCTCCACGAGGGTACCGAGGGCTTCATCGTCGCCCCCGTCCAACGCAGCCATCAGTGCCTCATCGGTCACTTCCCCTGCGCTCGTCATGCAATTTTCCGCCTGGTCAAGCGCACGTATCGCCATCCTGTATTCCTCAGCTTTAATCTCCGGATAGTAGTACAAGCCACGGGGCAAAACATCACATATTCCTTTTAAATCCGGGGCACAGCACGGCCCCCAACACAACTTAACCTATTGTAATTAAACCTGTTGCGCCAGACAAGCGTGCAGTTCAGTTTTCCGGCTGGCCAAATTGGACAGAGACGGGGGCCCGCCCGGCAGAGCGGGCCATATCGATGGTCTCGAGGTAGGCATTTACCGCCTCAATGGCCTGGCGCGCTTCCTTGAGGGCGGCGCGCCGCAACCCCACATCGTCGGGATAGCGGGCCATTGTGGTGCAGCGCTGCGCGGCGGCACGGAGGGTCAGATAACTCGCGATCGCGGGCATGGCGTTGTTGTCCATGCGCTGCTCCAGAAAACGCAGCTCACTGCGAAACACCCGCTCGATCCACAGGCGCCCATCGGCGGAAATCCGGCCATCTGCCCCCGTTGTATGGTGCGCATAGTCATTGCAGGCCCGGGTCAGGTCATTGGCAAAGCCCCGCAGCAGAATGGCCCGCTGCTGGACCACCGGGTTCAAGGGAACCTCATCGGCCATGCCCTGGGTCAGCCACCGCACCATGCCATAGGAAAGGAGCATGGCAAAGCAGCAGGCACCCAGGCCCAGGAAAAACGCCAGGAGACGACGCCGAAGAACCGCGAGGAAGGGGGACGCATACCGCGCCCGGGCGTTTGCGGTACTATTTTCGGGGCGCACGGAGCAAACGCCGCAAATTGGCTTCATTATTCATCCAGGCAACTGCCCGGTCATAATCGCCATATTCTTCTTCGCGCCGACGGAAGGCGGGTGGATGAATCAGGCGGCGCCCCGTCGGCCCTTCCTCAATCCCCATGTGGGCGTGGAGCATTTCATGAAAAACGATGTAGCGGATAAAATAGATGGGCACGAAGGCCTGATCCAGATAGGGATGAATGCGAATCAGGTTGTCATCGGGGGTAAAACTTCCGAAACGGATGGAGCGACGCAGCCGTCGGGAGGGCATCTTGCCCCAGGTAATGGGTGTATCAATGGTCCCCCCGAATTCCTCCGCATTGACCTCCTGATAGAGCTGCTCCAGATCCACAAATTCCCCTTTTGTCCGCAATATAATACGCCGAGAGGACTTGGCGGCAATCAGGTGGCGGCGCTCCGCAATAAACGATTCCAGTTTCTTTCCGGCTGATTTGGTCCGGGGACGCTGAATCCAGGTGCCGAGGGCCTTCCGTATGGGCTCCGGCGCATCGAGAAACATGTGGTGCAGCCCCACAATGGCCCGTCCGCTGGCCTGTTCGTAGCGCAGGGTCATCATCGTGGAGGTGTTATTGGTAATACGCAGCCGGATATCAACCCCCGTATCGGCCATCAGGGCCTCGTGCAGGGCATCGGCCCGCTGTTGTGCGGTGCTCCGCTCCGGCAGGGCCGCCACGTTCTGGGAACGACAGGCCAGGGCGGGAGGGGGCGCGAGGGCCTCGGGGGGATCGGTGGGCGGCGGGGTCCCGTTATCGTCTGGGGCACCAAAGGGCAACTCAAGCTGATGGTTGTCCACGTAAACTCCCTTTAACTCTGCACAGTTCAATCTGCCATCGGTGGGCACCACGTACCCGACGGGTACCCAAACTAACCGTTGAAACGATAGCAGATCAACGCCCTGAACCCCAAAAAAGGATGGGACGACTCCCGGAATGCCGCCCCCCCGGCCATTGGCGAATCCCCCTCCGAATGCTCTATGCTAGGGCGACACGGAATAACATGCAGGGAGTGCGAAAGGATGCGCGTATTAGTCACGGGCGGAGCCGGCTATCTTGGCTGCTGCCTGGTGCCAGCGTTGGAGGAACGGGGACATCGGGTGCGCGTCTTTGATCGGGGCTGTTTCGGTTTCGACGGACTCCCCCACTCCTGCGAGCAGATACAGGGAGATATCCGGCGTCTCCAGGAACACCCCACCCTGATGGATGGTATCGATACGGTCATCCACCTTGCGGGCCTGGCCAACGACCCCTCCTGCGATCTGGATCCCGAAATGGCGTGGGATGTAAACGTGGAAAGCACGTTGGAACTGGCCCATCTGGCGATCAAGGCCGGGGTGAAACGATTCCTGTTTGCGTCATCCTGTGCGGTCTACGGACAGGGCGTATTCAGCCGGCTGGATGAAGCCAGCCCGGCCAACCCCGTTTCGACCTTCGGGCGGAGCAAACGGGCGGCCGAGGAAGGGCTACTTCGGCTCTCCTCTCCCCACTTCCACCCGATCCTGGTCCGGGCCGGCACCTTGTTTGGCGTTTCCCCCCGGATGCGCTTTGACCTCGCCATCAATCAAATGGTCGCCACCGCCAAACGGGATGGCCGTATCGAAGTACGCGGCGGCGGCCGACAGTGGCGCCCCTTCATCCACGTACGCGATGCGGCCCGGGCCTATGCCGATCTGGTGGATGCGCCCCCAGCCGCCCTGCCGGAGTCGACCTACAACCTGGGATTCAATGCCCTGAACCTCCAAATTGCCTCCCTGGCGGAACACGTCGCAACGGCGCTGGGGGGCGTCCGGGTGGAACATGCCACGGACGATGCCGATTTACGTGATTTTCGGGTCAATTTCGAACGCCTGGAACAGACCCTTGGCCTGGAGATTTCCTGCGACCTGGCGGCAGGGGTCCAGGAGTTGGCCGACTATGTGGACAGCCTGTCATTGCCCCCTTTTTCCGAGGTCTTCTTCAATGCCGAACGCATGCGCCGTCTGCGCGAGACCCCCGTCTCCGAAGGCGGCGACCCGGTGGCGGCCCGTTTTGTGCCACTGAGTCGTCCGAGCCTGGGGCCGGAAGAAGAGGAAGCCGTGGTCGAGATATTGCGATCGGGCTGGCTTACGTCCGGCCATCAGATCGCGGCATTTGAACAGGCCTTCTCCGAAGCGGTAGGGGCGGCCCATACGGTCGCCGTCAATTCGTGTACGGCCGCCATCCACCTGTGTTTGGCAGATTGCGGCGTAACGCCAGGCGACGAAGTAATCTCGACTCCGATTACCTGGGCCTCTACGGGCAACACCTTGCTGAATATGGGGGCGCGGGTCGTTTTCGCAGATGTAGAACCCGACACACTGAACCTCGATCCCGCGAAGGTGGAAGCGGCCATTACGGAACGCACACGGGCCATTATCCCAGTCCATCTGGCGGGCCATCCCTGTGATATGACGGCACTTCGCGCCATCGCCCGGAAACATCACGTCGCCCTGATCGAAGATGCGGCACACGCACTGGGTGCCCAATATGGGAACACTCCCATCGGCGGGGACAGTGACTACGCCTGTTTCAGTTTTTACTCCATCAAAAACATTACGACGATTGAAGGGGGGATGGTCGCCCTGCGGGATCCCGAGCGGGCGGATCATATTCGCCGGCTGGCCACCAATGGCATGCAACAGACCGCCTGGGATCGCTATGGTCGCAGTGCACTGGCCCGCCCGCTGGAGGTCCACGAACCCGGCTTCAAGTACTTAATAGGCAATGTGAGCGCCGCCATGGGGGTGGAACAACTCAAGAAACTGACCCACTTCAGCGCCTCTCGTCACCGTCTGGCGCGTATGTATCAGGAAGTACTTGCAGACATACCCGAAATTACGCTACCTTCACTACGTCCGGGCATTACCCATGCGTGGCATCTGTACATGATACGGCTCAATCTTGAGGGACTTCGATGTACCCGGGATGAGTTTGCGCACGCGTTGCGCCAGGAAAATATTGGCACGGGTGTACACTTTTACGGACTACATCTTCATCATTATTATCAGGGGGAGCTCGGATTTCATGACACGGACTTCCCAGTTGCGACGGAGGCATCCCGCCGTATTCTCTCTCTCCCGCTCCACCCGCAACTGACCGATCGCAACGTGTATGAGGTCGCCACGGCGGTGCGAAAAGTGGTGGAACACCATCGGCGTTAATCCGGCTTTTCGGGACACGGCTTTGATGGTATACTGTTTTTGATAACACAGGAGATAACACGTGGAATTGAAACTGGCGAAATGCGCCCGGTGTAGCAAGCTTTTCAGCAAGATACGCTCCGAAGTTTGCGACTCCTGCCAGCCGGATGAAGATTCCGATTTTAATAAGATTCACGAGGTTATCTCGCGAAATCGGGGGATTACGGCCGGGGAAGTCGCCACAGAAGCCGAGGTGCCGCTCGAATGCGTCTACCGCATGTTGCGGGAAGGCCGGATCGACAATGTGGAAGGGGACCACGCCGCTACCTGCGGACGGTGTGGTGCGCCTGCTATCAGCAGCACCAAGCGCCTTTGCGAGCGGTGTCTGATTCTCCTGGACCGGGATTGCGCCCAGGCCATGTTGGAAATGCGCCAACGGATCCGTTCGAAAGAGGAAAGCGATATGAATGACATCCAGGAAGCCGTGACGAAAAAGCGGTCTTCCCGGAAGAAATTGCGTGACCTCGAGCTGACACCCGAGCCGGACGAGAAGAAAGAAACCATTCGCCGCATGGTTGCGTCGGAGCGCTTTGGCAAGAAGAATAAGTAGGCCTTGGGGGCTGGGGACAACTCACACAATGGGACCGGGTTCGGTGTGGTATCAATGCGATTTGCCGTCACCACCTCGGGAGCGTTACTGTATAGCCAATCCTGCCACCCCGAATAGCCGATACCGTTGACGTGTATCCCACCTGGCAGGTGGCAACAGGTGCCCGCAGGGCCGGGAAAGTTTTCGTAGTGAGTTCCCTTACACATACGAAGTGTTTCAATCATGGTGCACGTGAAGCGGTGGCGCGATGCCCCGAGTGCAAGCGCCATTATTGTCGGGAATGTGTGACGGAACACGAGCATCGCCTGCTGTGTGCCTCGTGTATCGCCGCTCAGATAGGCGACACGGCCCCTTCCACACGACACCTCCCTTTCCGCGGTGTCGTCCAGTTCATGGGGGCACTCCTCCTGCTTTGGCTCGGATTCTACACCATGGGTCAGGCCCTCCTTCTGGTTCCCTCGACGTATCACGAAAACCGGGAGACCTTACTGGAGCGAATCCAGACCGAAGTGGATGACGACGAGGAAGTGGAAAACGAAAGCGCCGAATTCAGCCGCGACGTTCCGACGGGGAGTTCGCGACGGTGAGTAGTTCGAAGCGTACGAAAAACCAGGCTTCTGCCTTCTTGCTCGCCGAAGAAGCCGTCCAGTTGTTGTTTCGCGGCGGACTGCACCATGCCAGCATCTACTGTATCGGGTCCATCCCCTTCGTCCTGGCTTTGGTCGCTTACGTGGGCACGATGATCCACAGTGGCTATGCCCACGTTTACCATGGAACCGGCGCCCTGGGGCTGGCCCTGCTCTTCATGTGGATGAAAGCCCTGCAGGCCCGTTTCGGCCAACACCTTGCCGCTACCTTACGGGATGAAAGCCTTCCGCCGTGGACGTTGCGGGCGTTCATGAACACCTTTTGCCGTCAGGCCCTGCTCCATGCAACCTTCATTGTCGTCTACCCCATTTCCTTTCTGACGGTCATTCCCTTGGGATTTGCGGCATCCATGTATCAGAACATGTCGGTGTTGGATGATTGCGATACCCGTTCCACCCGGAAACTGGCCGAAGAAGCCCTTGCCCAGGCACGCCTCTGGCCCAAACAAAACCACCTCCTGCTCTGGCTATGCAGTCCGCTCATGATTTGCCTGGGGGCAGGTATCGCCATCGGGACCATGCCCATATTAAACAGTGTTGAAGATGAATTCGTTGTATCCCTCGGCGGCGTCTATGCCTTCATCCTTCTGGCCGCGGCCGTTCCAACGGCGCCCTTTTCCGTATTCACGGTGGCGAATGTTGGGGTGTCGATCTACTTCATCCTGGAGATGGCCCACGTTGTCACCGGGGCTGACACGTTGTTTGCGCGCAATCCTGGCGCCCTCCTGGAAAACGACCTCTTCATCTCCCTCGTGTGCGGCATCACCTACCTGCTGCTGGACCCCGTGTTGAAGGCCGCCTACGCCATCCGCTGTCACGAAGGAACGTCATTGCATACGGGCGCCGACCTGCGGGTCGCCCTTCGTCAGATCAAAAAGACCGCTGCCGTACTGCTTGTGCTCGCATCGGCGACACTCGCCCTTCCCGCCGTCGCAGATGCCCCCGTCGCAGATGCCCCCGGCATCGAAGCCCAGTTGACCTCGTTGGATCAGGCTATCAATGAAGAGCTTTCCGAACGTCGCTATACCTGGCGGATGCCCCGGGAAGAGCGTCCGGACGTGGAATTACCCTGGCTGATGCAGATATTGCAGGATTTTGGCAACAGCATTCGTGGATGGATCAAGGCCGGCTTCGATTTTGCCTCCGACGTAATCGAGGCGATTTGGGATTGGTTCTTTGGAGATGGCAGCCGGGACGGCAATGGTTGGGACGGTGATGACCTGGCGGGTTCCTCACGGACCTTCAGCCAATCCTTTCGCATACTCACCGGACTCCTGGCCATGGTGCTGATTGTGGCGACCCTTTACCTCATATGGCGGGCCTATCGTCGGCGTGAACCCACGAGCACCACGTTGCTTGCCGCCGCCCCTACGGCCACGCCGGACCTGCGCGACGAAGCGACGACGGCGGCCGACCTTCCGCAAGACGAGTGGACTCAGATGGCCCGGGAACTTGCGGGCAAGGGCGAGTACCGGCTGGCTTCACGGGCGCTCTTTTTCTCCATCCTGGCGACATTGGCCCAACAGGAAATCATCCGTATCGCCCGTTTCAAATCCAATATGGATTACGACGTGGAATTGCTTCGGCGCGCCGCCTCCATTGGGAATATCCCCCAGGTCTTCTCCCGGAGTGCCCTGCTCTACGAAACGGTGTGGTACGGTGAGCACGAAGCCACCCTGGAGACCCTGGAAGCCCTGAACGCCTGCCAGAAGGAGCTGCACCATGGGCTCTCGTAGGCGTCATGTAACCATAGTATTCGCCGCAATCGTCATTGTTGTGGCGGTCATCCAGGTCGCGTCGCTCATGGGCGCACGGATCGAGCAAGGGGATGTGTTTGCGGAGTATTCCACCATGCGGGCCGATCCGCTGGGCATGATGGCCGTCTTTAACGCGCTGAATGCCCTCCCCCAGTACGAAGCACTACAGTATGTCCGCCCCTTTGAAGAGTTACCCGACGGGAAGGGCACCACCCTGGTGATTGCCGGGGCCGGACTCGGCATGGACCCCCAGCCCATCCTGGAATCGCTGGAGCACTTTGTGTCCACGGGCGGCCGTGCCGTAATTACCTTTTCGCCATTGGAAGACGATTTTTCACTCGACATGCTTCGACGGAGCATGCGCGCACGGGATCGTGCCCTGGCGCGCAAGGCGAATCCAGACGGGGACGATACGCTGGAAGAAGAAGACGAGAAGGACGAAGAAGTAGAAGCCGAGGGCTCCGCCCTGGGGGATGAAGTGCCAGAAGCCAACGAAGAGCGTGGCACGGCGGGCGACGGAGAAAGCACCGAGGGCACGGTCGACGCAGGGGAAGAGACGGAAGAGTCGGAAGACCTCTCCGAAGAGGACGATGAATCCTTCCCCCTCTCCCCCGCCGACCTCAAGAGCCAGGACATCTCGGAGCGGTGGGACTTTGATTACGGTTTTGAAGTCCCCCTGAGTGGCACGGTGGCCTCCCGCGTCGACGAGAATTTACCGGTGGAAGCAAATCAACGCCTCTTCACGGGGCTCTATTTTTTGCCCGATACGGCGCATTGGACAACTGTTTACCTACGACCCGGAGGCGATGAAGAGGAGCCCGGGCGGGCAACGGTGATGGAGCGCTATTTTGGTGAAGGCACCGTGGTGCTGTGCAGTGATGCCTACTTTCTCAGTAACGAAGCCCTTCGCAACGACCGGAGTCCCGGCCTGATACAGTGGGTCATGGGCAGTAATCCGACCCTGCTCTTCAGCGAAGTCCACCTCGGAAACGGCCAGAAAGACCGTATCATGACCCTGGTTCGGCGCTATCGCCTTCATGGCGTACTGGCGGGACTCCTGCTCATTGGCATCCTGTTTATCTGGAAAAACGCGACCACCCTGATCCCGCGCCGGGAACGATTGTTGGCGGCCCAGGCCGTGGCGGACCAGAGTCAGGGGGCCGGTATCAATCACTTGCTTTCCCGCTTTGTGGCACCCGACGCCTTATTACCGCTCTGTGTCCAGGAATGGCGCACCCATTTTGGAAACAGCCCGGCCGCGCCGGCCGTCGAGAAGGCCCTGCAGTCGCAGGAGGCCGCCCCCCTATCCCGTAAAGACGAGGCAACGATTGTGGCCCGCTACAATCAGATTGCCCAGGAAGTTCAACATCGCAAACCGTGAGCACGGCGTAGCGCACCCCGACGCCTGATGGTTGGGGGCAGGAAAGGAATGCATCGGTGAATTATTCGATTGAACAGCTTCAAGAGGTGCTCAGCCGCACGCGGAGCGAAATCGCCAAGGTAATTATTGGCCAGCAGGTGGTTATCGATCACGCGCTCATCACCATTTTTGCGGGACAGCACGCCCTGATTGAAGGGGTGCCCGGGGTTGCCAAGACCTTGTTGGTCCGCACGCTGGCCAAGGTCCTGGGCTGCGACTTTGGCCGCATCCAGTTTACGCCCGACCTTATGCCCACAGACATTCTGGGCACCAATGTCTTCGACATGAAGGAGAGCGCCTTTACACTGGTCAAGGGGCCGGTCTTCACGACCTTCCTCCTCGGTGATGAGATCAACCGGGCTCCTGCCAAGACCCAAAGCGCCTTGCTCCAGGCCATGCAGGAACGGAACGTAACCATCGACCGGGAAACCTATCCCCTGTCTCCGAATTTCTCCGTGTTTGCCACGCAGAATCCGATAGAATATGAGGGCACCTATCCCCTTCCTGAAGCCCAGAAAGACCGTTTCCTGCTGAAGATCATCATGGAATGCCCCGATGCGGCCGAGGAAGTGATGCTGGCCACGCGATCCCTTTCTCGTGCGGCCGCGCCGGAGCAGGTGCTTCAAGGCGACCACGTGCAACCCGTCCTTACCCCGGAAGCCCTTATCGCCTGCCGGGAAGCCCTGGAATCGGTCGCCCTGCGCGAAGAATTGATTCAGTATGCGGTGGCCATCGTACGAAAGACCCGGGCCTACAGCAGCATCCTGGTGGGTGCGGGACCCCGGGCAACCCAGGCGCTCCTGGTGGCCAGCCGTGTGAATGCGGCCCTCCGGGGTCGGGACTTTGTCTCTCCCGATGACATCAAGTACCTTGCCGCACCGGTACTTTCCCACCGTTTGATACTACGGCCTGAGTTTGAAATCGAAGGACTGACGGTCGAAGAAGTCATCCACGAATTGCTGACCACGGTGACTGTGCCCCGATGATTGCCCCCACCAACAGATTGTTGCTGTGGACCGTGTGGCTCGTCTTTCCGCTGGCGGTGTTGGCGGCCGTGGAACCGTTGTTTATCGCGGTCGGCAGCCTGATCGTGTTGGTCAGTGCCATTCTGGTGGTGCTGGATCTCCACCGCGGATCAGCGTTTCCGGAAAGCTATTCGGTCAGCCTCCCGGAGCTTTCCCGTTATTCCCGATTGAGTGCCGGGAGCTTTTCCGTCACCGTGGAGTGCGCCCAACCCCGTAAACGCCCCTACCCCATTCGCATCGGGCTCTCCGTGCCGGAAGGGCTTCAATTCACCACGCCGATACAGGAAGTAACCCTGGCCCCCGATGGCAGTCCCCAGTCCATCACGTGGGATTGCCTCCCCGAACGAAGGGGGCAGTATAGGATTGACGGTGCCTACCTGGAGTGCAGCTCCCCCTGGGGCCTGTGGCATCTTCGCCGCCACCTGGGCAACACGGCCGAAATCCGGGTCTATCCCAACCTGATTCCCGAACGCAATCGCATGGCTTCCGTGTTTCTCAATCGAAGTGGCCTGGGCATTCACGCCCAGCGTCAGGTCGGCAAGGGCCGTGAATTTGAGCAGCTGCGGGAATACATCCCGGGCGACAGCTATGAGGACATCCACTGGAAAGCCACGGCACGGCGCGGGCTGCCGATTACGAAGACCTATCAAATCGAACGGACGCAGGAAGTTTACGTCATTGTGGATTCCTCCCGCTTGAGTGCCCGCATGATTCCCGGCTCCGGGCCTGACGGCGCCCCCGAAGCCCAACTGGAACATGCGCTGAGCGCGGCCCTCCTGTTGGGTGTGGTGGCGGAGAAACAGGGGGACTTCTTTGGTCTGGTCACCTTCAGCAGCCAGGTACACCAGTTCATCCGGGCGAGTAAAGGCCACGGACACTTCAACAGTTGCCGTGAAGCCCTGTATACGCTACAGCCCCAACGGGTAAACCCCGACTTTGAAGAGATCTGCACCTTTATCCGTTTGCGGTTACGGCGGAGGGCCCTCCTCCTCTTCCTGACCAATCTGGATGACCCCGTATTGGCAGAGAGTTTCAGCCGGAACCTGGCCCTCCTTTCCAATCGCCATCTGGTCATGGTCAACATGATTACCCCCGAACATGTGCGCCCCCTCTTCTCGCAAGGCAGTGCCGAAAGCATCGACGATGTGTATCAGCATCTCGGGGGCCATCTCCAATGGAACAACCTGCGGGAAACCCAGCGTAACCTTCACCGCCACGGAGTGGACATGCATTTGGCGGACCATGAGAGTCTCTTTGCGGACATGGTGTCCCAATACGTCAGCGTCAAGCAACGGCAGGCCCTATGATCATCGATCTTGAACGATTCGTCGCCCAGGAGCAGCCCTATTGGGATGAGTTGCAGTCTATGCTTACCCGCATGGAGCAAGAGGCGGGCGCTCCTCTCGGCCTGGAAGACATCAAACGCTTCGACTACCTCTATCAACGCACCGCCTCGGATTTGGCGCGCATCAGCACCTTCTCTGCCGAGCCCACCACCCGGCGTTTTCTGGAGAACCTGGTCGCGCGGGCCTATGCGGAGATTCATGAGACGCGCCATACCCGGGAGCGGCTGGATCTAAGGCAGTGGCTGCTCGCGACCTTTCCACAGACCTTTCGCCGCCATCTCCGTGCCTTTCAGATGACCGTCCTGGTCACGTTCATCGGTTGTGTCTTCGGGGCCCTGGTGGTCGCGACCGACGCCCCGGCTAAGGGCGTCATTCTCCCCTTTGACCATCTTCACGGCAACCCGTCGGATCGGGTCGCCGAGGAAGAGTCCGTCACCGAAGATCGCATGAAAGGGCACCGCAGTCAGTTTTCCGCCGAGCTCATGGCCAACAACATCCGAGTCAGTATTACGGCCATGGCGCTGGGAATGACCTGGGGTATAGGCACCCTTATTCTCCTTTTTTACAATGGGGTCATTCTGGGGGCAGTCGCTCTGGACTATATTGCTTCCGGGGAAATCGTATTCCTTCTGGGCTGGTTGCTTCCCCATGGGTCCATTGAAATTCCAGCCATCCTCCTCGCGGGGCAGGCGGGTCTCGTGCTGGCCCATGCGCTGGTAGGCTTTGGCTCAGAGCACACCCTGCGGGAGCGCATGCGCCTGGTCGGCCCGGACCTCGTCACCCTGATCGCTGGGGTCTCACTCATGTTGGTCTGGGCCGGTATTATCGAGGCCTTTTTCAGTCAGTACCATGAGCCCTACTTACCGTACAGCCTGAAGATCGCCTTTGGGACCACCGAACTCATTTTGCTTTACGTCTACCTCACCCGCTTTGGACGGGGCGGTGAAGCGTCGCTCGCGACGCCCGGGAAAGCCGCCTCCAAGGAGGCCCCTGCGTCATGATTACCGACTTGCGCCGACGCCTGACCATTGAGACCCCGGAAGGAGTCGCCTTTACCATCTACCTCGCGGGCCCCTTCACACGCTTTCTGGCCTGGATTGTGGATTGTCTGCTCCTCCAGGTGGCCGCCTGGTTCGTCTTTGGTATCGTTTCCGCCGTGGCACCGATCATGGGAAACATCGGGGTTGCCATACTCGTGCTCTTTTATTTCGCCAGTGGTTTTGCCTATCGAATCGGTATGGAATGGCGCTACCGGGGACAAACCTTCGGGAAACGCCTGCTCAACCTGCGCGTCGTCGACAGTTCAGGACTGCGCCTCCGGTTCAGCCAGATTGTAATTCGCAATCTTCTGCGCATCGTGGATGCAATGCCCCTCTTCTATGTGCTCGGCGGCGTTACCATGCTGCTGAGCAAACGGCATCAACGGTTGGGTGATCTGGCCGCCAACTGCGTGGTCACCTATCTGCCCGACAACGAAACGCCGGATTTCAAGCAGGTATTGCCGGGCAAATACAACTCCTTCCGCGACTACCCCCATCTGGAAGGCCGCCTGCGCCAACAGGTAACCCCCCAAGAGGCCGATCTTCTCGTGCAATCCCTGTTACGGCGGGACAGCCTGGAGGCCGGGGAGCGGGTTCAACTCTATCACGCGTTGGGGGCTCACTTTCGGGAAAAGACGACCTTTCCCGACGAAGCCACCGTGGGCATCACCGATGAGCAATATCTCCGAAACGTGGTCGACTCAGTCTTTCGGGGCAAGCGTTAGCCCCCGATCCGACCGACCTGTTCACCGCGATTGACCGCCGCGGCGCCATCCAGTAAGATAGGCGATGGTCGTGGAACACGGCACCCCCTTCTGTATTGGTGTGTGCTGTGCCCTGTCGTGATTTATCCAACTGAGAGAAAGAACCCCCTATGAAGAGCAAGCTGTTTTTTGCTGGTGCCCTGGCCCTTTGCCTGGTAAGTGTCTGTACGTACAACTGGACGTCTGTTGAAGCCCATGACGACGCCGGACAGTATTCCGGAGCCGACATTGACCTCCACTCGGCGACGCACATCATTGAGGCCGCGGTCAAAAAGGCCGAAGAACTCGACACGAAAATGGATATCTGCGTGGTCGATGCCGGTGCTAATCTCAAGGCCTTCGTCCGTATGGACGGTGCCTGGTTGGGCAGTATCGATATTGCCATCAAGAAAGCCAAGACAGCGCGCTTTTTTGACATGGACACCGGTGTAATCGGTGGCCTCAGCCAGCCCGGCGGCGCGCTCTATAACATCGAGCACTCCAATGGTGGGCTTATCACCTTCCCCGGCGGCGTTCCCTTGAAGAATAAAGACGGCCAGGTTATTGGTGCCATCGGCGTTTCCGGTTCCTCCGTGGAAAACGATCATGCCGTCGCCACCGCCGGTGCGGCTGCACTCTAAGACCTGACGCACCCGGTTAGTTATTCTGCCTCCGACACACCGTGTCGGGGGGCATTTTTATTTCTAACTGGGCGCATCAACGGGGACTGTTACACTGGAGGATGCCATTGACGATGGGACAGAAATCCAGTAGTATGAGAGCGCTTTGCTGATTGGGTTTCTCGCCCAACGACTCAAGAGATACCTGCCCCAAATCAATTCCAACCCAAAAGGAATAGAGCACTATGAGCGCTGACATTGACCTTCAATCGGCCAATCGTGTGGTCGAAGCTGCCGTAAAGAAAGCCACCGAGATTGACACAAAGATGAATATCGCCGTCGTAGACGCCGGGGCCAATCTGAAGGCCTTCGCCCGGATAGACGGCGCGTGGCTGGGCAGTATCGACATTTCTATCAAGAAAGCCAAAACCGCCCGCTTTTTCGATATGGATACCGGCGTCATTGGAAGCCTGAGTCAGCCCGGTGGGCCACTCTACAACATTGAGCATTCGAACGGTGGCCTCATCACTTTTCCCGGTGGTGTCCCCTTGAAAAACAAAGACGGCGTTATCATCGGCGCCATCGGCGTTTCCGGTTCCTCCGTGGAAAACGACCACGCCGTGGCCACGGCCGGTGCGGAAGCATTGTAGGCAGTCCCGCTTCGCATTTCCCCCAGTCCCCTACGGCTTGCCGCAGGGGGCTGTTTCTTTACCAATCCATGCCGCTCGGGGTATACTAGGGCCTGCGTCCCCTCCCCCGCCCAACAGGCCAGCGGCACTTCAATTGCTGCACCACTCAGCGCAAATCGGCCGGCGGACACCCCGAGGGGTGAGTCTCAATAACGTAGTCAGGAAAGGTTGCACCGTGCTTAAAGGTTTAGGTGATCTTGGAAAAATGGGTGGCATGCTCAAGCAGGCCATGGAAATGAAAGGTCGGATGGAGGAGCTCAAAGAGCAACTCGGCGACGAACGCATTGAAGCCGATTCCGGTGCGGGCATGGTCCGTATTGTCATGAACGGCAAGATGGAATTGCTCTCCATCAAGATTGAACCGGAAATCATCAATCCCGAAGAGCCCGAAATGCTGGAAACCATGGTGCAGGCGGCTATCAACGAAGGTACCCGCAAAGCCCAGGAAATGGTCAAAGAGAAGATGAGCGAAATGGCCGGTGGCCTCGACATTCCAGGATTGACGAGCTAGTGCGGACTGTTTTCTTTGGAACACCGGACATCGCGGTCCCGACACTGCAAGCGGTGGAAGCCCTGCACGATGTGGCGGCCGTGGTGTGCCAGCCCGACAAGCCCCAGGGACGGAGCAAAAAGCCCGTGCCCCCTCCGGTCAAAGTGGCGGCCGAAAAACTGGGTATCCCCGTTCACCAGCCCACCCGGCTGAACGATGGCACCTTTGAGGCCTGGCTCCGTGAGTTGGCTCCGGACGTATGCACGATCGCCGCCTATGGCCGCATCCTGAAGCAGCCCATCCTGGATATTCCGCCGTTGGGCTGGCTGAACGTGCATCCCAGTCTCCTGCCGAAGTATCGCGGCCCATCCCCCATACGGTCCGCCATACTGCGCGGCGACACGGAGACGGGAGTCAGCATTATGCGACTGGTCCTGGAAATGGATGCGGGCGATATCTTGCTGCAGGAACGGGTCGCCATCGGTGAGAATGAAAACGCGGTAAGCCTGGCGAAGCGGCTGGGTATGCTGGGTGCCGACCTGATGCTGAAGGGACTCCGTCAGTTGGAGGACGGCACGGCGGTCTTTACGCCCCAGGACCCCACGAAGGTGGTGGAATGCCGGATGTTTGAAAAGAACGACGGCCGAATCCAGTGGGCGAAACCCGCGGAAGTCATTCACAATCTCGTGCGTGCGGCCCAACCGTGGCCGATTGCCCATTGCCATATGAATGGCGAGGTATACCGCATCCACGCAACCGAAAGAATCGAGGGCAATGCCATGGCCGAACCCGGCACGGTAGAGCACGTAATGAAAGACCGGCTGGTCGTGGCCACGGGCGATGGTCGCCTCGCGATCACCCAGATCCAGGCCCCCGGCAAGCGAATGATGGATGTAGGCGACTTTCTCCGCGGACACCGGCTCGAGCCGGGCGTCCAGTTTACGGATATCAGCTGATGGCCGCCGAACCCGTACGCGATGCGGCCATCGATGTGTTGTTGCGTGTCATTGAGCGCGATGTTTTTCTGGATGTTTCGCTGGACAAGACGCTCCGCCGAAAGAACTTCTCCGATCGGGGCCGTCGATTTCTGGGCATGCTCGTCTATGGAACGATTCGCCACCGCATCCTGTGTGACTACGTCCTCCAGAAACATTGCCATCAGCCCCTGGACAAACTGCCGACGGTCTTGCTGGTCATCTTGCGCATGGCGGTGTTTCAGGCCCTTTTCTGCGATCAGGTTACGACCCCGGCGATGGTTCATACCTCGGTGGATCTGGCCAAGAAACGCACCCACGCCGGGCTTGCCCGCATGGTCAATGCCGTACTGCGAAAAGTTCCCGAGCGTCTCGAAGACATCGTCCTTCCCAGCGAAGAGGATGAGCTGTTCAAGTTCCTGAAGATTCGCTATTCCATGCCCAAATGGCTTATCCGGAAATGGGCGGAGCAGTTTGACGAAGAAACCGCTCGGCGCCTGTGCGAAACCTCCAACGAGGCGGCGGACTCCATCCTCCGTGTAAACACCTTGAAGACGACCGTTGCCGAATTGACACAACGCCTCGAGAAATCGGGTTGTGTCGTAGAGGACGACGTGATGCTGCCCAATGCCCTGCGCATGGTCCAGGGAGGCGCCCTCCCCCGAAGCAAGTGGTTCCAACAGGGACATTTCTTTCTGCAGGACACGGCTTCCATGCTTCCCGGCCTTCTCCTGGAACCCCAGGCAGGGGAACGGGTATTAGACCTGTGTGCTGCGCCAGGCGGCAAGGCGACCCATATGGCCGAGTTATCGGATGGGAAAGCCACGATCGTCGCCATGGATTCGAGTCGACGACGCCTCTGGAAGGTCCAGGAAAATGTGGAGCGACTGGAATGTCCCGGCGTTCACATCGTTTGTGGAAACGGGCTGAACGCGCCATTCGCGGGCGGATTCGACCGGATATTGGTCGATGCGCCATGCTCGGGACTCGGTACGCTTCGGCGCCATCCCGATTTGAAGTGGCGTATGACCCAGGCATCGGTCGAAGAATTGGCTGAAACTCAACGGGACTTATTGCGTTCCGCTATTGCGCTTTGTAAAAATAACGGGGTAGTCGTCTATTCCGTTTGCACCTTCACCCCCGAAGAAACCACCGCCGTGGTGGAATCTATTCTATCGGAGGGTCAGGTGGTGCTGGAAACAGGTCAGGAGTGTTTAGAAACGTGGAAAACGGCCGAGGGAATGTATCAGAGCCTCCCGTCCGACGGGGCGTGGGACGGATTTTTCTTGACGCGATTTCGGAAACAATCCTGAACTTCGTCTTTTTTATCCTGAAATTCATCTCCTGGGGTATTCAGTGGTCGGCCGCCCTCGCTGTATTTCTCGTGGTCATGGCGGCCTCGGGCTACTACGTGTATGTGAAGGCCCTGGCTGGGGGCGAGCCGGTTCAGGTGCCGGATATCGTGAATCTTCCCCTGGAAGAGGCGGCGGTGCGCCTGGCCGAGCGGGGCCTGGAAATGGGTCGGCATCAGCCGGTCCCCCATGATACGGCGCCCAAGTATCAGATTATCAGCCAACGTCCGGCCAGTGGCCGGGTGGTACGCACGGGGCGCAAGGTATACCCCACGGTCAGCATGGGCCCGGATTTTCTGACGGCTCCGACGCTGGAAAAGCGCTCTCTGGAAGATGCCCGGTCCGAGTTGGCCAACTCCCGTTTTCGTATCGGAAGCGTGGCCCGGATCCCCCACGCCAGCCCCCGTAACACCGTCATTGCGCAGGACCCGCCCCCCGGCCAGAACATGCCGGTACAGGGGAGTGTTCACCTGCTGGTCAGCGAGGGCGACGCCCAATACAAGGATTACATGCCCGACCTGCTCGGAAAGTCGGTGCTGGAAATTGAGAAGATTCTGGCCCCCTATGACGTGACTATCGTGCCGGAAATCGCGACCAACCTGCCCAATGCCCGGGAAGATACGGTACTGGAGCAGAATCCGCTTCCGGCATCCATGATATTCGACGGCCAGGTGGTCACCTACAAGGTGAAGCCGTCGGGAAGCATCGTGCTGCCCGACACGCGCCACACGGGTACCGTCCGTTACGTCATGCCCTATGACTGGTATGACCGCGATGTTCGCATTGACCAGATCGACCAGCTGGGCGTTCGCGAAACAATCGGCAGCTACCCTGCGGCCTTCGATGAAGGTGCCAAGGCAAGCCGGGTCAAAGGTGCCACGCTCAAGATTCCCGTGACCTACATTGGCGCCTGTACCGTCGAAATCTATATCGATAATGGCCGCATTGCGGCGTATCAACTCAGCAATGGCGAAGCGCCCACCAGCACAACCCAGACGCTGTAGTCGAAAGGTTTTATAGTGCCCCCCATTAAAATTGCCCCGTCTATCCTTGCCAGTGATTTCAGCCGCCTTGGAGAAGAAGTCACTTCCGTCATCAATGCCGGTGCCGACATGATCCATCTTGATGTCATGGACGGCCACTTTGCACCAAACCTTACGATGGGGCCCGCCGTGGTGTCATCCCTGCGCCGTCATTGCACGGTGCCGATGGACGTGCACCTCATGATCTCGGATCCCATGGCCTACGTGGCAGATTTCGCCCACGCCGGGGCCGACATGATTACCTTTCATGTGGAAGCCACTGACCACCCCCTCCGGATCATCGACACCATCAAGGAGCTGGGCTGCCAGGCGGGCATCGTGCTGAATCCGGGCACCCCGGAAGAAGACATCGAGTTCATCACCGAATACATCGACATGGTGCTCATCATGACGGTGAACCCGGGCTTTGGTGGCCAGAAATTTATTCCGGATATGCTGCGCAAGATTCAAAATGTGCGGGCCATGATGGAAGATCGTGATGTGGAAGTGGATGGCGGAATCGACGTCAGTACGGCACCAGCCGTCATCGAAGCCGGTGCCAACGTGCTGGTGGCCGGCTCCTATGTATTTGGCCACGAATCCTACCTGACGGCCATCGAATCCCTCCGCCCGGCAAAATAACCGGGCCAAGGCCTTGGCCTATTGGGCCTGTGCGGCGGAAGCGGGGACCTCATGGAGACCCTTCCAGCGGGCCACCCCTTCTTCGATGGATAGATACCATCCCCGGCTGGGTACGGCTTCCGAGACGATGAGCGGGGTCTTGCTCAGTTCGGTCCCATTTAATGAGACGGAAAGCTCTCCGATTACCGTGGCCTTTTGCAGGGGGGCCTGTAGGGAAGGCGGATGATGGGCGGCGATATCCAGCGAGGCCAACAATTGGCGGGGCAGGTTGACCGTGACATCCCCGGCGGGGCTCACCGCAATCGAATCTGACCGTCCCCGGGTCACCGGCACCGACACCCCGATGGCATCCCCCTTCGCCAGGAGGCGGACTTCCGCGTAATCGTCAAAGTACTGGTTCATGGTGTCTTCGGCCAGCTGGAAGCGACCGTACTTGCTTTGGGAGCCCATAACGATGCAGATGAGACGGCGCCCGTTTCGCTTGGCCGAGGCCGCAATACAGAAGCCGGCCGCACGAATATATCCGGTCTTGAGTCCGTCGCAGTCCTCCATACGCCACAGGAGTTTGTTGGTGTTGAACTTGATGGAATCTTCCGGGCGGAACTGAAACTCTTTTTGTCCTACCAAATCCATGATGGCAGGCTTGTCGACACACGCCCGGGCCAGAATCGCCATGTCCACCGCCGTAGTCTGGTCAAAGGGATCCCCCTTATCGGGTGGCAAGCCGTGTACACCGTTGATGATGGTGTCCTTCATACCCAGTGACTTCGCCCGGGCATTGGCGACCTTGAGGTAGGCATCTTCGCTACCCCACAGGCCCTCTGCGATGGCCATGGCCGCATCGTTGGCGGAGGCGATGGTAACCGCATCGAGCAGGTGATCCAGGGGCCAGGTCTCGCCTGCATTCAGATATACCTGGGTCCCCCCCATGCTTTCGGCGAGCGGAGAAACGCTGATGGGCGTTTCCGTGTGCCAGTCACCGCGTTCGTAGCCTTCCACGACCAGCAACATGAGCATGAGCTTAATCATGCTGGCCGGTGGACGCTTCACGTCGCCATATTCATTGTGGAGAATAAGCCCCCGCTCGGCCTCCATACACAAAACACTCACCGGCGGCTCGGACCCGGCGACCGCCCGGGCACACATAAGACTTACGACGAGAAACGACACCAACGGGGTGCCAGTCCAATTCCATTTCATAGGGTACACTCACTTATCCAGGAAAAGTCCCGGCGACAGTTTAAACAGGTACGGGTTCTTTGGGAACGTGGCTCTTCACCAGCTTGACCAGCTCATCGATATGGAACGGCTTGCGAAGGGTGCCCGCGAACCAACTCGGTACGGAGTCACGGCTGGGAAACCCCGACATGGCGTAGATGGCGAGACTGGCGTTTTCCCCATGCGCTTTCAGCCAATCCAGACGTTCAAAGGTTTCCACCCCCGGCACGTCCACATCAACCAACACCACATGGGGCAGATCCTCTTCGATAAGCTCTTGGGCCTGCTCCGGTGTCGCCGCGCAATAGGTCAACACCTGGCGATGACTCATGGCCGTTTCGACCCACTCCAGCAGGCCCGGGTCGGAATCCACCACGAGGAGCCGTGCCTGCCATCCGGGGTTGGTCGTTCCTTCGGAGGGGGTTGTCGGCTCGAAGGCCTGCTCAGAATGATTGCACACACGGTCCAATGCGGTCGCGAGATCCTGGGCTGTAAAGGGTTTGTTGACAAACATGATGTCTCCCCAAAGCCGATCCGCCTCTTTCAATTGCTCTGCCGACTCGCCTGAAAAGGCGATGATGGGTATGGTATCGGTGGCGAGATTCTGACGCAATAGGGCGAGGGTGTTCAGCCCGGCGAGATCGTTCATGGTGTCGTTCAGGAGAATCAAATCGGGGTGGTGTTGTTCCACTTCCCGAACACATTCATACCCGTTGGCGGCGTAACGACAATTCAGCCCCAATGGAGTCAGCACGGTATCAATCGCTGCGGGGAAGGCCTCTCCCTCGTCGACGACGAGTAACTCTTTCACCTCCAGGGGCCCCACACTCTCCCGCTCCCACCGTTCATCAAACACGGCGTCGGGCAGATTGATGGTGAAGGTCGTGCCTTTTCCCTCTTCACTGTCCAAGGTAATGAAACCACCGTGTGCTTCGACAATGCTCTTGGCGATGGAGAGTCCGATACCTGTGCCTTCGTAGCGCCGGGTTTTCGAGCTGTCGGCCTGGAAGAACTTTTCGAATACCTTCTGACGATGTTCTTCCCGGATGCCGATCCCGGTGTCGGATACCGAGAGCGTAAATACGCGATCGGGTGTGGTCGTCGCCCGCACTTCGATGCGACCACCTTCCGGTGTGAACTTGAGCGCGTTGTTCAGCAGGATGCCCAGCACCTGCCCCAGCTTCTCCCGGTCACACCAGGTGGGCACAATGCCGTCTGCGACGACAGCCACCAGCTCAATCTCCCGTGCAAGGGCATCCGGATGAAAGGAGGAAACGGCCTCCTCTACCATGTAGGCGGGTGAAAAGAGCCGCCGCGACAGGCGCACGCCCCGAATCTCCATCCGACTGAACTCGATAATTTCATTGAGATGGCCAATCAGCCGCTTTACGTTGCGGTCCATGACCCGAATGGCGGCACTCTGCGGGCCCGCCATCTCACCGAGGCTGCCCGATTCCAGCATTTCCACATAGCCCTGAATGGTGCTCAGGGGGGTCCGCAGCTCGTGGCTCACGTTGGAGAGGAAGCTGTCCTTCGCTCGGTCATGCATCAACAGCTCTTCGTTGAGGAGCTCCAACTCGTGGGCGCGCTGCTCCAACTGATGCTGCATCTGCTTCAGTTCGCGTACGCTGGTGACCACCAGGGAGTGGCCCGGCAAGTCGTCTCCGGTGCGCTGCAAAAAGGTCACGGCAACCACGACGGGTAACAGCTCTCCCTGGGCATCGAGAAAATTCAACTCAAGGCGGGCCTCGTGGATGGGCAAGACTTCACGGCGTACCAATAGATTCAGCAGTCGGACGCGGCCCACGCCATCTACCAGATCCAGCACATTCTTCCCGATGAGGGTTTCATTGTCCAAATCAATCAGGTCACAAAACCGCTCATTGACGAACTGAATGCGGTTATTACCATCAACCGTGAGGAACCCTTCGTTCATGGAGAGAAGCAGTGCCCGCAGCCCTTCTTCCGAATTCTGGAGCCGCTGGGTCTGTTCCTCCACCAGTGTCTGGAGCCCTTCGGCATAGCGCTCGACCCGTTTCGCAAGGCGCCGCTGCTCGGTGGTTTCCCGCACGGTAGCCATGTTGGCATAGTGGCGCCCGAAACGGTTGAGCAAGGGAGTGCCACTGAACCAGAAGTAACGCTCTTCCCCATCGACGCTCCAGCACACCTCGTACTCCGAGGCGATCTGGCTCGCGCGGGCTTTCAGTTGCTCGGTCACCGGGTGGAGTTCAAAGCGGGCGGCGAGGTTGGTCACATCGGCCCCCAGCACTTCGGCCTCGGCCACACCAAACATCTCGAGAAGCCGCTTATTGGCCATCAGCACGTGGCCGTCCACGTGGCTGAGGATAAACCCCTCGTGCATGTGGTTGGCCAGATACATAAAGCGCTCCGCGACCTCTTCCACATCCTCGCTGGTCCTCACGACCATATACAACACAACGACCAGGCCCAGCATGAGACTGCCGATGCCCACGGTCCGCGAAAACTGGGTGACCGAGTCGGCCACGAGATCACTTTCGGTCATCATGCCCGTGATCCCCGAAACGCTCAGTCCGGCCCCCAGGAGGAGAAGGAGGACACCGAGAAGGAGGAGGAATCGTTCGACGAGACTAATCTGAAAGCGGGCCAGCAGATTACCGTAGGAAAGGAGCGGAACGGCCACGGAGAGTAGAATCACGGTGGCACGCCACGGATAGCTCTCCAATTGGTGCGAGAGCTGGACGCCCCCCAGGCCCATCAGGATGGGGATGAGGTACAGTACGAGACGTTTTCTTGGGTAGCGACTCTTCAGCATAGTACTCGTTTACGTAGATCGGCTAGAACGAATCGATTGCTTTTCACGGGCAATGGCTTCGCTAGCTAGCGTATCACAGCGCTCATTGTAATGCACACCTGCGTGCCCCTTAACCCATTGCCACGAAATGTCATGACGCTGGGTGGCTTCATCCAGCGCTTTCCAGAGATCCACGTTCTTGATGGGACCGCCCTTCCGTTTCCAGTTGCGGCGCTTCCAACCGGGCAACCACTCCGTAATCCCCCGTTTCACGTACTCGGAGTCGGTAATGAGTTGCACGTTACACGGCCGCTTCAGGGCTTCGAGGCCCGATATGGCGGCGGTCATTTCCATACGGTTGTTGGTCGTCTCCGGGTCACTCCCCGAAAGCTCCCGCTCTTTCCCGTTGTAAATCAGGATGGCGGCCCAACCGCCGACTCCGGGATTGGGCTCGCAGCCCCCGTCGGTATAAATAATTACGGTGTCGTTTTCCTGGGACACAGATCTTGCTCCATCTTTTCCATACCCCGTGGGGTTTCGCGTTTTGTGATTGAATGACCACGGGCGGCCTTGCGGCGATCCCAGATAACGACGCCGTAGAGTCCCGATAGAATCAGCACCATCGCCGCCACCACATTCCAGGTCAGGGGCTCGCCGAGCACCAGCATGGCCAGCACCGCGGCCATCGGCGGTTTCAGTAAGATTACACTCATCGCCTGGGTGGCGTCGATACGCTCCAGCCCCATGAAATAGACCCAATAGGCGATGCCAGTAGTTCCGATAGAGAGATACAGCACGCGCCCGGGATGTTGGAGCAAGGGTGTCACGTCGAACCCGCCCCCTTCCCAGAGCATGAGGGGCGTCATGAAAGCCACGCCAAAAACAAAGGAAAGGGCTGTAATGGGCAGGCCACCGAAGGGCCCGGCATACTTTTTGACCAGCACCGCCCAGAGACAGAAAGAACCCACGCTGATCAGGGCACATCCCACGCCCGGAAGTGAAAAGGTGGCCGACGGCTTCCCGGAAGCCAGCAGGACAATTCCGATAAAACCGCTGGCGAGACCGATGATGCGGGGCGTCGTCATCAGGTCACCCAGGAGCACCCGGGACATGGCCATGACGAAGAGGGGTGCCGCGCCGTAGACCGTGGCAATGACGGCAGCCCCGCTCAGCGTAAGTCCGTATTGGAGCGCAATACTCGAAACGGCAATTCCGGGTAAGGAAGACCACGCGGCAAATCGAATAATCGCCCCATTCAGACGCAAACCCCGGCGCCGAAGTTCAAAGGGCAAGAGGGCAACCAGAAATACGGCACCGAGCATGAACCGGACCCAGGCAAACTGAATGGGCGGGATCGCTGCATGAAGGGTACGCACGGCCACTTCCACGGTGCTCCAGAGCCCAATGGCTACCAGAAGGAAGAGAAAGCCGAGCCGTTCATTCTTGGTCGTATTCATGGTGCGTCTTGGGGTATCCAGGTAGGGATGGAAAGAATGGGAGGAATGGCGGGCACAAGGACAACCCGTCTGGCGGTCGACCTGAGAGCAGGGCATCGCCAGATGGGCACATTGTAGTGGCGTGACCTTGGGGGATGCAAGCCGAGTCCCGATTTCACGGGATTACGCCCCGCAAACCCGGCATGGCCCCGACCTGGTGCCGCACCGACTATTGACCGAGGAGTGACTCAATGTGTTCCGCGGCCTTTTGCTGGCGGTATTTCTGCGCAAGCTCCAGTGGCGTCTTCCCCGCCTCGTTTGTCTCCGTCAGGGGATCACCCGCACGGTGGAGTGCGGTCAGCACACGGGTTCGCCCACCCATCGCGGCGGTATGGCTCGGCCGATCACCGAATACGTCGCGCTTCTCCATGTCTGCGCCATGGGCGAGGAGCCACAAGGTCGACTTCTTTCCCATCAGGGCCGCCACATGCAGGGGCGTCATGCCGGTCTTGTCTGCGGCATTGACGTCGGCCCCGGCAGCGAGCAACAACTCCAGGGCGGCCTCCTGATTGTAATAGACCGCGTAATGCATCGGTTGCTTACCCAACTCGTTCTCGGCGTGCACGAGTTCGGGGTTGTGGTCTAACTGTTGCTTGAGGGTCTCGATATCCCCCCGCCCGATCAGATCATGGGGCGACGGCGTGCAGCCTGTGGTCGCGGACAGGGCAAGAAGCGCCAGGCCAAGCAGGGGCAGCGTGAAAGTCCGGATACGATACATCATGGGCCCGATTTCACCCGCGGTTTCGCTTTCACATCACTGGGTTTTTCCAGCCATTCGCCGCCGCCTTCGAGGTTGTCGGCGGTAAAGTACCGTGAAGGCAGAACGATTTCGCGGGGCACTTCCTTCCCTTCCAGCACTTCCAGCGCCGTCGCGATGGCCTGGGCCCCGCCCGTGGGGTATTCGAAGCACACATCCAGGACGCCCTCGCGCACCATGACCTGGCCCTCCTGGGGTAGTCCATCAATACCGACGAAAATAATATCTTTTTCGCGTCCTGCGGCCCGTGCCGCCAGGTAGGCACCCTGGGCAGCCGGGTCGTTGTGCCCGTACACCAAATCTATCTGCTCAAAACGGGCCAACGCCGACTCCATCTCCTCCCGGGCCTTCGGCCCAAGCCACTCCATGTCCGCCTCAAAAATAACTTCCAGGTCACTCTCCGCGATACCGGCGCGGAAGCCGGCGTTTCTATCCTGACCCGGCACGCTGGTCATGAGCCCCTTCAGTTCCACCACCTTGCCCTGTCCGTCCAACTTCAGCGCAGCCCAACGGCCGGCCGCTTCTCCGATCAGCTTATTGTCGGCGCCGATGAACTGGGTAAAGGCCTCCCCAAAGACCGCGCGATCCAGAACGATGACCGGAATGCCTGCTTCGTAGGCCTTTTTGAGGGGATCGGTCAGGGGGGCCGCTTCCTTGGGGCTGCAAATCAACACATCCACCCCTTGGTTGACAAACTCTTCGACATGGGCCCGCTGGGTCAGGGTGTCGTTGCCCGCGTCCTTAAACAAGACCTTAAGGTGTGGATGGAGCGCCGCGGCGGCTTTGATATCCGCATTCATTTGAACGCGCCAGGGCTCCCCGAGATTGCACTGGCTCATGCCGATGACAAATGTCTCCGTCTCTCCCACACCGGATGGCTGGCCTTCCTCACGGGCGGGTTGCTCCCCACCACCACAGGCGGTCAGCAGGGTGACCAGGGCCACCAGCAAGGCACTTCTTCTCCCGAATTTCCACATCATTTCACGCTCCCGACGTATCACCGTGCACCAGGACCCTGGCGGCGCTGCAGCAACACGGCTGCAATAATAATGGCGCCGGTCAACATCAGTCGACTGGATTCACCCACGGCATTCAGACTCAGTATTTTCTCAAGGTACCCTATTGTAAGGGCACCGAGCAACGTCAAGAGTACGCTACCCCGTCCGCCCATGAGGCTCGTGCCCCCAATGACCACAATCGCAATCGCCGTAAGCTCATAGGTCGCTCCTGCTTCGGGATCCCCCTGGGTCTCCTGGGCGGCCTGGCAAATGCCGGCCACCGCCGCAAAAAATCCGCTGAGCCCATAGGCCAGTATCTTGACACGGCCCACGGGTACGCCCGAAAGGTGGGCACTGGTCTCGTTCCCGCCGATGGCGTAGAGATAGCGCCCCACCCGCAGCCGCCGGAGCACCACCCACGTTATGGCCACGCACAGGAGAAACAACACGGTAACAACGGCCACGTTGCCGCCGAGTATGCGGTTATCCAGCGTGGAAAATATGGGCGGCAACGGCACACTCTCGAAGTGCCCGGCTTCGCTTTGAATATAGGTGGATATTTTTTGGCCGCCGGAAAGGGACTTGGCCAGACCACGGGCGAAGACCATCATGGCCAGGGTCACAATAAAGGGCTGGAGGGCATAGCGGGCCACAAGGGCACCGGATACAAGGCCGCACAAGGCCCCGGCCGAAAGACAGAGCGGGATGGCCACATAGGGCGACCACCCCTGATGGATGGTCATCATGGAGAACAGGACGGCCACCAGGCCCAGCACGCTTCCGACCGAGAGGTCGATTCCCGCGGTTATGATGACCAGGGTCATGCCACAGGCCAGCATGCCGTAGACAGAGACCTGGCGCAGCATATCACGGTGGGTATTCCAGTCGAAGAAGGCCCCGTCAGCATGGAAGACCGCCCCGAGCAGGAGAATTACCACGAGGGCCAGGGCAGCGCGTATCAGGGGAGCTGCCATCATGTTCGACAGGGCCCGAAAGGAATGTAGCCACTTAGAAATCACGTTCATCCCCGAGCGAATTGGCCGCCAACTCATTCTCAGACGCCTGGTGACCAGGCGGGTGCAGGGTCCATTCCTCCTCGTAGACCAGGGGCGCCCCCACATTAACCCCGGTCTGGGTGCCCTCCAGGGCCAACTGGCTGGTGAGACTGGCGTCGTCTACCAGGGCTACGATTTGAAGGGGGGCCGACGAATCCTCCCCCGCACTGTGCATGCGGCCCCTGCGGGACCAGGTTCCAAAGGGGCTCTCCACCGAGGTGGGCCCGCCGAGGGTCTTCAATACGACATGAGAGCGCCCTTTCCGCCGGGCGAGCTCGATCCGGTAGTCGGAGCCGGAAGATGCCACGAAGTCCGTAAAGCCCGGAAAGGCACCCCGAAGGAGCTGAAGCCCCCCTTCCGGGCGAGGCGGTATCACGAGGGAGGCGCCCCAGGGTATCTGGGCTGTTACGCGAATGGTAACGGACCGTTCCTCCTTGCGGGAGGACAGCACGGACACCCGGTAGGTAACCCGGGCCTCGTCGCCGTAGAGCCGGTATTCCTTTTTCAGCTGCAGATCAGAGCGGGGACTCTTCGGGCCCATGAGCAGGAGATAATTGGGACGGTGAACCACCACGGAGGCAGGCCCCCGGCGCAGGACGGCATCGGCTTCGCTCACGGGCAACACATCGGTCATGATACCGCCCGGTTGCACCAGGCCCGGCTCATTGTATTGCCGTTCGGTCAGGTAGAGGGGATCCACAAAATTGGGCCCCCCCGGACGTCCCAGGTATCGGATAGAGTAGGTGCGGGGCTCCACCTCCAGTCGGATGGCATCGTTTTCCAAGACGACGCCCGCCGCTCCGAAGGGCAGCCAGAAGGCTGTCAGCCATGGAACGATGGAAAGGGCACCCACGAAGCGAATCCCTGTTGGTTGTAACGGAGCTCATGCAATCGCTCCCTCCATTCTACGATGCGTGGACGCGGGGAACAAGGGCGAAATTCCCGTAATACCGGCTTGCAATAGGCTTTTTCGCATGCTAGCATTGCACCAATATTGCGCAACTCGGCACTGCAATTCAGCAGTTTCGAGGAGGGATTCGAGGGATCGTCTTCCGGAAGAGTCTGGCGTGCGCGCCTGGGTGCCCCTTTTCCGACCCGATCAACAAAACAATGAGGATCTGTGGACATGCCTGTCTTTGAGGACAATAGCCGAAGCATCGGCAACACGCCGTTGGTAAAATTACATAAACTGGCCGCCGGACTGAAGACCGAGAAAGTCTACGCCAAAATCGAAGGGCGAAATCCCGCCTATTCCGTCAAGTGCCGCATTGGCGCGGCCATGATTTGGGACGCAGAAGAGCGTGGCATCCTCCAGCCCGGGGGCACCATTGTAGAGCCCACGTCGGGCAATACCGGCATCGCGCTGGCCTTCGTGGCCGCCGCCCGTGGCTACAAGCTGATTCTCACCATGCCCGAGACCATGAGCCTGGAACGGCGCAGTATGCTGAAGGCCTTTGGTGCCGATCTCGTGCTTACACCAGGCGACAAGGGCATGCCGGGCGCAATTGCCGAAGCCGAAAAGATCGCGGCCGAGAATCCCGATTATTTTCTCCCCCAACAGTTTAAGAACCCGGCCAATCCGGCCATCCACCAGAAGACTACCGGGCCGGAAATCTGGAATGATACGGACGGTGACGTCGATGTCTTTGTCGCGGGCGTCGGCACCGGCGGCACCATAACGGGCGTCTCCCGTTTCTTCAAGAATGACAAGGGCAAGCAGATTGAAGTGGTTGCTGTTGAGCCCGAGAATTCCCCGGTGATGGGTGGCGGAAGCCCCGGTAAGCACAAGGTTCAGGGTATTGGTGCAGGCTTCATTCCGGACATTCTGGATATGGACCTCATTGATAAGATCGAGACCATTACGGATGACGAAGCCTTCTCTACGGCGCGGCGCCTTGCCCAGGAAGAGGGCATCATCTGCGGCATCAGTTGTGGTGCCGCGGCGGCGGTCGCTCTCCGACTTGCGAATCAGGAAGCCTATGCGGGCAAGACCATTGTGGTGGTGTTGCCTGACTCCGGGGAACGCTACCTCTCCACCCCCCTCTTTCAAGAGAACTAATGGGGCACACGTAACCATTCAGGCCGGGCGAGGGTGCATGCACACTGCCCGGCCTTTGTTTTCATTGCGGCACCCCCTTTGCCCACAGGCTATACGGTGCAAACACCATCAGGAGCACGAACATGTCGGACAACTATTCCCTTGAAACCCTTGCACTGCATGCGGGTCAGGAGCCGGATCCCACCACCGGTTCCCGTGCAGTACCCATCTACCAGACGACTTCCTATGTGTTCAACGATCATGAACACGCGGCCAATCTCTTTGCCCTGAATGAATTTGGCAACATCTACAGCCGCATCATGAATCCGACCGTCGACGTCTTTGAAAAGCGCGTCGCCGCGCTGGAAGGCGGCGTGCTCGGGCTGGCCTTCGCTTCCGGTTCTGCAGCCATCTCGGCGGCCTGTCTTAATATCTGTCGCAATGGCCAGAATTTTGTCTCCTCCCACTCCCTTTACGGGGGCACCTACGCCCTCTTTGCCCACACCTTCAAAGATTTCGGAATGGAAGCCCGCTTTGTGGACATGAGCGTGCCGGAGAATGTCGCGGCAGCCATCGACGATAACACGCGTTTCGTATATCTTGAGAGTATTGGCAATCCGGCCAATGACGTGGCGGACTTCAAGGCCATCGCCAAGGTTGCACACGATCGCGGCATTCCCCTCATCGTAGACAATACCGTAACCTCCCCCATGCTCTTCCGGCCGATCGAACACGGTGCCGACATCGTGGTCCATTCGGCCACCAAGATGATCGGCGGACACGGCACGGCCATTGGGGGCGTACTCGTGGATAGCGGCAAGTTTGACTGGAACAACGGCAAGTTTCCCGAACTGACCGAGCCCAATCCCAGCTACCACGGCATGAAGTTCTACGAGCACTTCAGCGGCATCGGTAACATCAGCTATGCACTCAAGGCCCGGGTTACCCTCCTCCGGGACACGGGCGCCTGTCTCTCTCCCTTCAACGCCTTCCTGCTGTTGCAGGGCCTGGAGACGATTCATCTGCGTGCCCCCCGTCATTGTGAAAACGCGCTCAAAGTCGCCGAATACCTGGAGGGCCACGATGCGGTCAGCTGGGTCAACTACCCCGGCCTGAAGAGCCACAAGGACCATGCCCGCGCGATGGAATATTTCCCGAACGGGCAGGGTGCGATCCTCGGTTTCGGAATCAAGGGCGGCAAAGAGGCCGCAACGCGGTTTATCAACGCCACCGAACTGGCTTCCCACCTTGCCAACGTGTTGGATGCCAAGACCCTCGTCATCCACCCGGCCACAACGACCCACCAGCAGCTGAGCGAAGCCGAACAGGCCGCGGCTGGCGTAACGCCGGATTACATACGCATATCGGTGGGTATTGAAGGGATCAGTGATATCCTCTGGGATCTGGGCCAGGCCCTGGACGCCTCCCAGGCGGGATAACACGATTGGCGGGGACTTAATCACCTCCGCCCCGGCACCGGAATGAACTCGCTGACCGGGCGGCAATATGGCCGCCCGGTTCTGAATACTCCCCGCCAGGGGGCCGCGTTTAAGGAATTGAATTTATGGCAGATGCTGCATCGGTCGGGATTGTAACGCCCCAGTTTTACACCTTTGCGGAAGCACCGCACGAACTTGAGTTGGAGTGTGGTGTCCGGTTGGGTCCCATCACGTTGGCCTACGAAACCTATGGCACCCTCAATGAAACCGGCTCCAATGCCATCTTGATTACCCACGCCCTTTCGGGCGATGCGCACGTGGCGGGGCTGCATCACGAGGAGGACGCCAAGCCCGGCTGGTGGGATTCCATGGTGGGCCCCGGAAAAGCCTTTGATACCAATCGCTACTTCGTGGTGTGCTCCAATGTCCTCGGGGGCTGTCGGGGCACGACCGGCCCTGCGGCCATCAATCCGGCCACGGGCAAGGCCTATGGATTGGACTTCCCCGTCATCACGATTGGCGACATGGTCCAGGCGCAGCGCCATCTTGTTGACCACCTGGGCATCGATACCTTGCTGGCCGTGGCCGGTGGCTCTATGGGGGGCATGCAGGCCCTGGAATGGGCCACCCGCTACCCCGACCGGGTCGGCTCTGCCATGATTATCGCGTCTACCCATACGAGTGGAGCCCAGCAGATCGCCTTTGATGCGGTGGGCCGCCACGCCATCCAGGGCGACAAGGATTTTCAGAACGGCGATTATTACGGCACCGAGGGTCCTTCTCAGGGGCTGGCCATCGCGCGGATGCTCGCCCACATCACCTATCTTTCCGACGAATCGATGCGGCTCAAGTTTGGACGCAATCTTCGCAGTGCCGATCAGCTCAAGTACGATTTTGACAGCGAGTTCGCGGTGGAAACCTACCTGGATTACCAGGGCGAGCAATTTGTTAACCGCTTTGATGCCAACACCTATCTCTACGTCACCAAGGCGATGGACTATTTCGATATTGCGTCGCGCTTCGGCTCCCTGGATGAAGCGATGAAGGTGATTACGAGTAAGATCCTGGTCCTCTCCTTCTCTTCGGACTGGCTCTACCCACCCTATTTTTCCGAGGATATCGTCTACGCCCTCGCCCGACAGCGCAAGAACGTAACCTACTGTAATATCCAGTCGGCCTATGGCCATGACGCCTTTCTATTGGAAGTCAATGTGCTGTCCAAGATCATCGGTGGCTTCCTGGACCATATGAAGAACCCGGATCTGGTGCGCAGTGTGCAAAACCTGGTTTCCGACTCAGAAACCGATGTGCCCCCCCCTTCTGCCGCGCAGGAAAACATTTACGAAGGCCACCGTGTCGACTATGACATGATCACCAACCTCGTGGAAGAAGACAGCCGGGTCCTCGACATCGGCTGCGGCGACGGGGCCTTGCTCGCACAGCTCGTCCGGACCAAGAACGTTCAGGGGATGGGACTCGAGTTGGCCCAGGGCAGTGTGGTCACCTGCGTGCGCCGGGGCATCTCGGTGGTGCAGGCGGACATCGACAAGGGGCTCAGTGCCTTGCCGGACCAGAGCTTTGACTACGTCATTTTAAGCATGACCCTCCAGGTCATCAAGAAGCCTGACCTGGCACTCCGCGAAATGCTGCGGGTCGGTAAGAAGTGTATCGTCAGCTTTCCCAATTTCGGGCATTGGCGGGTACGTTGGATTACCTTTTTTGAGGGGCGGGCCCCCGTTACACGAAACCTGCCGTACGCGTGGTATCAGACCCCCAACCGACATGTATTGGCCATCGATGATTTCCGCAAGATGTGTCGGACCCTGAACGCCGAGATCGAGAAGGAGATCCCCCTGTATTCCCAGGGCGAAGCGACCTTCTGGCCCAATCTCTTCGCCGAAGAAGCCCTCTATCTGCTTGCATCCTCCGAAAAGGCGGCCGACCCGGACTGACCGTCAGCCCCGTTTCGCTTCCAGTTCTTCCCACCGGGCGAAGAGGGACTCGACCTGATCCTGGGCAGCCTTGAGCGCGTTCAATTCCGCCTGCACGGCTTCGTGCCCCTTCTCGTAGAAGTCGGGGGCCTGAATGGACGCCTCCAAGGCCTCCACCGTCGCCTCGGCCTCGGCGATAGCACGTTCCATATTGCCCAGTTCCTGCTTCTCTTTGTAGCTCAGCCGGGCCGGTGCACTCTTTCGTGGGGCCCCCGAACTCTCCGCCGCTTTGACCTTGGCTTTTGCCACGGCCTTCTCGTCGGCCGCCCTTCGCTCCCGGTAGAGTACGTAGTCGTCATAGTTACCCACAATGACCACCACTTCACCATCGGGTTCAAAGACCAGCATATGGGTGCAGACCCGGTTGAGGAAGTAGCGATCGTGGCTCACGATCATGGCACAGCCGGAAAAGCCGTCGATGGTCTCTTCGAGCACCCGCAGGGTGTAGAGGTCCAGATCGTTGGTCGGTTCGTCGAGAATGAGAAAGTTGCCGCCATGAAGGAGCTTTTTCACCATATCGAGGCGATTAAATTCACCGCCGGAAAGCCGCCCGATGGGCATCTCCAGGGCATTCGCATCGAAGAGGAAGTTCCCCAGGTAGGCGGGAATGTAGACCCGGCGTTTGTTCACTTCCCAATAGCGGGCGCCATCGGCCACGTGATCGATGATACTCATCGAGCGATCGACCTCATCATGATTCTGATCGACGTAGAGGAAGCGGGTATTCTCCCCGATAATAACCTTGCCCTTCTTGGGCCTGGCCTTCCCCATGAGTACCTTCAACAGCGTCGTTTTGCCGGCACCATTGGGCCCCACGATGCCCACCCGCATATCGGCCTGCATGGTCAAGGTGAAGTTGCGAATCAGCGTGCGCCCTTCGATAGCGTAGGTGATATCGCGGGCTTCCAGGATGGTCTTCCCCAATCGCTCGGGCTCGGGGATTTCAAAGACAAATTCACGGTGTTTCTGCGGAGGCCCCTGCTCCTGAACATCCATCAGGCGGTCAATGCGCGCTTTCTGCTTGGTGCTTCGTGCCTTGGCCCCCCGTTTGTACCACGCCAGTTCCCGCCGGATGAGCGCCTGGCGATTGGATTCGGTGCGCCCTTCACTCAACTCCACCTGGCACTTGTACTCCAGAAACTTCGCGTAGGTGCCCGGAAAAGAGTAAAGGCGATTGAACTCAATTTCAACAATACGGTTTACGATCCGGTCAAGAAAGTACCGGTCGTGGGTAACGAGCACACAGCTGCCCTCGTACTGCTCGAGAAAGCGTTCAATCCACTCCACGCTCTGGGTATCGATGTGGTTGGTAGGTTCGTCAAGAATGAGCACGTCGGGACGGTGAAGCAGCTTGTGCGCCAGGTCCACACGCCTCAACTCCCCCCCCGACAGGGAATTGAGCGGCCGGTCATCGTCGACCAGCCCCAGGGCCATGCGGATCCGGTTGATCTCCAGATCGAGCCCCCAGTCATTGGCCAGATCGATGGCATGCTGAAGCTCGTGGGTGCTATGGGCTAGCTCTTCGTGCTCCGGACTTCCGTCGGGCAGGGTCGAAAGCACTTCAAGTTGACGGTGATACTCGTCCACGCGGGCCTGTCGATCTGCGACCGCCGAGTCCAATGCTTCGCGAACCGTCCAGTTTTCCGGAAGGGGGCATTGCTGCTGGAGCAGGGCCACGGCGACGCCCTGACGTACGACCACTTCACCTTCATCGGGTTCGATGAGGCCCGCCATAATCTTGAGAAGCGTGGATTTTCCACAGCCGTTCCGGCCGATAAGCCCAACCCGGTCACCTTCGTGCACGGTAACGGACATTTCATTTAAGACAGGTTGAGAACCAAAACTATGGGTCACTTCCTGGACGCTCAAAACCGCCTTGGGGGCATGGGACATAATAGACTACTCTCAGGGATGGGGAAAAGATAAACGCGGTAACATACACCGTTTGGGCATGGAGATGCAAAAGTCACGGCGTTTATTCCGCCATACCTCCCCTCTGAATGGCGACTAACCGTGCAGCCACTCCGCAATCACCTGGACCGCCTCTGCCGGAATAACATGTTCGCCATCGAAATAATAGCAGGTGGGAGGATGACCGACGTTTCGCAGTACTTGTTCGGCCTCCTCCGCCTTGCTGAACGGCACGATCCCATCGCTTTTCCCGTGCACGAGCAGGACTGGGAGCTGTTCCGCCGCGGAGATGGCCCCGTGCACATCGGCGGGCAAGTCTCCCCCGCACGCAATGATACCGGCTACCGGGCGACCACCCAACAGGTGGTAACGATAGGCGATGGATACCCCCTGGCTGAAGCCCAGGATATAGGGTGCTATCGTAAGGCCCGTGTTGGCCTTCACCTCCTTCAAGACCTTATCGATAAGAGCAATCAGGTTGACCATCGCCCGATTGCGGTCATAGGTGGTCAGCCAGGAAAATCCGACTTTCCGGGTCGTCATGTCCAGATACATCTGGTGAGGCCCCTGGGGCGCGACCACCAGGATATTCTCTTCTTTGAGCGCACTAAAGCGACGGAGGAATGACCGACAGTTTTGTCCCCAGCCATGAAGGACGCAGAGCAATCGGGTATCCGAATTGATGCCCCCTGTGGGCTCCTGAATGGCATAGTATGCCGTCCCCTGAACAGGGACCGCCGAAACGCCGGCGGGTGTGTCCCACTCGGGAACGCCGCGAAATGCCTTCACAGGTACAACTCCTTCCTGGCCTATAAGAAAGGCCGCCCGTTAGTCGCGGGCGGCCGGTGTATACGAATCAATTCAAGCGCTACTTGGAGTGCTTGCGCCATTTCCAGGCGGGGTCACGCATTTCGCTGGGATAGACCGCATCGTGAATAAGCGCGGTCTCCGCACTCACTTCGAGACGGGCGTCCCGGACTTGCTCCACCCGTTCCTGCTGGTAGGCAGTCATCGGTACGTCGTCATCGAGCACCGTGCACGTCAGAAAGATAAGCAGTTCGTTGACGGTCTCACTCCGCTGGTTGGAGCGGAAGAGGAAGTTCATTACGGGCACGTCACCCAACACGGGCACTTTTCGGATGCTGACCGTGTCGTTATTCTTGCGCAGTCCACCGACGTAGATGGTCTGGCCACTGGCGATATGGGGCGTGGTCTCAATCTGACGCTTGTCTTCCACCGGAATGCCATTGACCTCCTGCGACGAGGTACTTTCCTTCGCAAGAATCTTGGCGATAATGTGGTTGTCATGGGTGACCGTAGGCGTCACGGTCAACTCCGTACCAATCGGCTTGAATTCCGTGCTCGTCTGCTGACCACCCTGCTCGGTTTGCGTCAACTCCACGTAGGGAATCTCGGACGCGATGAGGATAGTGGCTGGCTGGTTTTCCACCGTAATCAGCTTGGGGTTGGATAACAACGTGGAATTGTTGTTCCGCACCTCGGCCTGGATTACGCCACGCCAATCTATGTCGCCAGACAGAATACCGAAATTAAGCAGTCCGGCCGCATCGCCAATACTGAGATTGGAGTCGAGGCTCAATTCCTGCAGATTGCCGGTAAAGATGCCCGTGTTACCCGCTGCGTCCCGACGGCTTTGGCTCTGAACGGCACTGATTAGCCAGTCTACGCCGGTATCGGCCGCATCGGTAAGGGTTACGTCAACAATGAGTCCCTCGATAGCCACCGACTTGGCAGGAATATCGAGCTGCTCAACGAGGGCGGTAATCTGCTCGACGATGATCGGGATATCCGTAACCACCAGGATGCGCGCGCGCTGGTCGACCGTAACCTGGCCCACTTCCTTCGTGAGGATGCCTTCAATGACAGCGAGCATGTCGTCGGGATCTGCATAGTTCAGTTTGATGGGCATGGTCACCGTCGGCAGGACCATTTGCTCGACGTCCAGCCGTTTGGCCATACGCACCAGCGGCTCAATCTGATCCACGGGACCAGAAACAATGATGGTACTCGCGATCTTGTTGGCGGAAATGCTGATCAGGGATTCGTATTCGGAACCCGTAATTACGTCTTCCAACGTCTTCTTGATTTCTTCCGCATCCGAATTCTCAATATCGACCACTTCCGTCCGACGGTCCGCGGCGATAGCTTCGAGGTAGGGCTTGATGTGATAGATGCCTTCCTCTTCGACAATACCGAGGCCATTGACGCGCAGGGCGGTTTCCATCGCCTGCTTCAGCGGTACGTTCTTAAGATTCAGGGAAACCGTACCCTGCAGGTTCTCACCGGCGACCACATTGATCTGGGCCATGCCGGCCAGGATTTGAACGGCATTGATAAGGTTCATATCCCGGAAGTCGATGGTCACGGGCTGCTGCATGGGGTCGCCCCGCCATACCTTCCGGGGCGCAACCTCGGGGGCCTCGCCCAGAGGGGGCGCTTCGGCAGCAATCATTTGCTTGGCCAATTCGCGGTTGGCTTCGACGCTCTTCGGCGCCTGAGGCTCGCGGGCCGTTGGCGGTGTAACCGGTTCTTCTTCCTCTACGGCACTTTCTGCTTCCTCGACGACGGGCGCTTCTTCCGTTGCGGGTGCTTCGGCGGTATCTTCATCCTGAGCGGCGAAGGCGACAGAATTATAGGCGGTGACGTTAACGTCGGCCTCTCGGACCGAACGCAACATCGCTTTCATCTCGTCCCGGGAAGAACCACGCCACCAATCCTGGCGCTCCGATTCCTGCTCCGTAGCCGCGACGGCCAGCAGGTCCGCTTTCAGCGCCTGTTCCCGCGTCGGCTTGGTCACTTGCATGACGGGATAGGGCGTGGCGATTACGTTCAACGTAAATTCGTCGCTGCCACTACGAAGCACGACGGACATTCCATCGGGCGTTTCGTGCGTTTCGACTTCCGCCGCCTGCGCGAGCGTCAGATCGATTCGGGCCTCCGTCTCGTGTCCCCAGGTCGACTCGATGAGATTGAGCGAGGCCAGGAGCTTGTCCCCCACCTCAACCACGCCCGCCATATCGGCCGGGATACGACTGTTCATCAACAGCAACCGACGCGTGTCGGGTTCCGCTCCTTCGGCGATCAGCAGGCCCTGAACGGATTCCACGTGGAGATCCAGATGATTGGCTCCCGCGGTCGGTCCGTTTACCCGGTGAACCGTTGCACACGGCTGGGCCTTACTTGATGTCGCTACCGTATCGCTGTCCGCCTGTGCGGAGCCGGAACGGAGCATTGGTGCCATGCTGAGAAGCACCGTCAGGACGATAATAACCCTGGCATTCCATCGCTTCCTGGTCATATTTATAGCTCCTTCAGCTCTACGGGAATTTCAGCGTCGCCCCACTTGAACCAAACCCGTTTTGGCTCAATTTTTGTCAAGACGACGCCATCCGCATACTGATGTCCTTCTGAGACAACTTCATCATCGATCACCGCGACCGGTGCATACTCGTTATAGACAATCCCGGTCACGCTCTTCTCGGCGATTTCCATGGTACTTGCCGGTCCGATGGGCGTAAGCCCTTCCAGCTGGGTCCGAATTCGCCCGACCAAGGGGGTCATGGGGCTCCGGCTAATCCGGTTTTCTTCGTAGCGAAAGGTCACTACATCGACTTTCTCGCGCAATTCATCGAGGTCCACGTCGACTTTTTTGAGTCGGGTCGGCGCAACGGTCGGGCGGGCCACCGGGGCGTTAGACGCCGTTTGCGTCCCCCCCGAATTGGAGGAGCTCGGAGGCGTCCCGGTACCGCCTGCAATGGCGAATTGATACACCAGCACGATCACCAGGACAACGCCCAGTACACCGGCCATGATAACCTGTTTTTTATTTTCCTGGTTCATTGCTTGCTACGCTCTCGTTGTCGGCCTGAATGAATCGAAAGGTGCTGAGGTGAAAGTTTGCCTCGGAGACGTCGGCTATCTCCTCGCCAATATCCAGGTTTGATACTTTCAGATAACGCTTATCCCGCTCCAGGAGATTGATAAACTGTACGATATCGTGAAAGCCGCCACGGGCCACGATTTCGTAGGGAATGGTTTCCTTGTTCGTATCGGTGCGGGTCGGTAACTGGGTAAGCTCTACGCTCAGGCCCAGCTCGGTGGCTTTGGCCTCGAACTGTTCCAGCAGCTTGGGAATTTCGCGTTCTTCCGGCAGGCGCTCTTCAAAGACCTTCACCAACTTTTCGGCGGTCTCGGCCTGGTTCTTGAATTCTTCGTAGGTCTGGCTGATCGCCACGGCCTCTTTCAGTTCTGCTTCGGTTGTTTTTAGCTCGGCCTGAATCGCCTGAAGCTTTTCGTTTTGCTTCGTGTAGACGCCAAAGTAGAACCCGGCACTAAGCAGGCCGGTGATACCCAGCACAACCGCGACGAATGCCCAGTCTTTGGGGGTGACAGTGCCTTTGAAGAATTCCAACATCAGCCTTGGCCTCCCGTCTCGATTCTGTACTCCAACACGAAACCACGCACAGCGTAACCGTTGTATTCGGCGTCGGTAATCTGAGGACGGTCGAGAACAAAGATGCTCCCGAACTCTTCGTCTTCCGTGGTGCTGAAGGTCAGCGGATAAATCTGGTTGGAGCCTTCGTCGTTATTGATGACGTAACCGGAAATTTCCAGCATGGGGCGTTTCACGTTGACCTTAATGGTCTTTTCCACTTTGGTCTTGGGATCGACGACCGGCTGGCCGGTCTTTTCATCGATGACCACCCGTTCCTCGCGAACCGTTTTAGAGGTTACGCGGATGCGTTCATACCAGAAGTTTTCCGGCGTCAAGGTAGCCAGTTCATGCAACTGCTCCGACCAGATAATCCGGTCGGCCAGGATTTCCTGAATCACGTTGATTTTATTTTCGAGTTGCTGCTTCTTCGCGCTGAGGGCGTTATAGTCCTCCACGATATCCTTCAACGCATCCAACTCCTGCTCGGCCGTGGCCAACTTGGAATTGGTATCACTGATTTCTGCAATCTTGGCCAGAAACATCAACCCCATCGCACCAATCGCCAATACCAGCACCAAGAGACTGAGCAAGTGCGGCAAGGGCGTGCGTTTGATAGGTCGGAGTTCTTCGGGTAGGAGGTTTACAACGATCATAGGTCGGCCATCCCGCGTGCCGCGAGCCCCACCGCTACCATGAACTGTGCGGGCTGCTCTAGCATTTTACCCATGGACATGTCATCCGCCACGTACAAGGCGCTATTGGTTGGATTTGCCACATCAACCGATTCCACCCCAAGCTCTTCCAGCAAGGTGGTGCATACCAGATCGGAATGGGCAATACCGCCACTCACCACCAGGCGATCGACAGGGCGTTCATACAGTTGATGTTCGTAGTAGTCAAATGAACGTCTAATCTCAGAAACCATCTTGCTGAGCGATGCGGAAACGATATCCCGCATGTCTGGCTCAACTTCCTCGGCCATCCCCATGGGCGCGTTAGACTGTATTCCGAAGGAATCGTCCATTTCATCGTCCAGCGGATCCAGCAACGAGCCACTCCCCAATGACATGGGTGCGGCCGGCTTGGCAGGCGCTGCCTCGCCAAAGGGGTCATCGCCAAAATCGGTCAGGGAATCCGGGGTCTCTATGGCCGACCCACTGTCTTCAAGCGTATCGTTGAGATTTTCCACGACAGGAACCGCAAAGGGATCGCCGGGGTCGTTGGATGTCAACGCCGGGGGCTCCGGTGGGGCCTCCGCTTCCGGGGTCTCCACGAGGAATTCCTGCAGGCGACGCTCCGCCTCTTCGTATTCGCAGCGCAGCTCTTTCGCGATGGAGTGAATCAGCTCCCGGCTCCCCCAATTAACGTCACGAATGAAATTGGAGATGCCGTCTTTTACAAAGTGGATACTTGCCGAGGTCAGGCCAATGTTCACCAGGGCCACGGTCTCTCCGACACGAAGAAAGTCGCAGGCTTCGGCGGCGTCGGCCAGGGCCAATGAATCTACGCCCAGAACGGCAAACTCCAGTTCGGAGGCATCCATAATCTGAACGCGAGAATCGATGTTTTCGTGTTTCGCGGCTACCAACAGCACCTTGAGCTGCCGCTGCCCCGCTTCTTCCACCTCATCCAGCAAGGTCCAGTCGAGGGAGACTTCGGTAAGGTCGTAGGGAATGTTCTGACCGGCCTCCCGGCTCACGATTTCTTCGAGTTGGTCCCGGGCTGATTCGGCGTAGCGGGGATAACGAATCACCACCGTCTGGCCGGGCAATGCGCCAACCAACTGACTGGAATTGAGATTCATCCCCATCAGGGCTTCACTCACGGCGGATGCATGGGCGATGACGGGGTCGGAATTCACCTGATTGCGATCCACGAGGGCATAACCCACCTCATCGATACAAAGGCGACCGCCCCTGCGAGACATTTGAACCGCTTTTACGGAGTGGGTACCGATGTCGAGCCCAATTGATTTTTTTGCTTTAAAAAACAGCAATAAACCCTAGCTCCTCTGCGTACGATGCACATCGCCGACGATTCACGGGACCAGCCACCTGGCGGCAACGGCCTGAACAATGAAGGTCCCATGTATTTCTGTCACGCGTCTCGGGCACCCGTAGTATTATCACAACACCCATCCGAAAGTTAGGCGTCTGCACATCGGGGGGCTCAATCCAAACACACCACCCACCATGTACGACCACGCCGAAACAGGTCTGCAGGGTTAAACAAAACGGTCCGAGGCGGTAATCAGTTGACTACCCGGTCCAGCCGTCAGGAGCCTGCATATTTAGTTTACGCAGTCCTCGCCCGTTTGTCAAGTGTTTACTTTTATTTTGCGAAATGGGCCCCCGAAATCGGGTGGCCCATTCACATCTGCTATACAAAATTTTAGATCCCCGCCCATGCCGTCTGGTGATAAGCGCTTCAAACCTTTCCCTCAATAGGGGGGCGTTTTCACGGTAGCCTTTCGCCTTCCACTCAACTTCGGAGGCCTGACGTTGGCTACACAAATATCAAACACCCGGTTCAATGCGAAAGGTGCGGCGCTAACATACCATGACGCACACGGCAGGGAAAATCGGAAATGTCTATCGTGCCCCTCCCGTGCCTGGAAGGGTGATTCTGAGCAATGCCATGGGGCCTCGCGTGAGAAGTGTCGTCATTATAGCATGGGGTAGTGGCACCACGACAAGCCCCCGAGGGATAGAAATCCGCCGCGGATGGAATTATTCGGCCCCGTTCCGGTGTTTCGTGTATGTCTGAAGAAATGAAGCCTATGCGTTTGTCGCATTTGGATCGACACGACGTGCTGGATTACACTATGTCGAATGATTTGTGTACCCACGACCGTCTGGAGTTCTATCGCCTGTGAGCACTTCATCTGAACCATCACCGGAAACGGATGCGCCGTTGGAACATTTTGAGCTTCCGCGGAAGATAGTTCGTGAAGTTCGTGCGTGCGCGTCGGCGGCGGCGGAGCAGCCCGCAGGAGACATCTTCTACCTCTGGCTCCAAATGACCGTCGGCACACCCGCAGTGGCCGTTGCGCGTGAGCAGTGGCTGAACGTCATCGATGAGGCCGCCTCCGTCGGTGTGAACTGGCTGGTGATCAGCATGGGTGACACCCCCGTCAATCTCGACGTGACGGAAGCCATGTGCCGCTGGGCACAAGAGACCCACCAGATGACGGTGTGTCTGCATACGACCATGCAGCATCCGGACCCGGCGCTTCACAGCCTGCTTCTCTCCCTCCCGAGGGAGCATACCTACCTGCTCGTCGAGCCGTCCGTCGACGAAGCGTTCGGGGAGCTCAAGGCGGCAGGGGTTCAGGTAGCCTTGGCAAGTCCCGACACCCAAGAGGCAAATTCCGCCTGCGACTATCCCTGTAAGATGGTCTTTGTGGATGCCTGCGGGAGTCTCTACACCTGCGGTCTGGTGGCGGGAGAGCGAGAGTTCTTCCTGGGCTCGGTCTTTTCCGGCAGCCTGGAGCGTATCGTACACCACCCTGGACTCCCCCATTCGGTGGATGCGCTGGAGACGCGGCCCAAAGACGGGTGCAGCGGATGCCCCCCCCTGGTCGCCAAGTACCTCTGCCAGCACTAGGCAGACCGCGCGACCACCCGGTGCCCCTTGACACGGGGTATCTAAATCTACCGCGTCAGGATTTGAATCCGGCTTCCCGCAACACCTCGTCCAACGCCTCGTCGGAGAGCGCGCCATCGGCCAGGGTCACCACCGCAGCGCGGTACTCCTCTTCCGTAAACTCGAGGCCATGTTCGGCACCCAGGGCCACCAACCGGCTCAGCACCCCCTTTCCCTGCAGCGCATTAACGGTATTCTGCAAATCAGGTGAAGCTCCAATCTTTCGTATGAATTGGGTAGCATCCGCTTCAGACATCGGTTTTCTCCATGGATTCTGTCAAGGTGTTTCGTGCCGTCTCTACCACCTTTGCAACGTCCGGCGCGGCCAGTTTCAGTGCGGCCACAAGGTCGGCTTGTTCACTCAGGATGGCGGAAACGCCTTCCGCATCGGCGTGGGCGAGGAAAACGGCTAGTTTCAGCAGGCGGGATGGATAGCCGGTCTCTTCGAAGGCTTCCGGCTCGACGTAGTGGCGGAGCGCCCGCACCGTATGCATCGGAAAGTGCCAGGATTCTGCGGCAGCCGCCCCGGCTTTACAGTGATTCAGGGTGAAAAAGCGCTCTTCCATGGCCACCAATTCGTCCCCGTAGAGCCCAAGCTTTATGCGCTTGTACTTCATCGGAGACAGGGAAACCAGGGCAATGCGCCCCATTTCCCCGAGCATACCCAGCGCAAATGCCGCGTTCTCCCCCATACCCTTACCCAACTGCGCCAGCCCTCGGGCGATTTCGGCATTGAGCAGGGCCTGTTCGTAGAAGGGCATCAGCGGTTCTGCGATACGGGCCGTCACCGGCTCCACCAGCTCTTCCAGGACCTGCACCACACCGTCTTTTCCCAGAACCGCAACGGCCATGGGCACACTGTCTACCTGACCTGGCATCCCGAACAGTTCGCTATTGGCCACGCGCAGGAGGAATGGCCCAAAGGCCACCTCCCGCTCCAGCCGCCGGGCAATGAGGTCCAGAGACTCTTCGGGTACGATGGATTCAAGGAGGGCCTTGCGCTGCTCGTCCGTCACGTAAATCCCGCTCCAGACCAGGATTTTTTCGTCGACCTTCTCTTTCGCGCCCTCTGTGGAGCCCAGGATATTGTCAAAGCTGGACGGGGAAAGATCGACACGGCTCCGGTCGGGATAGTACTTTTGCACGGCGGCGTGAATGTCTTCGAGCCGACACAGCATACCCTTGACGCGCAAGCCCGTGGCCTGCTCGAGGGTCGCAATCGTGCCGGTGTCCAGGGGGCAGGCCATCGCTACGGTCAAGAGCTTACCCAACTGGTCAATGGGCAGTACGAGGTTTTCAACGGCCAGCTTTTTCGGGACCAATTTCACCAAATCCGGCGAAATGTTACACCGGGACAAGTCGATGGCCGCAATACCCGGCTGCCGGGAAAGAAAATCGTGGAGCTTGTCCTTATCGAGATGCCCCAGTGCGATCAGGAGCTCAAAGGTTTTTCCGCCCTGGGTGCGCTGCTTCGCCAGGGCGTCATTCAATTGCTCTTCGGTGATCACGCCACCGTCGATCAACAACTGTCCGATCGGCTCCTGGGCGGGCGGCGTATCTTCCGGCTGGAGCTCCAGCCGGTCTACGGGGGGCTCCACCGCCTGCGGGGCCGGTGCGAGGGGCGTTGTGTTGTCTCCTCCACTCTTGGTATGGGCACCGCAGCGGACACACTTGAAGGTTCTCCCCAAGGCGTCTTCGGGTATCTTCATCTTCTGGCCACAGACGCAGGTAAGGACCACCATGGAAGGACTATCTGTCACCAATTCACCTCCTGACACGTGCCGTGGCTGCCGGGCGGATGGTATCTACCATCCCATCCCGGCCCAACCGGCGTAAGTACACCAAACTGTTGTCCCGGGGTGTGAAAAGAGCAGGGGCTTGACAACAGTTTTCTTTTCTTATGTTACACTAGACCGTGTAGGAAGCGAAACTGGTTATTTGGAGTTCGGCATGCAATTCACGACCCTCGAAAAGAAACTTGCGGAATCAAACGCGCATTTTCGGGAACGCAAACACGAAGAATCCTTGAAAATCGCCCGCGAATTGCACGATATCTTTCCGAGCAATGCCGTGCTCTGTTACGCGCGGGCTCGTAATCTCGCGGCCCTGAATCAAGTCAATGACGCCCAATCCCTGTGCGCGGACGCCCTCGCCTCTTCCCGTGAACTCCAGGAACGGATGGCCAGCCTGGGCACGCTGCTCGATCCAGACCAGCACCAGCGACTTCAAGCGGCGACCCGGGAGCAGCAAGAACAATTCGGCTCCCTGCACTCTACGTTGGAGAATAGGCTGGCGGAAACGCTGGACAAAGTCGATCTGCAGAAGACGGTGGCGGCGCTGCAAAGTCAGCTCAGCCAACTTCAGACCGAGGCCGGGAGCGTATCGGAATCCGAGCTGGCCCTCCGCGCAGAACTGGATACCCTCCGCAACGCCGAAGAACAGAAATCGGTCGCACTGCAGCGCTCCCAGGACGAGCTGGAAAACCTACGGCTCCGTCTGGATGAGCGGGAAAGTGCCATCCGACAGGTCGTTGAAGATGCAGAAGAAAAAGACAACCGCATGGCCGAGCTTCAGGATCAGCTCAACACCTTGAATGCGGAGGCCCAGGCGGCGGCCAATTCCGAGCAGGAGCTGTTGCAGGAGGTGGAGCGCCTTCGGAGTGAAGAGGCGGCCAAGGCGACCGCACTCCAAGATGCCCGGGGAGCCATGTCGTCCTTGCAGGAGAAGCTGGTCGAGCGGGAGGCCGCCGTGGCGGAGGCCGAGCGTATCAGCGCTGAGCGGGAAGCCGCAATCAGCCAACTGCAGCAGGACATGGCGGCAATCGAACAGAACGCCTCCTCGGCGGCCGACTCGGAAAAGGCCCTCCATGCCGAACTCGAGCAATTGCGGGAGAACGAGCGCAAGAAATCCGAAGCACTCGAAATGGCGCGCAACGAGCTGGTCGACCTTCAGGGCAATCTGAAGGAACGGGAATCTGCGGTGGCGGCGGCTGAGGCCCGCACGAAAGAGAGCGAAACCGCCATGGCGGCCCTGCAGCAAGAGATGGACGCCATCCAGTCGCAGGCGGCGGCCGCGTCCTCCTCGGAACAGGCCCTTCAGGTGGAGCTCGAACAGCTCCGTGTCAACGAACGGGAAAAAACGGAAGCGCTGGAAAACGCCCGGGGCGAACTCTCGGAATTACGCAGCACGCTGGATGAACGGGAAGCGGCTATTTCCGAAGCGGAAAAACGCAGTCAGGAAAGCGAAGCGGCCATTGCAGCGCTCAACCAGGAACTGTCCGCCATTCAGGAACAGGCGGTACAGGCCTCCTCCTCCGAAGCGGCGCTCCAAGAGGAACTGTCCCAACTGCGGGACAACGAGCGCGCCAAGTCGGAAGCCCTGGAAAACGCCCGGGGCGAACTGGCCCAGCTGAAAGATGCCTTGACCGATCGGGAACACGCGATTGTAGAGGCGGAAGCCCGTAGTAAGGAAAAAGAAGCGGCGATCGCGGCCCTGCACAACGAGTTGCAGAGCATCCAGGATAAGGCGGAAGCGGCATCAAGCTCTGAAAAAGCCCTGGCCGAAGAACTGGCCCAATTACGCCGAAAAGAGGAAGAGAAAGCACAATCACTCGAGAAAACCCGGGGCGATTTGGAGAAACTCCAATCCGATCTGGCCGAACGGGAAGCCAAGATTCAGGAAGCCACGGCCAAGAGCAGCATGAGCGAAGAAGCGCTGAATGCCCTCCGGGAAGAACTGGTTGGCCTGCACAGCCAGGTGCATGAACATGCCGAATCGGAACGGGTCCTGGCCCAGGAAGTCGATCAACTGCGGACGGATAGCAGCACCAAATCGGATTCACTGGAAGGTGCCCGCGGCGAATTGGAAGCCCTTCGCAGTCAACTGAATGAACGGGAAAATGCCGTCGATGAGGCCCGCCAGAGCAGTGCAGAACATGCTGCCCAGGTAGCGGCCATGCAAGAAGAGTTGGCCAAGCTCCAGGCGCAGGCCGAGTCGGCTTCCGATTCGGAATCGAAGATTTCGGAAGAGTTGGAATCCCTGCGTGCCAGTGAGGCCGAGAAGTCGAAGACATTGGAAGACGCCCGGGCCGAACTGGAAGCCCTGAAGGGCCAGCTGGGCGACCGGGAAGACGCGGTCGAACAAGCCCGTAAGAACAGTGAGGAGCAAGAACTCCTGCTGAACCGGATGCAGGAGGAATTGACGGCCCTCCAGGAGCAGGCCCAATCGGCCTCCTCCTCGGAAGCGAGCCTGTCTGCCGAATTGGAATCCCTCCGCTCGAGTGAATCGGACAAGACGCAGGCCCTGGAAGACGCGCGTAAGGAGTTGGAAGCGCTGAAGGGTGATCTTGCCGCCCGCGAGCAGGCCGCGGCCGACGCCAAAGCAACGAACGCGGAGCAGGAAGCCCTCGTGCAGGCCATGCAGCAAGAGCTGCTGGGACTCCGGGATCAGGCTGCAAACGCAAGTTCCTCCGAAGCGGCTTTGGCCGGTGAGTTGGAGCAGCTCCGCAGCAACGAATCGAAAAAATCCCAGGCGCTGGATGAAGCGAAGCAGGAGCTGGAAGCCCTCCGCAAAGCGCTCGAAGATCGGGAACAACAGATCCAGCATGCGGCCGAAAGCGACGAGATGAGCGAGGCGCAGATGTCGCAACTGCAGGAAGAACTGCAGGCCTTACAACGTAAGGCGGAAGATGCGGCATCTTCGGAGAAAGAGCTCGAAAGCGAGCTGATTCAGCTGCGCAACAATGAGCAGGAGAAAAACGCGGCCCTGAACGAATCCCGTGCCGCCCTCGAAGCCCTGCAGGAATCTCTCGCGAGCCAACAGCAGGCTGCGCAGCAGGCTATTGAAGAGAAGCAGCGCAATGAAGAAGCGGTGCAGCGCCTGCAGGTTGAATTGGCAGAGTTGGAGAAACAGAAATTACAGGCAAACGAATCCCAGTCCTCCCTGGCTGAAGAGCTTGCCCTCTTGAAAGAAGAAGAGCGACAGCAGCTTGCCAATCTGGAAAAGGCGCGGGCCGATGTGGACAACCTCCGCCAGACCCTGGATAAGCAAGACGACACGCTGGCACGCACCGAGTTCATGCTCAACCGGGCCAAAGACGGCACCCGAAAGAGTGCCATGCTGCCTGTGCTGGTCATGTTCGGGGTCGTACTCGCGGGCGTGGGTGGCATTGCGGCGTACCGCCAGTTCTCCGCGGAAGCGCCACCGCTAGAGGCCCCCGTTCAGACCCTGACCCTGCAATTTCCCGAGGACCGCCCCCTGGGCACCCTGCTGGCCACCCCGGTAAAGGAGCTGGCACGGGCTCAATGGCAGCCCTTCCAGGAAGCGGCGCAAGGCCCCGTGACCAGTACGACGGCGACGGCGTTGCACCTGGAATTGAATGCCGAGGCAACGGCTGATCTCGCGCCCCTGCGACGCCTCGACCCCCGCGCGATTCGCTCCCTCTCCCTCCCCAATATGCCGGAAGGGGACGAAAACCTGGACCATCTCAAACACCTCACCGGCCTGACTACCCTGGTGACGAAGTTCAGCATCACCGAAAAAGAGCGGGCGGCATTGGCCGAACGGCTCCCCGCCAAATGTCCCATCGTGGACAAGGCCGAAGCGGCACCGACCATTTCGCTGGCGGAACTCAATGCGGCACCACCGGCCCGCAATCTTGATTTCCCGACGTCCCTATCGCTCGGCAAGGTCTTCGTTCGCCCGTGGCGCGCAGACGACCCCGCCCCCTGGCAGTCCCATCGGGATGCCCGTGGAACGGTAGCCATTCCGGAAGGCATGGAAGCCAAACTGGAAGTGGGCTACGACGTCGGAACCAATCTCAGCGGCCTTTCCAAGCTGGACCGAAATGGTCTGCAGGCCATCGGCCTTATCGGAGAAAAAGTGACCGACGAGAGCATGATCTACGTCGGACTTCTGACGGGGCTGCGCCATGTAACCCTGAAGCGCACCAATGTTACTGACGAGGGATTCCGGGAACTACGGGAGCTTTCCCTGCTGCTGAGTCTCGAAGTCTTCTCGCCGAAAGAATTGACAGACGAAGGACTGGAGTATCTCCAGGGGCACATTTATCTGATGGACTGCTCGCTGACCGGCACCCACCTGAGCAACCGTAGCGTCCGCACACTGGAGAAATTCACCCGGCTCCGTACGCTGCACCTCAAGGACGCCGGCGTCACGGAGGAAGGTATCATCTCGCTGGAGGGCGCGCTGCCCAACTGCAAGGTCACGTCGTAAGCCTCAAGCGGTCGCGGAGCCGGCTCAGGGGCGTGCCAGGGCGTCCTGAATGGCATCGAAGACGGCACGCGGTGTCTGGACGGAGCCCAGTAGCGCCTTGCCCTTCACGGTTCCGTGGCAATCGCTGCCCCCGCTGATGAGGAGCCCCCGCGCCTGGGCGAGGCTCCGGAATTCTTCTACCCGCCCCGGATTGTGGCTGACGTGGTAGGCTTCAATTCCATCGAACGGCAGGGCCAATAGTTCCGGCAACAGTTTCCGGACGTTTTTCCCCAGCCCCGGATGCGCCACGAAGGCGAGACCGCCCGCGGCATGGACAAGGTCTATGGCTTCATCGATCGGCAGGTTACGCTTCGGGACGTAGGCCGCCTTTCCCGCGTTGAGGTAGCGGTCAAAGGCCTCCTGCGGCTTTTTCACGTAGCCCGCCTCCGTCATGGCGCACGCGATATGCATGCGGCCCAGGGCTCCCCCCTCCACATCGACCAGGCGCTCCGTCAGGGGCATGCCGAGTGCGCTCAATTGCGTGAGAATCGTGGTGCCCCGCTCCTGACGCTGTTGACACAGGGAATCGAGGGCCCCGAGCAGCCCCTCATGATGGATATCGATGCCCAGGCCGAGGACGTGGATCTCACGCCCCTTGTAATACGTGCTGATTTCCGTCCCCGTGAGAAAGTCCAGTCCCCCACGCTGCGCTGCCGCCTGCGCCGCCGCCACGCCCGACACCGTGTCGTGGTCGGTCAGGGCGATGGCCGTCGCCCCGACACGGAGCGCCCGTGCCACCACCTGCTCCGGCACATCGGACCCATCAGATTGATTGCTATGGAGATGGAGGTCAACGAAAGCCAAGACAGGTCCTCATGCGGAGTTTTTCTTGGTCTTCCGTTTCAGCCGATCCAATACACCATTGATGAATTTGGTGGCGTCATCGGCCCCAAATATTTTCACGACTTCGATGGCCTCGTTGATAGCAACCGGGTCGGGCACATCGCTGATATGGCGCATTTCAAAGAGGGCAATGCGCAGGGCCGCCCGTTCGATGAAGCCGATGCGATCCGGCGTCCAGCGGTCGAGCGCCGAGCCAATTTCCTCGTCGAGTTCATCACGGTGATTTGCCACGCCGTGAATGAGCTTCTCCGCATACTGACGGGCCCCCGGGCGGGCGGGATTGATGGTCCAAAAGCTCTCCAGCTTCTCCTCCACGGTATACTCCGTGAAGTCGAGGCTGAAAAGAAATTGCAGGGCACGTTCACGCCCACGACGTCGTACTTTGGGATTAACCACGTTCAATCTGCTCCATGAGACTCATCATCTCCAGGGCGGCCATAGCCGCCTCGGCGCCTTTGTTTCCGGCCTTGGTACCGGCACGCTCAATAGCCTGCTCGATACTGTCGGTGGTCAGCACCCCGAAGAGGATGGGAATGTCTGCCTGGAGCGAAAGCTGCCCGATGCCTTTGGCGGCTTCACCGGCCACATAGTCGAAATGAGGCGTGCCACCGCGAATCACGCAGCCCAGGGCAATGATGGCGTCATAGCCCCCTTTGTCGATGAGTTTCTTTACCACGAGGGGAATTTCAAAGGCACCCGGTGCCCAGACCTGGGTGATGGCGCTGTCTTCAATCCCGTGGCGTACCAGGGTATCGACCGCACCTTCGGCCAGGTTCTTGGTGATGAACGCATTAAAACGTCCGACAACAAGGGCGACTTTCTTTCCGGAAACCTGAAAGTTCCCTTCGATTATCTGGGGCATATTGTACTCCTTCCGCGCGAAGCAGGGTACGCTAGGCGTCGGTGGCTTCTTCGCTTTTCTTCAGTTGTTCTTCTATCAAATTCTTTGCTGCGGCCGCGTCATCTTCATGCACATACACTTCGCAGTCGGAGCTCACGGGCAACACGCTGTGGGGCAAGTCGGTCTGCAGCTGGGCGGAGATGCCATTCTCTGCCAGAAACGCGATCACGATATTGGCTTCTTCGTCCTGACCACAGGCAAAAATGGAAACCAGTCCATGGTGTTCTGCTTCGCTCATCGTCAAACCCTTTCTAACGGGACCAGGCTGCGCGGGGCAATTCCCGATCGGTTACGTTTCACGGTTCCACGGGCCATCACGCGACGTACACCCGGTGTTCCGCGCTCCACCTTCATTGTACGGGTATTGACGGGTTGAAGCGAATCATTTCAGCAGGTGACCCATTTTTTCCCGCTTGGTTTTGAGGTAGCGGGCATTTACCGTGTTGGGAGGAATCTCGATGGGGACCCGGCCCGTGATCTCCAGGCCATAGCCTTCCAGACCTGCCCGCTTCACCGGGTTGTTGGTCAGGAGTTGCATGCGGCTCACACCGAGGTCATTCAGGATCTGTGCGCCCAGGCCGTACTCGCGGGGGTCGGGGTCAAAACCCAGATGAACATTGGCCTCCACCGTATCCATCCCCTGATCCTGCAACTGGTAGGCCTTAATCTTGTTAACCAGCCCGATGCCCCGGCCTTCCTGGCGCATGTAGACCAACACGCCACAGCCCGCCTCGGCAATCATGGCCATGGCCTGGTGCAGCTGGTCGCCACAGTCGCATCGAAGGGAATGGAGCACATCACCGGTCAGGCATTCCGAATGAACCCGCACCAGCGGTGCGTCGGCGTTGCGCACGTCGCCCATGACCAGGGCTAGGTGCTCATTGGTGTCCACGTCGGTTTCATAGACGATGAGCTCAAACTCACCGAGGGCGGTGGGCAGCACCGTCTGGGCAGCACGACGAATGAGTTTTTCTTCCCGACGACGGTAGGCTATCAATTCCTGAATAGAACAAATTTTCAGGCCGTGCTCTTTGGCAAAGACCGTGAGATCGGGCATCCGGGCCATGGTGCCATCGTCGTTCATGATCTCGCAGATGACCGAAGCGGGCTGCAGGCCCGCCAGGCGCATGAGGTCGACGGAGCCTTCCGTCTGGCCCGCACGGACAAGCACGCCGCCCGCCTTGGCCATCAGGGGAAACATATGGCCCGGTCGAACGATATCGTCCGGCCCGGCCGTGGGATCGGCTGCCACTTGAACACTACGCGCCCGGTCAGCCGCACTGATTCCGGTGGTCACACCGGTGGCCGCCTCAAAAGAAAGGTGAAACGCCGTATTAAAGGGGGACGTGTTCTGGGGCGTCATGGGCGGCAATTCAAGCCGGTCTAAGGCCTCTTCGAGCATGGGCATGCAGATGAGACCACGACCGAATCGGGCCATGAAATTGATGGCCTCGGGCGTGACTTTTTCCGCCGCGATTACGAGATCGCCTTCGTTTTCACGGTCCTCATCGTCGACCAGAATAATCTGTCGACCGGCACGCAATTCGTCAAGTATTTCGGGTATTGGACTCAGCACTTACTTCTCCTCAGCGAAGCCATGTTGCCGGAGAAAATCCAGGCTTAACTTTTCTTCGCTGCTGTTGTGCATGAAATGATAAATGTGTTTGCCAATCATGTCGGCTTCCAGATTGACCGGGCTCCCGGGTGCCCGAAGGGGCAACACCGTCTTCTCCAGGGTCGCAGGGATAACCGCCACACTGAATCGGTCTCCTGTAGGATTAACGACCGTGAGGCTGATTCCGTCAATCGCGACGGAACCTTTTGGAATCAGGTAGCGCGCCACCTCGCTTGGGGCCCGAAAATGCCAGAGCTGAAACGCACCCTGATCGTCCACCCCGACCACTTCCCCCACGCCATCCACATGGCCTTGTACAAAGTGACCACCGAGGCGCTTGTTGGGCGTCATGGCCCGTTCCAGGTTGACCGTATCGCCGGGTTGGAGCTGGCCCAGGGTCGTCTTCTCAAAGGTCTCGGGCGACACCTGCGTACGGAAGCTGTTTTTCGTGAAATCCACCGCGGTCAGGCAGGCGCCGTTCACGGCGATGCTATCGCCTTCCGCGAGGCCTTCAAGCACCGTCGTCGCTTCTATGACCAGCTCCGGCCCACGGAGGGTCGAAACCTTGCCTAATTCTTCTATAAGACCTGTAAACAAACCACTCTCCTGGATTCAGGGGCGCACATAGGCTTCTATCAAAATATCGGGACCAATGGCGGTGGCGGTCATACCATCGAGCTGGATCGCTTCATCCACCGTATCAAAGCCCGCGCCTTCCACCGGCGTCAGGGCATCCCGTCCCCCCAAAATCTTGGGCGCCACAAAAAACATGACCTTATCCACCACGCCTGCCTTGAAAGCCGCCGCGTGGGTCGTACCGCCGCCTTCGATGAGCAGGGAGGTGATTCCCCGGGCACCCAACTCGTCTATCAGAACGGCGATATCTACGCCCCCTTCGCCCTGGGGCACACGAATGACCGCGTCGGCCGCCGGGTATTCCCGGTCCGTACCGACGGCCACCCACGTCTCGGCGCGGCTGTTCAGATTAAACACACGCCGCTGGTCGTCGAGGTATTCCCCGGCGTCCAGGATGATACGGGTCGGGTCTTTCACGAAGCCGGTTTCCAGGCGACACGTAAGACTGGGGTCGTCGAGCATCACCGTACGACTTCCCACGAGGATCCCATCCAACTCGGCGCGAATCTGATGAACCCGGGTGCGGGCCGCCTCACTGGTAATCCACTTGGAGTGCCCGGTGTGGGAAGCGATTTTGCCGTCTAAGGTCATGGCACACTTGGCCACCACGAAGGGACGACCGGTGGTAATATACTTCACAAAAACTTCGTTGAGACGTCGGGCCTCGACTTCGCAACAGCCCACGTCCACCTGGATACCGGCTTCACGCAGTCGGGCAATACTCTTTCCGGCCGTAAGGGGGTTGGGGTCTTCCATGGCCACGACGACGCGAACGATATCTTCCTGGAGCAGCATGTCCACACAGGGGGGCGTCTTGCCATGGTGCGCACAGGGCTCGAGCGTCACATACACGGTGAGCCGCTTGCGCTGGGGCGGGGCGATATCCTGGAAGGCGTTCACCTCGGCATGGGGCCCACCGGCGTATTCGTGGTAACCCTCCCCCACCACTTCTTGATCGGAAACCACGACACAGCCCACCATGGGGTTGGGCGACGTACGGCCACGTGCCCGGACCGCAAGGTCCAGTGCAATCTCCATGTAGGTTTTGTCCGACGGCATAAAAAAATCCTGCTGGTCACGACCAACAGGTTGGGTAAAGTAGGGGTGCAATCCACACACAGACACAGCTCCCGCGATCCGTGTCCGGGCCGTTCGAAGGCACCGCCTACACGAATCCCATGGCACGTGCGTCACGTACGGATTCGTCTCCCTGCCTTCTCCCATCCGGACTTTAACCGTCGGCCCCGGAATTACACCGGTGTCTGCGCCGAAGCGCTCGCGGGCTTTCACCGCCGGTCAGGAATTGCACCATGCCCTGAAGGTCAGGTATGTTTCAGTTCTGACTTTATTGTACCAAGCAGTAGGTTACAGGGTCAATGTGCGGGGAATGCGGCGTCCCCGGCACACCACGTGTGCGCACCTACTATCGGGAAACCGTACACGCCTGACCAAGGCCACCCTCTTAGGGAAGCCCGCTGAGTCCAATGGGAAATTTCCGCTCCGCCAGGGCTTAACCATACGGTGGCAAACAGCGCCAAAACAGCAAGCATTAAGTGAACAAGGGGAACCATGGGTGCCACCCTCAAGCGGGGCGGCTCCGCCGCAGCGCTTGTGGGTGAGACGACTTCATGGGAGCGGAGCCCTCTGACAAATCCAGCAGAAGCCCAACATGAATCCCCTTTGGGGAAGTGGTTATTCTGAATCTAATACACCCACAAACTTCCCCCGCTGCGCTCCTCCGTTTGAGGGTGGCACCCGGCATCACTCTCGAATCCATACGACTATGCCCTCAAATTATTCGCTATCCCCGGCTGCCCCCACTTAACCCAACGATTACTGCGAGTACACAACGACATGGAGCAAACCAGCCCCCCAGCCCTATCTCAGATCGAAAGATCCAGGCGCCCCAGACCGGATACGCCGCCGCCTCGTACACGACCTTCTGCCTCACCCGGTTGATACTGGGATATCTCCCGGCGCAATGCGGGTGGCGGATCGAGGGGCGTTGCCGTCGCTTCTGCGCGGTCGACCGGGGTCTGTCCGCTTTCATCGCCCGCCCCCTGCGCCTCTTCCTGCCGGGCCTCCTGCAACTCCCGACGGGCCTCGCTCTCCAATTGGCCGGCCTGAGCGGCGACGGCCCGGTCTTGTCCGGAGGGCTCCGCCGGAGCGAGGGCGGCGCGGCGAATCACCTGGGCCTTCTGTATGGTCGCCTCCGGCGTCGCTGCAGGGCTGACGTCGATATTTACGTGCCCGCCGGTGGCGTATTGGCGACCGTCGGGACCGGTGGTGAATTCATATTGGGGCCCCCCCTGGGCATAGCGCCCTGCCGCCGCTACGTGGGCCTGCTCGTGCTGGCGGACTTCCTGGTCCCGTTGCTTGAGCTCGGTAACTTCCTTCTTCTCTGCATCCGTAAGCTCTTGCGTAGCCCCGGCAACACGGCCCTCCGACTCGGCACCGCTACCCCGCCCGTTTCCCGAAGTGCTGGCGGGGCTGGTTCCGGGTGTGCTCTCCCGCGGTGCCGGGAAGTACCCGGGCTGGGGAAACAACGTATTGGCTATGGCTCCGATTCCGGCCATGGCGATTCAATCCTTTGAACGGCTGGCTATCGCACCTCCTGCGCGATAGATAGGCTATACTGACACCAGTATACCATAGCCATGTTGAGCATTCCGGTGCCTCCATGCTAGGGTTACCGCATCGTGGGGCCTGTGCACCTTCTGGCACATCCCTGTGCAGGTGGAAACACAATGAATTCAGCAGGATAGCAGCGCCATGGACCCCAGGGAAAAACAACTGAACGCGTTACGGGAATCCCTCCGGTATTCCCCCGAGAATGTACCGCTCCGGCGCATGGTCGCCGAAAGCCTCCTGGACCTGGAGCGCTTTGACGACGCCGAGAAAGAGGCCAAGGCGGGCCTGCAGTATGACGGGGACGATGCCGGGTGTAAGACCATCCTCGCGCAAGTCTGCCTCCACAAACGCAATTACAGCATGGGTCTGGTGCTGGCAGAAGATATCCTGGCCAAATCGGACGACGATGACACCGTGTGGTTATTGCACGCCCGCCTTCTCCAACGGGCAGGCCAGGCCGAAGAAGCCCAGGCATCCCTCCGACGTGCCATCGCCTTGAATCCTGCCTTGCGGGAGTCCGAACTCGGGGAGCAACTGGAGTCCGCAGACGAGCCCCCAGCTTCGCCTGCGCCGGGCATGCGGGCGGGAAGCGCACGGGGCAACGCGGGCCAGCAGTTGGTGGAAGACGCCTTCGCCTCCTATCCCCTGGAACTACCTCCCCATTCGGACCGCCCCCCGGTGGCCGGTCGGGATCCGGAACTGCCGGGCTTCGTCATGGAAAAGCCCCCCTTCGGTTTCGACGCGGTGGGCGGTATGGCGTCGGTCAAAGACGATGTCCGGATGAAGATCATCCTGCCGAGTACCAACCAGGAACTCTATGCCATGTATGGCAAGAAAGCGGGTGGCGGCATATTGCTGTACGGCCCCCCCGGGTGCGGCAAGACCCACATCGCCCGTGCGACCGCTGGAGAGATCGAGGCGAAATTCATCAACATCGGCCTGCACGATATCCTCGACATGTGGGTAGGCAACAGTGAAAAGCAGCTCCACGAAGTGTTTGAGTATGCTCGGAAAAATGCGCCCTGTGTGCTCTTTTTCGACGAAGTCGATGCCCTCGCCGCCAGTCGCACGGACATGCGGAACAGTGCCAGTCGCCACACCATCAATCAGTTTCTGGCCGAGCTGGATGGTGTGGACGCCTCCAACGAGGGCATCCTGGTATTGGCCGCGACCAATGCCCCCTGGCACCTGGACTCGGCCTTCCGCCGTCCCGGACGTTTTGACGAGGTCATCTTTGTGCCGCCGCCGGACGCCGATGCGCGGGCCAAAATTCTCGAGATTTTTCTGGCCGATAAGCCCACCGAATCGGTGGATTACAATAAGATCGCTGCAAAGGCCAAGGAGTTCTCCGGCGCCGACCTTCGGGGTCTGGTAGACCGGGTGATTGAAGAAAAACTTCGTCAGGCCATGAAGACCGGCAAGCCCGAACCCATTCGGACGAAAGATATCCTGACCAGTCTCAAACGGCAACGGGCCAGCACCCAGGAATGGCTTTCCACGGCGCGAAACTATGCGGCCTTTGCCAATGAAGGCGGCGTCTACGATGATATCAAGGCCTACCTGAATTTAAAGTAGTCCACAGTCGAAACTTGTGGGGCGAAAGGTATAGACAATGGAAGCAGTGATGCGGCGGGTGGAACTCCTCCTGGACCAGCAGCGTTTCTCTGAAGCGCGGGGAATGGTCATGCAGGGCCTCGCCCAGGCACCGGAAGATGCCGTGCTCAATGCCTTTTTGGGCTATTGCCTGCGCATGGAGAGCCGTGCGAAAGAAGCCCTCGCCCCTGCCCAGTTGGCCGTCAGCCGTGAACCGGAATGGCCCTTCGTGCACTACGTCATGGCACTCGTTTATGAAGGGCTGGATAAGCCGACCAAAGCACTGGAATCCCTCGATGTGGCCATTGCCCTCGATCCCCACGATGCCAACTACCACGGCCTGAAGTCCGCCATTCTGTTCCAACGCAAGAAATGGCATCTTGCGATTGAAGCGGCCGAGCAGGGACTTCAATCTGACCCCGAACACGGGCAGTGTCGCAGCATCCTCACAGCCGCGAAAAACCAGCTGGGGCAGCATGCGGAAGTGGCCCATCTCGTCGATGAAACCTTGCGCCTCGACCCGCAGGACGGTTTCGCCTTTGCCAACAAGGGCTGGAGCTATCTCCGCCAGGGTGAGCCCAAAGAAGCCATCCTCCACTTCAAAGAAGCACTACGTCTGGAGCCCGATCTCGAGTGGGCCCGACTCGGTGCGTTGGAAGCCCTGAAAGCCCGCAACGTGTTCTATCGTGGCTTACTGGCCTTTTTCTTCAAGATGGGGGCCCTGCCCTCCGGTGCCCAGTTTGGCATCATGATTGGCCTTTTCCTGCTCTACCGGTTTGCCCGCAGCGTGGGTGAAAGCAACCCCCAACTCCAACCCTTCATCACCCCCCTGCTCATCGGATATCTGGTCTTTGCCTATGCCACCTGGCTGGGCACGAGCCTGGCCAATTGCGCCCTGCTCTTTCACCCTTTCGGGCGGATGGCCATGACCAAGAAAGAGAAGCGGGATGCCTACGTGTTGGGTGCCACCGTGCTCGTGGGACTTACCTGTGTATTCAGTGGCCTCTACAGCGATCTGGGCGTTTTCCTGGCCCTGGGCGTGCTGCTGCTCTTGAGCACGCTTCCGCTGGTCGGAACCCAAAACGCCAATACCCAAAAGGGCTTTCGACTCGGCCTTGGCATGACGGCGGCCATCCTGATCTTCGGGTTGCTCGGCATCTTTGTGGTCCCCCATCTCTTCGGTGTGGCCATGATCTTGTGGCTTGCCTACGTGTGGGTCATCGGGCAGTACGTGACTCGAAACTAAATAAGCGAAGGTAGACCTCGATCAAATCCAACTCGTTCGTTACGACCGCATACGCAAGCGACGGCAAAAGGCCAACGCACCGGCGGCTTGGCCACTATCGCCCAACGCAAACTTTAACAATTGGGAGCGCAGGCGGCCCGCCTGCCTCGGGCCGAAGGCACGTCGTTTTTACGTCTTCGACGTATTGCAGGCGAGTCTCGGAACGCAACCCACCCCCAGCCCCTCCGAGGAGGGGAGTTTATTCTCAAATTGGACACGGATTCCCCCCACACGTAGTGACCCATCTCGGAAGATGCACTTAGGAGCGGGTGGCCTTAAGATAGCGGTCAAAGAAGGCCACGATGCGGATTAGCATCTCGGGCTCGCGGGCAATGCCCATGCCATGCTTCCCCCCTTCCACGAATATCGCCTCGTGCGGTGCGCCCGACGCTGCCAAGGCCGCAATCATGACGTCCGCCTGCGTCGTGCGGTCCACCCGCTTGTCGGCCGTTCCCTGCAGAATCAGCATAGGCGGCAGTCCTTTCCGCACATAGCTCAGGGGCGATCCCCTTCGCGCGGCATCGGCCTTCTCTTTCAGGCTGCCGCCGAGAAAACGCACGACGATAGGATCATCTTCTGCGGCCAAGGCCAGGGATAAGGGCCTCTGAAGGTCGAAGGGTGCCGCTACCGGTACCGCCGCCTGCACCGCACTGGAATATTCCTGCCACGGGCCATCGCCCTCCAGTCCCGCCTCAGGCCCGGCTACCGCAAGCATGGCCGAGAGGTGACCGCCAGCAGAAGCGCCAATGGCCCCTATGTGATCGGGGTCCACACCGTAGCGGTCCGCATGGGCACGTAACCACCGGACCGCCAGCTTACAATCTTCCACGGCCGCCGGAAACTTCACGTCGTCGGAGAGGCGGTATTCGATGGAGAGGGTCACATAGCCGGCCTCCGCGAAGTGCTGCATCACTGCGAAGGTACGTTCGCCGCCTTTCCCTCCGGTGTACCACCCACCACCGTGGATGTGAATGATGGCGGGTCGGGGTGCGCCCCCATCTTTTCGGTAGAGGATGTCCAGTCGTTGCCGCTCTGACGCCGTACCGTAGGGCACGTCCACCTCAAACACCAGGCCTTCGGGAACCGTGATGTCTGCCACACCGGCCAAGGAAGCCAATAGGGCTACCAGAAAAACTCCCATCGTCGTCCTTTTTCGCACACCATGCTCCTTCGTTTCCCGTGAGTGGTTTATTTAGATTACCCGGAGACGACGCGTGCCGCAACTTGTATCTGAATGCTGTTTGCAAAAGGTGCCATACCCTCCTACAATCAAACCAACGTCGGCCCAAAGGAACCCCTTATGAATACCGTTCCCATCCCCCCTACCGTGACGCTGCTCGGCAGCCTCCTGTTGATGACGGCATTCGCTGCCCTCCTTCCACAACAAGCCCACGCAGCGCCGTACCCCAAAATCAATCTCGCGGCCGGGTATGAAGTCGAGCCCGGCTGGGCGAAGAAGCCCATCGAGATAGCATGGGACCAGATCGCTGGCGTGACCGTGGACAAGCAGGGAAGGGTCTGGCTCTTCAACCGCGCGGATCCGCCGGTGCAGGTCTACAGCGCGGCGGGAGATTTTCTCTTTTCGTGGGGCGATGGCCTGTTCAAGGGCCCCCACTATCTCCGCATCGACCATGAAGGCCATGTATGGACCACCGACTTTCGACGCCACCTGGTGCGCAAATTCACCGAGGATGGGAAACTGCTGCTTACCCTGGGAACGCCCGACGAAAAGGGCGATGACGAAACCCATCTCAGTGGCCCGACCGACGTGGCGGTATCCCCAGCGGGCGACATTTTCGTCAGCGACGGCTACGGCAACAACCGCGTGGTCCACTATGACAAAGAGGGCAACTTCGTAAAAAGCTTTGGGGAGTTGGGGGTGGAGTTGGGCCAATTGAGCCAACCCCACAGCATCGCCATGGATTCTCAGGGCCGTCTCTATGTGTGCGAACGAAACAACGGTCGCATCCAGATTTTCGACCAGTCGGGCAAGACCCTGGGCGCCTGGAAAAACCTCATCAACCCCTGGGGCATCCACATCACGCCGTCCGACGACATCTTCGTGTGTGGCTCCACCCCCGCGCGGTGGACGGAGCGCGGCAATCTGGGCAATCCCCCCCACGACCAGATTCTCATGCGCTTTGACACGACGGGGCGCGCCCTGGAACTCTGGGGATTCCCCCTCGCCAAAGACGGCGAGCTGGAGCCGGGGCACCTGGACTGGATGCACGGCATGGGCATGGATGAAGCCGGCAACCTCTACATCGGGGACGTGGATGAAACCAGCCCGGTCCATCGACTGCAGAAGTTCAAGCGTCTGCCTGCAGAGCGGTAAGCCCGCAATACTATTCGGTCATGAAACGAAAGATCGTATCCCCAAAGGAACGTGTATTGTATCCGTCGATCATACGGATACCGTTGCCTTCGAGTTGACTGGTGTCGTTCCGATAAACCGTCAGGGCATACCAATTGTATGCGCCCTTTTCATAGTCGAAGGTCGTACCGTCGTCGTCATAGAGCATCATGGTGCCCGGCGCATCGCCATAATGGCGGACTTCAAGAGGATACCCCTCGCCAAGGGCCTTGCTATTGGCCGCGACAGGCGCCAGTGGGATAATGCCCCCGTTTCGCACATAAAGGGGCAGCACATCCAGTGCGGCCTCGACTTCGATAACTTCCCCGCCACCCACGTAGTCGCCCGTGTAAAAGTCGTACCATTTTCCCCGCGGCAAGACGACCGAGCGCTTCGTCTCCTTGGCGAATAAGGGTGCCACCAGGATGGAGTCGCCCATGAGGTACTGGTCGGTCACCCCTTTTCGGACCGCCTCGGCGTAGGGATTGCTCACATCATCGAGGGTGCCCGCCTCGGTCCGTTCCCCTTCCAGGAAGCCCTCCACGAGGGCCATCGGTCGGAAGGGCGGTGTGCCGTCGAAGTGGTAGCGGGCGAAAGCGCTGTAGAGGTAGGGCACCAGGCGCATCCGCAACTGCATGACCTCACGAATGGCGTCTTCCACCTCGGGCCGGGACCACGGCTTGGTCCCCGAGGCCCAGGCATTCAGCATGGCCAGGGGCGAGAAGCACACGGTCTGCATGCGGCGCACCCACTCTTCGTCGCTGGAGGCCGACCGTATCTCCGGCGTCCATAGCAAGCCCGAAAATCCGCTGTTGCAGAGGGCCGTCACGTAGCCCCGGTGGTCGTAGTAATCACTGTAGACGACAAAGGGATAGCCCGTCCCCCCCGCGTTGGTTCCCCGGACAAGTCCATAGGTCCGCTGATTCCGTTCCCGATACAAGGCGGTCATCATCTTCTGCAGGTTCAGCCCATAGATTTGCCGCATCTGTTCGCCATCCAGCCCCGACGGAAACACTGCGTGGTCGGGCCAGAGCCAGGCATCAATACCATCGACCTCATCGATCTTGTAGCCGCTGACGCCCACGTCCAGGTGCCGCGTTTTGTGGTGGTCGGAATAGATATGCCGGGCCGCGTCTATCGTGTAGTCCGGCACGACACCAAGCCAGACCGTATGGGAGCCGGTGTAAGGCAGGAGCCCCTCATAGAGCGATGACTCGGGCGACACATAGGGGTTCTCCCAGAGATTTACGTGTACGCCACGCTCTGCCATACCGGCGATGAAGGCCGCCGGCTCCGGAAAGTGCTCGCTATTCCAGTCGAGGGTCCCGGGATAAGACTTACTTTGCCACCCCGGCTCCAAGCCCACCACTTCAATGGGAAAGTCGCGGCTGAAGAAGGACTCAATTTCCGACGCGACCTCCGTATCGGACGCATTCAGGGGCACACGGTGCCAGAAGCCCAGGCCCCAGCGGGGTGGCAAGGCGCCCCCACCGGAATAGAGGTTGTAGCGGCGCACGGCGTCGAGGGGTGTGGGGCCTGCGAACACATAGACCTCCATCCCCGGTGCCTGAACCGAAGCTTCGACTGCATCAGAGGTGGGACGGGCCTGCCAGTCGGAATCCGTATTTCGGTTTCGAATGGGCGGCAGGTTGGGGCTGTCTTTTCGATTGCCGATTCCCGCATGCACAGAAATATGGCGGGCCGTGTTAAAGAGCACCCCGTAGCCCGCACTGGACACATAGAAGGGCACGGGGGCGTGGGTCATACCGGTGGTGCCGCCATAGTGGTCCATTTTCAGATGGATGACGTCACTGCGATGATTCATCCCCTTGAACTGGAGGCCAAAACCGTAGAGTTTCTCTGCCTCACCGAGGGGCAAACGCGCGGATGTACGGTTCTTGTAGACCTGCCCCCGTATCCCCGCCTGGGGCAGCGGAAACGATACCTCCCCCAGCTTTTCCAAGGCCGACATCGCGGGTGGTGCGGCGACGTAGTCCAACAAGCGGGGCGTATCGGTGGCCCCTATCTGAGCCGACCACACGCCCGGTGCCCGTTGTTGCCATGTGAGTACCGTGAGATCCTCCAAAGCGACCTGGCCATGGACGGTCGACATACAGAGCGCGGCAAAGAGGCCCGCGGCAAGGTAGAAGCGGGAAATGGACAAAACGTGACGGGGTTGGGGCATTTGCAATTCTCCTGAGCTCGGACGGGACATCCCCCATCTCGGCGCTCAGGATAACCGAATGAGCACGTAGTGCCCAAGTACGGCCCCTATTCCTGGAAGGGCAACTTGGCCAGGGTAATATCCAGGTTCTTTTCCATGAAATAGTTCATTACCCAGGTGCTTTCAAAAAGCAACACGGGACGCTCGTGGCCGTCGTAGGCAAGACGAACCCCGGGAGGCAAGGGCTTACCCACGATCTCTACACTTGGTGCGACCCATCGGGTTTCGGTCCAGGGCGCATGCTGGAGGCGGGTCTCCGCACCATACTCACTCTCGAGACGGTACTGGACGATTTCGAACTGGAGCGGACCGGCCGCACCAAGCAGGGGCACGTTACGCACGGCATCGGGCAAACGGTATTGCTGCATGACACCTTCCTGCAACAACTGCTCGAGCCCGGTGCGAAAGCGCTTTGACTGCACGGGGTGTACATTTTCGATATAGGTAAAGCACTCCGGCGCGAAGAAGGGAATCTCGTCGAAGTCCACACCGTTGGCTTCGGTCAGCGTATCCCCGATAGCGAAGAGGTTATTGCCCACGATACCCACCACGTCACCCGCGTAGGCCTCGTCCACCGTCTCGCGGTCGGAACCAAAAATTTTACTCGCATTTCCCAGGCGCACCTTGCGCCCGGTGCGTGCGTGGATCACGTTCATGTTGCGCTCAAACTTGCCGGACACAATGCGGATGAAGGCGATGCGATCCCGGTGTTTGGGGTCCATGTTGGCCTGGATCTTAAACACGAATCCGGAGAAGGCGTTGCTGGCGGGAGTCACCTCATTTCCCGTCGTCGTTTTGCGGGGTCCCGGCGGCGCGGAGTATTTGAGGAAGCCGTCCAGCAAGAGCTGAACCCCAAAATTATTCAAGGCACTGCCAAAGTAGACCGGCGTGGTCTTGGCAGCGAGCACATCGGCCGGGTCAAACTCCGTACCGGCCCCTTCGAGCATCTCTACTTCGTCACACACGTTGGCATAAAGGGTAGGATCCAACTGCTCCCGGATAAAGTCATCGTCGAGTCCGCCCGTCTTCACGGGCGCCCGGTGGGCACCGCCGGTGGTGCGTTCGAAGATATGCGCCATTTTAGTCTGGCGATCCCACACGCCACGAAAATCGGGACCATTGCCCAGGGGCCAGTTCACGGCGTAGGGCGCAATACCCAGTTGTTGTTCCAATTCGTCCAGGAGCTCAAAGGGGTCACGGGTCGGCCGGTCCACTTTGTTGATGAAGGTAAAAATGGGCACACCCCGGTGACGGCACACTTCAAAGAGTTTCAGCGTCTGGGCTTCGATACCCTTACCGGCATCAATCACCATAATGGCCGCATCCACCGCCGTCAGCACGCGGTAGGTGTCTTCCGAGAAATCCTGGTGACCGGGTGTATCCAACAAGTTGACGCGATAGCCCTCGTAATCAAATTGGAGCACGGTGGAGCTGATGGAAATACCACGCTTCTGTTCCAGCTCCAGCCAATCAGACGTGGAGGCCCGCTGATTCCGTCGGGCCGTCACGGAACCCGCGAGGTGCACCGCACCACCATAGAGCAAAAACTTCTCCGTGATCGTCGTCTTGCCCGCATCGGGGTGGGAAACGATGGCGAAGGTCCGTCGCCGGGTAACTTCATTTTTCAGGGTACTCGATGTGGCCGTTTGCATGGGGGCTCCGAAAATCACGGGATTGATCTGATAAATACGGACAGTAAGACCGTCCAACTGGGCGTTCGATGTGCACGGATGGAGCTGCACAGTCCCCGGCACACCACGGACACAGCCGGGGCGGTAGAAGGGGTGTGGAGGGGCATCGCGCAGTCGGAAGTGTACGTTGCGCACCGGAAAAAATGCAAGTTCCGGGAGACATCACCCCCCTGTATCACCGGGCCGCCCGCTCGGAAATGTATTGCAATCGAGGCGATGGGTTCTATACTATCCCGGGAGTATGTGATGCAGGGCGCATCACCTCACTATTCGGGCAACGACTTCTCGTGAACTTCCTGAGCACTCCCCAAGAACGCGACCGTGCGACATCACTCCGGACCTCCCGGTGGTGTACGTCTGTGGCGTTGGGGCTGGTGCTCTTCTACATCCTCGCTTCCGTCCGAGCCCTCATCCCGGGATTGTGCGCCACCCAGCTGGCTATGGACAACCAGTGTCCCATCGAGCGGGGTGCCCCCCAGCTCATTGGCAACACCATCAGTTGCTGTACGAGTCCTGCGGCCCGGACAATGCCGGAAGACGGTGAGAAACGCCCCATTACGCCGGCGGAATCCCACTGCGCCTTTTGTAATCTGATTATTGGACTGACGGATCCGCCGGAACCGCTCATCCTTCCTGTTCCCGCTTCGCCCCAGTACGCGGAGCGCATCCCCCTCACGGTCCAGCGCGCCCAGGAAATCCCCTGGGGCGTGGCACCCAATCGTGGGCCACCCGCCTGATACTCCCCTATCCGAATCTGTTTATCGACTGCCCGAAGTGTATCTGGACGTAATTCCGTTATCGCTGTGTTGGCGCACGTCTCAACACAGATGCACTTTCCTCGGAGAATGCGGACCCCTGTCCGCACCACAAGGAGTATCACCTATGACCCGCAAGGGCTTTACCTTAATCGAATTACTGGTTGTCATCGCCATCATCGGCATCCTCGCTGCCATCCTGCTGCCGGCCCTGGCCCGCGCCCGGGAAGCCGCACGGCGCGCCAGTTGCCAGAATAATCTCAAACAATTGGGCCTCATGCTCAAAATGTACGCCAATGAAAGTCCGGGCGAGCTCTATCCCCGTATGGGTGTACAGGATTGCAACGACGACCTGCTGATGTGGAACGCCATGTTTGACGCCCGTCAGGTCTACCCCGAATATCTCAACGACTGGGACACCCTGGTCTGCCCGAGCAACGCCGCCGCCAGCACGGCCCTGGCGCTCTGGGACGAAGGCAATACCAACCACATGATTCACGTGGACTCTCCCCTGTCGAACAATGGCGTGGTGGATCCCTGTGAAGTAGTGACCCATCCCTATTACTACAACGGCTTCGCCATGAGTCAGACCATGTTTACCTCCGACGACCTGGAGCACAACATGTCCCACTTCGCCGAAGCCGTGGGCATCTTTGGCGATGAACTGATGGCCGCCTTTATGGCCGATGGTTTTGAGGGTGCCGAGAACTATGTGGATCAGGACTGGGAGTTCTTTTTCCACGGACACTATGGGGCTATCGGCTCCCAGACTTCCGCCCCCCGCCTTCGGGAAGGGATTGAACGCTTTTTTATCACGGATATCAACAACGCGGCGGGCACGGCCCAGGCCCAGTCGGATATCGTGCTTATGAGCGACACGGTGGCCCCCCACCCCAAGCACCTGAACCACGTACCTGGTGGGGCCAACGTCCTCTTTATGGATGGGCACGTGACCTTCATCAAGTGGGCCGGCGGCACCGGGCTGACCAACCCCTTCCCCATGAATGAGGCGGGCTTTAACCTCCACCTCGGCACCATGGGCATGATGGGCAGCGGCATGGGCCACCCATAACTACTTGCCACAATCACACAACACGGGCCGCCATCAGGCGGCCCGTTTTTTTGGGGGGCATTTCGGAGAAATTTGATGAGAAAGGACGACTCCTTGGAGTGCGGCAGCTTGCTGCTGCATTTCCAAGGGGAGCTTACGCACGCCACAGGGACCGCCAATCTGGTTTGGACGAGGAGTGGAATGTATTTACGTTGTTCAAATTGATAGTTCCTCGACGTGCCACTAGATATCCCTTTTGAACACCCGCTACTATGAAGGCCCAATACCAATTACTCCATAGCACCCGCTCAAGGAAATACCATCATGAATAGCTTTCGCTGTATTGCGCTCGTCCTGACCTTACTCGCCGCCCCCCTGGCCCTCGCCACCGATCTCACGCCGGAACGCCTCCGCTGTGAATACCGGGAGAATCCCCTGGGCATCGACATCACGGCGCCGCGCCTCAGCTGGATCGTCACCTCAGAAACCCGCGGACAGCGCCAGACCGCCTACCGCATCCAGGTGGCTTCCGATGCCGCACTCCTCGCCGAAGGCAAGGCCGATTGGTGGGACAGTGGCAAGGTGGAGAGCGACGAAACGGTCAACATCCCCTATGCGGGCGATCCCCTCCCCTCGGGCGCCCAATGTTTCTGGCGCGTTCGCACATGGGATATGGCGGGCGAGCCGAGTGACTGGAGTGAAACGGCGTTGTGGTCCATGGGGCTCCTCGAGAAGACCGACTGGACCGCCGAGTGGATTAGCTTTAAAGACGACACCCCCTTTGAAGCCACCCAACAGCAGATGCAACTGCCCCCCGCACGCTATTACCGCAAAGACTTTTCCGCAGCGAAAAAAGTGGAGCGCGCCACCCTCTATGCCACGGCCCTGGGCATCTACACCGTCAGCATCAATGGCAACGCCATCTCCGACCAGGTCTTTGCCCCCGGCTGGCCCGATTATCACAAGCGCACCTATTACAACACCTACGACGTCACCAACCTGCTCGATAGCGGCACCAACACCTGGGGCGCCGTCCTGGCCGATGGCTGGTACAGCGGCTACCTGGGCTTTGGCCTCCTCGTGGGCTATGGGCCCAATAAATCGGGCCGGGCTTTCTATGGCAAGACCCCGGCCTTCCAGGCCCAACTCGAAATCGAATATGCCGACGGCACCACCAGGACCATCATCACGGACACGACCTGGAAAACCAGCGAAGGCCCGGAACGTATCGCCGATATGCAGATGGGCGAAACCTATGACGCCCGCCTCGAAATGCCCGGTTGGGACAGCCCCGGATTCGAAGACGAAGCCTGGGAAAACGCCATCCTTGCGAAGGACAACGGCAGCATCAAGTCCCCCTATTGGGACCAGGGCGGCTCCCGCGAAGTGGAGCTCGGCTTTCAGGAACCCCCGGTCTACCAGGCGTACTCCGGCGTGCCCATCCGTGTAACGGAACGCATCACGCCCGAATCCATCAACGAAATTGAGCCCGGCGTCTTTATCTTCGACATGGGCCAGAATTTCTCGGGCGTGGTCGAGCTCAAGGTCAAAGGCGAGGCGGGCACCAAGGTCCAGCTACGCCACGGTGAAATGCTCCACCAGGACGGCCGCCTCATGACGGAGAACCTCCGCAAGGCCCTCGCCACCGATGTGTACATCCTCAAGGGCGACCCGGCGGGCGAAACCTGGCAGCCCCGTTTCACCTTCCACGGCTTCCAGTTTGTGGAGGTCACCGGACTCCCCACGCCCCCCACGCTGGACACCCTCACGGGCGTAGTCATCCATTCCGACACGCCCCTGACCAGTAAATTCGCCTGTTCCGACGACATGGTCAACCAGCTCTTCAGCAACATCGTGTGGACCCAGCGCTCCAACTTCCTGGAACTGCCGACGGATTGTCCCCAGCGGGACGAGCGGCTCGGCTGGACGGGCGACGCGCAGATCTACGTCCGCGCCGCGACCTACAATGCGGACACGGCCGCCTTCTACACCAAGTGGCTCGACGACCTGGTGGAAGCCCAGGAGGCCAACGGGGCTTACCCCGAATATGCCCCTCACCCCATGAACCACGGCCGGGACGGTATCACCTGGGGCACGGGCTGGATGGACGCGGGTATCATCTGTCCCTACACGATTTACCAGGTGTACGGCGACACCCGGGTCATCAAGCGTCACTATGATTCCATGACCCGCTTCATGGATTTTCGCCGGAGCATCGCCCCCGATTTCCAGGGCGTCTACGAGGGCAATGACTGGGGCGACTGGCTCTCCCTCAGCAAGACACCCATCGAATACATCGACGCGTGCTACTTCTACTACACGTCCTCCCTCATGGCGGAAATGGCCGACGCCATCGGCAAGATGGACGACGCCGAAAAGTACCGCGACTGGATGAAGCAAATCCAGGGCCGCTACTATAAGAACTACGTCAACGAAGACGGCACCCTCGCCATCCGCACCCAGACCGCCTACGCCGTGGCCCTCTTCGCGGGCATCTTGCCCCTGGAAAAGCGGAAGCCCGCGGGCGACCACCTCGCCGCCCTCATCGCCGAAGAAAACCACGCCATGAGCACGGGCTTCATCGGCACCCGCCCCCTCCTGCCCGCCCTTACGGCCACCGGCCACCACGACCTCGCCACCCGGCTCCTGCAAAACCGCAAGTACCCCTCCTGGGGCTTTGAGGTGGTCAACGGTGCCACCACCATCTGGGAACGGTGGAACAGCTACACCATCGAAGGCGGCTTCGTCGCGGGCATGAACTCCTTCAGCCACTACAGCTTTGGGGCCGTGTGCGAATGGATGTTCGGCTCCCTCGCGGGTATCGACACTGACGGACCGGGCTATAAACACATCACGCTCCGCCCCGCGCCGCCCTCCGCCGACAGCAACCCCGACTTCGCACCCATCGACTGGGTCGAAGCGGAGTATGATTCCATTCGTGGAAAGATTAAGGTGGCGTGGAAGAAGACAGCGACGGGACTGGAGTATCAGGTAACCATCCCCGCAAATACGACCGCAACCTTGGAGTTGCCGATGAGCGAAGGCGCGACGGTGACGGAGGGTGGCAAACCCTTGGCCGAAGCGGGTATCCCCACGACCGACGCCAACAAACTCACCCTCGCCGCAGGCACCTATCATTTTGTGGCAAACGAGTAAACCGGTCGAAGCACCGACGCAGGCGGATTAGACATTTCCGCCTGCGTCGGATCGAACGCCCTGTCCGACTCAAAAAACACGTCGGGCAAGCAAATAACGGGGGTCGGACATTCCTGTCTGACACAAAGCCCACGCCAAGCCAGCAAACGGCGCGACGAGCTTGACACGGAGCCCACGGGTGCCACGGGCAAGCGCTAAAACTTGCCCGTGTGGGTATGTTGAAAGAAACTGGGCCACACCCACGAGGGAACGGAATCGATGGGCAAGAAAGTACAACGGTCATCTGAAAACCTGGAAACGCAATTCACCGAAGTCTTGCAGCAGATTCAGCGGGCAAAGCAGAAGGCGTTTCAACAGGTCAACCGCACGCTGGTGGAACTCTACTGGAATGTTGGCGGCTATATTTCCAAACGAGTAGTCGAGTCAGGCTGGGGCAAGAACGTTGTGGAGGAGTTGGCCGCCTTCATTAGACGCGAGGAACCGAGCATCAAGGGGTTCTCTGCCAGAAACATATGGACCATGAAGCAGTTTTACGAGACCTATCAAGGCAGCGAAAAACTGCCATCACTGATGGCAGAATTGAGCTGGACACACAACCGCCGCATCATGAGCCTGAAAACCGCCGAAGAGCGGGAGTTTTACCTGCTCCTGTGCCAGCAACAAAATTACAGCGTCCGAGAGCTGGAACGCCTCATAGACAGCGGCACCTTCGAGCGCACCATGCTGGCCGACCAAAACGTATCCGAAGCCATCAAGCAGCTGCCGCAAAGCACGCAGGGCGTTTTCAAGGACCGCTATATATTCGAGTTCCTGGACCTGCCCTCTCCCCATCACGAGAAAGAACTACAACACGCCCTAATCAGTTCCCTCAAAGATTTCATACTGGAGCTGGGCGTCGGATTCACCTTTGTTGGCGAAGAATACCGTCTCCAAGTGGGCACGGACGACTTCTACATCGATCTGCTATTTTTCCACCGCCACCTACAATGCATGGTGGCATTCGAGCTCAAGAACGAAAAGTTTCGGCCGGAGCACCTGGGGCAATTGGAATTTTATCTGGAAGCCTTGGACCAAGACGTCAAACTGGCTCACGAGAACCCCAGCATCGGCGTCCTGCTCTGCCGCGAGAAGAATGACGAGGTGGTGAAGTACTCCCTGAACCGGTCCCTCAGCCCGACGCTCATTGCGGACTACGAAACCAAGCTCCTCCCCAAGAAAATGCTGCGCGATAAACTGAATGAAATATATGCACGCCTTGAAAGCGGGAAGGGGGAGGCGTAACGATGCCAAGCGAACAGCCCACGGGTGCCACGGTCAAGCGATCAAGCTTGCCCGTGCAGGCCGGTTCAAGGCGACGCTCATCTTCCATCTCGTTCCCAAGCTCCGCTTGGAAATGCAGTCTTGCATGCTCCGCTTGCCTGCGGATACAGGGCATCCAGCGTAAAATCGTAGACAAATCGGAGCAGAGCTCCGGAAGCGGCATTCCCAAGCAGAGCTTGGGAACGAGGAATCGCAGCAATCAAGAATCGGGCGTGAGGGCATGAGTTAGGCATCGTATGAAACTCTATTCCTACATCGTCGCCCACGACTCTGGCTTCGCGCCGAATCCGTTCTGGGGCTTTTGCACCCTGGCCAATTGCAAACCGAAGATTCGCGAACGGGCACAGCCCGGCGATTGGATCGTGGGCCTGGCCTCTCGTACAGGGGGGAATGGCATCGTCTATGCCATGGAAGTGGACGAAGTCATGGGCTATGGGGACTATTTCAATGACCCGCGCTTTGCGGCGAAGATTCCGGACCATACAAGACTTGATTACGTACAGCGATGTGGCGACAACTGTTACGAACCCCTGCCCGACGGCGGGTTTCGACAGCTTCCGTCCCACCATTCAGCGGGCGCGCTTGAAAACCCAAAACTCAAAGCAACGGACCTCAGCGGACGAAACGTTTTGATCGCCAAGCGATTTCATTATTTTGGGAGTCAGCCCCTTCCGCTGCCGGAGAGCCTGGACACATTAATCGTAGCCCGGGGATATCGGTGTAATTTCCCTCCCGAGATTGTGGATGGGTTTTTGAAGTTTATCGGAGCGCACCCTCGGGGCGTAAACGCACCGCCCGAACGCTGGCCGAAGGGCAACCAATCGTGGGCAGAGTTTGAGCGGGCGTGTAGCGGCAAAGTTCGGCGCGAAAGAGAATGATGGATTTCCGGATTGCGCGTTTCCTCGCAACGTAAGAACGGACGCTACACGGCCGAAGCACGGTAAAAAGCGAAGCAGAGCTTCGGGAACGGCGTTCCCAAGCAGAGCTTGGGAACGAGGAAAAATCGGCACATCCACAACGTGGACGCTGTATCGCCCTTTCAGGGCTTGGTGACTTTTTGGGGACCTTGGTACCCAGGGCGGTGCCCTGGGCTTCAAAACTGTGTAGGCCCTTCGGGCCGAAGACGATGACGGGCGCTGCCAGCCCTTCGGAGATCGCGCACGTGAAAAAGGAATGGTGGCTCGGGACGAACTACCAAAGGGCGGCGGGCATTCCTGTCGGACACAAAGCCCACGTCGTGGCAACCCTATGGCGCGATACGCCAGGCAGGGAAACCACGGAGCCTGTGCGGGCCGCTTTGGAATTCGACGGCATACCCAACGAATAAACGAAATCGGCACATCCACAACGTGGACGATGTATCGCCCTATCAGGGCTTGGTGACTTTTTCGGGAGCTTGGCACCCAAGGCGGTGCCCGGGGCTTCAACACTGTGCAGGCCCTTCGGGCCGAATAAACTTCAAGGCCATCGCGAGGGTCAAGGTCTCCTATTTCCGTGCCATTCCGTGTTTTCCGTGGTAGACCCCAGCCCCATCCCCCACCATTCCCCTGCGGTGGTGTACAATCGTGGTTCCGCTTCCAACAAGCAGCCCGCAAGAACACGCACCAACCACACCACAGGAACACACAATGCAATCCACCCGCCTCACCCGGCTTCTGAAATCCTCCGTTGTGGCTACGGCCCTCGTCCTCCTTTCGGGCTGCCCCCTACTCGGTGCGGGCTACGTCCCCGATGGCCTCTGGCGCGGTACCATCACCGACGCACCGGGCACCATCACCATCCGGGTGCAGGATGGATTCGTCCGAGTCATCCAAATCGAGGGGCTCCAACTCGAATCCCCCGACAACCCGGGTGACTCCACCACCTATCCCATCTACATCAACTATGGCTTTATCGACGGGCTTTTCCCGGGTGTGGAGGGATTGCCGATTCTGCCCACGGGTGCCTTCGTCGACTATGCCCTGACCGAGGACGGAAGCGAGGCCATCACGGGAACGATAACCCCAGACCTCAGCGCGGGTGGAACGATAAGCATCGTGCTGTTTGCCTACAACGCCGCCGATGAAGTCTACGATTTCACGTGGACTGCGGAATACGTCGACGAAGTCGAGATGGAGACGGACGAGGAGGAGCGCTGAGGCGAGGCACGGCCCTGGGAACGGTACGAAGGTTTCCCGACTGCTGAAATAAACAACCACCTGCAGAGCGGTGGGATGGGGAAAGCCCCCGAAAGGGGCTGATTAGTCCACGAAGTGGGTAACATAGAAATCTCCGGCATGAGATTGGCCTCGACCTATGTCGCCCCGCTGGGACTTATACCGGCGTACGTCGACTAAAACCCAGGACTCGCTGCGCTCGCCACTGGGCTACGATTTGCCGCCCCCCTGGGGCTGAAGACCCTTTAAGCCGCGATTGAGAAAAGTCCGTGCACAGGGACTTGGTCATCGTCCGCTTAGATGAGTATGCCGGAACTGCAGCGCCTTATGAATTCTCATTAGCAACGCGGGTGGATTAGCTTTGATTTAGCAAAGCGTATGCGCCTCCTGCGCTGTGCCGACCGGCGCTCCATAGACCGTGCTGTTGCCTTGATATGGAGCGCCAGCGGCCCGCTGGCATCCGTTACACCGAAGGTGTACGGATTCGGCTTGGTGGTCGCTGGCGACCAAGGATACCGTCCCTGTTGTTACGCGTAGTTAATCCCCAAGTTGTTGCGGTGGCGTTGCCACCGAGCCGGCGGGCCGCCGGCGCTCCATACCTTGCCACCTGCGCTCCATACGTTGTACACCGCCCCATCCCATTTCGTATGCTGTGGAGGCTGTCCGTTTTCTGCAGGATTGGTGCCCTCCTTGCTGGCCCGTCCATCGCCGCCCACTGTTGGAGTTCTCACCGTGTTGAAATTACTCGCGTCGCTTCTTGCCTTCCTTTGCCTGCTCCCTGCCGCCGCGCAGGATACGCTGCCCCTCGTGCTGCCCGAAACGCCCAAGCCCAACTATGGCGCACCCGTCCCCGAACAGGTTACGGGCCTCGTGGTGGATGTCAACATCGGCTTCAATGCGGGGGTGCCTGACGTCTCTGTTACGGATGGCTATTCGGTGGTCAAGACGGACGAAGCGGGGGCCTATACGCTCACGCCCAACCCCAACGCCGTGTTCGTCTACATCACCCGCCCCTCGGGTTACGATGTGAAGGGCCCGTGGTATCGGCCCCTCTCCGCAGAGGTCAATTTCACCCTCGAAGAAGCGACAGAGAGCGAGGCGGAGTACACCTTCATCAACGTGTCCGATACGCACACCAGCACCGATCCGGTTTCCACGGCGGGCCTGAGCGCCTTTGTCCGGGAGGTCAACGGACTGACACCGCCCCCCCGCTTTGTGATCAACAGTGGCGACCTCATCAACCTCAGCAAGACACTTTCGGATAGGCCGGAGACCGGCGACGCGTTTTTTCGTAACTATGTGGGCATCATGAACAATCTCACCATGCCCCACTACCATGTCGCGGGGGACCACACCGATTCGTCTTACCGGTTGGACGAATTTCCACGGGGCGACCATCGTTCGGGGAAACCCCAATACTGGGAGTTCCTCGGACCCAATTTCTTTTCCTTCGAGTACGGCCAAATCCATTTCATGTCCATCGACAGCAGCTATCACCTGGGAAAGCGACAGCTGCACGGCCGGGAATACCCCACGCTGGAAATCCAGCCCATGCACACGGCCTGGATGAAGGAGGACATGGCGAAACGTCGTGAGGGCACCCATGTGGTCACGGCTTCGGAGACCGACCTGGTCGAACAGTGTCCCGGCTTCCTGGAAATGGCCGCAACCTATGATGTGCGCTTCCAGATGACGGGCGACATCCACGTGGTCAGCGAAAAACACCACGAGGTCCCCTTCCGCACGGCGGGGGCCTTGGCGGGCTGCTGGTGGAACCCCAAGTGCAACCAGCTCTGTCCCGACCTGCGGCCCCAGGGCTATCTCATCTACCACGTAACAGGCGACAAAATGGAGGCCTTCTACAAGGGGCTCGGCCAGCGCGTCGCCATCACCTCCCACGTTATCGGTGTCGCGTGGAGCGGGTCCGTGGTGGTCGAGGCCCATCTGGTCCAGCCGGAAGACGGGGAAGGCCTCCAGCTTTCGCTCGATGGCACGACTTGGGTGGACATGGCAGAAACAAGCCGGCCCTTCTACCGCGCCGCCTTCCGCCACACCGTAGATACCACCACGCTGCCCGATGGCCTCCACCAACTCCACGTGCGCAGCACCCTCAGCAAAGAAGCCCGGACCCAGGATGTGGTCGTCGTCAACGGCGGCACCTCGGCTGGCATTCAGACCGACGCCACCCTCACCTTCAGCACGGCAGCCCACAGCAATCGGAAGGCCAACCCGCCTGCGGGCACGGTGCAGGTCCTCTTCAACGGCGCCACGGTCGGTGAACTCACCCCCGGTGCGACCAGGGACTATGCCTTCACCATCCCGGCGGGTAGCCTCGAAAAAGCCAACACGGTCCGCTTCCAGTTTGAAACGGAACGGGACGGCATGTATATGAGCAGCCCCACGCTCACGGTTGCCGGAGAGCCGGTCCATGACATCCGCGACAGCGCCGTGAACGCCATCAAGCGCGCCCACTGGGGCGACGAAGCGGTCCGTTGGGGCGGATTTGTTGTCGGTGAGGGCGACTTGCTTGAGACACCCTTTATCCGCAAGCAGGACGTCTTTTGCTTTGTTGTTGGCGCGGAGTGAGTTTCGTGCTGATAGAATCGGGCCGTCACGGATAGCGCCTCAGGCGCACGATGGAATGGTGTAGGTATTCCCTACAAGTTCCTACGGCGCGGGGGCAAGCTTGCCCGTTCTTTCTTGGCCACCGATGGGTCAAAGCTACGCCACTGCTCCGCCTCCGCCCGGGCACAACCGTCCAGTCGATAGCGCTGACGTAGGTCAGGATACGGGCTTGGACAGTCTTGTGCTCGGTGAGAGTGGACATGGTATCGACAACTAAGTCCTTAGCTCGCCTCAGTAACGGCTTGCTCACCATCTACTGGCTCTACGGGCTCCCTCATCATCATTCGATAGTGCTCAATGTGATTCGTAACTTCAAATATTCGCTTGAATATGTCAAGGAACTTTTCGACTTGCTGCTCGTCAATTGAAATATATAAGTCATCACCTGCGAAATGAGATCCATCGTTAACCCAACTCAAGAGGGAGTTACATACCTGCTTTTCCTTCCCTTTAAAGTACGTCAAGATTTGGTCAAGGGGAATACCACCGAGTATTTTGAAGTAGTTCTCAAGAATCCTTCTCAAAGTATTCTGTATGGATAGGTTATTTCTATCTGGAGTTCTGACCTCCACCCAAAGCAGCTCATATGACGTCTGTATCGGATTCTGGTCGAAAGACTGGACTGTCGAGACCTGTGCGGGTCTCCTAACCATCCAGAACGTCTCGTCGTTGCGTTTACGGCCGGCGGTACGATCCTTATTGAAAGTCACTTCTTTGTGGAAATACACGTTGTGGGTCAGAATAAACACCTGTTTAATGGTTCCGCTTCCGTCTCGAACCTCGTCCAAAACGCCCTTGATGAGCGAACTCACAACAAAGAGAATATCGCTGTCTAGGCTAGATACTGGATCGTCAAAAACCACCACGCGATCATTCGTCATTCCACTTTCCGAATCGCTACCTTTTAGTAAGTAGTAGAAGTAGAGGAAGGTTATGAATGTACGCTCCCCTTCGCTCAACGTCTCCTTTGCATCGGTTCCGTCACCCCGACATATTCTGTAGAGATTACCCTCTTCGGATTTCGTTAGGGAAAAGCTGGAAAATCCAAATGAACGAAGCAATGAATTTATACCATCTATCGTGGGTTGTATGCTCGTGATACTCTTCTCCAACTCCTCAAGTTCCCCTTGCTTAACGCGACTTTCCTTGTTTTTCTGCGCGATTAGCCCATCAATCTTTGCTATGGCCTTCTTAATGCCATCGCAATCCGATACGAAAGCGGAAATTAAGGACGATGCCTCATGTACTAGATACTTCCACACTTGAGAAGTCAGTGTCTTCTGTTCTTTAACCCGATTCGCGATTAGATCATTGTGTTTCCGCGACTCCGAGTTCGCCGATTCGATTTCCGAGAGCACGTTTGCCGCAATCTCGCCGAGTGGTTTCAAATCAACTACTCTGCTCGATTCGGAACGTTTGTTTTCGAGATGCTTAAGATTCAGCTGTAGACAAGATTTCAATGCCTCATAGGCGACCGACACGTTCTCTGTTTTTACATATTTTGACGGATGACTTAAGATGTCGCCCACTATGGATTGAATTTCATCTGCAGCGTTCTCGTAATCTGAGCAAAGCTTTTCAATCGCCTCCGTATCCGCGATGAAAGTTTCATCAAAATACTTTTCCAGTTCGTCCGCAAACTTCTTATCTGTATCCTGCTGACAGAACGGGCAGGTGCCATCATTTTTCTCGAAGTACTCGCGCCCTCGTTTGACCCAGTCACTGTTTTCAAGTTTCTTTATCATATGAGCAATGTCAACATCGGATTTCCCGACGACTTTCTTTTTAAGTACAGGAGAGTTCTCCAGAGAAAGCAGCAATGAGAAATCCGGAACTGGATGGATAGGCTCGGATTCTGAGTCCTCCGAAAACACCGAAGCAGCTTTCACTTCCAATTCACTCAAAGAGAGTAGAGCTGCCGAATTCTCTTCAGACTGTAGGAGAAGTCGTTTCATAAAGTCTTTTTTCTTGGCGCGCACCCCCTGGAAAGCACATTGAAACTTCTCATCGTATTTCTGTTTAATGGACCAACAGCGTTCTTCGAATCGAGTCTCCAACTCCCTGAGCTCTCCCAACTTCCCGCCGCTTCCGTCCTCGCCTCCCTGCGAGCGCCTGAGCCCATCTATCTTTTTTGCAATCTCGTCTAAATCTTTCTTGGCAGCATCTATCTTTTCAAGGGTTTCTTTGCTCTGTTCGCCGAGTGTAAAAATTCCTTTGAGCTGGTCCGATTGACTAAAATTGCGCTCGACAAAATCTCGATTATAGACTAGCGTTTCTAAACGTCGATTTTCTGCCCATAACACCCGACACGATGGAAAGTCATCTTCGCTTGCAATGATTCTGGAAATGGTGGTTTTTCCTGTCCCATTTGCACCATAAATGTAATTAAATTGGGACAATGAGCTCATTGAAACCGCTGGTGACCCAAAGCTAGCTACATCCTCAATACGTATTTGCTTAATCATCTGCTCCCCTTTTGACCAAGTGTCCTTAGTTTGCCCGAATTCTTCCAGTCATCATCGTATCGAGTAGAACGGAAAATAACTCTTTCAATCGCTCTTGTCTTCTGCGCGCAATCTCTTTCGCCCATACCCCGTTATTTTGGCCCCAACCCCTTTCGGAGAAAACACGAAAACTCTAACAAATGTAGCCAACCCATGGTCCTGGCGCACGTACAGATTATCCAATCCCTCGGCGAGGCGATGTCGTGGTTCGAACGAGAGCTGGGCTGGGGCGTGTCCCCGACGGAATTGCGACACCTGAGCGGCCGCATCGGGGAGCTCTATGCCGCCCTCTTTGCAAGCGCTGCTTGCTTGAAGGGCGTATCGGAGCAGAGCTCCAGCAGATGCATTCCCAAGCAGAGCTTGGGAACGAGGATAACATCCCGAACTATTCAAGAATAGACTACCTACACCGATGTGGCGACAACTGCTACCCGCCGCAATTCCCAACCGCGCTCCTAGAGAAGGCGGCACGAACTCCCTTATAACTCGAGGTCAACGGAAAGACACCCTTCAATCGCTTCGTGGAGATTCTCCATCAGTTCGTCCATGGTATCCCCCTGCGTGGCGCAGCCCGCAATCGCGGGCACTTCGGCCCAATAGCCGCCTTCTTCGGCTTCGTGAATTACTACCTTGAGTTTCATAAACCTATCCTCCGGGTCGTCTCGCTTCTCGCGAGGATCCCTACCGCGCTTTCTGTGTCAGTGTAGCATAGCAAAGTCGCGTCCTTTCTGAGCGTCCTCTTTTGCGCCGTTGGCGCTGTGCCGGCGGGCCGCCCACCACGGCGCGTCCAAGTCCCTTACAGACACGAGGAACGAGTGGCTTTACGGGTGTCTTGAGACCCTACACCCGTAAGCTCCCCCGCTGCGCTCCTCCGCGTAAGGGTGGCACCCCCATAGGATATTGGATTTCATACGCCATCCTCTGTGTCGTATGAGGCACAGAGATGAACCGATTGATTTGACCAGGACAGGGAGCATCGCTATCTCCACCAGATGTGTGCACTTGCCCTTGCCGGAAATATCCCAGCCGAACTCTGATAATGACCCATTTGCGCCGTTGGCGCTATGCCGGCGGGCCGCCCACCACGGCGCGTCTCCGACCGGCGCTCCATAGCGATCAGCACTTCGGTTAGAATTCACGGTAGAGCTGTTTGGGTTATGTTTCATAAGTTCTGCAAAAAAGGACATGATGTTTCTGGTCCAATACAACCGGGGCGGTAGGCCCCAGAAGGAAACATCATGTCCAAACAAGATAGTAGCAAGTTGTCAGTGGATTGGAA
>JAXMOL010000020.1:0-133146 GCA_034669905.1 Candidatus Hydrogenedentota bacterium
GCTACCTTTGCCTTAAATGCGGGGGCATGATTACGTCGTTTACGTCGCATAGTTCTATCTCCTTGCTTCAAAGAATACGTCAGGAGATACACTTAACGCACTGTCCAGTTTTCGGGGTCCACTTCTTCGGACGTTATGCGTGGAAAAACAGGAAAATTTACCATTGATGCCTTGGTTGATATGCTGGACAAGGCGGGGAAACATGTGAGCGTCCGTGTGAAATGATCGTGCGCGGATTGGATGAATTTCGCTAGGCGGACTCGGGCCACCGGTCGGCGAGTAGCCGTACTTTCGTGGCCATAAGCGTGGCGCGTTCGGCGCAGGCACGGTAGATATTGAGGGTCGTGGTGGCCAGAATCATCACGTCGGCCCCCTCGAGGTTGTCCCGTTCGAAGCGGGCCATGAGAATGAGGGGGCGGCTGGCTGGATTGACCTCGCCATAAATACGGGCTTCTTCATCCAGCGCCATCAGTTGACTGACGAGCTGCTTGGCTTCTTCGAGATTGCCCTTGCTGTCGAGCAACATGACCAACGACTCGGTCGTGGCGATGCCCCGTTGTGAAAGTTCGGCGAGCCCGGTGAACTCAGTCGCATATTGAGTGGCCCAGGCGTTTACGGTGTTGGCGTCGGGGCCGTTGAAATGGCGAAACATTCGCCGGAGCCCATCCCCTTCCAACGCGGGGTCTTCCACATTGGAGAGATGGCTGAGCCACATGGCGCGGTAGGCAATGCGCAAGAAATCTCGCTCTTCCATGGCCCGCTGGATTACCGGATAAAACTGTAGAAAGCCGTCGGGCGCAAAACGGGTAGTGTAAATGTCCACGTTGGAAAGGTCCGGCCCATCCTGGAGCAGGGGGGCGGGCTCTTCCTGGCCGTGGCCCAGCACATACTGCATGACCGCGTAGACCTGTTCGGCCTGAATACCTTCTCGTTCATCGAGTCCGTCGGGCACAAAGTCGGAGCGGCCCAAATCCTGACGGCGGGTTTCGATAGCACAGTGCCCCGCGCCATAGGGGCCAGTTTCCCGATAGTGCACGTTGCCGACGGAAACGAGGGTGATAGGGCACTGGACCGATGCGGCGATGTGCATGGTGCCCGTGTCGTTGGTTACCAGCATGGCCGACTTGGCCAGCAGGGCGGCCACCTGACCGATGGAGGTCTTTCCGAAGAGGTGGGTCGCTCCCTGGGGGAAGAAGGCTTCAAAGCGATCGCCCAAGGCCTGCTCTTCTTTAACGCCTAACAGGAGGATTCGGGCCCGGCGCTCTTCCGTCAGAATGCGCGCAAGGGCCGCAAAGCCCTCGATGGACCACCGTTTGTTTTCTTCGCTGGCACCCAGCTGAAAGCAGACGACGAAGTCATCGTCTTTAATGCCGGACTCCGAAAAAACCGTATCGGCATAGGCACGGTCCTCGTCGTTGAGGGCAAAGCGGAGCGCCTGTGAGGGCGGCGCGTCGGTGGCGATGTTGCGGGTAATATCACAGAGATTGAGGTCATTGTAGGCCCGACTGAAAACGCTGGTGAAAAAGTAGTTGGTCCAGTTTCCCCGAAGGATAAATTGCCAGTCGTCACTCAAATAGGCACCATATACCTCAGGGATCTGCGCCAACTTGGCGACCATGGCCGAGCCCACACTATGGGTCACGTTATAGACGATATCAAAGTGCTTGTCGCGCAGGGCCTGAATCTCCCGTTCCGCCAGGTGATAGGCTTCCAGCAGCCGATCCGAGTCGTCGGACTTCAGGTGGAGGTAGAGCTCATCTTCATCATAGAGTAGGATTTCGTTGATGTCGGGATTACGCTCGGCGATGGCCACGCCCATCTTCCGCACCATGAGCGCAATGTGGGCATTGGGGTGTTTCATGCGGATCATGTGGATGAGGGGCGTGGTCTGCAAGACATCGCCCATCCGGGTGGTCTGGAGGATAAGAATCTTCATGGCGTCGTTCTGTTTCATCGCTAGCGCACCAACTTGGCCATGGCGTCGGCGTTGTCCTTCACCTGGCACATGTAGGTGAAAATGCCCTCTGCGGGAGTGCGCACACCACCGAGGGGTGGCGTAAGTTGGGACATGAACTCATAGGTGAAGGGCATTTCCTCGGGAATGGAGGAGAGCCATTTGTAGAGCTCACTGTCCTTTTCGAGGCGTTCCTTGATTTCTGCTACGCTATGGACCGCGCGGATACCCCGTTTCAGGAGGGTGGCACCGTGGGCTTCAAAGAGGAGTTGGAGCATAGACTCGGCCCGCTTTTCATAGGTGTGTTCGGCGAGAACCCGTTTCTGCGCTGCCTTCGCCACGGCAGCCCGTTCTTCAGGGTGGGCGAGGTAGTAGTCAATGCGTTCCCGCAGTTCCCGCAAGCTGCGGTAGACGGGAAGCTCGGTTTCAAAATCAAAGAGCGCGTCCAGGCCGATGCAAGGGTCGCAGAGTTGGAAACCACCAGCCGCGGCAATTTCGAAGACCCGGGGGTTGATGGCGTCGCAGGCCGGGTCGATGCCATTGTGACTGCTGCTGGAGTGGAGGTTGAGATTGATTTTGGAGCCTGCCACGATCTTCATGAACTTTTCGGAGTCAAAGCGCCCTTCGCCCTCCGGCAATAGACGGCGGAGGTAGCGGTCGTTCCAATCGACGCCCCAGATTTTAAAGTCATAGTCGCCGAGCCCTTTGAAAAGTTCCACCCGGTTGTAATAGCCCGCCCCGGCGAAGCTCAGGTCACAGGTATAGGTTTCCGATTCTTCTTCGTCGAGGGTGACAGCAACATGGCGGGTGGGATCACAGGCCGTCTGCACATGGGCATGATGTGAACAGCCCACCCCATCCAGTTTTTCTTCAAACTCGCCCGGCTGGATGTGGAAGAAATAGTCGTACTGTGCCGCGATGTCACGCCAGTAGGGCATGTGACGCCAGTTTTCCACATACCAGAAGGCCGTCAAAATGCCGTTGCGGCGCATTCGTTCGGGGAAATTGGGGCCAACAGGTGCCTGGGCCAGCACGATGCAGATTTCGGGATTGAACTCGGCCACCTGGGCGTAGGTCCATTCCGAAAGAAAGCTGGTATAGAATTCCGTCAGTTGCGCGGAAGGGCGTTCCCCTTTCACCGTCTGGCCAATTTTCTCATAGAGGGGCCAGGCATCTTCGTGATTGATGTAGCGCGTGTTGTGCCCCAACCGGGCGAAGGCTTGCGCAAGATACTCAGCGATGGGAAGGGAACCGCCATACATGGGACCCACGACGGCGATGTTCAGCCGTTTCTCTGAGAGGGTCCGAATCGCCACCGTCCCCTGGGCCCCTTCGATAAAGGTGGCATGACGCTGGGCTGTCGGCGGGTGGATGAGGATGTGGGGGGCTTGCGCGAGGAAGTTATCCAGCGCGGCGTCTTCCCCGGAAGGGGGGAGGGGCCCCACACCGATCAGACAATCGGCCCCGTCCAGCGGACCTTCGACGGCCAGTTTCAGCACGCCCTCGTCAGGCTCAATGACGAGCACCGGATGACCTTGCTCCAGCAGGACGCATACGTGGTGGCCGAGTCCGGCACCCAGCACCAATACCGGCTGCTCCGGCGCGAGTTCGGCCGATTCCACCAGGCGGCCCGCTTCTTCCCGGGGATTATACCGGCTGTGGAACTGAATACCGCCCACCCGTAACGTGGGGTCGCCGGTGCGGCTTTCGCTGAGCTCGATATCGGAGGCGACAGGGTGGTCGGAAAGTGCGGCCTGCCATTCTCGGGGACTCTTTAAGTAGGTGCTCGGCATGCTTGGGTTCTCTATGGCTTACGAAAAGGGATGGGTCTGAGTCATTGCGTATCCGAGGGGCCGGTCGCCTCCAGGCTGGCCAGGAGTTTCTGGGCCTCTTCGTGCTCCGGCTCAAAGAGCACGATCATCTCGAGTTGCTCCCGGGCGGCTTCGATCTGTCCCAGATCGCGAAGGACTTCGGCATAACTAGCCTTCAGTTCCAGGTTACCGGGATAAAACTCGATGTAGGCCGTGATGACCGGCAACGCGTCGTCCAGTCGGTTCAGCGCCCGGGCCACGTCGATGAAGGAGAGCAGCAGTCCCTTGTGATCGAAGTTGGCGAGCATGGCACGGTGGATATGCTCGTAGGCTTTCGCCGCATCCCCCTGTTGCAGCGCCACGAGTCCGAGAGCGCCGTCTACCCGATCAAGCGTGGGGTCCGCAGCGAAGGCCTTCTCCAACAGGGGCGTGGCTGCGGCCGTGTCGTTCATCGCGAGGAGAAGAATACCGTAGTCTCCCAGGATGAGCGGCATGTCGGTCTTCTCCAGTAGGAGCGTGTAGGCGTCAGCGGCTTTTTGAAGATTGCCCAGGCGGCCATAGGCCCGGGCGATGACATGGAGCTGCTCAATTTCGTCAACGCCGATGCCTTCGAGGGCCAGGGTGAGTGCCATTTCATACTCACCCGCTTCCATGGCACGGTTGGCCGTCTGGAGGCAGTCCCAATTGGATTTACAGACAATGCCCAGGAGCTGATAGGCCAGGAGATCGGCGTAATCGGCGTCGCTGATTTTCTCAAAGGTGATGTTGCCCACGGTCACAGAGCCGTCGTCGTTTTTCGGCAACATGCTGGGGGGACGGGCGTTTAAGGGCAGCACCTGGGCGGCCTTCATGCCACCCGCTTCAATCATGTTGATGAAGTCGGTGCGGGTGAAAAAGCGCAGGTGCGTGGCATCCATAATGCCTTCTTCGAAATAGGTCCAGGCCCCGGCCCCGAGCATCTTGATGACCTCGTAATTGCGAGCGTTGGGAATGGAAATAACCACCACGCCATGGGGTGCCAACACGCGATCGAGTTTCCGCAATACCGCTTCCGGCTCCACCAGGTGCTCCAATACATCGGCGCAGATGATACAGTCGAAGTAGTTGTCTTCAAAGGGGAGGGGCATGGTCTCGATGTTGCCCAGATAGACCCGGTCGAGCACATTGAGTGCGCGGGTATAAGCCTCTTCCATAAACTCGATGCCACAGACTTCCTCGGCACCGCGCTCTTCTTTCAGGACCTTACCGAGGGCACCAGCACCACAGCCTACATCGAGAATGCGCCGCGCACTGAACGGGATGGCCTGAAGCAGTTCCCGTCGGGGGTGTTGGTAATAGTCTTTGTCACTCTTCGGGTCGTGGTGTCGCAAGGGAACGGCCAGGGGACCGGTTTTGGCTTCGATGTCCGCCAGTATGGCCTGAACCCGATCCGCATAGCGATGGCCGTTTAACACGGTCTGCTGTCCCCGCTGGGCAATGCGTTCCCGCGCGGTATCATCGGCCAGGTAGCGGGCGATGAGCGCAACCGCTTCGACTTCATCGGCGTAGACCACCAACTCCTCACCCACCTGAAAGAGTTCGTCCAGGCCGTCGGCCATGTCGGTGATCAGCAAGGCGCCCGAAGCCATGGCCTCGAATACCCGCATGTTCACGTCCTGATTGAGGCACATGTTGACCACGATCTTTGACTGGGCATAGGCCTCTGCCATTTCGTGGGGCCAGCATTGTTTGATGAAGTGGTTGGGGAACTCGGCCTTGATACGCTCGATAAATTGGTGGCGGTTGTTGCCGCTCATGCTGGACACGCTGCCGACGAAGGCCACGTCATAGCGCAGGGTGTCCCGTTTGCAGGCGTGGAGTTCCGGGGCACATCCCAGGGGCATCCAGCGGACGTGGGGGATACCCGCGGCTTCAAACTCGGCAATCTGGCCCCGCTGCGCGAGGTAGACATAGTCAAAATGGCGGGCGATTTCGATACGGTGTTCGGTGGCCACGTGGGTATCGATAAACCAGGCAGCCTTGGGGATATCCAACGCCGCGAGCGGTTTGTCCATCTCGGCCTGCCCGGAGTCTACCCAGAGGAGAAGGGCCGGGTTGAAGTTCTTCGGTAAGGTGCTCCGGAGCTGGTTCACGTCGCGAATGGCGGGCAGGGCGATATCATGTCGGGGGTAATCGGGCACCGGCGCCTTGAATCCCCATTGGAGCAAGAGCTCATCGGGGATCTGGGCACCACACGAAACGACGCCATGCTCCCGGCGGAGGGCTTCCCGTATATAGCCTCCGGTGGTGTGGGGAGACGCGATGTAGGACATGAGCACGGGGACGCCGACGCGCTGTGTGGGCGTGGTGGCCGCGCCCGTGTGGGTTTTTGCCTGTTTATCGGCTGCCTCCATGATGGCTTCACGCCATTGGGTGACAAAGCGCGATAGCGGAAAGGTCTCCGCCACCGTGTCGCGACCTCGGGCACCTATCTCGCGGGCAAAGTCCCGGTCGTCGAGGAGTCGTTGGAGGTAGCCGCGCAGCTCCCCGCTGTCGTAGGCACTGAATCCGTCCACGCCATTGGTGATGGGGGAGGTGGGATTGGACAGGGAGACCACGGGCATGCCGCAGGCCATGGCTTCGAGCATAGCGAGGTTGTAGCCGTCTTCGTAGGCCTCGCGGGAAACATGAAGCAAGCACCGGTTGCTTCGAAAGCGCTCCAGGAGGTCCTCGAAGGAAGTGGAGGCCTTACTGCCGGGAATCTGGGGATTGGTGCCGATGACCTGATTGGGAAGTCCCGCGCAGCAGGCTTCCTGGAAATCCACATCAAACATACGATCCCGCTCGCGCATGGTGTTGCCAACGCGAATGATGGACGCGTGCTCTCCCCGGAATCCTCCCCAGGCGTCCACGTCGATGCCCGGCAGGATGACCCGACCGGGGATACCGTAGTCGGCCCGTTTGGATTCCGAGATGAATACAAAATCATAGAATTGCTGCAGATCTTCCAGCAATTGATTGTAATTGGCGATGCCGGTTTCCGTGTCACCCTGTATGGTCGTGTTCAGGAAAGTGCGCCGGTTGTGGCAAATGAGGAGGCGGGCCGCATCACCGTCGGCGGCGTCGATGGCATTGGTCTCGTTCTGCGCGATGACCACATCGTAGTAGCCCGACTTGACCCGGCTGCGCCACTCCTGCTCTCCGACGAAAGTCAGGTTAGACGGTGCCGGGCGAAAGGCCTGTTGCCAGATGCGGGCGAAGTTGCCCTTTTCATAGAGCCCGATATCGAAGGGGAGGCCGGTGGCGGCCATCATGCACAGGTAGGGCTCGTGGAAGTTGAAGGTCAGAATGCGTGGCGTGGCCATGGTCATCCCGAATTGGCGGGTATCTGGGCCTGCAGCAGGGCGACGAGTTCGATTTCCTGCTCGGCGCGGGGGGCCAACTCGTATTCGAGCAGATCACCGAGGAGGATGATGTCGCCATCTTTCAGCGCCTGACCTGCTTCTTCCAGAAACTGGTTGAGCTCGGTGTGCAGCGCCGAGACGGACTTGCCGTTGAGCACCAGGGTGTCCGTATCCAATTCCAGGGCCTTGGTCACCATGGCTTCCCGAGATTTGATGTCCCCCCACAGTCCCGCCAGTTCCACAAAGGGATCGTAGCCTTCTTCGGGGTTTTCGCCCTGGAAGACCTGGGCAAGACTGCGGCAGATGGCGGGGAGCTCGGGGAGGTATTCGCCGAGGCCCTGCAATGCTTCTTCCACCAGGGTAGCGGTCTGGGCGGAGCCGATCTCCAGTCGCTTGACCTCGGAAACCGGCAAATCCTGCAGGCGATCGGCCAGGGCTTCGGGAAGCACTTCTTCCCCGTCGACTTTGACCGAAAGAATGGAACGCCCGTCTTGCCGGAGAAACTCACTCACCGCGGCGATGGCGGAGAAGGCATTTTCAGGTTCGCCCTGAAGGTCGTAGTTGCTTGCACCGTCTAAGATTACGTCCATGGACCACCCTTTCCTAACGGGGGATTAACTTGGAGATGCCATCGATAGGAACTGCCGACGCCGCCTGGGCATTCTCTGCCTGGATGGCGAGATAGACTTCCCGGCGATGCACGGCGACGCTGCGGGGAGCGACGATGCCCAGCTTAACCTGGTTATCCTTAAGATCGAGCACTTTGACTTCAATGTCATTGCCGATCATGATGCTTTCATTTTCCTTACGCGTCAGTACGAGCATTGCTCACCTCCTCCGGCGATGCGGCCGCTTTCCTTGCTTGCGCCAGGAAAAACTGAATCGGGTAGTCGCTGCCTTCCAGTACAGTCTGTTTGCCAAGACGCTGCTTGGCGTTCAGGAGCACGGGGGCTTTGAGATTGGTGCGGACTTTGGAGACATCCTCCGAGACGACGAGAATGGTGTAAATATCCAATTCATCGATGGAGGTTACGGCCAGCTCGGCCAATTCGTGTTGCCCCATACGTACCCGATAGTCAGGGACCACGTCCCGGGGATTCATCAGAAGAAAGGCGAGTTCGCCTGATTCCGTCGATTGGAGCCAGACTACCCCGCTGTCTTCCGGGCCGGGAAGAAGAATGAATCGACGAAATTCCTGAAACCCGATAATGGGTTGCGTAAAGGTGACGATAGATTCGTCGTCTACCTCGACGTTTCCAAATCGTGTTGTGCTCAACTGCATCAGTTCACTCCGGCATCCGTGCTGCGTGTACGAGTACCAGTATGCACCAAGGTATGGTATGGGTGCAAGCGAAAATAGCGAAAAGTGCCCCAGTGCGTCAAGGGATTAAATCAATTGCTGAAACGACTTAGCACCGTCAGGGGCTTTCCTCACGGGCAGGTGCCACATCGCCCCCGAAGCCAGGTGCCCCCGTAGTAGGTCACCTTGGACACCGCCCCCATGAGACCGAGGCGCTCGGCAATCCACCCCAGCGACTCAAAGGGCGGGTAGGCCGCAAGGATGGCTTCCCACGCGGCCGCATCTTCCAGCAGGGTTCCCTCCTGGAGCACCCGGAGGTGGCGGGGGGGGGCCTGAAGCTCTGATTCGCTAAACCATTGGGTCGCTTCGGCTTCATCGGCATAGTTCTGCCACGCGATAAAGTGGAGCCTATCCTCCGAGCGGGTGCGCCCATATTCGGCCAGACGGCGACACAATCCGCAGGACGCGTCATACAACACGGTGAGGGGCTCCGCCTCCATGGGTTTACTCCAGCACCGGCCGGAAGCGTAATTCGTGGCCTTCCGGCCCCTGCAGTCGCAGGGATGCATCTTCCAGGACATAGGTGGTGCAGGCACCCAGTGCCGCTACATAGCGCTGTTCCCAGTCCATGGCCTCGGGCTTGTCCGGGCACATTTTCTTGGTCATGGCAATGGGCGCGAAGCGGATACTCTGGCCATTCACGGTGCAGCTGCTGCGGTAGGTGTTGCAGCCGGAGCCCCCCGCGACGGAGTCGTCTCCGGAAATCTGGAGGGTTATGGTCACCCCCTCGGGGACAGGCTCCATGGCTTCGGCGGTCCCCGCACGCTCCAGGGCCCACTCAACCCCCTTCAAGGGAGGCGGGGGGGGATCGTTGCCCTTGGCTTTTTTTCCCACGCACCCATTGAGCAGGACGAAGCATAGGGCCACCAGGCTGAGATTCCAAGGGACGGATTTGTGCAACATAGCGTGTTTCCTGTGGGCGATGGGGGCGGGCAGGCTCCTGCCAGATTCAATAAAAAACGACGGCCGGTAAGGCCGTCGTCAGCGTATCATATTGTATCGACATGCGCACTCCGAAGCAGGATTAGCGTCGGCCACTCCGAATGTCGGTGGTGAGCATCTTTTCCATGCCCGTTGCGGTGGGCTGCACCCTGTCCTCACCCTGACGCTGCGCTTCTCGGCGATTGTTTCGTTCGATGCGAGAGGCCACCGTGGGAGCTTTGATAGTCAACTCATCCGTGGGCTGCAGGGAACTCTGGACCGTGGAGTTCAGAATCTCCTCGGCGCGTTTGGGATCCTGACTGGCCAGTGCCGGCATGAGAATAGCCGCCAGCACCAACGTGACCGTCAGTACGACCAATAATTCCGAAAGGCCCAGACCTTTCGTCCGTCTAGTTTTTCCGTCTAGTTTTTTCATAACCCTTTTCTCCTGCCGCGAGTCCTTATCCAGCTACCCATGCTCGCCTGTTCTCGATGCCCGCCGCGCTGCCCTCCAAAGCGGGAAGGCTGCAACAAACGAAACAGACGCGTAGATCTGGACGCGCTTCGGCTTCATGTATTCAAATTAAACTGAAGGCCCCGACCGTTCCATTATGACGAGTAGGGTGCCTGCTGCATCCCGACCCGTGTTTTTTCTATACTTCTATTATATACCAATGAATGCCCTTTGCAACAGAAAAGTTCCCTCAAGAATGAATAAATCATTGAATTTATCATTAAATCGCGACTAATTTTCATGACCCCCATCCCGAAAACCCCGGTCCGTGGGATTAAAGGCGCATAAAATTCACTTATCGTAGTTATGGTCCAGTTCGGTCGGATGTTCTTTTCTCCGGTGGGATGGGCTGATCTGTCAATAAATACAGCGGTGTAGGAAAATTTATTCGCAATCGGCTCAAAATTTCCTCGTGTCGGGTTTACCCTACATGGGCGTGCCGTTGCCACGTGATGGCGACGGCACGCGAATCGCGCAGAAGTGCGGTGTTCGAAGTGGGCCTGCCGGGTTGTGGATAGCCCCCGTCAGGGCAGCGCGGGGTGGTGCTTAAGGCGAGGACCTACGCGGCGGGGCGGGTCAGGATGGAAACTCTTTCGCAGGCAACGGAGGGTGCCCATCGTCGTGTGGCGCGGCAGTCCCTGGTTTTCCCAGGGGCAGGCTCGCCCCCACGACGTTTCCCAGGGTGGTTGCCGTGAGACTTTTCGTGTGTGGCGGGTGTGGAAAGGAAACGTCTCGGGCGTGAATGTCCCGTCGTTTGCGCAGATGACGTGGCGTCGCCTTCGGTAACGACGGGACAGCCACCGCCGTCTTCGTCCGTGTGGGTGGGATGGGGTAGGCGTGTTTGCTCCACGTTGTTCGTAGCTACCCATCGACGTGAGGCGAGGCAGTCCCTGATATTCCCAGGGACAGGCTCGCCCCCACGATGTAGGTCAGGGTGCATGTTGTTCGACTTTTCGTGTATGGCGGGCATGGAATGTAAACGTCTCGGGCGTGAATGTCCCGTCATTTGCGCGGATGACGTGGCGTCGCCTTCGCGAACGACGGGACAGCCACCGCCGTCTTCGTCCGTGTGGGTGGGATGGGGTAGGCGTGATTGCTCCACGTTGTTCGTAGCTACCCATCGACGTGAGGCGAGGCAGTCCCTGATACTCCCAGGGACGGGCTCGCCCCCGTGATGTTTGTTGCGGTGCATGTTGTCGGACATCTCGTGGATGGCGGGCATGGAAAGTAAACGTCTCGGGCGTGAATGTCCCGTCGTTTGCGCGGATAACGTGGCGTCGCCTTCGCGAACGACGGGACAGCCACCGCCGTCTTCGTGCGTTTGCGGGGTGGACGGAGCGGCGGTGGATTGTGCTGGAGGGAAAGTCCGTTCTCTTACCTGCGTCTCAGAATGTGACTTTCGTGCGCTGGCTTGAATCACGTGTGCTTTGTGTCGGACAGGTCGCAGATGCGCCGTGGTGGAAATACCCAATCCGCCACGGCGGATCTTCGACCTTTTGATTGTTCGCGTATTGTATGTCGTGCCCCGCATGGTGCTTATACCTCGCTGGGCTGCAAGGGCGCACCCGCGTGGGCGACGAAGATGTCTTCGAGGCTGGGTTCCTGCTCTTCGAGCAAGGTGCCGCCGTGTTGGGTGATGGACTCCCATAGGGTATCGCGGTCGCCGTGGCAGAGGAGGGTCCATTCGCCGTTGAACTCGGCCTGGTGGAGGAGGCCGGGGAGGTCTTCGGGTGGGGCGCCTTCAAAGGTTGCGGTGAAGCGGGTGTGCTCGGTCTTGATGGTCTCCATGGGGGCGTTGAGGAGGAGCTGGCCCTTGTAGATCATGGCCATGTGGTCGGCGACGCGGTCCACTTCTTCCAGCAGGTGAGATGAGAACAGCACGGTGCGGCCTTCGTCGGCTACGGTGCGGATGATGGCGGAGAGGATGTCGCGGCGGACGATGGGGTCGAGGCCGGAGGACGGTTCGTCGAGGACGAGAAAGTCGGGCCGGTGGGCGAGAGCGCCGAGGAGGCCCGCCTGGGCGAGTTGTCCGCGGGAGAGGGTCTTGAGTTTGGCGTGGGGGTCGAGCTGGAATTGTTCCCGGAGTTCTTCGGCGAATTCGGGGTCCCAGTTGGGGTAGAAGGCGCGGAGGTAGCGCATGAGTTCGTGGACGCGCATCCAGCCGGGGAGGTCGCGGTCTTCGCTGAGGTAGCCCATGCGGACGAGGACCTTTTCGGGGTCGGCGATGGGGTCCATGCCGAAGACTTCCACCGTGCCCTCCTGGGGGCGCAGCATGCCCATGAGGTGTTTGATGAGGGTGGTTTTGCCTGCGCCATTACCGCCGACGAGTCCGAAGACGCAGCCCTTGGGGATTTCGAGGGAAATGTCGTCGAGGGCGGTGACCCGTTTGTACTGGCGGGTGAGGTGGGTGATGCGTGCTACGGTTTCCATGGTGTGGTGCTCCCTTTGTGTGTGATGTGGGACGAGTGAGACTTGCGAGACTTGTGGGACGAGTGGGACCTATGGGACCTATGGGGGAAAATAACCATGAAAGATGCCGCAAAATTCATGAGATGTCCTCCCCGCCTCGTTTTTTGTTTCGCTTTTTTATGAGCTCGATGACGGTTTCTTCGTCGAAGCCCAGGTGTTGGGCCTCGGTGAGTAACTTATCGATTTGTTTGGTCAGCAGGCGCTTTCGCTCGCCTGGTGCCAGTGGCGAGCCCCCATCGGCCACCACGGTGCCCGAGCCCTGTCGGGACAGCAACACGCCCTGGGATTCCAGATCGCGATAGGCCCGTGCCACCGTGTTGGGGTTGATGAGTAGTTGTTGCGCCAAGGCACGGATGGTCGGCATCTCGTCGCCCGGCTTGAGACGACCCGCCGCCACCAGGTTTTTCACCTGATCGATGATTTGGCGGTAGATGGGCGCGCCGTCGCCGGGTGTGATGTGTAGTTGCATGGATTGCCCGGGGTGGCTAAATTGACTTAATGTATTAAAAGATTAATACAATCTGGCGGGCCTGTCAAGGGAATTTTGAAGGGTGAAGGGTGAAGGGTGAAGGGTGAAGGGTGAAGGGTGAAGGGTGAAGGGTGAAGGGTGAAGGGTGAAGGGTGAAAATTGCGGAGCTTCTGCCGGAGGCGAAAGAGTGAAGCGTCCCACGGGTCCCACGGGTCCCACAAGTCCCACAAGTCCCACGGGTCCCACAAGTCCCACAAGTCCCACAAGTCCCACAAGTCCCACAAGTCCCACAAGTCCCACGGGTCCCACGGGTCCCACGGGTCCCACGGGTCCCACGGGTCCCACGGGTCCCACGGGTCCCACTAGTCTCACTCGTCCCACAGAGCCACGGAGGGCATGGCCGCCATCTCCTGATGGCGGCTTTGACATCCACCTACCCTTACGCGGTCTTCGGGTCGGGGTGGATGAGGGAGTAGACGGCGGGGATCAAGACCAGCGTAATGAGGGTGGAAGCGATGAGTCCCCCGATGACCGCGCGGGCGAGGGGGGCCTGGGCGTCGGCGCCTTCGCCGATACCTAATGCGAGGGGCATGAGGCCCAGGATGGTGGTGAGGGTGGTCATCAAAATGGGACGGAGACGGCGACGTCCCGCTTCGGCGACGGCGTCGCGGGTGGACCACTTTTCGCCGACGCGGAGTTGTCCCGCCTGATCGACGAGGAGGATGGCGTTGTTCACCACGATACCCCCGAGCATGATGCAGCCGATATAGGACTGGACATTGAGGGTGGTGTCGGTGAGGAAGAGGGTGAGGAGGACACCAATGGCGGCCATGGGCACGGCGCACATGACGATGATGGGATCGCGGAGGGATTCGTATTGGCAGGCGAGGACCATGTACACCAGCAGAATCGCGAGGAGCATGGAGATGAGGAGTTCGTGGAAAGCCTTCTGCTGTTCCTCGAAGTTACCCGCCACGAGGAGGTCATAGCCCGAGGGGCGCGCAATCCGGTCGAGGGCCTGTTGCACATCGCGGGCCACGGAGCCAAGGTCACGACCGACGACGTTGGCGGAAACGGTGGCGATACGCTGCTGTCCCTTTCGCTCGATTTCGGTGGGGCCTCGGCCGGCGGTGGTGGTGACCAGGTTTCGAAGGGCGACCCGTTCGCCCCCGGGGGCGGTGAGGGTCACGTCGAGGACTTCGTTGATGCTGAGGTGTTCGGCGTCCCGAAACTGCACCAAGATGCGGTAGGAATTGCCTTCGCTGCGGAATTCGCCGGCCTGGGTTCCTGCGAAGGCCGTCTCGATGGCCTCGGCCACGTCGCGGACGGTGAAGCCCAGATCGGCGGCTTTCTCGCGGTTGACGGTGAGTTCCTGCTGGGGGATGCCGTCATCGCGGCTGGAATTAATATCGATGATGCCGGGGACGGATTCGAGCTCTTCCACTACGCGGTTGGCGAGGACGTCCAGGGTTTCTATCTCAAAGCCACGAATTTCGACGGTGAGTCCTTCATCGCCACCGAGGATGCGGTCGAGGAGGAATTGTCCCTGGGGGGCGGTCACACGGACTTCCATACCGGCAATTTGCCCTTCCAGTCGCTTACGGAGGTCGTCAGCGATTTCGGTGTTGGAACGAGTGCGGTCTTTGGCGGGCACGAGGGAGATGCGGATGCTGGCCTCGCCGCCTTCCTCGGCGCTGGCACCGGACGCGACCGCTTCGGGCACGGCGGGATAGACGATGGATTCCATTTTGAGGGTCTGCTGATTGACGATGTCGAGTTTCATGCCCACTTCCATCTCACCGGAAATGCGCACTTCGCCCTCATCACTGGGCGGGAGGAATTCGGTGCCAATGAAGGGCAGCAGTAAGAGGGAGCCACCCAGGGTCGCCAGTGCGGCCAGGATAGCGGCCCCGCGGTGACGCAACACGAGGTGGAGGAGGTCGCGGTAGGCGGTGTCGAGGCTGCGGAGGGCGCGTTCGCTCGCGTCGGAGAGGGCGCCGATCCAGCTGGCCTGGGCCTCATGTTTCTGATGGAGCTCTTCGGGCGACTCCACGAGTTTGGAGGAGAGGAGGGGCACCAGACTGAGGGACACAAAGAGGGAGCAAATCAGGGAGAAGACGATGACATAGGCCAGCTCCTGAAAGAGGATGCCCGAAACGCCCTGGATAAATATGAGGGGGAGGAATATGACGAGGGTGGTGATGGTGCTCGCGATAATCGCGGGGGCTACTTCACTGGCACCGCGGACGGCGGCGTCAATCTTGTTTTCATGGAGTTCGTCCCGGCGGCGGAAAATGTTCTCCAAGACCACGATGGAGTTGTCCACCATCATACCCACACCGAGGGCGAGGCCGCCGAGGGTCATGAGATTGACCGTGAGCCCGCCAAAGAAAATGAGCGAAAAGGTGGCGATGATGGAGATGGGGATGGCGAGGGAAATGACGATGGTGCTGCGGAAATTGCGCAGGAAGAAGAGGAGTACAAAGACGGCGAGGATGCCGCCATACATGACCGAGCGGGCCACGTTGTTGATGGAGCGCTCGATGAAGTTGCCCTGGTTGATGACGGGCACGACCTCGATCTGGGGAAAGGCAGCGTTGACGGCTTTCACCTCTTCCAGGACGGCGTGGGCCACTTCCACCGTGTTGGCTCCCGCCTGTTTGCGGATCGCGACGCGGATACCCCGTTTCCCGTTGATGCGCTCGACTTCCGATTCCTTTTCGAAGGTGTCGAGCACTTCACCGATTTGTCCGATGGTGACGGGCGCGCCATTTTGCATGGCCACCACGGTCTGACGGATTTGCTCCACGTCTTCATATTGGGCCGGCGCGCGGAGGGTGACTTCATAGCGTCCATCTTCGATTTTACCCGCGGGCAAGTCGAGGTTGGCATTTCGGACGGCGTCGAGAATCTGGTTGAGGGGCACGTCAAGGGCATTGATTTTGGCGGGGTCGAGGGCGATACGGATTTCGCGGTTGAAGCCGCCCCAGAGATCGACCTGGGCCACGCCGGGCACCCGGCCAAAACGGTAGCGGAGTTGGTCTTCGATAAAGGTGGTGAGCTCCACCGGGTCCAGGTCGCCCAACACCCCCAGCAGCACGACCGGAAAGCTTGCAATATCAAACTTACGGACCCGTGGGCGGGTGATGTCATCGGGCATTTCGTTGATTTCGTCATCGATGCGGCCCTGCACGTCGAGGGCGGCCGTGTCGATATCGGTGCCCCAGGCAAAGGTGACGCTGACTTCGCTGGAACCTTCACTGGAGGAGGAGCTGAGTTCTTCCACGCCGGGCACGGTGGCGATGATTTCCTCGAGAATCTGGGTAATGCGTTGTTCCATCACCTCGGGACTGGCGCCCTCATAGGAAGTGCGGACCGACAGGGTGGGCATCTCGATATCGGGTAAGAGGTCGATGCGCACCCGACTGAGGGAAACGGCGCCGAGGAGCACGACAATCAGGGCGACCATGGTGGTTAGAACAGGACGGCGTACGCTGAATCGGGGCAGGTTCATGCGCCGGACTCCCCATCACCCTGATCGGGGATGGTGATGGCCGAGCCGTCCTCGAGGAGTTGCTGTCCCAGGGTGACGACCCGTCCGGTCAGCCCTTCTCCCATAACCTGGGTGCGCTCCCCTTCGCGGAGGCCGAGTGTGACGGGGTGCCAGGTGACCTTATTTCCCGCGTCATTCACCACGAAGACGCCGGACTGGTCGGAGCGATTGGCAATGGCGGCTTCGGGAACAATGATGGCATCTTCCAAGCGGGCAAGCTCCAGCGTTACGCGGATGAACATGCCGGGCTTGAGCCGCTGCACGGGGTTTTCGATGCGTAACTCCACCCGCGCCTGGCGGGATTCCTGTCGGAAGATAGGGGAGATGCGCACTACCCGACCGGTGAAAGTTTCCTCGGGAAAGGCATCGGTGGTGAGGGTGGCGGGCTGGTCGACAGCGATACGGCCATAGTCCCGCTCGGTGACGAAGATGGTGCCGGTGATGGGCGAGAGTTCGACGATGGAGAAGAGGGGCGCGTTGGGCGAGACGGTGTCGCCTTCATCCACGAAGCGCTCGGCCACGACCCGGTCGCCCGGCCCTTCGGTCCATTCGGCGTTGATTTTGGTGTAGGCCAGGCGAATGCGTGCAGACTCGAGGGAGGACTCGGCGCGCTGCATCTGTGCCCGGGCCACTTCGAGTTTGGCCTGCCCCGCAAGCTGGGCGGTCTTGGCCGAATCAAACTGAGACTCGGAAGCAACGCCTTCACTACGGAGGCGCTCGATGCGGTCGAGTTCGCGGACCGCGATGGTCAGGGTGCTGTTGGCTTCGGCGAGGGTGGCTTTGGCCACGGCCAGATCCGCCTCGGCCTGGGCCACCGCCTGCACATACTCCCGGTCATCGAGCTCAGCCACGAGTTGTCCGCGGGTAACCGTGTCGGCCAGGTCGACGGTGAGCTTTTCGATGCGGCCGCTTATTTTCGGGGCGACCACGAACTCTGCCGTGGCTTCCAGCGTGCCGCTGAAGGTGCGGTGATAGGCAATGGGTCCGTGCTCAATGGGGGCCACTTCCACCGGGGCGATACGGTCTTCTTTGCCGCCGGTTTCCTCTTCGGGCAGGTTGACGATCTTGGTGTAGATAAGCCATCCAATACCGGCTGCGATCATGAGGAAGAACAGGGTGAGGAAGAGGCGGCCTCCTTTGGAGGTCGACGGGGGTGGGGTCGTTGTCTTGGGGGCGTTGGATTCCAACTTTGAACTCCGATGGGTAAAGCGGGGGCGTCTGCCACTACGAATATATACCTGACGCTGAGGTCTGCTGCCGAGCATTCAGTCTACACGCTTGGAGGGGGGCGGTGCCAGTGGAGAATTGGGTCAGATGGGGTGTGGAGTTGGCTGTAAGGCATCCATTACGTGGCTGGCGGGTGGGGCATGGCACCCAATGCGCTTTGCTGATTCCCATCGGAAAGGCGGGCTGTCGATACAGCAACCAGTCCCTTTCGGGGCGGCGGCTTGCGGTGGCCGAGGGGCCTCCTCTAAGATTCGGATACCAGCGGGGGAGTCCCGCCACCACGAAGTTCCGGCGTGGCGGTCCTGTCGCGCCTGCCCATAGCCCCACGAAGAAAAGGATGCCTTCCCATGATGACTGTTGCCTTCTACGACGCCCGGCCCTATGACCGCGAGTACTTTAAAGAGACGGGTGCGGACGACGCGCTGGCGCTGCAGTTTTATGACTTTCGATTGTCGTCCGATACGGCCATGAGTGCCTCGGGGGCAGAGGCAGTGTGTGTATTCGTTAATGATCGTCTTGATGCGGCGTGTCTCGAAAAGATTCGCGATCTGGGTGTTCGACTGGTTGCGCTACGCTGCGCGGGCTTCAACAACCTGGACATGGCCGCCGCGAAGGCGTTGGGGCTGACGGTGGTCCGTGTACCCGCCTACTCGCCTTACGCCGTGGCAGAGCACACCGTCGCCCTCTTGTTGACCCTCAATCGAAAAATTCACCGGGCCTTTAATCGGGTGCGGGAGCATAACTTTTCGCTGAGCGGTCTCGTGGGTTTCGACCTTCACGGGAAAACGGTGGGCATCGTGGGGACGGGTAAGATAGGTCGGATCGCGGCCCAGATTTTTCACGGATTCGGTACCAGGCTCCTCGTTTCGGATGCCTACCCCGATGAGGCGTGGGCTACGGGGTTGGGGGCGGAGTACACCGATGTGGCGACCCTGCTGCGGGAGAGCGACATCGTCAGCCTTCACCTGCCGCTGACACCGGAGTCCCGATATCTGCTGAACGCAGAGACCTTTGCGCTGATGAAGCCCACGGCCTATCTGATCAACACGAGCCGGGGAAAGCTGGTGGAGACGGCGGCGCTGATTCAGGCGATCAAGTCGGGGGCCATCGGGGGCGTGGCGCTGGATGTCTATGAAGAGGAAGAGAAAGTCTTCTTTGACGACCACTCCTCCGAAATTCTGTACGACGATGAGCTGTCGCGGCTGCTGAGCTTTCCCAATGTGCTCATCACGTCGCACCAGGCCTTCCTGACCCACGAAGCCCTTTTCGAGATCGCCCGTCTTACCTCGGAAAATCTGCGTCACTGTGCTGAGGGCACGGCATATGTCGCAGGCTCTGTGCTTGTGGAGGGGACGGTCGCATAGACGTCCATAGATTGCTGCGTACTTCCATGATTCTCGCGCCCAACAACCGCCTTGTCCGACCACGCATGGACATAACGGGCCATCTGGGTAGCGTGTCGCTCAGGTGGTTGCACGGTGCTACTCAGCCGCTGTGTACGCCTCCTTGAGGCGATCTGAGATGGCCGTCTGCGGTGTAAGTTGGTAGACGCTGTAGGCGAAGTGTAAGCACGCGGCGTAATACAGGGGGTAGCACACATAGCCATTCCACGAGCCACCGATGTAGCGCCAGCGACCAACGAAGTGGTCGGAGACATAAAACAGGATGGCGGCGATGGCCAGTAAGCGGCTTTCTTTCCAGAGTCCACATGCGCAGAAGACCATGACGGTAATGACGATGGTATAGGCGATGATTCCAGGCTTGTCCGATGGGGGCACATGGGGCAGCAGATAGACGAGCTGGAACAGACTTACGGAACCGAGGGGGATGCTGACGCGCAACGCGGTCGGCCAATGAACCCCGAGGGTCAGGAAGGCCAGAATCAGAAAGACATGGGCCACGAGAAAGGCATAGGCACCCGTCATAAAGTCGTGTGGGCCAAGCATGTCTCCCAGCCAACAGCACACTAGCCCTGCCAGCATGAGCCGTCCGAAGCGCGAGGTGAATGCCCCTCCAAATACGGCGGTCATTACGAAGCCTGACGATGCAATGAGCGGCATCTGGGGTCCCCACACGCTGAGATTCAGGGAGCGAATTACGATGATTCCCAGGGCCGCTGAGACACTCAATGCGATGGTGGTCCACACGAGGCGGGTCTTCAGGGTGGGGCGAGGGGTGGGGCCTTGGGGCTGTGGAGTGATTTGCGCGTTCATAGGGGGTCTACCATTGGGTTAGTGCAACAGAACTACACCGTAACAAGCTACTTGACAGAACTCAGACTCTACAGTATGCTTAATCCTCGAGTCAACGGAAAGTCGACGAAACGTCCAGAAATGGATTCCGCCCCACGTTAACAGGCCTTTTGGAGGCCCAGTAAGGATATCGGTGCCGTGATTGCGCTCTCACCCAAACAGCAGGCCATGCAGGAACGGGAACGCTCCATCCTGGAAGTATCTCGGGAGTTGGTGCTCGAGCACGGCTACTATGGGGTGACCATGGACCAGATTGCCCGTGCGAGTGGCTGCCCAAAGGGGACGCTCTATCATCGCTTCGCGTGCAAGGAGGATATCCTGGTGACCTTAGCGGTGGAATGTATCGATCGACGATCGGCCTTGTTTCACCGGGCTGCGGCGTTTGAGGGGAAATCGCGGGAGCGTGCGTTGGGGATTGGGGAGGCGGCTGCGCTGTTTGGCCGTCTGCACCCGGAAGACCTGCGGATTATGCAGACCGCCACGGGACCGATTCGGGAGAAGGCGTCGCCCATTCGCCTCATGCCGTTGCTGGAGGCCGAGCGTGTCGCGATGAATGTATTGGTCGGGCTCCTGAAGGAAGCGGTTGAGGCGGGTGATCTGGAGTTGGATCACGATGGCACGATCGAAGAGATTGCCATTGGCTCCTGGGGACTGCTGCACGGCGGTTTCTCCATCATTCAGGATGGGATACCCCAGAATCTTCTCGGGGTCTCGGACCCTTTTCACAAGCTCTGGCGCTATTTCAATCGCTCCATCGATGCCTATGGTTGGCGCCCCCTCTTTGACGAGTGGGACTATGAGGAGAGCTTGGCACGGTTACGCAAGGAAGTCTTTCCCGAAGAGGCCCAAGCCCTCTATGGGGAAGGCATGTGGTATGGCGACAGGAAGTGAAGCGTAAGTTCTGTCGCAGTGTGTTTAAGGGTAGTTTGGCTTTTGTATCAAGGAGAGATGTGTACATGAATCAGAAAAAAGGTTTTACCCTCATCGAACTGTTGGTGGTGATTGCCATCATCGGCATCCTGGCGGCCATTTTGTTGCCCGCGTTGGCGCGGGCGCGGGAGGCGGCCCGTCGGGCCAGTTGTTCCAACAACCTGAAACAGTGGGGCCTGGTGTTCAAGATGTATTCCAACGAGTCGAAAGGCGAGCGCTATCCGCCGCTCATGCACCAGGGTTCCGTCGGGGGGAATCTCAATACGGGCCTCTGGACGCCCTATTGTTCGGACGTGTATCCCGAGTATGTTTCCGACCCGGGAATCTACGTTTGCCCGTCCAACTCGGATATGTCGGTAGAGGATATGTATGTTGATGGCCTGGTCGTGCTCAGCAGTGACCCGGATCAGGATGGGGTGCTGGGCGTGGCGTCGAACCCCGGACGGGCCGTGTGGTGGAAAGCGACCCGTTCGTATAACTATAACTCGTGGGCCTTCAATGACGCTGACAACGACACGCGCTATAAGGACGCAGCGGCCATGCAGATGGCCTGGTTTGGGGCGAGTTTGCCCCCGGGAATCGATGGGGCGACGCTCTATCCCAATCAGTCGTCGCTGGCATTCTTTGCGCTGGGCTATGAACTTACGGTGAGCGGCAACGCGGCTCCCCTCAGTGATATGAGTAATCTGGAAGCTATCTATGAGATTCTTGATGGTGACTTGAATATCAACGGCACGATTCTTGGTCTGACGGGGGCCTCGGCACCGCAACAGACCATCCATCGCCTTCGGGAGGGGATTGAACGGTTCTTCATCACCGATATCAACAATCCGGCCGGCAGTGCGGAAGCGCAAAGTGGGCTTGCGATTATGTGGGATGCCATCTCGGTGAACCCCGAGAATTTTAACCACATCCCCGGTGGCAGCAATGTGCTCTACATGGATGGCCACGTGAGTTTCACCAAGTACCCCAGCGACAAGTTCCCCGTGACCCAGCAGGCCGGACTTGCGGGCTGGATGAACAATGGCGTCTGATTAGCATGACTCGCGGATAACTCTCGCAGGGAATTGTTCTTCATCAAGTTATCGCCCCTGCGCGCTTTTACTACGGCGCGCAGGGGCGTTGTCGTGTCTGCGGTGGAGGGGAGGTGAGGGGGGGAGGCGTAGGGAGGAAAACGTTGAACCACGAATGGACACGAATAAATACGAATTGGAATCGCAGGGCATTGGGGCCATGCTTGGAGATGTATCGTGTCGAGATATACTGCCCGAGGGGTCCCTATAGCTTAGGGCGCTGGGTAAGGCTCGGGGATAAAGGGTTTTTAGTGTAATTGGTAGTTAGAAGAGAGGGATTAGAAAAATATCCTTGTAATTTATCCATCTTATGGATAAAATACTAGGATGATTGCGCGAAGAGTAGAGGAAGGGGTGCGTAATGCGCTACAGCGGCAGGCTGCGGTGGCGTTGGTTGGGCCCCGCCAAGTGGGCAAAACGACACTGGCCCATGCTATTGCGGAAGGCTCAGAATCCATCTATTTGGACTTGGAGACCCGTCGGGATCGGGAGAAGCTTTCCGATCCGGTATTTTTCTTAAGCCAGTTTGAGGACCGTCTTGTTATTCTGGACGAGATTCATCGGGTACCCGAGCTTTTCCATGAACTTCGTGGCATTATCGATGCGGGTCGCCGTACGGGCGCGCGAACGGGACGCTTTTTGCTGCTGGGGTCTGCCGCATTGGACCTGTTGCGACAAACCGGCGAAAGTCTTGCGGGGCGTATCGCCTACGTGGCTCAGGGGCCTTTCGATGTCCTGGAGGTGGGCATGGACGGGGAGGCCGCTACGCAGCTCTGGGTTCGTGGGGGATTCCCGGACAGCTTTCTCGCTCGGGATGACCACGAGAGCTTCGTATTGCGCCAGGACTTCATTCGGACCTACCTCGAACGGGATGTGCCCATGTTCGGTCCGCGCATTCCCGCAGAAACGTTGGAGCGAATGTGGACCATGCTTGCCCATAGTCAGGGTGCCTTGCTCAACGCGTCCCGCCTTGCGGTCAGCCTGGCGATGAGCGCCCAGACCGTTACACGCTACATCGATCTGCTCTGTGACTTGCTCCTTGTACGGCGCCTGGAGCCGTGGCACGGCAACCTCAATAAGCGGCTGGTCAAGTCGCCCAAGACGTATGTCCGCGACAGCGGACTTTTGCACGCGCTGCTCGGCATCGGGGACTTCAACGAACTGGCTGGCCATCCGGTCGTGGGCACGAGTTGGGAAGGTTTTGTAATAGAAAACCTGCTTGCTGTCGCCCCCGAGCGGACCCATGCCAGCTTCTACCGAACGGCTGCAGGCGCGGAAATTGATCTGGTGTTGGAATTCCCCAGTGGCAAACGATGGGCTATCGAAGTCAAACTGGGGACCAGTCCTAAATGCGAGCGTGGCTTCTATCGCGCGCTGGAAGACCTGAAGCCTGAGAGGGCCATTGTGGTGTACTCCGGCGAGGACCGCTATTTCATGGCGGAGGGGATTGAGGCCATTGGACTGCGGGAAATGGCAGAGGTGTTGGGTGGACGTGATGGGTAAGGGTGTAGAGGTGTCTTAAGGGTGGGGCAGGTGGTCCACAACGTCCACCCTGTCCACAAGGCCCTCACGAACGATGTGGACGATGTGGACGATATTTATCTTCCAACATCGCGTCAATGGTGACATGGCACGGCCAAGAAAGACTTGCCGTGCCATGTTGATTGAAATAGGCTACACCTCACAAAAGGTGCAGTAATCCGACTCACTCAATCGTCGGCAACAACACCTTCTGCACGGCCAAATTAATCAGCGGCTCAATTTTGGGGTCGACCCAGAGCCAGGTGTGGTGGTCGTTGAAGCTGTCTTCCGTGGCGGCGGCGGAAGGGGTGTAGCCGGGGGCGCTTTCGCCGTAGCCCGCAGTCATGACTTGCGCGTCGGGGCGCATGCCCTGGGCGGTGAGTTGGTATTGGACGAAGGTCTCGGCGGGGAGGAGTAAGAACACCGCTTTGCCGAGATCGAGGGCGCCTACGTCGATGGGGATGCCGGCCTCGCAGCGCATGCGCCAGCTCAGTCCCATGGCGGCCAGGTTGCGCTTGAAGGTCTTCTGGGATTCGTCGCGCAGGGTGGCGTAGAGGTCTTCTTCGGTGAAGCCTTCGGAACTGCGGGGCGGTAGAAACAGGGGCGTAGTGCGGAAATCGGCCTGGGTGAGGGGGTGGCGCTCGGCGTTTTCGAAGGCGGACTTCATGCCGTCGTAGAGTTTCTTCGCGAGGACGGGGCGATTCTCCGGGCTGCCGTCGTTGAACTTGCCCGCCGTGACGTCGCCGCTGCATCCGGAAAAGTAAATCTGCTGGACGCCGGGCATGTCTTTTTCGCGCATGGAACGGGCCATGCCGGGGAAGTCGGCGGTGACGAAGCCTTTGCCATAGTGGCTCATGGGGTGGACCGAGTAGCTGCTGAGCACGGCGATGGGCGTGTCGCCATTCCAGAAACTCAGGCTGCGGAGCCAGGGGTCCACGAGGTCAATGGGGAGGGCCTGGAGCTTTTCCGGGCTGGCGCTTCCCCGTCCAAAGTTGATGGTGCCGTCGGGGTGAACGGCGCGGCGGTTGGAGGTGACGTCTTTCACGATGGCGACGCCGGTGGCGTAGTGGGTGACGGGCTGGGCGTGGGGAAGGGCATCTCGCAGGGCCTGGGCCGTCTTTTGCACGGCTTCCTCATGGAATTCGGGAAACATGAGGGCTTTTTCGAGGCCCACTTCGTCGAGGAGCTTCTGGGCCGTGAGGTCGGCCACGGGGGCGTCGTGCTGGTGGATGGCGGAGAGCAGTACATGTTGGGGCGTCGTGCCGGCCGCCTCGGCGATAACTTCGCGCCAGCGGTTGTAGGCGTCGTTGCGGATTTCGCACCAGTCGATGGAGAGGAGCACGACGGGCTGTTCGCCGCCGAGGAGGACAACGCCCTTGGCGAAGAGGGGGTCGACGATTTCCTTGGCGGGTTCAATACCGCCGCCCATGCCGGGGTGTCCGATGGGCTCGGTGACGTCGGCCGTGAAGGTGGCGAGTGTGTATTGGGCGTGGGCCGTGGTGGCTGCGGTAATCAAGGTCAGAGCGACCAGGGCAAGGTGAATGGGTTTCATTGAGGCTGCCTTCCTGTCGTCTGTGGACTGGGTGGACGTTGTGGACGAGGTGGACAAATTTCATTGTCCACCTTGTCCACCTTGTCCACTTCGTCCACTTCGTCCACAGAGCGGTTAATCTGCGTTAACTACTTTCAAGGTAACATTGTGGAGTTTGTTCCCCATCATTTTCTTGGTGCCCGTGGGGTTGTGCACCGTGACCTGGCCGCTCACGTCGAAGAGGCCGTTGTCGCTGCTGTCTTCGAGGAACTGGACGGCGGGGCGGTTGGCCCAGTCGTAGACTTCGCAATCCTGGAAGAGCACACCGCCGAAACGACCAGACAGGGCGGGGCGTCGGGCGTGGAGCAGGATGGGTACGCGGGGTCCGCCGTAGTCGCGGAAGGTGGAGACCCAGGGGTTGGCAAAGGTGCAGTCGCGGAAATTGATGTCCACACTGTTGGCGGAGACGTCAAAAATCTTCACGGCTTCCTTGCCCGTGTTTTCTGTGGTGCAGTTCACAAACTCGATGGTGCCCCGGGGGCCGTTGTCGTTGCAGGCGCCGACGGAGAAGCCCGCCCAGCCTTCTTGATCCATGTCGGTGAAATCGTCGAGGGTCATGCCGGGCTTACCCATGCGAGCGACACAGTTCTCAAAGCGGATGCTGACCTCTTCGCTGTTGTGATCGAGGGGCTTGAGGTAAACAAGTACCTGGTGTCCCGAATTGTTTTCGAAGACACTGTTACGCACCACGCAGTTGACCATGCGCTGGTCCTGGCTGTCCGGCTCGAAATCGATACCGGCCGTGGGGGCCGTGCCGTGGGTGTTGGAGAAGACGCTGTTTTCGATGAGGAGGTTCTGGGCGCTGATGACGCTCATGCCCTGACGGTGGTGGTCATCGCAGACCACATTGCGGATGACCGTGTCTTCTGCCCAACGCCGTTGGCCGCCGCCGTCGATGTAGATGCCGTCGCCGCCGGAGCTTTCGACCCGTACACCTTCCACGAGCACATTCTTACAGCCCATGAGGCGGATACCCATGCGCCATTCGGCGGGCACGTAGGGTGGCTTCTGGTAGTCCTGCTTCCACATGCGCAACGTGGCACCGTAGCCGATGATCTTAAGGTTTTCGGCACCGTGGGCGGAGAGGAGGGAATCGCCGCCGCCAAGGAATTCACCGCGCTTGGCGAGGAGCAAGACGCCTGGCTCGAAGAAGAGTTCCAGATCGCTGCGGAGGGTAAGGGGCCGGGTGATCCAGGGTTTGCCGACGAAGGGCACGACCACTTTCTTGGCGCCCGAGTCGATAGCGGCCTGGAGGATGTCGGTGGCGTCTTCTTCGTCAAAGCCCCACCAGGCGGCGTTGGCGAAATCCTTTGCACCATTTTCCAGGGCCGCGATGGCTTCCGGGTTGGCGGCGTTGCGTGCGCGCTTTCCGAAGTCTTCGATGGGGAGCAAATCAACGCGGCGCACGAAGAGTTCGGCGTACTCCGATTGAATCTGAATCTGTCCGCTGTCCGGCGTGGTGGCGGTACTGCCGTTGACCTTGATGCCGTTCAGGTAGGTGGTGATTTTGCCGCCATCGACCGTGACCTCCAGGGTGTTCCATTCGCCGACGGGATTCTCCACATCGTGCTCGCCGCGGAAGCCCAGGGTGTCTTCCCAATCGGGGGAGCGGCCCCACCAGTTAATACGGCCGCCGTTAATGGTGGCTTCCTGGCCCTTTTCGCTGAAGACGTAGCTGCTGCCCTGTTTCTCTTTGGCCACCGTGGTCGTGAGGGAGTAGGTGTCCTTTCCATCGCCGACGACGATAAAGTCGCCCGTGCCGCCTTCGATCATCTGGACTTCGATAGAGTGTTTCCAGATCCCGCCATAGCCACCATCTTCTCCAACGGAGTGTACGAGCAGTCCGCTATCCAGGGTCTTCTTGTCCCGGGGGGGCCAGGCCTTTTCGCCCCACTTGAACTCCAACACGATCTTATAGCGGTCAAAGGAATCGTGGGTGGTGATGCAGCCGAGGTGTTGTCCGGTGATGTGAATCATGCCATCTTTCACCGAGAAGACCTTGTCCGGGTCATTGTTGGCACCGAATTCCTTCAGGTAGACATAGAAATTACTCAGGTCTTTCCCGTTGAAGAGTTTGATGGGCTCGGTGACCTGTCGAATGTCGGCCGCCTGCACGAGGGCGCTGACGCCGAGGAGTCCGGCCAGGAGACTGGCGCGTAAAAACGTGGGGTAATGCATTGTGTGGTATTCCTCATCCTTGCGTTTCTGCCTCCCGATCCGTGAAGGCAACAGCCTTTGATTATGCGTTTTGACGTCGAAGGGGGCAAGTACTATTTTTGCGTTATGTTTGGCGCACCTCGGGGGCATGTGTGCGGGAGGGGGCGAGCAAGACAATGGAAGGTGATTATGCTACTATGGCGACCTTGATACAACCGTTTGTGTCGTCACGTGTTCCTCTGTCTCCCGGTCCCACCTGTATCCAATACAAGGTGGGTTCGTGCCGTGACAGGCGGGTTCGTGATACTTACAGGAAGTCTAGTCGGGCTGAGGAAAGATGTTTATGTTAGTACGATTCGTTTTTAGCGTAGGATTGGTTGCGGGGCTGGTGGCCCCGGGTGTTGCCGAAGAAACCCCGGCCACGGGGTTGGCCTCTATCGCTGTGCCCGACGGCTTCACGGTGGAGTCGGCGATTACGCCGGGCCTTTCTTCGTATCCCATGTTTATGGAGCTGGACGAAGCGGGCAATCTCTACACGGCAGAGTCTACGGGCGCGGATGGCAAGGCCAAAGAGCACATCGAACATCCGACCTATATGATCCTGCGCCTGAGCGACAGCGACAGCGATGGGGTATACGACACGAAGACGGTGTTCGCCGACGCCCTTTCCTTTCCCATGGGCGTGTTGTGGCACCAGGGCTCCGTGTATGTCGCTTCCCCGCCCGACTTCATTCGCCTGAAAGACACGACCGGTGATGGCGTCGCCGACGAGCGGGAAGTCCTCCTGACGGGTTGGAACATGTTCAACTCCGCCAGTCTGCACGGACCCTTCCTCGGCCCCGATGGCTGGCTCTATCTGACCCACGGTCGCCACGGCTATGACATCACGAGTAAAGAAGGGGTGCACTACGAAGGGCTTGCGTCTCGCATCTGGCGCTGTCGGCCCGACGGCACTCAGCTCGAACGGGTTGCCGGTGGTGCCTTTGACAATCCCGTGGAAATCACCTTTACCGACGCCGGTGAAACGCTGGGCACCATGACCTATTTCCGCGACCCCGCCCAGGGGCAGCGTGACGCCCTGATGCACTGGGTTGAAGGCGGCGTATTTCCCAAGCCCGGCGCAAGCACGTCCGAGTTCGTGCGCTCCGGCCCGCTGATGCCGACCATGACCAAGTTTGCGCGTATCGCACCGGCCGGTCTCATGCGCTACCAGGGCGCGCAGTGGGGCGAAGGGTTTACCGACAACCTTTTCAGCGCCCAATTCAATCCCCACCGGGTGCAACGCCACCTGCTGATTCGTGAAGGCGCGACCTTCCGCACAGAAGACAGCGATTTCCTTACCTCCTCTCACCCCGACTTTCACCCGACCGACGTGATGCAGGATGCCGACGGCAGCTTGCTGGTATGTGACACGGGCGGTTGGTATGTCGATGCCTGCCCCGTTTCCCGGATTTCCAAGCCCGAGTCCGTCGGTGGCATCTATCGGATTCGCAAGACCGATGCGCCGGCCGTGGAAGATGCGTGGGCCAAAGGCGTCGATTTTTCGGGCCGGTCCGTGGAGGCCCTGATTCCCCTGTTGGCGGATGAACGGCCCCAGGCCCAGCGACAGGCCATCAGCCAGCTCTTGCAGCGGGGTGATGATGCCCTCGCGCCCTTGCGCGATGCCGTAGAGCATCATACGTCCGCCGATGTACGGCGCAATGCCTGCTGGATTCTCGGTCAATTGGGCGGAGAAGAAGGTCGTGCGGGTGTGCGCAGTGCGCTGAACGATGCCGATTTTGAAGTGCGTGTTGCTGCGGCGCGGATGTGTGGCATGGAAGGGGACCGGCAGGCCATTCCGGCCCTGAGCGCCTTGCTCTTCGACCCGGAAGCGGCGGTACGTCGTCAGGCGGCCACCAGTATCGGGCGACTCAATGGCATTGAAGCGGCCTACATGCTCTACATGGCCGCCGCCTACGCGGTAGACCCCCACGAAGCCCACGCCATTGTGTACGCCGCCATTCAGTTGAAGATGGATAAGGTGGCGCGTCTGGTCTTGAATCACACCCACCCGTCTGTACGTCGGGCGGCGGCTATCAGCCTGGACCAGATGGAAGGCGATCACCTGACCGTCGAAGACGTGTTGCCCTTGTTGGCGTCGGAAGACGAAACCCTCCGCGAGACGGGACTCTGGATTGCGTCGCGTCACACGGACTGGTCCGAAGCGCTTCTGGCTCAGATGATGGGTCGTTTTACCCAGGATGGTTTCGATGTGGAAGACGCCGATGGCCTGCGGGAAATTCTGTTGGCCTACTCGGGTTCGGCGGAAGCCCAGGCCCAGATAGCGGCCCTCCTGGTGGACGGTGCGCTGGACGTTCCGCGGCGCGGTTTCCTGCTGGACATCGTGGAAAAGGCCCCCCTCGATAAGTTGCCGGATGCCTGGGCAGCGGCCCTCGGTACCTTGCTGGCCGAGGGGCCCGACGCCCTTCGTTGGCCCGCAGTCGCCCTGGTCCAAAGCCGTGGCCTCGCCCAACACGATGCCCTGCTCTTGCAGCAGGCCGCCGATGCCAACCTCGACCTTGCCTACCGACTTCAGGCCCTCGCAGCTATTGCCAGCCGCCTGGAAGTGCTGGACGACGCATCGGCCGCGCTCGTGGTCGAAGTGTTGAAGAATAAAGACAGCGCCCCGGCCCTTCGTCAGACGGCGGGACGTATCTGCGCGGCGGCACCGCTCAGCGAAACGACGCTCCTGGCCCTGGCCAATGAAGTGATTCCCCAGGCGGACGTCTTGACCTTGCCGGCCCTCTTGCGCGCCTTCGCCGGGAAAGAATCCGAAGGGGTTGGACAGGCCCTGGTCGCCGGATTGAAGAGTCCCGCCATTCCGCCCCATATGCTTAGCCCCACGACCCTGGAACCGGTGCTGGCCGGCTTCTCCGACGGCGTGAAAACCGCAGCCGAGCCCCTCATGGCCCAGCAGAAAGCGGAAGAGGAAGCCCGGGTCGCCAAGTTGCTCGAACTGGAGCCTGTGGTCACTTCGGGTGATGTGGGCCGTGGTCGTCGCATCTTCTTTGGTGACAAGGTCGCATGCTACACCTGCCACGCCATTGGTGACGAAGGCGGGAATCTCGGTCCTGATCTCACGACCGTAGGCCTGATTCGTTCGGGCCACGATCTCGTGGAATCGGTGCTCTTCCCGAGTGCCAGCCTCGTGCAGGATTTCGAGACCTACGTGATCGAGACCGAATGGGAAACCTTTGATGGGGTGATTGCCCGTCAGGATGCGGACAGCATCACCTTGCGCACCGGCGTGGGCGAAGAATCCCACATCAACCGGGATGAGATTGTCTCCATGACCCTCACGCCCATCTCCAAAATGCCCGAAGGACTGGACACAGCCCTGACCCGGGAAGAGTTGGTGGACCTGCTGACCTTCCTCATGTCGCTGAATAATGACGCATGGCTGATTCCGGGGGGACGGGAAGAGTAAGGGAAACCCCTTGCGAACTACTTGTTGGCTCTGTGGACAAGGTGGACGTTGTGGACTTGGTGGACTTTTAATTCAGTCCACCTCGTCTGCCCAGTCCACTTTGTCCACATTTTTGTGGGCATGGCTATGCTTTTTCTTAAGCACGATGTACTGAAACAATCCCCAACCCGGCTCACGGAATCCCAGCCGGTCAATGCAATTCACCAACCCCTCCGGTCCTGCGGGGAATGCCAGAAACTTTTGATGGGCTACCACATCGAAAGCATCCTCTGCGAGGGCAGCCGTCTCTGCGAAGTTGAGAAACTTATGGGGGCCTTCGGGGAGTTTTAATTTCAGTCGCTCCAACAGGTCCAAGAGCCATTCCACATCGCCGTTGGGGGTGATGGAGAGAAAAAGGCCGCCGGGTTTCAGGATTCGGGCGACCTCCGCTACCAATGCCTTTGGGTCGGGCACATGTTCGAGGACGTTGATGGTATAGACGCCGTCGAAACTGCCCGATGCGTAGGGCAGTTGTTGGCCATCGGCGTTCACGCGGGGCGCATCGGGTGCTGCGTTGCGCGCGGCGAGCATGGGGAAGGACATGTCACAGGCAACCGCAAAGGGCGCATTGAGCACAGCGAGGGTGGGACTGGAACCCGCGCCGAGTTCCAGGACGTGGGTGCAATCCGCGAGGGTGCGGCGTACGAGGGATTCGTAGGCCCGTTTGCAGGCGGGATTGGCCTTGTCGTCATAGCTTTGGGCCAATTCGGCGTAGTGGGCCTTGACGGTATCGGTGCTGTGTTCGGTGGTCACGATTGATTCCCTAGCTGTACCGGCAGTATGTGTCGATGCAACGTAACGATGCAAACCCCGCGTCAATTAGGGACTGCCGGGACAGCCTCGCGCATCAGTGGGCCTGTTGACTTTACAAGGCCATCGTTAAATTCGAACTGGCTTTCGTTGCCCACAGAAAGCGGGTGCGCGAAGGCAGTCCCTGTTATTCCTCAATGTGTTTGGCGCACTCAAAGGCTTTCAAGATGTGGCCCGACTGGGTGCGGTCCTCGGGGTAGAGGAATGTGGAGTCCAAGAGGCGGAGGCCCTCCAAGGGCGCCTTGTGATCGGGCATCATTTTCAGGAAGCCCGTCGGGCAAATGGCCTGGGCGTAGGGGGTGCGTGCTACGTGGCTAGCGACCAGGTCGTCGTCGGTCAGTTTGGGATTCATGCGCTTGATGCCGGCCCAGGATTCCTTCACCGCCTCGTCATCGGTCATCTTGTAGCGGGCCGTATTGGTGGCTACGTAGTAGGGCACGTAAACGATGTGAAAGTCGTGTTCTTCCATGGGATTCAGGTTGGTGTATTCGATGATGCCGTTGAAGGGGATCCGCTCATCATGAACGTTGTACCAGAAATGTTTGGAGACGGCCTTCTTCAGCTTGAAGGAAACACACACGACGCCAATGTAGTCGATTCGATTCAACTGGGCGGCATACTCCTCGTAACCGGCCGGTAACAACGTCGAGAGTACGGTCAAGGGCACCGTAGAGACAACGCGATCGCAGTGGTAGTCCTCGTGCCCGTCAAAACGAAGGCCCGTGACATGGCCGTCCTCCGCCAGTATCTGGGTGACGGGCTGCTCCGCATGGACCCGAACGCCATCTTCTGCCAGGCGTTCGCGCAGTCCATCGAGCAATCGCTTCGTGCCGCCATCCAGATAGCCCATGCGTCCTTTGCACTTGGCCACGCGATGAATGCGGTGCCACACCCAGGCGGCGGATATCTTGTCGTGGAAGTCCCCAAACTTCAATTCGAGGAGGGGTTCCCAGATAACCTGGTAGGCTTGCTCACCCAAGCGGTCGATGAGCCAGGGTTTCGCGGTGAGCTCGTCCAATTGGACCCACTCTTTCCGGGAACGGGCCTCCAATGCAAAGAGCCCCAGGCGAATGCGTTGGGCGAAGGGGATACCGGGAAATAGCAGGAGGTCGAGGGGGGTGAAAAAGTTGTAGGGCTTCCCGGCGTAATAAAAGCCGGTGGACGCCTTCTTAAAGCGCAGGTGCTCTGAGAGACGGAGTTCCTGGCAGAGGCGAAAGTAGCCAATGTCCGTCGTGCAGAGGAAGTGGTAAAAGTGCTCGATGTCGATGCCGTCGAAATCGAAGGTGGCAATCAGTCCGCCAAGGTCGGCTTCCCGCTGGAAGAGATCGACTTCGTGCCCGGCCTTACGTAAGGCCAGGGCCGTGCTGAGGCCGGCAATACCGGCTCCAATGATTCCTACGCGCATTCGATGGGCTCTCTTCCGCTACAGGTTACCGGCCACCCCGACGCGGGAGGGCAGGAAGGTCTGTCCCTTAGTCAGCAACAGCATACAGGGCATAGTCTTCTTCGGCAAGTACGCGCGTCAGGTTGAGGGACCAGGTCGCCGGGGTAATCACATGGGTGAAGCCATAGGTTTGAGAAAGTTGGCGCCATTCTTCGGTCGAGCGTCCCTGCCAGAGGATGTCCCGGGCGAGGGAAAAGGCCTTGTCCTGTCCATCCGGCGCGAAGCCGTAGCCGTAGAGGTCGCGATAGAGGGTGTCAATGGCAGGGCCGATTTCGGGGACGTAGCTGATAAGGGAGGGGGTGGCCGCCTCAGCGAGCACGGGGACGCCTGTTTTGGCCTGGAGTAAGATGCTATCGGGCGCTGCCAGCAAGAGGGCGCCCTCCGTTTCCGAGAGTCGGCTGGCCACCTGGGATTCAAAGGAGCTGAACGGGAGGGAGTGGGCGAGGCGGTGTTGTTGGAGCAATGTAAACGTGCTCCCGACCAGGAGGATGAGGGCTGGCACAAAGAGAATAGGGTGGAAAAACACGGGCTCCCGTCGCGCATTGCGGGTGATCAGGTAGCTACTCACGAGCCCGAGGAAGAGGCACATCGCGCCAAAGCGGTGGTAGAGCGCCAGGGCCACGATAGCCGCGAGAACGAGGTAGAAGTGAAGTTGGCGATCCTTGCGGCGCGTGGGTGCGAGGGCGAGGAGGGTAGCGCCGTAGAGGCCAAAGGCGACCCAGGTCCCATCGTTCAGGTAACGCGCGACGACTCCTGCCGGGAGATAGGGCATCCAGAATTCACGGGTCAGAAGCACCACCGTGGCGATACCGGTGATCCACCAACCGCGGATGGGCCAGCGCACGATGAGGAGGGCGCACATGACGGCGAGTGCGAGCGGTGGAACGTGATTAATCAGACGATAAGGCATCCAGGCGATAAGGATGAAAGGGATGTCGGCCCCTTTCCAGGCGTGGATAGCCATGGTGCCCCAGACGGCCAGTGCGATACTGCCGCAATAGACGCTCAGCCAGATGCAACAGCGACGTATCGTCGCATCACGGCCGAACCGGGCACCGAGTCCACCGAGGAGGAGGGTGCCGATGAGGATGACGTGGCCGTTTCCTGGGGGGAATTGGCGGTGAGGATCATGGTTCGCCGTATAGCCCTGCCAGACGGCTTTTACATCCCCCGAGACCGCGAAGGGGCCCTCCGTGGCGGGGGGCATGACAAACTGTCGCTGGATGACAAAGAACGCCGCCGTGATGCCCAGTCCAATCAGCACCATGGTCAACAGGGTCTTGAAGGGGGGCAGGGGCGCGGGGTCGTCGCGGTGTTTTTGCAGATGGAGATACCCGAGCCAGATGGCATAGGCCGTGAGCGTGGCGACCAGGGGGGGCCATTGTCCAATATGGATGGCGGGAATAAGCCCCAGGAGCAACCAGGCGCTGCGATGGGCCTGCACCAGCAAGGCACCCAGCGCCAGAAGCACCACGCCGCCCCCGATGTGGCCGTTGGAGTAGAGGGCAGGCCAGACCATGGTGGGGTAGCTGCCATCGAACTCGAGCAAGAGGCCCTGCAGGAGCAGAAAGGCCGCGAGCAAGCCCGCCAGCACCGAACGGGCCATCGTGGTGGCGATGACATAGACGGGCAATAGGCTTGCCAGCAAAAACAGAACGTTGCGGAGTCCGCAAAACAGCGCGGGGCCCATGCCGAGCTTCACGGCCAGACCCGCGAGCCAGGTCTGAAGGCTGAAGGCATTGTGGACATAGACTGCCAGGGGGTGGCCGGCGGGATAGGTGACCTGCCCCGCCAGAATCTGGGCGTGCTCGTAGCTTTCGTCCCACTGGACGCCCCGGGCAATGACCGCGAGCACCGCGAAAAGGGTGCAGGTCACGATGCCAGCCCAGAAGAGGGCACGGGACACGGGCGTATTTACGAGATCGTCAGTCCGCAAACGGGGATTTCCTTCCGACGGGAGTATAGGGTGATTGAAGACGAGAGTTAAACAGCCGGGGTTGTTTGCTGGTTCCGCGTCCGGGTGGAGATAAGTCCTACCTGTCCGAAGGCAACCCCCATGTGGCGCGCAATGATCTCGCACTTGGCCCGTAGAATCAAGAAGACGTTGCCGTCAAATTCATCAATGGTCTCGTAGTTCCCCTGGCCTTTACCGATAATGACGTCGGCGGCGGCCATGCGATCGAGGAAAGATTGGGGGACTTGCTCCAGCGGCGAGCCGATAAAGGCACCACCGTTGTCGATGACGTCACACACGGCGGTCAGCCCCACCAGTTCGGCGTCGGCCCGCACCACGTCATTCAGCATGGGCGCGCCTTTGACCACAGCGGTCACGGTGGTGTGTTTTTGGAGTTCTTCAATCAGGAGTTTGTCAAAGACGATTTCTCCGGCGTTGTCCAGCAGATAAAGGAGATCATCACAATTTTCCAAGGCGGCCTTGAGTACGTCGGTGTGGTCGACAGAGAATCGCTCGTGGAGCACTTCTTCAATCACCTTTTCGATATCAATTTCTTCGCTGTCAAGGATACCCAGGTCGATAACGTTTCCGGCTGCCGCGAGATGGAGGGCCGTTACAAGGGGATCGGCGCTCTCTTTGATACGGCTTCGCATGGAGGCCTCAAGGGAAAGGGCCATCTCGTTTTGTGCCTGTTTCAGGGCCTCGTAGGGATCCGTCTTGCCCGAGTGCTTTGCCGCCAGTTGGTAGGCGGTCATGGAAAGGGACGCCGGTGAATCGTTGGTATCCATTTGCGGTATGCGGGCCAGTGTTTCATCGAGTATTTTTCGCTGCGTGGCCGTATCGTCGGTGGCAATACGGGCGGCGCGGAGGGCCTGTTTGGCGACACATTCGAGACAGTCTAGGGTGGCTTTCATACCGGTGCTTTCAGGGGTGGTGGATGGTGTGTTGGTCGACGGGGTCCCCCGCCGGGTAAACGTCGGTTATTATACCCCGTTGGACATGACCGAATATATTCTGTTCTAATCGGTATCTTAATCAGTAACCCGTTCTCCGACCCGTTTGCAGACAAACGTGCCCCGTGAGAACTTGTTTTTTACGTACGAAGAGGATTTGTCATGGGTGGCTTTTTAGAAGGTGCGACAACGCTCATGGATAATACCATGTCCATCGCGGGATGGAGTTTTTTCGGCCTCGCGATCATTATCGGGCTTGGTCTGGATATGGTGGGATTGTTTGGTAATTGGATTATCCTGGGCGCGTGCGTTATCGCGTGGGTGGCGACCGGTTTCGATCATTTCGGGATCTGGGGCCTTCTCTTCATGACGGGCTTTGCCGTGTTGGGTGAAGTGCTCGAGACCGCCTTTGCGGGCTACGGTGCGAAGAAGTTTGGCGGCAGCAAAGGAAGCATCGTGGCAGCGCTGGTCGGCTGTATTCTGGGCGCCATTGCGGGCACGTTTATTCCCATCCCCATTATCGGCACCCTGATCGGTGCGTGTCTGGGGGCCTTCCTCGGCGCGGCGCTCTATGAATACATCAAGATGGAGAAGCGGGCCGGCGAAGCGGCCTGGACCGGATTGGGTGCCGCGCTGGGTAAAGTGGGCGGGCTTTTTGCCAAGCTCTTCTGCGGTTTCGCCATGCTGGTGGTGATATTCTTCAGTTTCTAAGTGGCCTGCCTGGAGCCACCGTATCATGGTGGCGACGTTGCGTCGGGGCGACGCTGCAGTGGGGAAAAGTAAAAGGATTCCGATATGATTAGTCGATGCATTGCGCGTGTGTTCCTGTTGGCCAGCCTCGTGGGCGCGGCGGTAACGGGTTATGCGGAAAAACCCAACGTGGTATTGATTTTTACCGATGACCAGGGCTACGGCGATTTGGGGTGCTACGGGGCCGAGGGCTACGAGACACCCCACATCGACCGCATGGCGGCAGAAGGCGTCCGTTTTACGGATTTCTATGTGCCCGCACCTGTCTGCACCCCTTCGCGGGCGGCCCTGCTCACCGGGTGTTATCCCATGCGCCTGGGCTTAGGCAATCGGGTCTTCTTTCCCTACTCTATGCGGGGGCTCAATCCCTCGGAGACGACCCTGGCCGAGCTGCTGAAGGAAGCGGGTTACGCTACCGGGATGGTGGGCAAGTGGCACCTGGGGCACCACACGCCCTTTTTGCCAACCCGCCAGGGCTTCGACAGCTTTTTCGGCACGCCCTATAGCAACGATATGAACAGCCACTACTATAAGCAATTCGACTTCCGGTCGCCGCCCCTGCCCCTCATGCGCGGTGAGCATGTCGTCGAGCGCGACCCGGACCAGCGCTATCTGACGCGGCGCTATACAGAAGAAGCGGTTCGTTATATCCATGCCCATAAAGAGGCGCCCTTCTTTCTCTATGTAGCCCATAATATGCCCCACGTCCCGATTTACGCGTCGGATGAGTTTGCCGGGAGCACCGCCCATGGGCGCTATGGGGATGTGATCGCGGAGATAGACTGGAGCGTGGGGGAAATCCTCGCTGCACTGGAGTCCGCAGGCGTGGCAGAAAATACGCTGGTTATTTTTACGAGTGACAATGGCCCCGTTACCGGGCAGCGCAAGAGTCCGGATGGCCCCTATAACTCGGGTTCCGCCGGGCCGCTCCGGGGACGGAAGAATCAGACCTGGGAGGGAGGCATGCGGGTGCCCGCCATCATGCGGTGGCCGGGCACGGTGCCCGCCGGGACGGTGGCGACCGAGTTGAGCACCGCCATGGACATCTTGCCGACGATTGCGGCGATTGTGGACGTGCCCCTGCCCACGGCGACCATCGACGGGAAGGATATTTTTCCCATCATGACCGGCAAGTCGGAGGGAAAATCGCCCTATGAAGCCTTCTACTACTACCGGGATAACCGCCTCCAGGCCGTGCGCAGTGGCCCCTGGAAACTCCATGTCTTTCGACCGGAGTGGGATGGGAAGGCGCACGCACCTCTGTTGTATCACCTCGGTGAAGACATCGGGGAAAGGACGGATGTGGCTGCCCAACACCCAGACGTCGTGAGCGCCTTAGAGAAATTGGCGGAGGAGGCGCGAAATGAATTGGGTGACGCCGTTGTGGGGCAGATCGGCGCGAACGTGCGGGACACGGCCCTATTCGGTTCAGACCGGAAGGGCGACGATGGTCATCTGATTACACCCGGGGGTCTCAAAAAATGACGGGGAGGCGGGGGTGCATACCGTTTGCAGGGCCGTGAAGCCCTGCGATTACCGGTGAAATCGGTGAATTTTCTTGCATCCTCGCGGGTAGACCCCGTATGATCACGGGCTAACCCACCAACCCCCAGCCCGTCCCGGGCGATCAGGAAATTTGAATGAGCACCCCACGCACGCATGTATCTCTGGATGGCACCTGGACTCTGGCCCTCGACCCGAAACACGTCGGTGTCGACAAGCGCTGGTTTGAGAAGGCCCCCTCGGAACAAAAAGAGATTCAGTTGCCCACGATGCAGTCGCAAGACATTGCTGCCCAGGGCGGCGTGGGATGGTTCTTCAAGACCTTTGAAACGGATGCCGCCTGGAAGGGTTCTTTCGTTTCGCTTCAGCTGGGTATGACCCGATTCCCGTCCCGCATCTGGCTCAACGGTACGCAATTGGGCGATCACGTGGGCGGCGGCACCCCGGCCACATTTCCGATCAGTGCGCAGCTGAAATCCGGCACGAATCTATTGGCCATTCGCCTCGAACTCTTCGGGCAGGATGAGGAAGTGGTGGGTGAGCTTCCGGTCTACTATCCCGGCGATGTGCCTGCCGACGTTTCCCTGGCGGTCATGCCCAAGGCGCACATCGAACAGATCTATCTGCAGCCCGACATCCGCCGGAAGCGCGTGAAAGTTCAGGTGGAAGCCCCATCGGGTGCAACGGTTCATCTGCAGATCGAGGGCACGGAAAACCGTATCGAGGGCGAGCCCGGCGAATTGGTCCTGCCCTTCCCCGAATTCGAATGCTGGTCCCCCACGAAGCCCCAGCGCTACGTCCTCCGGGTGGACCTGATTAACAGTGACGACAATGTGGACAGCCTGTCCATCCCCTTTGGGATGCGTGAGTTCACCGTCAAAGACGAGCGCTTCTACCTGAATAATCGCCCCCATTTTGTGAAGTGCGCGAGCTATGTGCCCCAGTATCCGTCCACACTCAAGGCGGACAAGCTGGACATGCTCATCAAGCGGGAACTGACCCTCCTGAAAGAGGGCGGCTTCAATACGATTCGTATTTGCGATGCTCCCGCGCCCGAAGCGCTGCTGGAAATGGCCGATTCGATGGGTCTGCTCGTCTTCGCAGAAGCGGGTGATGCCGACTCCTTTGGCAGCACGCCTGAATGGCAGCGGGCGGTTGAGGCCCTGGTCCTGCGCGATCGGAATCGCGCCTCCGTGGTGGCCTGGTGTGGCATCCACGTGGTGCATCCAAATGCGAAGCCTTCTCAAAACCTCCCGGCTTCCTGTGCCGCAGACATTCGTGCCCTGGACCCGAGTCGCCTTCTGCTGTGTGATGCGCCCCCCCGTCGGGGTATCAAGTATTTTTCGTCGACGTTGGTGCGTCCCTACCGGGATGATGCCGAGGCCTATGAATCCTACGATACGGCGATTATCCCGCCCGTTGGGCAGCTTGCCAAAGACTACCTGCGTTTTTCCGGGGATCCGGCCCGCCTCAACTACCAGGCCCGCCTCAGTGTGGGGGGGACCGCCGGGTGGGCAGACGGTACAGCGGCAGGTAAGGCGGAACAAAAGCAATTCGAAGAAACCTTTCTGGCCCGGAAGATGGAACGCTGTTTCGGCAGTGTGGAAAACTTCATCGCGGCCGCGCAGAAGATGCAGGACACGGCCCTCAAGACACAGATTGATGCGGTCCGCTCCAACGTGAAGATGATGGGCTACGGCGTAGAGTATCTCTGCGACGGTCCTTCGACGGCCCCCTTCGGTCTGGCCGACATCAAGCGCCAACCCAAGGCCGTGTTGACCGCATTGAAACAGGTGCAGCAAGAGGTCCGGCCGGTTATTCAGATGTACAAGACCAACTTGGTTCCCCGCGAAGAAGTGGGCGTGACCATTTTGCTGGTCAACGAAGCGCGTATTGAAGGGCGGGCTGAACTCTCCCTTCAGGTCGTGGGTCCCACGAATCAGGTGCTTTGGAAAAAGAAACGGCAGGTGAAGATTCCCCGTCATGGCCGGGAAATCTGGACCGGCGAGATTGCCGCCTCGGGCTCTCCGGGGCCCCACCGCTTTGTGGTGCGCCTGATTCAGGACCGAAAGGTAGTCGGCGAGAATTCGGTGGACCTCCATGTTGTGCAGCCCCTCAAGACCGAGCCCGTGGAAGTGAATGTGTTGGGTGAAGAGTCGAAGTGGCACAAGGCGGTCGGTCGCTTCGCCAAGCTTCACAATTTTCTTGCACCAATCCATATTGTTCCGCCCATCACCAATTCCATTCGGGCCTATCCCGCCCATGATCTGTTTCAGATGCTCGCCCAGGTGAACGAGGGGGCGGTGGCGATCGTATTCAGCCCACCGGAAGACTGGAATGACATCACGGAGTACGTGGGCAGTAGTTTGAAGATATCCTCCCAACGTATCGACGAAGGGCAGCGAATTAACCACCATTACGCCAAATTGCATCCGGTATTTGACGGACTCCCTTCACGGGATCTGATGCGTCAGCCCTATCAGAACCTGCTTTCCATGTGGGCCTTTGAAAACGACAGCGACGAAGAGATGACCGGGGTGCACAGTGTGTTCCGGGAGGCAGGCGGCCCGCTTCGGCACTGGTGGGGCAACAACATTACAGTCAAACGGCTGGGTGCAGGCCGGGTCGTATTTACCCACCTGCGCGTGCTTGAGCACCTTGGTAGTGACCCGGTGGCCGACCGCTTTTTCGTCAACCTTCTACAGCACTTCTCCCGCCGCTCCATTCCTTCGACCGAACTGATTGGGGCTGACCAACGGGCCGTGGGCTGGATGGCCCAGCAGCGCAATACGGGCTGTCGCAAATGGATGGTGCTTGGCTCGTTCCCCAACTGGAACGGGCGCTCGGGCCACGACGCGGTCTTTCCGCCCGAAACGGCCATCGATTTCGACGCGACCTATCCGGGATGGTACCGGGCCCTGCGTTGGAAGAACTGGAATACCCGTGATGTAAACCGTCATACCATCGATTTTACCGCAGCCCTTGACGGCGATGTCGGTACGGGGGAACCCACGCCCTATGGCACGGCCTACGCCTATGCGGAGTTCAGCTGTGATCGTCGCCAGGAGGTTGCCCTCAACCTGGAAGGCGGACATGCCACCAAAGTCTGGATGAATGGCATGCGCATTCATGAGACCGACCTGGACGAAGAAGGACGCGGGGACTACGAGACCCTGGTCAGTTGGGTGAAGCAGGGTAAGAACACCCTGCTCGTCAAGTGTTCCAAAGGTCCGGGTCCCTTTAAGCTTGCCGTCGATATCGATCCCACCGGGACCGCTCCGCTGCTGCTTAACTGGTGGAAATAGCGTCCGTCTATTCGGAGTCTTCCGACTTTTTCTCCTTCATGCTTCCAAGGACATCCGAAGCATTGGAGAGGGCCTTCAAGACGGATTGCGGGGTTTCCACCGGGGCGTCGGATTTCTTCGGCGCCTTTTTCGCGGTGGGCGTTGACTTGACGCGGATCGCCGGGCTATCCGTGTTGCTTGCAATACGACGGGGGGCGCGGCCCAGGGCACTCAACGCGGCGGATGCGGCCGCCAGATCGGGCCCACCTTCCCGTTGGCGTGCCGTGGCTTTCTTCCCCGTGCCGGGGCGCGGGGATTCTTGGGGCGCTTCGGCAGTAACTTCTTCTACCGGTGTGGGTGTGGCAACCGATTGACTGGCCGGGGTGTCCGGGCTTGTGCGCTTTTGTACCGTCCCTTTCTTACGGGCGGCGGGCTTCTTTTTTGGAGTCGCCTTTTTCCGGGCCGGCCCTGTCTTGGCCTTGCCTTTAGCAGGGGCTTCCTTCCCGGTCTCCTCCGGGATATCGACGGACGGTGTCGCCGTGGCCGCTTCGGCTACCCGGGCATAGGAGTCGCCAGAGAGAATTTCCGCCCGTTGCGATGGCCCGAGGGGCGATTGATAGCCCGTCGCAATCTCCGGCGTTTCAAGGGGCATACGCTCGCGGCTCGGGTGGGTCTCGATCCAACGGGCGATGGGGCCGAAGACCTCCCGGGCACCCTCATGGGAAAAGGCGAGGTCGCAATGGTTGTAGTCGTGTTTGAAGCCGTGTTCCTTGGCGCAGACGAGCATGCGCTTGTCCGAGGAGGGCAGGGCGTCGAAAAAGGCCTTGGCATTGCTGAGGGTGACAAAGGGATCGAGGGGCGCATAGAGGACGAAGAGCGGAAGATCCAGTTCGGCGAGTCCATCCAGCACGTTCAGGTTGCCGTTGTCCATGCGCCAGCCCGGCCGATTCACCCAGCGGCAGAGATCGTTTAAGACCCCGGGCAAGGGGTCTTCAATCATCCGGTAAAAATGGCCGGCATTCATCGTCCGGGCGATGTTACGCATGTTCGTGGGAAAAACCGCGGGGCTGATGCGGAAACAACTCACGATGGGGACCACCCCCCGGACGATAGCGCCACTGAGGGCGGGGAAGAGTCCCGCAAGCTTGAACATCAGGGGAGAGCGTCGTCCCGATTGGCCTTCAAAGCCCAAGGGGGAGCCCAAGGTGGTGCCACTGGCGAGACTGTCCGTGCCGTATTTCAGCGCATAGGCGTAGAGGAGCATGCCGCCGAGCGAATGACCGACATAGTGGATGCGCGCATACCCCGTTTCCTGCTGGATATAACGAATGGCCGTCGGAATGTCGTCATTGAGAAAGTCATCGGTCGTGACCTGATTCCGGGTGCGCTCAAAGGGCGGTATGGACGAGCGACAGCCGCGCAGGTCGACGGTCCAGCAGTCATAGCCCCGTTCTACCAGGGCATCCACCAGACTGACCCCTTCCGGGGAGGTGAAATTGTGTTGATTGGTATTGGCCCCGTGGACGAGCAGGATGGGTTGGCCACCGGTGCGCCCCTTACGGTAGCGGCACATGCGAATCTTCCAGAGATCCTGGGTCGTTACGAGTACGACCTCGTTGGTGTTCAGTTTCTCCGGAAAGAGGGAGTCCAACATAGACCAATAGAGAAGGACCAGGAGCACCAGGCCGAATACGACGGCCAGGCCAATCAACAGAGGGATCATAAATCACGTTCCTTGCCGCTATGCGGCCATGCGTTTGCTATTCGAAGCGATATCATACCGAATCGCTGCCGATACTTCATCCTGACTCCGTATCCTGGTGCAGAAAGGCATGGACCGTTTCGGCCAGTTCGTCGCTGAAACCAGGGAGCGCGGCGATTTCTGCGACGGTGGCTTCCCGCACCCGGGTGACCGAGCCAAGCTTGGTCAGAAGGGTCTGGGCGCGCCGGGGGCCCACGCCGGGGATGTCCACCAGCGTGTTCTTGAGGGCGGCTTTTCCCCGCTTCTTTCGGTGATAGGTAATGGCGAAGCGGTGGGCCTCGTTCCGGATGCGGGCGGCTAACTGGACCACCGGTCCATTCTGGGGGAGCACAATGGGATTCATGCGGCCGGGCAGGAAGAAGCGTTCGGGGGAGCGGTCCCCCTCTTCCTGGGCGCGTGATTTCGCAATGCCCGCATGGGGGAGATCTTCTATCCCCAGGTCCTTAAAGACCGCGGTGGCCATACCCAGCTGCCCCTTGCCGCCGTCAATCAATACAAAATCGGGGAGGTCATCTTCGTCGATGGCGCGGGTATAGCGGCGCAATAAAACTTCCCGCATGCTGGCAAAGTCGTCCTGCCCGTCTACGGTCTTCATGGAAAAGCGGCGGTAGCGGGCCTTATCCGGTTGTCCGTCGGTAAAGACCACCATGGATGCGACCGTCGCCGTGCCCTGGATGGTGGAGATATCGAAACACTCGATGCGTTTGGGAAGTCTGGGGAGTTTCAGCGCTTCCTTCATGGTGGCGAGGGTGTCTTTGTCCGCCGCTTCGGAGAGTTGCTTTTCATGGAAGCGCTGCTCCGCGTTGCGATTGGCAAGATCGACCAGGGCCGTCTTCTCGCCCCGCTGGGGCCAGTGGACATGGACCTTGCTGCCCCGTTGCTCAGTGAGTAGTTCGCCCAGTACGTCCGCACTTTCAAATTCCAGGGGCACGAGCACTTCCGACGGGATGGCAGGCGCTTCGCTGTAGTATTGCAAGACAAAAGAACTAAGCAGATCATCCAGCGGCATTTCCTGCCGTTTGAAAAATACGTTGCGTCCGCCCAGCATTTTGCCGCCACGGTAGAAGAGGATCTGGATGGCCGCAAAACTACCTTCGTGGTAGATGCCAAAGACGTCACGATCTTCCGCGCCCGGCACCGCCACGGTGCGCTGTCGCTCCAGGGTTCGTCGCAGATCGAAAAGTCGATCCCGGAGTGTGGCGGCCTTTTCAAACTCCATATTTTCGGCGCACGCGTTTATTTCACCGAGCAGTTGTTGTTCCAGGGCATCACTTTTCCCCTCCAGGATAAGCAACACCTGGTTGAGGAGATCGTGGTATTCCTCCCGGCTTACGTAGTCCACACAGGGAGCCACACACTGTTTCATCTGGTAGTAGAGACAGGGACGGGTCCGATTCTTCATGACACTGTCGGAGCAGGTACGGAGGGGGAAGAGGTGCTGCAGCTGGCGGAGGGTATGGCGCACCGAGGAGGCGCTGTGGTAGGGGCCAAAGTAACGGGCTCCATCTTTGCGGTAGCGTCGGACCACGGTGATGCGGGGAAAGTCCTGTCGCGTATCGACCCGCAGACTGATGTAGGTCTTGTCGTCTTTCAGTTGGACGTTGTAACGGGGCCGGTGCTGCTTGATGAGGCTGTTCTCTAGGAGCAGGGCCTCTTTCTCGTTGCTGGTGACGAGAAATTGGATGCGGGATACGCGCCGCATCAGAAACTTCACGCTGTAGCGGGAATCACTGGCATTGATGTAAGAGCGAATCCGTGCGCGGAGGCTCTTGGCTTTTCCCACATAGATGGGCTTTCCCTTGCCATCCTCCATGATATAGCACCCGGGTTCCGTGGGTACCGTAGAAATATCGAAGCCGTCAATGAATTCCTCGGCGCTGGCGGCTGGCTTTTCGCCCTGCAGGGCAATCGCGGCGGTGGAGGTGACGGTATCGGCTGGTTGCTGCATGCCGGTAGAATAGCATAGGCATGTACGTCCAGGCGCGCCTGCGTGGTACAATTGGGCTGTCCGCGATGGTGCATTCCATGTACCCGGTGTGTCGCAGGTGGTAGCAGTAGAATGAAACCGAAGGACGCGCATGACCGTGGAAGCTCCTCAACCGATCCCTGCCGGTGTTCCGTCGCCGTTGGTGCTACGGCGCATACGACTGCTGGGCCATTTCAGCCTGGCAATCACGGCAGCGGTCTTTATCGGGGCAGCGTTTCTTTGGGGCGAGCCTTACCCCCACGTGGGTAAACTCATTGTGGCCCATATCGTGGGCGGGCGCGCAGGCAATGCGACAGTCGGCCTGAACAGCGGATTCGATCCGTGGTTCATTCTCTTTCAATCCTGCATGCAGGATTTCATCATCATGTTTTACGCCTTTCCGATTTTCGCGACGGGCCTGGCCGCTGCCGAGAAATGGCCAATTATCGGTCCCGCGCTCACCCGAATTCATGCCCTGGCCGAACGCTATAAATCCCGACTCGCCCCCTATGGCCTGCTGGGGCTCATGCTCTTTGTCCTGTTTCCTTTTTGGAGTACTGGGCCCCTGGTGGGCGTGGTCGTGGGCTATCTGCTGGGCCTGCGGGTACTCTGGTCCTTCAGTGCGGTCATCGTAGGCAACGTGATAGCTGTGGCCCTCTGGATATTTGCCTTTGACTTCGTCAACGGAAAGCTCCTGGCCATTGATGAGAATCTGCCCTGGATCCTCGCTGCCGCTATCCTCGTGGCGGGTATTCTGGGCGGGATCTGGCACCACTGGCAGCGGCGTCGTCAGGCAGCAATCCTGGCGAAAGGCGCACCCGCCAAGGAGGTGCCGAAGAAGCCCGTGGTGCCCCAGCCGGAGTAGCTCTGACCGCGATGGACATGTAGGCATCGCTTTTCCGGGTGGACGACTTGATTGGGTGACCATAGCGCGGTAGGATTCGGCTATGATTGAGCAAACTAATCTACAAACGGCGGCAAAACTGTTGCCCCCGCGCCCCGATGACGGACATAAAGGTACCTTCGGACACGTTTTTCTTTTGGCGGGCTCCCGGCGCTACCCGGGTGCGATGCGCCTGGCCTGTGAAGGAGCCAGTCGCTCGGGGGTCGGTCTGGTTACGGCGGGTATCCCGGAGATGATTATCGGCGTCGCGGCGGTCACGTTGCTCGAGAGCATGGGATTGGCACTGCCCGATACCCCCTCTGGTGCGTTGGGCCGGGAGGCCATCGAACCGGCTATGGACTTCGCACAGGACAAGGACAGTGTGGTGCTCGGTCCCGGTCTGGGGGCCGACGAGGAAACCCTCGATTTTGTCCTGGAATGTGTGCCCAGGATTACGGCTCCCCTGGTATTGGACGCGGACGGCCTGAATCTGGTGGCAAGAAATGTACTCTGCCTCATCCCGCGCCTGACGGCCACGACTATTCTCACGCCCCACCCCGGTGAAATGGCCCGGCTGATGGGCATCAGCACGAAGGAGGTCCAATCCCAACGGGAAACCGTGGCGGCTTCCTTCGCGTCCACCCATCGGGTCATCGTGGTGTTAAAGGGCTATGAAACGATTGTGGCCCATCCCGATGGCCGGCTTGCCATGAATACCACGGGGAACAGCGGTATGGGTACCGGTGGGACGGGGGACATCCTCGCGGGCCTGCTCGGTGGTCTCTTGGCCCAGGGCATGGACCCATGGGATGCGGCCCGTCTGGGCGTATGGCTTCATGGCTATGCCGGCGATGTGGCGGCCCAGGAGTTCACGGCACGGGCCATGATTGCGCGGGATGTCATTGCCTGTCTGCCCAAGGCCTTTGCCACCCTGGAGGCCGCGCTATGAGCGACTCGGTGGGGGATCGGGGGGAATTCGCGCTTATTGCGTCCCTCACGGCATCCCTGAAATCAGGCGAAGGGATTCCGCAGGGGATCGGGGACGATTGCGCCGTCCTGCGTGTGGGCGACAAGGAACTCCTGCTGACCTGCGACGCCTCGCTGGAAGACATTCATTTCAAGCGGAACTGGGGTACGCCCGAAGATATCGGGTGGAAGGCGGCGGTTTCTGCCCTGAGTGACATTGCGGCCATGGGCGGACGTCCCGTGGCGGTACTGGTCACCCTGGCCTTACCCGAAGCCTTGCCCGTGGCCTACGCCGAAGGAGTGTATCGGGGACTGGCCAACGCGGTGGAGTCGACCGGCGCCACGATTGTCGGGGGCGACACCACGGCATCGCGCTCTGGCATTGTCATCGACCTGTCGGTTATTGGCGAAGTGGTGGGGCGTGCCGTGTTGCGCTCGGACGCGCGGCCGGGTGACGTAGTGGCTGTAACGGGGGCCGTCGGTGAACGGGGAGCTGGCCTCCACGCCTTGCTCAACGGACACGACGCACCAGACTTCATTCGGGCCTACCTCCATCCATCGCCCCGTATCGACGAGGGTGTCTGGCTTCAGGAACAGTCGGGGGTCCACGCCATGATGGATGTATCCGATGGATTGCTGCCCGATGTCCGACACATTGCCAAGGCGAGCGGTGTAGGCATTAACCTGCTGTCGGCCCAGTTGCCCAACAACGTTTCCCTGTGGTCGTATTGGGCAGAGCAAGGCATGGAGAGTATGCCGCAGCGCCTCTGCAGCGGGGAAGAGTATGAGCTTCTGGTGATGCTTCAGGTGGAAGAGGCACCCGCAATGGTGCAGCAATTCATGGCAAACTTTGATGTGGAAATTCATCCAATCGGCGTTTGCACGGACCGGTCCGGCGAGGTGTGGGTAGATGGGGAGCCGCCCGCCGCACAGGGATTCGAACACTTCCGTACACCGTGATGGCGGGTTGATTTACCCGAAATACTCCGGGGCATTGCCGGGCTTCCACTTGATATTGCAGCCGAGGCTGGCCTTCTGCGTTTCTGGTGCTGGCTCTCCGGCGAGGAGGCGGTCCAGGGCGTTCCGCAGATCTTTTCCCGTAACCGCAACATCATTTCCCGGACGCGCGTCGTCAAACTGGCCCCGATAGTAGAGACGACGATCGCCGTCGAAGAGGAAGAAGTCGGGGGTGCAGGCGGCGTGGTAGGCCTTGGCCACTTCCTGGGATTCGTCGTAGAGATAGGGGAAGGTGTACCCGTAGGTCATGATTTCATCCACCATCTTTTCGGGGCTGTCGTCGGGATAATTTTCCACGTCGTTGGCATTGATAGCGACGACGCTGATGCATTCCTTCTGATAGGTGCGTCCCAGGTCGGCCAGGGCTTCGCGCAGCATTTTCACATAGGGACAGTGATTGGAGATGAACATGATGAGCAGGCCCCGCTCTTCATTGAAGTCGGAGAAATGCATCATTTTTCCCGTGGCGTCGGGCAGGCTGAATTCGGGGGCTTTCGTGCCCAGAGGAAGCATCGTAGAGGCAGTGCGCACCATGGTTGTGGACATCCTTCGGGTGTACTTGGTATCGGTGGAGGGGAAGGATCAGGGCTCCTTCCCGAGGGAATCGCTATTGTACGCAAAGAAACGCCCTCCGGCAAATTGGGCGGGCCGGAGGGCGTCTCAGCGGAACAGGTGCCAGGGCACCAGGAGAAACCTTATTTCGTGACGGATTTCCGCACGGTATAGGATTTCTTGTTGTAGGCAGCGTTGTATTCATTCACCCGGTCGAGCCAGGAACTCTCAAGGCTCAGCGCCCAGTCACTCCGGGGCGTGTTCGTCGGCGTAATGGACAGGTCACTCTGGGCGGACTCCGTCAGTTCGCGGTAGCTGATAGCGGGAACCTCGGACTGTTTCGTAGCCTTGCGGTCGCGGATAGTCGGCAATACGGTGCGGCCTTTACGAAGGGCGCGGTCGGCCTTGCTCTTGAGGAGGTCGTAGGGGTCCGTCCCATATTCGTAGAGGTAGACGGGGCCATAGACGCCGGTGCCGAGATCGATATCTTCAAAGTAGATATCGTTCACATTCCCGTTTTCATCGGTGCCCTGGTAGAAGAGGAGGGCGTCGAGCCAGTCAAAGGGCAACCCGGAGACGTAGTCATAGGCACCGAGGATGCGGCCTTCGGAGAAGCCATCGTTATAGCCATCGCTGAAACCCCCATCGAGCCACTCGATATGGGTGTCGACGAGAAGGAAGTTTTCCCAGTTGGGGTCGAAGGCGATGTCATAGCCTTCACTGAATCCGATGGCGAAGGCGTAGTCATAGGCCACGAAGTACCCATCGTTGTAGGCGTACCAGATGCCGTCATAGTAACCGGCATCGTAGGCGGGGTCTTCTACGACGGGAATCTGGCTTCCCGTGTAGTAGATGGTGCCACCGTCGACCGTGTCGTAGCTGTCGTCGAAGCCCTGCCAGTATTCCGAGTCATCGGCAAAGCCCACCAGAAAGCCGGCGTCGTATTCGACCTGGTCAACGTTTCCGCCACCACCGCCACTGCCTCCGCCGTTTCCACCGCCGGTACCCGGTATACCCGTGTAGTAGGGGCAACCGGCCAGGACAATTGCTGCGCCGAAGAGGGCGACATGCATTCGGTATTGGGTCAGGGTATTCCGTACGTTTTTCATGGCTACGATTCCTTTGTCGGTTGCCTTAGCTTCGAATCCATTCGAGGCTCACTGCGCTCAGCGTCCGCGGCTGCTGCCCCGGGCCGTGCTGGGTTCGCGAACGGCGGCGGAGCTGCTGCGGGATACGGAACGACTGCTGGCGGAACTTCGCGACGTGCTGGGTGCGGGAGACCGCACACTGGACTGGCGCGAAGGAGGCGTACTTACGGAGCGGCTGGGTGCACTCTGTCGGGGGGTAACGGACCGACTGGAGCTTACCGAGCGGCTGGGAGCGCTCTGCCGGGGGGCGACAGAACGGCTGGGAGCGCTCTGTCGGGGCGCGACGGAACGGCTGGGTGCACTCTGTCGGGGGGCAACGGAGCGGCTGGGTGCACTGCTGGTTTGCTGACGGGAGCTCACCGAGCGATTGGGGATGACCGTACGGGTCGGGGCGCTTTCGCGGGGTGCCTGGTAGCTGCGGGTTGGGGTGCTGCTGCCACGGCTCGCCGTGGAAGGCGTCTGGCTTCGCGTGCGACTGGCCGGTTCACTCACGCGGGGTGCGGTGGTCCGGGTGGGCGTCCGTTCCGAAGTGGCGGCACTGGGCGTCCGACGGGCGTCACTGTTCCCACGGGTGCTCGTGCGGGGTGCAACACTGCTTTCCCGGCTGGGCGTACGGTTGGCCGTCGAAGTGCGATTGCTTGTCCGGGCCGGTGTCCGTTCGTAGGTCGTGATCCGCGTGGGGCTGTCGAAGGAGCTGCCACTGCGGGGGTCGATATCGGTCCGCTGGGGCGTCGAGCTGGAGCGCGTGGGCTGACGGCTGGACGTGGTGCGTCCACCCGTGTCGCGGCTGGCGCTGGTCCGGCCCGGCGTCGTGCTGCGGTCGGCGGCACTGCGGCCAGCGGTGCTACGGTTCGAGGTGGCCTCCCGGGGGGAGGTGGCACCGCGTACACTGCGGCCTTCGCGGGGGGTATTGATGGCCACGGAATCGCGACCCAGGCTACGTTCGTTGGTCGCACGTACCGGATTGCTGCGGGTGGCCCGGGCAAAGTCCGGCGTGCCCTGGTCGATACGGGCGGTACGAATACGGTCCGAACTACTGGAGCGTACGGCCGTGGTCCGGGTGAAGTCACTGCCCGTGCGGGTGGCCCGGCTGAAGGCAGACCGTCCACTGACACTTTCAAGACGCTGTGCCCGTTCGCTGGCCGAGCGGCCGGCAACGGTAAAGGTGCTGGCGCCGCGGATACTCCGGCGGGGGGTATAGTCCCGCACCGTCGTTACCGAGTTGTTGTAGGGAACACGGATGCTCGGGCGGGGGCTGTTGTAGTTGATATTCCAGATATTCACCGTGTGATTGCCGTGACCGTAGTAGTTACGGAAGGTGTTGTGGTGGGCAAAGTTCACATAGTGGGGACCGCGATAGAGGTAATCGGCGTGGACAAAGGAGGTGCCGAAATACCCGAAAGACACGCCACCAACGCTGAAGTAGGCGGAAGTGGTGGGATAGACGGGGCGATAGTGCCGGTTAACGGGAGCCCAGACGAAGTAGTCTCCATAGCGGATAGTGGCACACCGTGCGGGGCTCCACTGGGGCGCATAACTCCAGACCCAGCCATAGCTGGCGTGGTGGTCCCAGTAACCATGGTGGGAGGTGACGTAACTGAAGGGATAGTTGCCGACCCAGACGTTACCCACATTGTGGACGCTGTTCCAGTAACCGTGGTGGTACGGGGTGTAATCCACCACGACCGTGGGGCGCCAGCAGGGGCGGTTGTCGATATAGACCCATTCGCCGTAACGATCGAGATCGCTGGCACCGATGACGTCCTGACTGATCTGTACCGAGGCAGGCGTTTGATTGCCACCCGTGGCCAGAAATTCGGCACGCTCGCGGTTCCAACGGTCGAAGGCATCTTCATTCGTCCGATCATAGGGCGTCGGCTGGGAAGGAAGGAGACCTGCTTCAATAAACACACGCCGTCCCGAATGGGCCAGGACGGAACCACCGGCATCCGTGCGTACGGTGGCGCGTCCCCAGCGGGTGCTGATGGTTGTAATCCCTTCACTGACGATATCAATACGGACGGCCGAGTCTTTCTCGACCTCCACGATACCGGCCGGGGTGTAGAAGACGAAATCGCCGGAGCTGCGGGCGAGTCGCTGCACATAGAAGGAGCCGATCCAGCCACGGATGGTGGCGCTGGGGGGCATGCCGGCGATTTCCGCCTTACTGCCATCGGCCATGCGGAGGAAGGAACCACCGGAAAACTCCAGTTCGGTGCTGCCTCCGTTGTCTACCCAGACGGTGTCGCCGGGGAGTACGAGGGTATTGACGGAGCCACTGCTCCAATCACTTTCTTCGGTTCCCTTGAGGAGGGTTCCACCCGCATCATAGCTGATGCGGCCATGCAGTACCGTGTCGGCGGAGGCCGACAGAGGGACCCAAATGAGGGCAGCCACGAGGCCCACTGTCCATTTGCGCATTCGGTTTGTGTTCATGATAGGTTCCTTTCGCCGAGTCACTCACTCTGCCCAACTAGACGCGCTGTATCCCAAGCTATTCATTTTCCCGGGGCCACCGAGGTCGGGGGATGGGGTAATTACCGGGTTGTCCCCGTTATGGAACGTTTTTGATGAAGAACGGCCGCCTACAAAGAGTCGATATTCGAACAAACCACGAAATATGTTCTTATTCTGAACACTGTGGAGCTTTTCCGGTGAGATTGATACAATCAACGGCGGAAGGAGGAGTTCCACTGCATGCACCGCTGTTCTCACTGCCATCATGAATCACCCCCCGACGCGACCCGATGCGCCCAATGCGGCACCCCATTTCCGGGCTATCTCCTCGTGGATCGTTTTCGGCTGGTGGAACGCCTCGGCCGGGGCGGCCTGGGCTCGGTGTGGCTGGGAGAAGATGTCCAGCTGGACAATGAAAAGGTGGCCTGCAAGATCCTCAAAAGCGATCTGTACGACGATCGCCGTGCCGTTTCCGACCTCAAACGGGAAGTCCTTTTAACCCGTCGACTCCGTCATCCCCATATACTCGCCGTCTATACCTTCTGGGAGACGGATGAATACCGCATGATTACGATGGAGTACATTAAGGGGAGCAATCTCTCGGAATTGCTCCTGAAAAAGGGCCGCCCCTTTTATCCTTCGGAGATTGTGGGGTGGCTGAAGGAAATCGGGGAAGCCCTCGACTATGCCCATGGTGAAGGCGTTCTCCATCGAGATGTAAAACCGGCCAATATCCTGTTGGACGACCAGGGACGTATCCTGCTGGCCGATTTCGGCATCGCGCGGACCGCCCGGGAAGTGCAGGCACGGCTGACCGGCGAACTGACTAGTGGCACGCTGCTCTATGTGAGCCCCGAGCAGCTCATGGGGGAGCGGCTGGATGGCCGCAGTGACCTCTACAGCCTGGCGGCGACCATTTACGAATTGATGGCCGGGTTGCCTCCTTTCAGCAAAGGATCCATCGTAACCCAAATCCAGATGAAGCCGGCTCCGCCCATTGAAGGCCTGCCCGACCCGATAAACCAGGTGCTCCTCAAGGCGCTGGCGAAAGACCCCGGGCGTCGTTATGACACCTGTGGCGATTTCAGCACCGCCTTTGCGGATGCGGTGGCGGAGGTAGCCGAATTGGAGGGGGATCACCAATCAGAGCTCTTCCCCCAATTGCAGCAGGCCTATGAGGAAGCGATTGAAGAGGCAACCGTGGCCCTGGAAAAGCAGGATACGGCCACCCTGCGCATGCGGCTGGGCACCCTGCTGATTGAGGCCGACCTCCTGACCGATGAGCAATTGGTGCAGGCCCTGGAGATTCAAAAGGTGGAGCAGCGCCGCCTGGGTGAAATTCTGATTGCCCACCTGGACTTGACGGAGGAAGGGATCGGACGGGCCCTGGCGCGCCAGATTCAATTGCCCTTCCTTTCACCGCTGCCGCTGGCGGATATCAGCCGCCCCGTGGCCGACACGGTGACCGCTTCCCTCGCACTGAACCGGGGGTGCCTGCCCATGATGCAATCGGAGTTAGGGCTGACCGTGGCCATGGCGGACCCCCTCGACATGCGGACCCTGAATGAATTGGAAGGCACGTTTAAGACGACGATTCAGCCCGTAGTAACGACCCGTGCCGCCCTGGAAGAAGCGATTACCCATATCTGGGGCGACGAAACAGGTTGACACCCGCGCTAACGATTCTCTAGTCTAAGCGAGGTGTCGGGCGCGCGGAGTAAATCTATTGGGATTTCTGTCGCTCTTCCGACCCTTTTTGAGCCCATTCACGGTGCTCAAAATCCCGTGCACACCAGACGAAGCATTCCACCAACGGACTCCTCTTTCCGGGCAGTCTATTCGAAGGAAGAATCACCACGATGAATATGTCAATTCGCGTTCAACTATCGGTCATGATGTTTGTCCAGTTTTTTGTCTGGGGAGCATGGTTCGTGACCATGGGCAACTACCTGGGAGCAGGACTGGAGTTTGAGGGCAGTGACATTGGCCGTGCCTACAGCACCACGGGCTATGCGGCCATACTTTCACCCCTCTTCGTGGGCATGGTGGCCGACCGTTTCTTTTCCGCACAACGGGTCATGGGGGTGTTACACCTCCTGGGCGCGGGACTGATGTATTGGGCGTCTACGATTACGACACCGGGTATGTTTTTCTGGGTCGTGTTGGCCTATGCCATGTGTTACATGCCGACCTTGGCGCTTGTGAATTCCATCTCCTTCAACCAGATGACGAATCCGGAAAAAGAGTTTCCGGGCATTCGTGTGGCGGGCACGCTGGGCTGGATTGCGGCTGGTCTTGTGATTACGTTGCTCGGCGCTATCGCATTCGAAGGCATTGAAGCCACTGCGATTCCCTTCAAGATGGCGGCAGTCGCTTCGCTGATCATGGGCGTGATTTCCTTCACGTTGCCCGATACCCCCCCGAAAGGTAAGGGCCAGAAAGCTTCCGTGGTCGACCTGCTTGGCCTCGATGCGTTGGCGCTTATGAAGGACCGGTCCTTCGCGATTTTCGCCATCAGCTCCCTCCTCATTTGCATCCCCCTTGCCTTCTACTATTCCTTCGCCAACCTGTTCTTCAACGACACCGGAATGACGGGTGTTGCCGCGAAAATGACCATGGGGCAGATGTCCGAAGTGGCCTTCATGATTGTCATGCCCTTCTTCTTCGCCCGCCTGGGTGTGAAGAAGATGCTGCTCTTCGGTATGTTGGCCTGGGTCATCCGGTATGCGCTTTTCGCCTTTGGTAACGGTGAAGGCCTGGTCTTCATGTTCTATGGCGGCATCCTGCTCCACGGTATCTGCTATGACTTCTTCTTTGTCACCGGCCAGATTTATGTGGATAAAGAAGCCCCCGAAGCCATGCGCTCCAATGCCCAGGGTTTCATCGCCCTGATTACCTACGGTATCGGCATGGTTATCGGTAATGAAATCGCCGGCCGCTGGGTAGGAAGCCACAGCGAAACGGTCGAGAACGTGGTGGACGGTGTTGCGGCAAGCGTAACGACCTACGATTGGCAGGGAATCTGGATGATGCCCACGATCATGGCCTTTATTATCGTGATTGGATTCACCATCCTCTTTAAAGATCCCGGTAACGGCAATGCCGGTGCGGCCGAAGCCGTAGAGCCCGTGCCGGGTCCCACGGAATAACGTTATCTGATAGGTAATCACTTTCAGGGCAGCCTGCCGATGCAGGTTGCCCTGATTCTTTTGGTCCGTTGTGCGGCGGGTAGGAAAACACGCCCTCCGCTCCGACGACATATTGCTGGAGTGCGGGTTTTCTTGCCCGCGATAACACGATTGCTTGGTTGCCCGGAATCTATGGGGTTAATAACCGGAAGTGAAAACGACGGGCAAAGGACCTAAAGGACTTAAACGACCTAAAGGACGGGGAGGAACTCCAGGTGGTGGGCACCCCGGGAACGGTTGAGCGATTGCGCCATCGCTGCTTTAAGGACTGCACCATGCGCGGCGCGGATGGCGGCCCGAGGCCTGTCTAGAAGTGGGGAGCAAGCTCCCCGAGGAAAAGCGGCAGCAAGCTGCCGCACTCCAGGGAGTCGTCTCTTCTTATGCTCACAGGCGAATAGTGGGGGCTATCGGGGAATAATAATCTCGGGCAACTTGCGTGAATCGACGTGTCGAACCCGGGACGCGCTTTGGCAAGGCTCATTGACGCCCCCCATTCGCACGAACCCTCGTTCCTCGGGATCGCGCGGCACGATCATACTCCAATAGCCTGCGCAACGTAGACCCCTCCACAAAGAAATCGGGGCAACGCGTCATGCCAGACACGTTGCCCCGAGGTAGATGCTGCTCTTCGTCGTTACTCTACTTCGCCGACCTTAATGAGCCACACTTCCGAGACCATGCAGCCCCGGCCTTCGACGAGGTTCCATTCCACATCGAGGGTGCCCGACTTGGTGGCTTCGTGGGGGAGATAGTAGCTCACGGGCCAGATGGGGCTGGGCTGGGCCACGGGGCCATGGATGCCGAACTCATCGTTGAGCGTCAGCGTCATGGCCGGACGGAAACGTCCGGCATACGTCACCTTCAGGCGGTACTGGGCCTTGGGGTCCAGGTTTTCATAACGCATTTTGAGGGGCGTCCCATAGAGGGTGGTGATTTGGGTCTGCCACGAGGAGCGCAGTTCCTGCCGTCCGGTGTGGGCACCCTTGAGGCGGGCGGCTTCGCCCTTGAAGACCATGTTGTCTGCCTCCGCCTGGCTGGCTTGCGCCTTGATGGTCGCCTGATCGGCCATGTATTTCGGGAAGGCCACCCGGGCCGTATGGTTGCCTGCCGGGTCTTCCTCCCACGTGCGTTGATAGACGACGTGGGGCGCGGCACCGGCCTGTCCCAGGTTGTCGTAGAAGCCACCCTCACCCGGGTCGCTCCAGTTCAGCAGCTCATCGATGTGTCCAAGCTGGGCCTTCTCGTCGTTCATCGCCAGGATCGTTTCGAAACGTTGCTCCAACCAGGGGCGGTCATTGAGCGGTTGGTCGAGCCAGTCCAGCAGGGCACCCCGCTCGGAGTTCCGGGCGAGATAGGGCGCTTCCACGCTCAACTGATAGCCAATGCTTTTCAGCAAGACGGGTCCGAGGGCTTTGATGCCGGCGCGGAGCTCGGGTGCGGCCGGGGTGTCGGCCTTTGCCAGGGCGACGCGGGCCTTTTCGATGGCAGCTTCAACGCCGATGAGATTGGCTTTTGAGAGGGCGGTATAGGCCTCTTCTTCATAGGCTTTCTGCGCGCGGGCTTCGGCCTGCACGTGGGCGTCATAACGAGCGCGGAAAAGATACATCTGGGCGCGCCAGTTGGTCTCGTAGTCGGGGACCTTCGTGGCGATGTCTTCCCACAGGGCCAGGGTTTGGGGGATGGACTTATTGTTGAGGATGGGGCCCTGCCAGTTGGCTTCGAAAAGGCGCATCCCTTTGGCCACGTCTTTCGCCAGCCCATCGCCAAACCAGACCTTGCCGTATTCTTCCAGGGCCGCGTCGAGATCGGCATTCGGGTCCCAGCCGAGGACGTTCCACACGTGCTTGTTCAGGTCATCGTGGATACCGTCGGAATAGGTGCCGAAGCCATCGCTGACTTCCAGGTAGCGCTTATAGATGTGCTGCTGCATGGCCGGCATGGGCATCATGGGTTCCCGGCCCAGGGTGTGTGCAAAGGCAGGATCCCAGTTGGGGATGGGATACTGGCAGCGCACTGTGTGGTTGATGTCGGGATAGCGACGGATGGGATAGCGTTTCGGAGTGCGTTCCCGCATCTCTTCCCAGCCCATCTTAATCCAGGGGCCATAGACCAGGCCTTCGAGCCAATCGGGATTCTCCGTGGCGAGGTAGTCGAAGAAGTAATCGTTTTCTTCGAGGGTAAAGGTCTGGTTGGATACCCAAATCTTGGCGTTGGGGTGTTTTTCCCGGAGGATGGGGGCCATGCCTTCGAGGAAGGGCATGAGGTGTTCGGCGGGCGTGTCGCCATCATCACCACCGGGCACGAAGATATGATCGATGGCCGGGTAGTCGGCGAGAAACTCACGCCGTTTTTCGAGGCCCTCGGCCAGGCCTTCCGGGGTGGTGACATCTTCTTCTTCGTCGGCCATGACGGGCGACCAGAGCCAAACGTCGATACCATAGGAGCTGATGAGGGCTGAAAGCTTGATGTTCATAGCGCGCATGGTCTCGGTCATGACTTCGCCGTCTTTGACGTTCGGGTCGAGGTTGGTGATGAGCTCGACCCCGTTGCAACCAAAGATGATCAGGTCGCGGATGTATTGCTCATAGACTTCCACCGTCCAGGCATCGTAGGTGTTGGCCGTATTCCGGTAGGCCAGCTGGTGGGCACGGAGGGGCACGTCGGGTGCCGTAGCAATGGGCTTCTTGAGGTCGAGGCTCAGGGTGCCCGATCCATAGTCCGCCAGACGAATCAGGCGGCCCGCGGCATAGAGGGCACCGCGGGCATCAAAGCCGGCGAGTCTTACCGTGTTGCCTTCGACGGAGACGCCGTAGGCTTCGGCTTGCTGCGGTACCTCAACGCCGACGACATCGCGGGACACACCCAGCTCAATCGTGACCGACGCGCCCGATGCCGCGATGGGCAAGGTAATGCCACTGCGCTCGGCCAGTTCTTCCTGCAGCATGACGGCTGCCTTCGCCACCACGGGCGATTCACTCTTGGGCACGATAACCGCACCACTCAGGTCGAGGGCCCAGGTGGGCGCAACGGCCACCAGTCCCAAGACCCAAAAACTCCATTTGCTTGCGATACCATTAAACATACCGGTCTCTCCTCAACTGCCTGAAATACATGTGCCGACTGCTCTTGCGGCGGGTGTCACGATGACGACTCTAGGAATCATTGATTTAAGCAGAATTGAGAGGGCAGGTCAAGGTGGCGGGTTTTGATGGATTTGGCTGTGACAACGCCAAAGCATGCCGCCGGGTACGGAGTGGCAAGGTCACCGTTGTCTGCATATACCCGTGTTACGAGAAATCATTTCAACTGTCCATACAGCGCGGTGCGACGGCTTCCGAAGCGGTCGTTGAGACCGGCGATGCCCTTGTCATCGGCATCGTTGGGGTTGATAGTTGCCGTGGCCCCATGGGCGGCATCGGTGGGGGCTTTGACCAATTCTTCACCCCGACAGCCCAGCACCTGGCTGCCCCCGGTAAAGGTGAGTTCCCGGCCGGTACGGGCTTCCGTGCCGATGCGATTGGCCGTGATGGTGAACACGGCATTTTCCAGGCTGCGGGCAAACATGGCCTGCTGACACCAGGGGAGAACGAGGTTGCTCGGATGGGCGATGATCTGGGCACCGGCCAGTGCCAGGCAGCGTGCCGTTTCGGGGAAGAACCAGTCGAAACAGATCATCATGCCAATACGGCCCACGGGGGTCTCTACCACCGCAGGGGCCTTGTCACCCGGCAGAAAAACATTTTGCTCGCGGTTGAAGAGATGGATCTTGCGGTAGTTGTGGGCCGTGCCATCGGGGCAGACGAGCATAGAGGAATTGTAGCAGCCTTCGGGCGCGGCCTCCGCGTATCCAGCCACCAGGGTGGTGTGGGTGTTGGCGGCCAGCGCGGTGAGGAGCGTGCGGGTCGGGCCATCGGCGAAGGGCTCGGCCAGGGATTGTAGTTCCGCCTTGTCGTGGAAGTCATAGCCCGAAAAGGCGAGTTCGGGGAGCACGAGCAGATCGGCCTCCGCCACGTTGGGGAGCATGGCCCGGATCGTGTTTGCGTTGGCCTGCCAGTCGCCAAAGGTAACTTCGTATTGCAGATAGCCTGCCTGGATGGTCATCGTGTTTTACCTCAGATGGTGATGTTGTGAATGGGGCAGGGTAGGCCAGTGGCAGACCGCGATGCAAGCCGCTCGGTACGTGTGTGATTATTTTGTAGCTTATTCTAACCACAGAGAACGCAAAGAACACAGCAATGGGAATGGTCAACCCCCTGTTGGCTGGTGCCGCTGAACCTGGGATCTTTGTGGTTAGAACACGGCGACCGTTTGAATTAATCTTTTCCATCCCGTGGTGCTTCTTCTTCCACCGGATCGGTCGGCGCTTTGCGTAGAGGCTGAAGGAGCAGGCGGTCCAGCCAATGTTCCCGTTCTTCCCGGAAGGCGTTGATGCCGATAGTCATCCCTTCGTGTCCCTTTTCCGGCTGGGCGCGGTAGGTGCCACAGAGCCGGTCCCAGATGGCGAGGTTAAAGCCGAAGTTGCTGTCTGTTTCCCGGCGTATGACCGAGTGGTGGACGCGGTGCATATCGGGGGTTACGATGAACATCCGCAGTACGGCATCGACTTTCAAGGGAAGCCGGATGTTGGCATGGTTGAAGAGGGCCATGCCGTTGAGGATAACTTCGAAGACCAGCACCGCAAGGACTGGTGGTCCGAGGGTGACGATGGCGGCGAGCTTGAGGACCATGGACAGGACTATCTCCACAACGTGGAAACGAATGCCTGAACTGGCGTCGAGGTCCACATCACTGTGGTGGACCCGATGAAGTCGCCAGAGCAGCGGGACGGCGTGGAACATGACGTGTTGGAGGTAGATGATGAAATCGAGGGCCACCACGCTGAGGAGAAAGGTCACCGCGTAGGGCCAATCGAGGTGGTTGAAGAGCCCCCATTGCTGTTCGACGGCGAGATGGGCCATGGCCATGCTGGCCAGCGGGGGGATGAGGGCGAGCACGATACTGCTGAGCACCACGAGCCCCAGATTGCTCATCCACCGGATGGCCTTGCGCGCCGTAAGGGCACGGCGCGGTGCGAAGCGTTCCCAGAGTCCGAAGAGGACAAGGAGTGAAACAAAGGTGCCAAGGCGAATCAGGCTTTCGGTATTCATGATGGATTCCTGGGTAGGGTAAGTCAATAGACGATAGTTTACCCATGAATAGAGATGAAATTACACCGCCGGACAGGGTGGACGACGGCGCAGCCAATCAGGTCCACAACGCCCACCTCGTCTGCTCAGTCCACAGAAACTTCGGAGCTCCTGGATTTCATCTATTCCGCCGGGTTCAAATTCCCACGACGGTGGTCAATCGCTGTGTTCTCCATGATGTTGCCGTGAATCAAGACAGGTTTCTGCGACTCCGTCTCGTCGTCAACGATAATCGTCATGTGCTCGAAGACGTTACCGGTCAATACCGTATTTCCACCCCGGATATACAGGGGCAGGCTAGGGTTCTCCGGGTGGTTGTAAATGCTGTTTCCCGTTACGGCGCTTTCCGTGCCGCGGATGTCCATAGCCCGGCCAAGTTTTCCGCCCTTCTCTACGCGAATCACATTGCCGTTGATGGCGTGGTGCTTGGATTTGGCCCAGGAGCGAAAGCCAATGTCGATGTCGCCAATCTCTGTGACCTGGAGGATGTTGTCGGACATGATGATATTGTCGCCCCGGTCGGAGCCAAAGGCCACGTGGGTGCGGCCGGTGATCTCGGCATAGTTGCCGCGAATCTCGCCGGGACCGGTGAGAATCTCCACCACGTCTGAGCCGGCATTGCCGAGCACGTTGTCCACCACATGCATGTTGGAACCCTCCAGCATAATGCCGAGACGGCGCGCATTCATGACGTAACAGTTGCGCACCGTGATGTGATGGATGTCCGCGCCGCTCTCGCCGCCGGGCCAGGTGCGGAAGGCCTTGATGCCACAGAATTCAAAGCGCGCGTGGGAGACATCGGGGTCCCCTTCGCCGAGGGGGTTGGCATCCCGGTTGGCGTCCACATAGAGATCGCGGATGACCACATGGCCCACGCCGAGGCCGATGATTCGGATGACGTTGGTTTCCTGGGCCGGGGCCTGAATGAGTTTGGTTGCCGCGCCCTGCCCCGCCAAGGTCACATGGCTGCGCTCGATGAGGACCCCGCCCAGATTGCCTTCTTCGCGGCGGATGTCGAAGGTGCCTTCGGTCAGCTGCACCGTGCCGCCCGCTTTCGGGAGGGCGCGGATGGCCGCATTGATTTCCACCTGGTCACCCTCGCCATCGGCCACGTAGTGGGCCCCGGCTTTGGCGGTGGGGGAGGCGTCGTGGGCGGCGACCACGAGGGTGGCGCTGTGCGCTGTTGTAGCGAGCAGGAGACTCAAGAGGAGTGTGTGTACGATGCGCATGGAAAGTTCCTTGTTTTGCGGTGAACGAAAGAAAGAGGCTTGCCGCCTTATCGGTTCAGTGTTTCGGCGTAGGTGCTTACATAGCCGCCGTCAACGACGGCATCTACATGTTCGGTCAGGGTGTTGAGGGTGAAAAAGGCTACACCCTCGACGCCCTCCTCGCGGCTGACAGTGAGGTAATCGTTGATGTCGGCCGGCTGCTTGATGCCGCCGTGGCTCGTTACGATGCCCAGGCAGAAGGTCAACAGCGCCTCGGAATCGGCGGGAATTTGGGCGCGGGCGCTCTTCATGCGGTTGCGGAAGACCTTCATGTAGTCGTCGCCGTAGTTGTCCGTGTAGCAATAGCCCGACGCGTTGACCACGTCGATGTGCCCTGCGGCGACCCAGTCTACCCAGCGCTGGCCCACATAGTGGCCATCCGCCACGTGGGCGCCCCAGGAGTAGAGGACCTTCCGCACATCGGGCAAGGCCACGTTAATGGCCTGGACCAGTTCGGTCAGTTGGGATTCTTTGTAGCGCTGGTAGGGCGTGTCGCCCCGGTCGTTGACGGTATAGGGTGCGCCACCGGTGGATTCGTTGTAGGCCGCCATACCGCTTTCATCGAGGAGCATGGGCCGGTTGGGGTAGCGGACGTAGTCGAGGGTGATTCCCGTCAAATGATAGCGGGATACGAGTTCCTTGAGTGCGCCTACGACCCAGGCGCGTGCCTCCGGGTTAGCGGGAGAGATGAAGCCATACTTTTTTCCCGTCTCATTGCGCAGTGCCCACTCCGGGTGCTTTTCCAGGGTGCCGCGGGGTTCTTCGTGACCGGAGACCAAGACGGGCACGGTGGGATAGACCGCCATGCCCGCTTTTCGCGCTGTGGCGATGAAGGCACCGGCGGCGTCCCAGTCCCCATAGAGGTTTTCCGGGTGGTGGGTGCTCGGGTAGTAGGCCCGGCCTGCCGAGTCCGCTACGTAGGGCATGAGCACCGTGATGCCCGCGCGCCTGGCCGTCGCGACAGCGGCTTCGATGTCGGCGAGTCGTTTCTCCAGCGGGTCTGAAGGCACGGCGATTCGATGGAGATGGACGTAGGCACCGATGAAGGAGGATGGGGTGACGGGGGCTGGCAGGTTGGCGTCGGTATCGAAGTAATCACCCGAATTACTGAGGATAACTTCGGTCTCGGCGTTCTGTAATTCAGCGAGGACGGGGAGGCAGCCACATAGCCAAGCGAGCAAGAGGACGGTGAATGGAGCGCGCCTGGTGAAAAGGATTGGACAGAAATTCATCGTAGACCTTTCAGGAAGGAATTGAACATCAAGCCGGGAAGCATGGCTTTACCCGCGTCATGCTAACAAAGTGTCTTGCTAAAAGGAAGGTACGAATGCCAGTCTTCCTTCATACCCTATTTTGAGGAAGGTTCTTTGGAGTTTGGCAGCTTGCTGCGGGTGCGTCCTGATAAGCCGCGAGCAAGCTCGCTTCGTAAGAGTGTAAGCAAGCTTACGCACTCCAGAGGGTCCACCTGCTTAATCCTCTGTAGGGTGTTTACGCTTTTCGAACTAACAGATAGGTGGGCAAGGGCCTTGATGGCGAATAGCCCCCAGCGTACAAACTTACCTGGCTCGTGGAGACGTGCCTGCTGACGATCGCGCGGCACGAATGTTGGTTGTTGGGGGCGGCTTTCCTGATGGCACTCACGCGGCGCGCCTGGGGTGCTTTCTGCTATGCTTGTGGCTTGTTCAATTCAAACTGCACCCCGAATTTATCCCTTGGAAAGCCCGTACTATGTCTGAAAAGAAATTCTGCTTCTCGCCCGAAAAGCTCATGCCCCTGGTGAAAGACGGCGGCTACTGCTATGCGACGGACGAGATTACCGTGGGCGGTCGCCCCGTAGGCTATATGTATCGCGAGCCGCCGATGGACGATGGGGATTCGGGATGGCGCTTTTATGCGGGCGATGAGAGCGATGCCTACGTGGATGATGAGGCCAACCATGGCGAGTTCGATTTGAACACGATTGCCAATTGTGACCAGGATACCTTGCTCATGCTGGACGCGCCCGTGGGTGCGGCCTTCGCACGGAATCCCCAATCCGGGGAATTCGAGCCCACCGAGAGTCCCGTCGAACCCGATGAGTGCCTCCATCCCGATTATCCCATCGTGGAAGGGTACCATGCCCTCAGCGATGTGTGGCATGTCACCTTGCCGGCCAAATTCAATCGAACGATCGAGGAAGATGCGCTGGTTTTGTGGCGACCCGATATGAGCCTCTATTTCGTGGCGTGGAACAATGATCATCAGGATCCGATGGAGGAGCGGCTCGCCCTCTTGAAATCCGACTTGAACCCCGATGCCTTCGACCCGCAGGAAGAACTATCGGAAGACAAACAGACCTTTTCGTATCGCCTGATGGAGGACGGGGTTCACATGCTTTATGGCTTCGTCGTCACGGAACGGGGGCACCTGCAGGTGGCCATCTCCTTCGAAGACGAGGCTGCGTTGGATACGGTACGGGCTACCTTCGCGAGTATCGGGTGAGCGCTTCTGAGTTGCATGGATTCGAATAGGATGCGTTTTCAGATGTATTAGGTGAGCAGGAGTGCGATAGGTACGTTTAACGCAGGAGCGGAAAGCGATGGGTAGCAGCGGTCAAGCGATAGTCGGGGCCTATATGGATGCGGTTTCGGCCCACATGGTACGTATTCAGTTGGAAGCGGCGGGGATTGAGGCCTGGGTGGTCGACGAACACACGGCATCGACCAATCCGCTCTACTCCCCCCTCATTGGCGGCATCAAGCTGGCGGTCTGTCCCGAAGACGAGCGGGCGGCCCGGGAGCTGTTGAGCGGCTTAGACGAAGTGGAGGAAGAGAGCGCGGTAGTGACCTGCTGCCCCCACTGCGGCTCGGAACGGGTCGGCAAGAATGGGATGGGATTCTTTGTCTTGCTCGCATTGACCCTCTTGACCTTTGGCTTGTATCTACCTTTTTTCTACCGAGGCAAGCGGTGTGAGGCGTGTGGGCGGACGTTTTAAATTGCCCGTGTGGTTGCTAGTCTTGACGCGCCGCGCATGAATAGAATGGTGCCATCGGCGTCTCGTATGCGGTGCTGGAAACCGGTTTCTTACCATCAGGAGCGTATCTCATGTTGCGAATGGGCGTTTGTCTTTTCTTGTGTGTCAGCTTCAGCGTATTGACCCCGTCGGCCCGTGCCTGCGCCATGTTTACCCTGGTGTCCGGCGATTCGGTCCTCATGGGCAACAACGAAGACTATATCAAGCCGGGCTACGTCTGGTTTGTACCCGCAGCAGAGGGCCGTCTGGGTCGGGTGAATTTTGGCTTCAGCGACCGCTTTGCCCAGGGCAGTATGAACGAAAAGGGGCTGGCTTTTGATGCAGCGGTGGTGGCGGAGATACCCTGGGAGCCGGACCCGGCGAAGAAAGACGCGAAGAATCTCCTGGAAGTCATCATGGATACCTGCGGCACGGTAGAGGAAGCCCTGCAGCTCTTTGGGGAGTACAACTGCAAGCATCTTTCCGGGAGTCAATTTATGTTTGCCGATGCCACGGGGGATGCTGCCGTGGTGACCTGGATGCCGGAAAAAGGCTTGAGCGTGGTGCGCCGGACGGGCGATTATCTGCTCAATACCAATACCCGGCTGGAATACTCCCAGTACCGGTGTGAGCGCTACGTACTGGCCGAACGCAAAATCGTCGAGGGCGGGGCCGCCCCCGAGGTGGTCGCTCGCGAGGCGCTGGATGCCATCCACCAGGAGGGGGAAGGGGCATTCACGTCCTACTCCACTATCTATGACCTCAAAAAGGGCCTCGTCCACGTCTACAACCTCGCCAATTACGATGAGGTCGTGACCTTCAATCTCGCCGAGGAACTATCCAAGGGTGCCCAACGTACGGCGTTGAAGAATGTGTTCAAGGACAGCCCGAGCTTGAAGCAGATTCGGAAGGCCTCGCCCCGCAAGTACGACACCCGCATCGAGCTGCCAGCGGAGCAACTCCAACGCTTCGCGGGAAAATATTCCGTCATGGATGGCAAGGCCGTGATAGACGTCGAAGTCGCGGGGAAGGAATTACTTTTCATTCCGCCCGACGGAAAAGCCGCCCACCTCTACCCTGAGAGCGAGACGAAATTTCGCATCGTGGAGGGGGGGCAGGTGACCTTCAACGGGTCGGAAGACGGGAAGAGCACCGGCCTGGTCATGCACCGCAATGGCGACCATGTGGGCATCAAGCTGCCGGAATAGAGAAGTTTGAAGTTTGAAGGGTGAAGGGTGAAGGGTGAAGGGTGAAGGGTGAAGTTTGAAGGGTGAAGGGTGAAGGGTGAAGGGTGAAGGGTGAAGGGTGAAGGGTGAAGGGGGGCCATGTTTCGAACGGTCACGCCCGCTCTTTTTTCCATTCTCAATTCTCTATTCTAGAATTCTCCATTCTAAACTCCATCCTTCGGTGGCCGGGGATGTAGCCGGATTTGTTCTTGAATTCAGAGGGTAATTCGTAGCTGACCGTGTAGCCCAGACGCGTGTAGAGGGCTTCTGCGCGGGGATTTTCGACGGAAACATCGAGGGCCGTGTGGGTTGCGTTTTGTTTCAGCGCTTCGGCGTGAAGATGCTTGAACAGCAGGGCGCCAATACCTTTCCCCTGAAAGGCGGGGTGTACGCCTACATTCGCAATGTAGAATACGTCGGGTCCTTTGGGGGGGATGATCGCTTTTTCGATATTCAGACCATAGCGAACCACCTGTATACCGATCAGGGGTCCGTAAAAGCGGAAAATTCTTCCGATAATAGGCCAGAGAAAACGTTCTGCCGTGGTGCCTGTATATCCCGCTGCCGTTCCGACGACATCACCGTCCACCTCCGCGACCCAGTGATAGCGATAGGAAAGCTCGGTGTGTTCGCGGATGAAGGCATCGGCAATGAAGGCGTGGGCCTCGTCTGGGCAACGTCGTGCGAAAACATAGCGAAAGGAATCGGGGCCGGAGCTGAAAATGCGGGGCGTGGCAGCATCCACATCTTCAGGGCGTGCAGGGCGAATGTGTGGCAGGGATTCAGCCATATTCAGGGGCCGTCCTTTTCAGGGGGAAGCGGTGGGGTGTCATGACGCAATGGTGGGGTCCTTTCCGGGCCCGTTTTTTCGGGGTACACAGTCTGTTTCTTCCACAACGGAACCGGATTATGCATACCCACCTGAAGGCGCGGGGCCATGTGATGGGCGCGCTATCCTTTCTTCGAGTCTTTGCCAGATTCCAGGAGGGCTTTGGCCGCCCGTTCCCGGAGGGTGTGGAGGCCGGAAGAGGCCAGCACGGTGCCGCCGACGATGGTGCCGCCGATGGGGAAGGGGGCTCCCACGGCTAACCCGGCGAGCAACCCTTTGCCCAGCGATTTTCCCCAACTGTCATGGGCGACCAGACGTTGGGATGCGGTGGTGCCGATGCTGCCAATGAGGAAGCCCAGGGGGACGGTGAGGGCCATGCCCAGGCCGCCAGTGGCCGCCGTACCGGAAAAGAGAAGCCAGTCCGCGCCGAGAATCAGTGCGCCAGAGGCCGGGTGGAGAAAACTGTGAGAGGACGTAGGTTCTTCCTGGGGTGTGCTCATGGTCGGGGATCCTGTGGGTCAATGGCCTGTGTTCGCGCCTCGTCCTCCTATGGTACGTTGATGGCCTGGCGGGACACAATAGGGCCGTGCCCTGAGGGTTACCGTGCTTCATGGGGCAGTCCCAGCGCATTGGCGACGGCTTCATGGGTGACCTTCCCGCGCCACGTGTTCAACCCGCGACCCAGCGGCGTGGTCGGGTTGCTCAGGGCGTCTTGCCCGTGGTCGGCCAGTTCCAGTCCATGTTGCAGGGTCACATTGGTCAGTGCCCAGGTGGCGGTCTTGGGAACGGCGCCGGGCATATTGGTTACGCAATAGTGGACCACCCCTTCCTCCATGAAGGTAGGTTCTTCGTGGCTCGTGGGGCGTGACGTTTCGCAGCAGCCACCCTGGTCGATGGCGATATCGACGATGGCGGCACCCGGGCGCATGCGTTTGACCAGGTCCCGGTCGATGAGGACCGGTGCCCTGGCGCCCGCGCGAAGGGCGGCGGTAATCACCAGCTCCGCCTGCAACACCTCTTCGGTGATGTTGGCGGAATTGACCATGACCGTGGTGACGTGCCCTCCCATGATATCGTGGATATAGCGCAGGCGGGCCGGATTGATATCCAGAATGGAGACATGGGCACCCATCCCTACCGCGCCCTGGCAGGCATTACAACCGGCAATACCGGCCCCAAGAATGACGACATTCGCCGGGCGCACACCGGAAACGCCGCTGAGGAGCATACCTTGCCCGCCAGGTCCGGCCTCCAGGCAATAGGCGCCCTTTTGAACCGAAAGGCGACCCGCCACTTCGCTCATGGGGATGAGTAGCGGTAGCGAGCCATCATCCGATTGAATGGTTTCATAACCAACCGCACACACCTTGGATTGCAGCAGCGCTTCCGTGAGTTCCGGGGCCGAAGCGAGGTGGAGATAGGTGTAGAGAATCAGGTCCTCTCGCAGCCATCCCAATTCCTCTCGAAGGGGCTCCTTCACCTTCATCACCATATCCGAGGTGGCCCAGAGGCTTTCCGGATCTGACACGATTTCGGCACCGGCCGCGCGATAGGCATCGTCCTCGACCCCACTTCCGAGGCCCGCGCCTTTTTCTACCAACACGGTGTGGCCGTGTTGGACAAAGGCTGCCGCGCCCGCCGGGACCAGGGCCACCCGGGATTCTTTGTTCTTGATTTCTCTGGGTATTCCAACGCGCATGATACTACTTCCTTGTAGCCAGTGAACGCCCCAGCCGCTCCAGGGATTCGGAGTGGTCAAGCGGGTCCAGGTGGACATTGATCAGTGAAAAGGCACCCTTGTACTGCTGTGCGTGACCGAAGGCGTCCACGAATTCCTGTTCCGTCCGCACCTCGCAACCCCATCCGGCATCCAGCAGGGTCGGCATTTGATGATAGGCCCAGTTGTGGATGTCGTTAAAGGGCCCTTCGATGATGAAGCGCTCGGTCGTGTATCCTTTGTTGTTCAGTACGACCACGATGGGGTTGAGCCCTTGTCGCACAATACTGGAGAGTTCCTGGCCGGTCATCTGAAAGGCTCCGTCGCCGACGAAGACCAGGGGGCGCCGTCTGGGTGCAGCCAGCTGCGCGCCCAGCGCGGCGGGCACCGCAAAACCCATGGACGTGTAGTAAGCTGGACTCAGGAATTCCGTCTGGGCCCGTATGGTGAGATCCGTCGCACCGAAGAGACTGTCGCCAATGTCACAGATGACCATGTGTTGTCGCGTGAGCTGGGTATCCACATACGAAAACAGGCGGCGTACGGTCAACGGCTTGTGACGGGCCCGGAAGCTCCCGGTCTTGGTAGAAGCCCCCCGGGACACCTTGCGCCGCGTTGCCGGGAGCGCCTTGGTAAGTTCGGCGATAAAATCGACGAGGAGTACCTGCTCATAGTGGTGGTGTTTGATAGATAGGCGCTCCGAGTTTACGTTAATGGTCCGCGAAACATCGAGCTTGGCCGTATTGATGCCCAGGTTGATATCGGTCATAAAAGCCCCGAGTATGACGAGGCAATCGGACTGCTCCACCCGTTTGCGGACGGCGTCCCGGCCCATGGCCCCTTCATAGATTCCGAGATACTGGGGGTGATCCTCGCGGACGATCGATTTGCCCAGGATGGTGGCGGCCACGGGATAGCCACTGTGTTCGACCAGTTTCAAGAAGGGTTTCTGAAGGCCAAATCGATGAATCTCCACGCCACCCAGCAGCACGGGGCGTCTGGCCTTGCGGAGGAGGGTGCAGGCTTCGTCCAGCGCTTCCTGAAGTACGTCGGGCGACGAGGTCGGACCTTTTGTGACTCTCTTTTTCGGGAGGGCGCAGGGGGCGGCCGCCATGCCACGGGGCAGCTCGATATAGACCGGGCGTTTTCGACGAAGACATAGGGCAATGATATCGTCTATTTCGCGGGGGGCCGTGGCGGGATCTTCCAACGCGATTGCGGCGGCCGTTACTTTCTCGAAAATCTGGAGCTGGGTCATGTGATCGCGCACCTGGTGGTGTAGCAGGGGAGATCGTTGACGCTCCTCCAGCCCCGGTGCCCCACAAACCACGATCAGGGGGGACTTCTCAGCATAGGCGCCGGCCACCGCATTTAGGGCATTGAAGCCTCCGACACAATAGGTGACACAGAGTGCCCCAACGCCGTTGACCCGCGCGTAGGCGTCCGCCGCGAATCCGGCGCCGAGTTCCGTACTGGTGCCCACGTGTTCCAGGGGACTTGCTATCAACTGGGTGTAAAAGTCCAGGATGTAGTCGCCGGGAATCCCAAAGACATGCTTGACCCCTGCCCGCTCCAATTGTCGTAACAAATACGTGCCTACGTTCATCGTCAACTCCTTCTCCGGTTCGGGTGGAACGCCACTCGAGACCGTTTTGGACTCGTTTTCCGATTGCGTGTTTTGCACGGCATCTGCCGCTGGATGAACCGCTTGTCCACCCCTTTCATGGTACCAGACGGGCGGGCCGACGAATAGTCACCCGGCCTTCCAGGGCCTGTGCTAATCTAAGGGAAGATGGCAACTCTCGGGAGCTCACGATGATGGGGCCCCGGTTTAGCAGAAGGAACAGGCTATGAAAATCGAATCGAACGGCCGGTCGCTTGTTGGCCCGGAGATTGAAGGCTCCGCCGGAGATGACCGGCTACAGGGCATACTACTGTCCCGCAAGGAGGCGCTGGCGGTCTTGGCGGGTGTGGGCACGACGCTTGTCGGCTTTTCACCGCCGACCTCGGCAGAAGACGGCGTGGCTTCTGCCCCGTGCGTTGTCCTCCCTGAGATGACGGAGGGGCCCTTTTATGTCAATAGCGGACTTGAACGCTCAGATATTCGGGCGTCGCGCCCTGGAGGTGAGCCGGTGCCAGGTGCATTACTGGCACTCGCTTTTCGGGTCTTCGAACTGCAGGGTGGGGGATGCGTCCCGCTGCCGGGCGCGGTGGTGGACATCTGGCACTGTGACGCGGCCGGCCGCTACTCGGGCGTTCGCGACCGCTCGGGGAGCACAGTGTCCGAATCTTTTTTGCGGGGCTTCCAGGTTACCGACGAAGGGGGGCGCGCTCGATTCACAACAATCTATCCCGGTTGGTACCGTGGCCGTGCCGTGCACATTCACGTTAAGATTCGGTCGGCCGTGAGTGCGGCGAAGGGATATGAATTCGCCTCGCAGCTATTCTTCGATGACGAACTGTCGGACCGAGTACAGGGTGTTCCGCCGTATACGGAAAATGGGGTGCGGGACAAGCGCAATGTTCAGGACAGCATTTTCCGCGCGGGGGGTGACCAGTTGACCCTGGACGTCACGGAGAAGGCGGGGGGATACAGTGCGGTGCTGGATATTGCTATCGATGTGGGGCGCCCATAAAAAATTCCCCAGCGCGTGTGCTTGCCTTCCGTGGCGCACGTGCCCTGGGGAAAGAAGTTGCTAGCCGATGGGACGGGGAGCCGTCCGCAGGGCGATGTTCTGCATTTCAAGCCCTTTGACCTCGTGATAGATATCGGAGAGCCGATCTCGTGCCCGCTCATCGTAGAGGGTCGTTCGCAAATGCTCTAGGACGGGGAGTACCGTTTCAAGGGGGAGTGTCTTCAGCAGTTCGACGCCTAATTCACTGGGGCGACGGGAGCCTTTGCCTTCTGCGGTAGCCAACTTGATGGCCATCAGGAGTGCCCCATGCCTATCCGGGTGGCTGAGCAGGGCGCGATACGCACTTTCCACTTCATCGGGGCGGGATCCACAACAAAGATCGCGTATAACTTGTTGGTGGGTCAGCAGATCTTCTGAAGCGGGATTCCCATTCAGGGTGCGGATCGCCAGGGAGGAATCGATGTAGTACAGGGGGGAATAAGGCGCGGATTTTATCTCTTCCAGTAGGGGCACGGCTTCTTTCCAGTCATGTTGAATCGCGGCCCGTATGCTGGCGATGTAGAAGGGTTTCTCGGAACTCTCGATGGAAAGGTTGTCCAGGTAGGCCTGTTTCGCAAGGGGACTGAAGGTGCTGGACAATGCCGCGCGCGCTCTCACTTTCGTATCTGGGGATTCATAGAGTCGCAAAAGGGCGTCAATACTTTTCTCGCTGTTTACCATGCCCAGGGCGTGAATGGCGAAGTCAACGGAGTCCAGTTGGGGGTTGTGGACTTCCCGAAGAAGAATCGGGAGCGCCCTGTCACCAAATACGTTTGCGAGATTCCGTATCGCGATGCCACGGTCCCGTCGGCTTGTTGCGTGCTCAATACTCTCCACCAAGAGGTTGAAGCGCTCCTCGCCCCCTTCCAGTTTCATCGTGGTCCGGAGGTGATCCTGCTGGCCCATTTCCATGTGGCCATACCAATGGAATCCTTCCCCAACCCCCATATAGACGGGGCGCATTAAGTCCTCAGGGTCCGATGTATCCCACATAATGGTACTGACGGGGGGGGGCGGTAGATTTCCGGTGGGTACTAAGACAATATCCGCAAACTCCCAATCGCCGCGGGACGTAAAGTCTCGCTGGCCCCGGGTTTTGTCCCGTTGAAGCAAGATGCGAAATCCCCGCTGATCCGCGACAGGTACGACGGCGGTGCCATCACAGTGGACGACATTCGATGCGAATACAATGTTGCTCACCTGTTTTGCCAGGGGGTAAATCTGGGACCGGGTATCAACCTCTCCGTAGGGCCCTGCGGCGTTTTCGATCGGGGGGGTGCCCAGAGAAAGGGCCGACTGCAATGATTCGGGAATGCCGTACAGGGCGATGGTCGTTGTGGCGGTCATGGCGAGCAGTACGAGAACCGTCTCTCCCAGGCTGGGTGCTCTTTTGTCGCTGTGAGTCATAAGGGTCCTCCGCATCATGTCGTTGGTGACGCATGACATCTTGCATTAAAATTTTACCCCCGGATCGGAATGCTGTCCACGGGCCCTGCCGTCTATACCGTGTCATAGCGATAGAAAAGGGCCGGATTAGGGAGAAGGGCTGGAAGGACGTAATAGTTTCGTTATATATGGTGAGAGGGAGGAGACTGGGCTTGCCCAATAGGTCCGGAAGGTGCCGGGTGCTCAGCGACGGCGGCGATGCCTTTTGTTTGAGGGGGGCTATTGGCGCATCGATAGTATCGGAGGTCGATGCGAATTCTCCGTTACGAAAGGTAGCGTATTTTCTCTTGAACCCGAATTTGCTTGAGGTGTGACGATTGTATGACAAGACATGAAGAATTCACGATGCGGGCCATATGTGCCACCGAAAAGTCGAAAATGTCGGGTTCTGGCGGCTTGCAGGAAGGGGGGTAACGGGAGCACGATCGGCCTCCCCCTGGCTGGGAGGCCGATCGGTAGGCGCAGGCCTACGGGGTTTCCGATGTCAGTTGTGCGACCCAGGGGAAGGCGTAGGGGAAGTTGTAGAGGGTGATTGAGTTGCTGTTGGTTTGAAAGGAGTTGGTCCCGTGCATCGCAACATGGCGGGGACGTTCCAGGGGGCCGTCGCCACCGACTACAACCATTTCCTGGGCGGGATTCTCCAGGGCCATTCGAACAGTCTCCAGGTAGCGCGGATCTTTCGTATGCCGATAGGCGAAGGCGGCCACGTGGAGGTGGGTGTGGGCACCCTGCGGGCCCGTGCCGAAATGGAGTTGGCGTTCTTTGGCGAACTCTTCCGTTTCGAGGAGAAGGGTCGCCCACTTCAATACCCGCTCCGTAATGACAGGATTGTTCGTCAGGTTGCTGGTTTCCATGAGCACGCGCAGGGGGCCGAAGAAGGTGAGGAAATAGTCGGCGAGCATCGGGGTGCCGTCGGCTACGCTTCCTTCGCCGGTGGCCAGGTCGAGGGAAAACTGGGCAGGGAAACCGTAGCCCCCGATGGGATTCGAGCAGAAGGTCTCGGCAACCCGTTGCAGCTGTTCACCGTAGGCAGGGTCCCCCGTGCTTTCCCACAGGTAAAGCAGGGCCGTGGCGCCCACGGCGAAATCCATGGCGGGGTAAGTCACGGGGCCTGCCCCCTTGGGAAGTTGCTCATAACTGAAACGGATCCGGTCGGCCGTGTGCTCATCGCCGGAGAGGAAGTGGTAGATTCGCTTGTTCTGCGCGATGGTCATGCGGCGCTCACGGTTGGTGCCGCCCCAGTGATTCACATTGTGTCGCATACCCCGGCCCGCCAGGGGACCGAGTTGAAACATGTCCACATCCTGCACGTGGCGGGTCATGGCTTCGACAAAGCGATAGCACCGCTCGTCGCCGGTAGCGAGGTAGGCCATCCAGTAGGAGTCGCTGATTTGTCCTTCATTGTTCAGCCAGGCGTAGCCCCCTTCGTCGAAGCGCCAGAGATCCTTCGCGGCATTGAAACTGTGCATGACATCGCCATAGTCGATGAAGGAGTACCAGCGGTTCCGTTCCTGCTCATCGATATGGAGGTTCATGGCCGTCTTGAAATATTCCACACCGGGGCCTGTTTCCGGCATGGCGCTAAAATGGCCGAATACACCGCTGGCCCCCATCCACGCCGGGCTGGACCGCAACAATGGTTGACGCTGGAAGAGGAGTGCCTGCGCGGCGCTCCGAGTGAGGGGAGCGTTGGGTGCACCGAAATCCAGCAGGACTTCGGAGGATTTCGATATGCCGGTGGCATTGGAGATGTCGTGGTTAAATGGCGAGGCGGGTTTTCCGGCGGGCCCTGCACCCGCCTCGTAGAGGGCGTGATACCCCCAGTCGGAGTAGCGGCGGAGGTCAAGGGCATCGGCGTGGGGGGAATAGAACCAGGCCGTCAGGCTTCGGTCCACGGCGTCTATTTCGATGGCCTTGGGATATTCCTGCCAGAAGTTGCGCACCGCCGCGCTGATATAGCCCGACGCAGTTTCAAGTCGGCCCCAGCCCTGGGAGCGGGTGCCTGCCGTTGCGCGCAGCAGGGAATTGGTTTCGGGGTTGATGACCTTCTTGATGGTATAGGCATCGGCACTGTGCTGGGTGAGGAGTCCCCGGCGCCAGGCAGGCAGGGAGGGGTCGACCACATAGGTGGTGGGGAAACCGGTTCCCCGTTCTTCCGCAAGGGTGTATCCTACGACGCTTTCCGGTGTGGCGGTCAGGCGAAGGCCAATGCCCCGGATGAAATCGTGTCGGGCGTCGCCGTCGAAGATGAAGGTGTGGTAGAGCCGAATGCGCGTGTCATTCTTGTAAGCGTAAAGACGGACCGTGTAGGGCGCGAAGGTGCTACCGTCTTCGGACTGATGTACGCCGTCGAGTCGGATGACGGCCACGGTGGGGCTGGCTTCTTCCAACGTGGCGGAAAACTGGTGGGTGTCGTGATTGGCGTTGAAGGTCATGGGCGTGGTGGCCTCGCCCGATTTCCGGTCGAGGTGGACGACCAGCTCCGCGCTCTCACGGCCGGAAAGCATGTTGACCCACGTATCGTCGATGCGCACAGACAGGTCGGTGAGGAGATTGGCCTCGGTGCGGCCCACGGTAAAGCGGAGGGCACCGGTGTCGACGTGAATCGCCGAGTCGTCCTGATGGGCGAAGCCCGTCTGAGGAAGCGCCGCGTCCGTCGTATTTTCGAGGGTGAACTGGCGGGTGCCCATGGCCGCGATGTCGGGCTGCATACGGACCAACACCCATTTGACGCTGCCATCGGGCCAGAAGGCGGTCACCTTGACTTCAGCGTCCACCGGCGTACCGGAGTCGTCGGATACCGAGAAGGCGTCCTCGGGCTGGGCATGGCCCCGGGGGAGGGGAATGCCCCCCTGTAGGAAGAAATGGTTCTGGTCGACGTCGATAAAGTTTTCGACGGTGAAGGGTACGGGCGGAGATGCCGCGTGGGCTCCCGTGCTTAAGCCGATCAGGAAGCTAAGCACGGCGCATAGGATTTGGGAACGAATTTGGGGATTCTTCAAGGTACTACATCCTTTGTTGATAAGGCATTTTGTGGTCTTTGCGTTTTTTGTGGTTAATTCCTGTGAGGACGTTGTTAACCACGAGAACGCCAAGCGCACAGAGAGATAGATTGATTGACGCCAACGGTGAGGTGCTGACGAGGTGCTCAGGTGTTGTTATTCAGGCCGATCACTTCACCCACACGGGGGAGGACCAGGCCATGGCCACCCGCTTGTGAATCAGTTTGTGCTGGCGTAATCGGAAGTAGTAAATCGCGCCGGGCTGGCTCTCGGCGTCTTCCCAGGTAGCTTCAAAATCGAGGGCCTTGGGCTCCCAGCGTTGCACCACGGTGAAGGCCTCCGCACCGGGCTGAAGGCGCAAGAGCTCCACAAAATCGATGGTGTCCGTACCGTGGGCCCGGAGGGCAATGCGGGCGGTGGATTCGTGGGCGGCCGTTTGTCCCATGGGGGTGTCGTTCACCGTGAAGTCGAGGATGATCTTCGCTCCGGTGGTGGCGTAGGTGTGGCGGTCGTAGAGCCCCTGGAAGATGGCGTCCCGCGTGAGGTCGGTGGCACGAATGGCGGCCAGCCCATACATGGCGTTGCCGGGCTGGGCCCGATGGTCGTCCGACGATGCGATGGCCGAGACCTGGAGTCCCATCTGCCACGCGTCCTGGAGGTTTCCTTTGCCCTCGGCGCTCTTGGCGTCAGACGTAAACTTGCTGAACTCGAAGGCCAGGGGGTGGGTGGGGTCGTAGGATTCACTCAGGCCATGGCCCGAATACATTTCAAAGTTGCGGCGGAATTCCGGGTCGTGGATGGTGAAGTCGACCTTCTGGGGGAACTTGCCCGTGTGGTGGGGGATGGTGAGGGCATCACCGGCCTGCAGGGCGGCCCAGAGATTGGGTAGCTCCACGGTCTGGGGGTAGAGCAGCGGTCCGGGTTCGTCTCGGAAATACACATTGTGGTGGCCGAAGGGCGTGCCGAAGCTGCATTCATAGGCGTGGAGCGTGACGAATTCTCCGGGCAGGTTGTAGACGTGGGTGAGGTTGTTGTACTCCTCCCAGTATTTCTTCGAGAGGCCCCGGGTCCAATTTGCGTCGGGTTCGATAGCGTGATCGGTCATGGCGTAGAAGTCGAGGCCCGCGACGAAGCGCGCGTAGCCAAAGGCATCGCGACCCACACCGTCCCAACTGTAACTGGTGTGGGAGTGGAGGTCGCCCCAATAGACCGGCCGCTCGGGGAGGGTCTCCGCCACAATCGTGGGATTGCCCAACAATTCCCGTTCGGCATTCTCCCACGCGGCCGTGATGCGCACTACACCGGCCGCGTTGGGCGTGACTTCAAATTCGGACCACGCGTGGTCGCGGTAGATGGTGGTGCTTTCGGGACCCGTTACGCCTTCGGGGTAGCGCAGGGTGAAATTGGCCGGGCCCGCCGTCGGGTTAAACTCTTTGTCGAGGAGGGCGATGCGGCATTTCATGGGCTGACCGAGCACCGCGTTGGAGGGCGCGTGGAGCTGGGCATAGACCGGCTTTCCTGCGACGGCCTCAATCATGGGCGTGTAGCTTTCCATCTCGAAGCGGCTGTCGCCATCGTGGTCCAGGGCAATGAGGATGGGCAAGGCGTAGGCGGAAACGGCCGAGGCCCAATAGCCTTTACTGCCCCCCGACGTGTCGCCGTAGACGACCTGGATGGTATCGCCCTCCTGGAGGCTGCCTTCCGCGACGATGACCCGGACCACAAAGACATAGCGTTCATTGCGGCCGTCCAGGCTTTTTTTCGCGTGCTTGATGAGCTCGTTGTCCCGTTCGTCTTCCACGATGCAGCGGAGGCTCGCTTCGCCCTGGGAGAGCTTGGCGGTGATGTAATTGTCGTGCTTCGGATCTTTGGTCTGGAGGCGTATCGCCGAGTTGCGAGGGCCCGCGTGCCACTCATCGGGAAGCTGGACGCGAATCCCACCGCCCGTGGCGATGCCGCCTTTGCCGACGGTGTAGGAAACGGTCCACGTGCCATACTCACCGGATACGCCCCGTTCGGGGGAGACGGTGGAGGTCCCCAGGTCTACCCAGGCATCGGGGGCCATGACGGGCGTGGGGATGTCTTGGGCCGAGGCGGTGAGGGTCAGACTTAACGTGTATAGGGCAACCATAAGATGTCGCATGGTGGATCCTCTCTGAGCGTTGTTTAGGCTACCCTGAGAATCTACACGACGCCGCGAGTTTTCACAAGCTGGAGGTGATAGGAGTGGAGGGCGGCTCATGGTGAGACTTGGCCCATGATATTGGGCGGGTTTGTCTTTGATAAGGTGGGCTGGGTTGAGGGGTGTGTTGTGCTCAGGTGGGAGCGGTTCGGCCAGCCCGTGGCTTCTGGGGGACGTTGGGGTGGGACGGCCAGCCCGTGGCTCCTGGGGTGACGTTTGGGTGCCACCCTCAAAGACGGGAGCTCCGCGACCGCCTTTGTGGGTGTGATCCAATCCATGGCATCGAAATCTTCTCGGGTGATCGTGGCTTCCCGAAGTCACCCACAAGCTTCTGTGGCTCCGCCACAACGCTTGAGGGTGGCACCCGTGGGTTTCTTTGGTGACGTTGGGGTGGGAGGGCTAGCCCGTGGCTTCTGGGGGACGTTGGGGTGCCAGCCTCAAAGACGGGAGCTCCGCGACCGCCTTTGTGGGTGTGGCCCAATCCATGGCATCAAAACCTGCTCGGGTGATCGTGATTTCCCGAAGTCACCCAACGGCCCTGAAACAATCGTGGCACCCTGACCTTGTGGGAGTCAGGGTGCCACGGCAAGTGGATTGACTTACTTCTTCAGGTCTTCACCGGACGCTACGTCAATCTTCGCACCCGCCCGCAATCCGTCGGACCAGATTTTGAGCTCGCGCTCCCAATTCTGTACGCCATAGGACGCGGGGAATTGCATGCCGCGACGCCAGCCGCCTCGAATCCAATAGCGGAAGTGCTGTCCTTCGGGTGCGGCGATGAGGTGACGTTCTTCGGGGTAGGCCTTCACCTCGATTTGCTCATGGGCCGTGGTGACCGCGAGGCCAATGTCGCCAATGTCATCACCCTGACGTCCCCATACCCCGAGGGTGCCGGGGGTGGCGAGGTTGACCCCTTCGGCGAGGTCCATAAGACCAATGCCCACCGTGGCACCTTCCAGGCCATCGGGGAGTATCACGTTGACCTCGGATTCGGTGCGGCCCGCGTAAATCAGGCAGCGGAGGATGACCTTCTTCTCGGGCATGTCGGGGAAAACATTACTGGCAATGATCTCCACCCCCGCGCGCACCGGGCCGGAACCCAGCACCTTGTGCTCAAAGGTCACATGTCCTTCACCGGCCGGACTCTGCACCGGGTAGGCCTTGCCGTCGTGGTAAATGGTCAAGCCACCAAGCCCACTGGTCTTTCCGACATGGAGGGCGTCGATGCCCCAATCCTGCTCGGTGTGGTAGTTCACGCCTTCCAAGGGATAGATGAGGCGCTCTTCCCGGGGCAGTAACTGGACCTGCTTCCCGAAGAAGTCGAATTGTCCGGTGTAGAAGCGGAAGGCACCCGCGTCCGACTCCCACGCTACGTAGGCCGGGTTGTCGAGGACGGCATTGGTGAGTTGGGGATGCGTCGACGTGCTTTCGCCCGCGGTGTGGTAAAAAACGTAGTACGTGTTTGGTGTGTCTGCGTGTGCGTCGACGACAAAACTCAGTTCGGCGTCTTTACCATTGCGCCACGTGTTGAACTGATGGGGTATTTCGCGCCAGGTCAGCCAATAGTCACCGCTTACGACCACACAGTTGTCTGGGTTGAAGTCCGCAGCCTGGGCCACCAGGTCGGCTACGGGAATGGAGACCACATGATCTTGCAGCACAGCTTCGGAAGTCTTGCCGAGAGCAAGGGTCAGGGGGATACGCTTCGTATAGGTCTGGCCATTGCGCGTGAGGGGCGATGACTTTTCGCTGTCCATCGGAGCATCGGAAGTCTCGCTTGTTTTCTTGGCGGCCTTGCCGATGTTGCCCGCCAGGTAGAGGGCTTCGATATCGCCCCAGTGCTGCTGGTTTCCCAAGGCCGATTTCAAGGCGACAAATAAGCGGTCGCGAACGAGAGCGGTGTAGAAGCGTGCACCGGCGGGAGTATTTTGTATGCGTTGTCCGATGCCCGTTTCGGGATGCCGGTCGAGCAGCGGTCCACGGTAATAGTCGATGACCGCCTGAACGTCTTCCGGGGTTTCGCCCAGCGCTGCAAGCGCTCCATCGATGAAGGCCTGGTTGGCTTCCAGCGAGCGCGCTATTGCGGGCTTGTAGACGGAAGGCAATGCCTCAAAGGTCAGGGCATAGGTCTCGTCACCCGGCGCGAGTTGCTGGGTAAAATCCACCGTGCCATCGCCATTCACGTCGGCTTCGCGGACGTCGAGCTTGCCGTCGTTGTCGCTGTCTTTCCAGGTATAGGCGGCGTCCAACACGCCATCGTGGTTGAAGTCCACGTCCATGTAGCCATAGTCGGCACCCAGGAGGTGGAGGCGCTGGTCGACTTCGTCGAAGTAGAGCGCCAGGGGCGACGCGGGGTCGGCCGTAACTTCCACGCGCTTGTTGAAGGGCGAAGAGGGCGGACCACCGACCTGTTCGAAATCGCCGTGCTTGGACTTGGCATTGAGGATGCCTTCCCACCGCTCGTGCGGGTCGTCTTCAGGCGTCTCGTCGGTGTTGCTGTTAATCTCGTCCCAGGTGAGCATGGCCTTGCCCCACTTGGCCTGCTGTCCAAACTCCATGCACTTATCCCACGGCACGACGGGGAGAGTCTTGACCCCGCGAATATCCAGGGCTTCCGAGTGCCAGGCGGCGGAGGAGAGTCCTTCTTCCGGCGGCAAGGCGGTGACGGAAAAGTCGTAGTTGTGGGTGTCTTTGCCATAGGCATCGTCATCGGCATCGATGCTGTAGCGGAGGTTCTTCACGGCCTCGCCGATGGCACTGATGCGGACCACGACTTCGCTGGCCTGGTCGCCATCGGGATCGTAAAAAGCGAAGGGGTCTTCCCATACGTTGACCCAGTGTTCGCTCTCTTCCGTCAGACGGAATTGGTAGAAGAGCTCGTCGCCGCTGAAGTGGGTGCGCCACTGGCAGAGGGGCTGGTAGTAGGTGCCGTTCACGTCGTGCCACAGCAGGTTGTCGTCGCCAATGTCAACAGCCCACCAGACGGTCATGTCGTCTTTTCCGTCCTTCCAATTCTTGTTGTAGAAAAGGCCCATCTGATCCACGTCGTTGTCGCCGTCATCATCCTGATAATCGGAGACCACATCAATATAGCCATCGGCGTCCCAATCCCAGAAGTACAAATCGCTGTCCAGATCGGGACGTCCGGTTGCCGCGTAGTCGCCGTCCTCATCCACGGCGCAGACGAGGATTTTTTCCTTGTTGTGGCGATAATCCGTGGCCATGTACCAGATTTCATCGACCTTTCCATCCCCATCCCGATCGACGGTGAGGGATTCACCGGCCGGGAGGGCCGCTACTTCGGCGATGCGTTCCGCAGGGATAACGCGGGGCAGGTTAAAGATGCGCTCAAACACCACCGTGTTTTTCGGGCTGCCCACGGCATCGCTCTGGGCATGGACAAGGGTCGGGGCTCCGAGCATCAACAGCGCGATGCTGGTGAAGCGCGCATAGCGGTCAGCTATAGACATGACGATAAATTCTCCTGAGTATTGAAACGAGTTGCACCGCGAAAGGCCTGGAGTAGCCGTTGGTCCCGACGGATATAAGTTGGACCACGAATGGACACCAATTTACACGAATACGATTGGCCCCGACCAATCAGGCGACCACAGAAAGTACAGAACAACACGGAAGGGGAAGCCGCGATAGCGAGACCGTGTTGTCCAACGAAAAAGGGTTGGTCATTGCCCAATTGCGTCGCCGCTTTCCTGATTCGTGTTAGTTGGTGTCCATTCGTGGTTCAACTTTTTGGGTTGTCGCTCACCAAGGTGCCAAGCCCTACGTGGTGAAAATGTTACTTGCTTGCGTTGCGATGCGGCATCGCTTGCTCTTAGCTTCGGACGTTCGCATTCATGAAATACGTATGCTAGTCTACAACCGATTGACCCCACAATGGAATAGGCCTATGAAAAACTCTGTACCCATAGTTATTTTGATGTCCTTTTGTGTGTTGCTGAGCGCAGACCTGTTGGCACAGGAGGCACGGCGCGACGAGTACATCCACGCGGTGGTTCGGGGCGCGGGCTTTTTGCCGTGGCAGGAACAGGGCGTATCCGAAGCGGAAGAAACCTTTCGCGCTGAGATGGAAGCGCGAAAAGATACCCTGCTCTCGGGACCGTCCATTGCGCACCCCGCCTTCTATGATGCCGAGGCGATTGCCCGGGCAAAGGAGAATATCGCGCAGCACGATTGGGCGAAGGCCTGGCTTGCCAATCAGGTGGACCTCGCCGAATACGTCGTGGCCCAGGACCCCGGTTGGATAGAGGCCATGATTCCCCTGGAAGCGCCCAGCCCCATCTATGGGTTTACCTGTCCCCATTGTGTGGGCGTGAAGAGTCAGGAGGGCGTGGGGTCACGGTTGGTGGATTGGTCCTATAAGAAACCCGATGAGATCCGCTGTCGTCGCTGCAAGACGGTCTTTCCCAATGCCGCCTATCCCGAAACGGCAAGCCTCCAGCTACCCCGTCTCGGCCAGACAGTATCCTATCATTTGAACCCGGCGGAGCAGGCGAATCCGGACGACCGAAGTGGCAAGCTCGCGTGGCACTGGGTCGGCTATCCCATGCACGTCAGCTTCAGTGGCGTCATCCGCGAGAAGAAGATTGCCTTCATGCGGACCGCCGCGAAATCGCTCGCGTTGGCCTGGCTCTTCACCGAAGATCCCCGCTATGCTGTTGCCACGCGGGAGGTGATGACCCGCTATGCCACGGCCTACCGCCAGTGGCCCTACCACGACTACTGGGGCACCTACGCGGACTGCGATCCCCTCTACGCAGCCTGGCACGACAGGAGCCTGCCCCTGGTCTGGAAGCGCCACCTTTCCGAAAGTGCCTTTGCGAAGGATTCCCTGGAAAAGGCACGCATGCTCCAAACCTATTGGGGGGCGGGACGAATCCACGCCAGCACGGATGGCGTGAGTGGACTGAATCAGTTTGTGCAGGCCTATGACTTTACGTGGAACGCCGTGGATGAGTCCGGCAATCCCGTGTGGGATGATGCGTCGCGACGTCTGGTAGAGCGGGACCTCATTCTGGAAGCGGCCTTCGGTGCCGAGCCCTATATCGGGGGTCCCGGTGAGGCGAAGGAGGAAAACAACAAGGCTCCCCGCATTTACAACGCCTTTGGCGCGGTGGGGAAGGTCCTTGGCATTCCTCAATATGTGGACGTGGCCATTCGTGGCTACGAATGTGTGCGCGATGCTTCCTTCAATTACGATGGCTTCAGTACGGAGAGTCCGTCCTACACCAACATGTATCTGGCCCAATTGCTCATCGTGCCGGAATCCCTCCATGGCTATGTCTGGCCCGAAGGGGTCCCCGGTCGCAGTGGCACCGTTGATCTCTATGGGCAGGACGAACGGCTGAAGCTCATGTACCAGTCTATCTTGGACACCATACTTCCCAATGGTGAATATCTCCCGCTGAGTGATACCCGCCTTAACAGCAAACCATCCGTCCACATCTTGCAGATGGGTGCCCGTCGGTATCCGGAAAACTTCGCGGGCGTCTTGCCCAACATCCACCGGAGCACTGGCGACGAGTATGCGGTGTTTAATCTGAACGAAGAAGCGCTCCGAGAGAAACGCCCCCTGGAACAAGAGGACACCCTCTATCCCGCCTGGAAGACGGCGATTCTGCGGCATGGTCGGGGCACGGAAGCCGATACCCTTACCCTGGCCTTCAACCCCCGTGGGGGACACCGCCACTACGATAACCTGGCGCTCTTTTACGATGACGGCGGGCGCACCGTCGTGGGGGACCTGGGGTACCTGGGTGACATGCCGGTGAACAAATGGATCAAGGCCACGGCCAGTCACAATCTCGTGATCGTCGACGGGAAGGAGCAGGAATTCAACGGGCGTAAGACCAGTTTTGAATTCATGGCGTCCTCGCCGCTGGCCTCGGTGGTCGAGGCGACGTCCACGGCCTACCCGCAGTGCAGCGACTACCGACGTCGCGTGTTGATGGTAAGAACGGGCGAGAACGAGACCTTCGCGATCGATGTGTTTACGGTGCGCGGTGGTTCGGAGCACCGTTTTCGCAGCTACAGTGAGTTGGCCTCCAGTTACGCGGCCGACGGAAATCTGCGCTTTGACGGCGTCGAAATTCCGGAGGAGGCCTCGTTGCCCGACGTGGGGGCGAGCCTGGCCAAGGAAGATATCTACGGCGTGCGCGATGTCCGGGTGGGCACGGCCCGCGGTGAGACCTGGCAGGCGACGTGGCAGGATGAGACGGGCGGATATCGCCTCTGGTTGGCCAGCCCGGCCGACCGCGTGGAGGCTTCCAACGGCCCGGGACAGCGCACCATGGATGAAAAGGGCCGTCGCGTGCGCTATGTGGATACGGTTCGGAGTGGCACAGACGTGCAGAGCACCTTCGTCGCCGTGCACGAGCCCCTCCACGACGGACACCGTATCGGCGCTGTTACGCGTGTTAAGAATTCAGGAGGTGCCGACGCAGTGGCCCTGCGCATCGAGGGAGAGACGGGCGTGTATCTGGCGTTGAACAATTTCGATGCGGTGGCCACGGTGGAAGACGTGGCGTTTCAGGGACGCTTTGCCTTGATCCATCGTCCGCCAGCCGGGCCCACACGCTATCTCGCCCTGGGTGCCGAGACGCTCCGTATCGACGGGCAGGAATGTGTCACGGGCCCTGGAGTCTGGCAGAGCGCGGCCACCCGGGTGTCTACAGATACCCTGAAAGCCGAGCAGTCCCCTCCTGCGGCCTGGGGAACGGAGATGGGTGAGGCCAAAGCCTATGCACGGATTTTAGTCGACGGCGACTGGACGGGGATTCCGCTGGAAGACATCGCGGACGACGGGACCGTTCGCGCCGCTCGTTTTCCCCTCCCGTCCCTCAGCGCGATCGAGGTGCTTCGGACGTGTGCAGGTACATTACCGTAGGGCGTGCTGGCTCCAATGCTTACTGTCCGTTTCCGCGGGGAATTTTCGTGCCCAATCGCCGTCCAAGACGCCATTAAAGATTTATCAGTAGAGACTAATTATTGAGTCGATGGTCCGCACCGATTGATTTGGAAGCAAGCATATCCCAATTGTTGTAATCGAAAACTCGATTAAAGCTCTTTTTCCGATGCTCAGACTGTTGGATCAATTCTTGCAGCGATTAGCGGGTTGTCGGCGATGTTTGCATTCTAAATTCTTATGAAGATTGGAGGAAAAATGGGAACGATGAAATCAGTAATTGTGCCGATGATTGCGTTGGCGGCGTCCGCAATCCCCTTGCAGACATCCGCATCGCTGATCGGCGATGAAGTTTCGGGCGTATTCAATGTTGGTGCCGACACTACAAACTACTTTGACGCTGGCTTGGGTTCCTTGCCGGTCGAGGCTACGGTCGGAGCCGGCAATGAGTTCTTTGGTGATCTTCTTTTTGCGGATGTATACGTAGATCTTGGAGCAAATACGTTGTCCTTCGGGGTTCAAAACCAAGGGTCCTACAATCTCACCCCCACGGGTCGGATGGAAGTCTGGCTGGAAGACCTCGATTGGGTAGGTCAGCCAGGTGGCTACATCTCGGGCCTGAACCCGATTAGCTCGGATTTTACCGATTTGACCTATGACTTTACGGACCACGGTATTCATTTGTCGATTGGCGACCAGCGGTACACCAGCCCGGATGAGCTATGGATCGCAAATTTTGCGATTGTCAGTGATCACGCACCGATTCCCGAGCCAACAACCGTTGCGCTCCTGGGCCTCGGACTGATTGGCATGGTAGCCCGACATCGGGTAGCTAACCGGGCATAGAAAAGCATCAGTCACCTTGCATGCGACAACCGTCGGCGCCTATCGTCGGCGGTTTTTCTTGCTTCCGCTGGGTTAGCCCTCCTGTCTGGCGACACGAAAAGCTATGCGCGAACTCTGACTGATGGTGACTGGACGGGTATTGCACAGGAATCCATCGCAGACGACGGCACGGTTCGAGGCACTGCTTTTCCTTAGACGGAGACTACGCGAATGGAATTGCCAACGTCGTATTCAGGAAGTCTGTCGAAGTAACACGAGGCCTTCGGGCGGCAGAGATGGCGGTAACGGCCCCGGACGGGAGTTGTCGAAACTTGTACAATACGACGGTCACCTCGCCGGCCCCCCAATTGGGGGGTAGAAAGCGGGCTCCTAAACGAGTCGGTACCATTAGGGCTGGCCCCTCTGAGACCTTGAATCGGTATGGGACGATTGGGACATCCGGATATCAGCGTGAGAAAGTAGGATTGCGAATACGGGTAGGTCTTGACGCTTAAGAATCAACCCATTCTTCCGTTTAATCCGAGAGAATTCTGCCACAGTGGTTGGTGTCTTGGAATGCCGTGGAGACGTAGAGTTCAGATTCGACACGGAAGCGCCCGCCGAGAGATTTTCTCTGCCCTCCCGTGAGGCGATTTGAAATCCCCAGAACCCGCTACGGGAAGAGTAACCAGTGGATTGTTATGAAGGCTTCCCGATTATACTCCCCTATACTCCAACAGGCTTGCCCTGAATAGCCCGTCCTATACGGGGTATACTATGCAAGAGCCCACACCATCATCACAGCAAGAGGGATTGCCGTGCCTAGCCAAATCCACCAGGACCTCATGTATCTCGCGGGGAGATTGCTGCACCGTAGTGCGCAAAGTGAATGTGAGCGGGATGCTGCCGAGTATATCGAGCGCCGCTTCAAGGAGCATACGCCGGAGGTGTCGTCGGAGTCGTTCTTCTGTATCGAGAACTATCCCTACCTTTTCGCGTCCTATTTTTCCGAATTTCTTGTCGTGGGTATTCTCTCCATCTACTGGCCGCTGATGGCCTTCTTATATGGTGGGGCCGTCTTCATTTTTTATTTCATGGAGTTTTCCGGGTTTCGCGGACTCTCCCGTTTCATGCCCCAGTATCCCTCTCAGAATGTGGTGGCCCGCTTTCAGGCGGTCCGACCACGCAGTCTGATCGTCGTGACGGCCCACTATGACAGCGGCTGCGCCAGTCCACTCACGTCACCTGCGGTCATCCCCTGGTTGCGGCTCCTCAATTACGTGGTGATTGCCGCGATGGTGATCGTACTGGCTACCTGTGTTTCCGATTTTATCGCGGTGCGGAATGGAGCGTCCGGCGAGATGGCCATGGCCGTCCGTGCCCTGGCTATTGGTATCCTGATGGCCGGTGCCCTGGCACTCTTCATGGCGTCGTCTCGCGGCGAGGATATTCGGGGGGCCAATGGAAACGCTTCCGGTGTCGCTGCGCTACTCGGGCTCGCTGATTCCCTGGGCCGCGATCAGCCGGAAGACGCCGACGTCTGGTTGGTGGCGACGGGAAGCCATGAATCCTGGATGGGGGGGATGCGGCAGTTCCTGGCGGAGCATCATCTGGACCGGGCGAATACCTACATCCTCAATCTGGAGGGCATCGGAGCCGGTGAGCCCCACGTGTTGACGAAGGAAGGCATGCTCCACGTCTTGCGGGCCAATCCGGATATGCTGCGCCATGCACGGGCCCTGGCTGACGCACATGGCATAAGAGAAGGGGTTATGCGCGCCGTGCCCACAGAGGCCCACGTGCCCCTTATGCGAGAAATGAACGCCATGACCGTCATGGGCCTGGATGAGGAAGGGCTCCCTCCTCACTGGAATCAGATCTCGGACCGCGTCACGGAGGTGGAGGAAAAAACCATAGCGCAAGTAACCAACTTTGCCGATGCCTTTATTCGGGTCCTGGCACGTGAACATGCCCAGGGGGAGTCTGGAAACGGATAGGGGCGCTGGCCCCGGCATCGACTAACGACGATCAGTCGCTGGCCTTGTTGATTTCGCACGCCACCGAAGTCAGGAGTTGTTGCTTTAATGCCTCCACGCCCGCTTCGTCCAGGCCCGAAATCCAAATGTTGTCGGGCATCATCAGCACATTGGGACCCTCTTCACAGCGGTCCATGCACCCCGATTTACACACCCGGATGTGGCGCTTCAGTTTCTGGTCCTTCACCCACTGCTTCAGATCGGCGTGCAGCGCGACGCTGCCCCGCTCGGCGCAACAGACCCGTTCTCCGGGTTCACGGCAGTTGGTGCAGACGAAGAGGATTTTCTTGAAGGGTAGGGCGTGGGTGTCCATCGTGTGGGGCAAATTCCTGCGGTCATCGATTGCATTCCGTTACGAGCGCCAGTATGCCAGAGAGGCCGTGGACGGTGCCAGCACGGGGCGCATGATAAAGCCGTAGAACTGTGAGATTGAGATTAGGGGGCGGAGCGGGTACACTGTGCCCTTGAAAATATCGCGACAGCCCCACCCACCAGGTGAGACCGGGCCTGTTTGACTTCGCGACGCACGTACTTGTTTGGAGCACCCCCGATTATGAAAAGTCAGTATTCTCGAAGAACCTTTATGAAGACCGCTGCCCTGGCCAGTGCGGCACCGCTGATTCTGCCGCGCCTCAGTTTTGCCAATACGGCCAACGGAAAACTGCAGCACGCCGGTATCGGGGTGAACGCCCAGGGTGCCCACGATCTGGGCAATATTGCCAGCCATGATGAAGTCGAAGTCGTTGCGCTTTGCGATATTGACGCCGTGCATCTGGAGCGCGCTTCCAAGCTTTATCCCAACGCCCGCCTATACCGCGACTGGCGTGAAATGCTGGAACAGGAAGAGGGCAAGATTGATTCGGTGAACGTTTCGACGCCGGACCATACCCACGCGCCTGCATCCTACACCGCCATCAAGAAAGGCATGCACGTCTTCTGCGAGAAGCCGCTGACCCATGAAGTTTATGAAGCCCGCAAAGTGACCGAGGCCGCCCAAAAGGCTGGTGTGGTCACCCAGATGGGCAATCAGATTCACTCCCATCCTTTCTATCGCACGGCCGTCCACTTCGTTAAAGAGGGCGCCATCGGAAAAGTAAAAGAATGGCACTCCTGGAGTGGGGCTATCTTCACGACGGACGACAAGAAATTCCCGGCAGGCAGCGACCCGATTCCTGAAAATGTGGACTGGGACCTCTGGTGCGGCACGGCTCCGGTCATCCCCTATAAGGAAAAAGAATACCACCCCTTCTGGTGGCGTCGTTACCGGGATTATGGTGGTGGTGCCGTGGGTGACTTCGGCTGCCATATCTTCGATCCCGTGTACTCGGCCCTGGGGGTGGATGCGCCCCTGACGATTACGGCCCATGCGGAAAGCTATAGTGACCAGGTACACCCGGGGTGGACCATCGCCAACTACCTCTACCCGGGCAACGAAATGACCGCCTACGACACCATTTGTGCGTCGTGGCGTGACGGTGGCCTCAAGCCCGACACGAAACTGTCGCCCCATCTGGCCGACGACTACGCCCTGCCGCCCAGTGGCTCCATGCTGATTGGTGAAGAAGGGACGCTGATAATTCCTCACGTGGGCAAGCCCCAGTTGCACCCGCTCAAGGATTATGAAAACTATCCCGTGCCCGAGATGGAAGAGCGCAGCCACTACCACGAATTCGTCAACGTCTGCCTTGGAAAGGGCGGCACGACGGGCTCCAACTTCGACTTCGCCGGCCCCATGGCCGAAGCCGTGCTGTTGGCCAATATCGCCAACCGCCTGCCCGGCCAGGCCCTCGAGTGGAACGGCAAGCGGTGCAAATTCACCAACAACCGGGATGCCAATAAACTGCTGCGCCGCAAATACCGTGATGGCTTTGAAGTGCGTGGACTGTAAGTTTCGTCTGATTTAATGCGGAATGATGCCTGCGCTGCCTCCGGGAAGCGCAGGCTCTTTTTTTGGAACAAGGAGCTTTGTTATGAAATTCGTCAGCGCCACCATGCTGGGTATGTTGTTGTGGGCCGGCTCAACCGTTGCCGAGCCCACTCAGGCCGGGACATTTGTTGACCTCTTTAACGGGAAAGATCTGACCGGTTGGGTGGATGTGAACACCAGCCCGGAAACGTGGTGGGTGGAAGACGGCCTGCTGAAGTGCAAGGGCCTTCCCATCGGTGTCATGCGGAGTGAGAAGCAGTACGAGAACTTCATCCTCCACGTGGAGTGGCGCCATATGGAAGCCGGCGGAAACTCCGGGTGCTTCATCTGGAGTGAGGGCACCGTGCCCGAGGGGAAGCGTCTGCCCAAGGGCATGGAAGTGCAAATGCTCGAACTGGAATGGCCCAACATCAATCGGAAGGCCGACGGTACGCCGAACGACATCGCCTATGTGCATGGTGAACTTTTCGGAGCCAATGGCCTGAAGACAACGCCCGACAATCCCCGCGGCAGCCGCAGTAAGTCCATCGAAAACCGTTGCCTGGGAAAAGGGGAGTGGAATTACTATGATGTCGTTGCCGTGGACGGCACGGTAAAACTCTCGGTCAACGGAAAGTTTGTGAACGGCGTGCGGGAAGCGTCAATTAAGAAAGGCTATCTCTGTCTGGAATCAGAAGGGGCAGAGATACATTTTCGGAAGATCCAGATTATGGAGTTGCCGCCCGGTGTCACAACGGAAGCGCAGACCGCCCCGCTGGTGAAAGAATAAGGGGATACCAGCCCGATGTCGGGTGCATTGTAACTTGTATTCTTGGGATGCAGATAAACAGCGCAGTTTCCGCGCGTTTTTCTGTGGGAAGCAATAGGCAAAGCAATAGGGAGAGCACGATGCCAGACCACGAAATGGATCTCGACAAGATCAAGAAGGATGCAAAGCTGTGTGGTGCGTTGATGAACCACATGAAAAAGGAGCACACCCTCGAGAATTTCCTGTTTTACTTCGCAAAGGGAAATCCCGAGGGGCTCTATGCGAAATTCATTTCTCCCAAGGCGAAAGACCAGGTCAATCTCCCGTCCAAGATTCAGAAGGCGGCGGATACACTCGCAAAACGGGGGGACTGGGAGCACAAAGAATGGCCCAAAATTCTGAAGGCCGCCAAACGGGATATTAAAGGTCTCGTCGAGGGGGACGTGCTGCCGCGTTTCTATAAATCCAAGTTCTACATGGAATACTGCGCCAAGGAAAAAATGGGTGATCCGAAAAAGGCCGCCAAGCTCCTCGGAATTTCCAACGTCAAACTGCTCACCGAGGGCATGGTTGCGGTGGCCAGCGGAAACACCAAGGAAGCCGAAAAGTTGCTGACCAAGCTGGCAAAAGAAGAGAAGATGAAAGAGAAGGCGAAGGATCTCATCAGCACCCTTGAGAAATCCGGGCTCTGCGGATAGCTTCAATCTTAGTTTCGGTTCTTTGAAGAGCGCGCCAACGTCTGGACACGTCGGCGCGCTCTTTCTACGTCCTGGCGTATAGTTAATCCACCGGCTCGACCGGTGAGGATTCATCAGGCTCTGCCGTTCCCGCGAGTTCTTCTAATGGGAGATCAAGCAGAGTAATTTGTAGCAGCGTTCTTGGCTTCGGAGGGGAACCCAATTCGCGCCCTATGTCGCCCACTTCGGGGACGTAACAGCGCCGTTGCCGGGGCGTTCCTCCTGCGCCCGGCGCTGTCGGTCGCTGGTGATTCCGAGGAGCTTAAACCACGGCCCTCCGAGATGCATTCACACCGGGCTGCGGGATGGTGGTGGACGTGTCAGCCCTTATTCATAGAACCACGCCGTAGGCAGTATCTTCAGTTCCAGTGGCAGTCCGCCGGAATAGCTGAAGTAGGTTAAGAGCGCCTTGTTCTCCACCCACGTAATCGCGGGATAAGCCCAGGCGCCTTCGGGGGCCTCTTCAATATTTCGAAAATGGGTCCAGGTTTCGCCCTCGTTCTTTGAGATGGCCGATGTGAAAGGGTTGCGCTTGGAAGCGCCCGGGTTGTGGTTCCAGACCGCCAGTAAATCGCCGGTCGCAGGCACACGGCTTATGGCGACGGGTGCGGCCGTTCCCTTCAGGGCAGAAGGCGCGGGCTCGGTCCACGTCTCGCCACCGTCGCTGGAGAAGCTCTGGTACTGACCACCGAGCCCCGTGCGCATGAACATGAGGACCCGACCATCCTTCAATTCGATGGCGGCGGGTTCCCAGCAGCCATCCCCCGGACGTACCCGTTGTGATTCCCGCCAGGTCTTGCCATCGTCATCGGAAAGATAGCAGTAGGCGTCATTGCCCTCCCAGGCTTCCAGCAAAATGCGGCCCGACTTCAGGCGGAGGGAGCGGCCATTGGTCAGGCCCGTGTATTTGCCCGCGGGACTCATTTGCAGCGCGTCACTCCACGTTTTGCCCTCGTCTTCCGAGGTGCGGAGCATGACGCGACAGTCCTCGCTCTCGCTGTTTTTCTGGCAGTAGAAGAGGTGGATTCCGCCGGTCTTTGTGCGGAGGAAGTTGACCTCCATTACGTTCTGGCCCCCGTCGTTTTCGACCAGGGTGTATTTCCCACCCCACGTCTTTCCACCGTCTTTCGAGAGCATCCCCGAGAGGCGTGCCGGGCCATGATCGGCGCCGCTGCCCGCATAAAACTCGGTCCATCCCAAGAGCAACGTGCCGTCCTTCAGGGGGATAATGGCCGCCTCGCTGTTGCGGGGATTGTCCGGCCCAATGGGTACGATAGTCTGGTGGAAGACTTCGGCGCTTGCGCCCGTGATGATTAACAGGGCCGCCGAAACGGTGGCAAGCAGGTTCCTGGAGGCGAAGTGCATAGAGAAAGTTTCCTCGTGTTTCAATGGCGGTTCTTGGTATGGCTCAACGTGAGCGGAAAATCGGTCGAATGGCAATCATGACTCATAGGCCTGGCGGCCTTCCATGTACTATACTACGGATTCGTGTTGCGGTTGATGCCTGCGAAGGCGACCGCACTTAGTTGTTTGCCCGGAAGGATTTTTTGATATGTTGACTACCCTACTTCTCTTTTCCACCTTGGTTTCTGTCGCCGCAGGGCACCCACTGGAGAATGCTATGCCCATTCACGCTCCGGGAGGGTGGTCGGTCGATGTTGGGCCAGGCGCTGTGGCTATCGAAGGACAAGATATTGCCCTCGCGGATCCCGTGCGACTTATTGTTCCTGAAGCGGAGCCGGTCGTCGTGGAGGGAGAGCGCTATGTGATGCCCGTCTTTAATCCAAAGACAGGCGGATGGCGCAAGGGGGTGCGTCTGACGCCGCTCATCGCGCAGGAATGCTCCGCCACCGGGCTGCTCCGGCCGGAGACCGTGGTGGTACGGCCCGCGGAAGGCGGTAACGCCTATGTCTTGGACAAGGACTATGCGATAGACGGACTCTGGGGCACTATCGGACGTCTCGAAGGTGGGGCTATCGGCGCGGATGAATCGGTCGCCATTGACTACGTCTATGGACCCGCGCGGCTGGACAGCATCGTCGCGAATGCCCAGGGCCAGGTGCGCCTGGTGCCCGGCGATCCCGGTCTTGGATTGGATGCGCCCCCGGCGGGCCGGGACGATGAGCACCTTCTTGCCACGGTTTGGAATCCGGGTAATCTCGAGGCCCTCACCGCAGAGAACCTGTTTTCCGTGGAGCAGGGACGTGCGGCACAACCACTTCACAGCGATGTGGCGGAACGCCTCCTCCCCAAGACCCTCGCCAAGCTCCGTGCGGGCGAAGCGGTGACCATCGTGGCCTGGGGCGATAGCGTCAGCAACGGCGGTGGTGTGGGCGGCAACAAGGCGGCCTGGTACCAGCACGTCTTTCACAAGGCGCTCCAGGAACGATTCCCACAGGCTGATATTACCCTTCACACGGCCTCCTGGCCCGGGCGGGGCAGCCGCAATTACCTGGAGTCCCCCGCTGGCAGCGAACATGATTTCCAACGGGATGTCATCGACCGCAAGCCCGACCTCGTGACCCTGGAGTGGGTGAACGATGCCTATCTCAAGGGCGACGCCCTGGTCGCCCACTACGGCATGATCATGGAGCGGCTCCACGCCGGCGGTGCGGAGGCCCTCTTGTTGACGCCCCACCTCGTGCGGCCCGATTGGATGGGGGTGAATACCTTGAAGCTGGATCGAGACCCGCGGCCCTACTCCCAGGGGCTCTATGCCTTCTCAAAGGCCAATAATATCGCCCTTGCCGACGGTGCGCAACGCTGGTGTGATACCTGGCGTGTGGGCGTGCCCTACACGACCATGTTGGCCAACGCCATCAACCATCCCGATGCACGGGGGCACGCCCTCTTGGCCGATGCCTTGCTCGCGGTCTTCCCGGAGAAATAACAAGTTCTCGACGCAATAGAAAAACGCCACGGCAGCTTTGGCCTGCCGTGGCGTTCTTCGTTCGGGGGGTAGACCTTCAGTCTTCGAAAAGGGCCGGGTCCATCGTGGCGGTGAGTCCGTCGGCCTCAAGTAAGCGTGTGGCCAGTCCGGCGCATTTCGGCAGTTCATAGCGGAAGAAGTAGTGGCAGGTAGTCCGTTTGCCGAGATAGAAATTGGCGTCTGCACCTTCAGCCCCGCGGGCAAGTGCCGCTTCCGATACAAGCGCCTGGGCAAGCCACTGCCAGGCGATGGTGATGATGCCGACGTACTCCAGGTAGAGGGTCGCATCGGCGAGGAATAATTCCACCTTGCCTTCGCCCGCCAGACCGACGAGCCGGCCCGTGACCGTTTCCAGTTGGTCCAGGGATTCTTTCAGACGTTTCGATTCCGGGGCGATGGCTGCGTGCTTTTCCGCCAAGGAAATGGTCTCCTTCACCCGCATGAGGAAGAGGGCCAGGGCCGCACCGTCTTGCATGGTGATTTTGCGTCCCAAGAGGTCCATGCCCTGAATCCCGGTCGTGCCCTCGTGGATGGGGTGGATGCGGGCGTCGCGGTAATATTGCTCCAGGGGGAACTCGTCGCAGTAGCCGTAGCCGCCGAGGCACTGCAGCCCAGTGCTCACGGAGAGGATACCCATTTCAGAGGGATAGGTCTTGGCGATGGGGGTCAGGAAATCCAGGAGCAAGGCGTGTTCCGCCCGCGCTTCCTCGGGGCCCGCGTGGGTCAGGTCGATGAGCTTGGCACAATAGGCGATAAGCGACAGCGAACCTTCCACAATGGCCCGTTGAAAGAGGAGCATGCGCTTCACGTCGGCGTGTTCGATAATGGGCACCTGCGGCGCGGCCGGGTCTTTGCCCGCCACCGGACGGCCCTGGTGACGTTCCCGCGTATACCGCAGGGATGCGTAGTAGGCGGCGGTGGCGATGGCGGTGCCACCCAGGCCCACACCCACGCGGGCTTCGTTCATCATTTGGAACATATAGCGCAGGCCGTGATTCTCTTCGCCCACCAACCACGCGCGGCAGTCGCCTTTTTCGCCCATCTCGAGTTGGGTGATGGGGGCACCGCGATAGCCCAGCTTGTGGTAGATGCCGGTGCACACCACGTCATTGGGTTCCAGCCCACCACCCGTCGTCGGGCGAAGTCTCGGTACGACGAAGAGGGAGATGCCTTTCACCCCCGCAGGCGCGCCCTCAATGCGTGCCAACATGAGATTGACGATATTGTCGGCACCGTCATGCTCGCCACAGGAGATGAAGATCTTCTGTCCGGTGAGGTGGAAGTAGCCCTCGCTCGTCCGTGTCGCCCGGGTCTCCAAGTCGGTCAATGAACTACCCGCCTGGGGCTCCGTCATGGCCATGGTGCCCTGCCACTGTCCCTCAAACATGGGGGGGACATAGGTGTCGATGAGTTCCTGGGAGCCGAAGGAGCAAATGAGCTGGGCCGCACCGGTCGTCAATACGGGGTAAACACTGGCAGAGTAATTGGCGGCGCCGAGAATAAATCGCACCATCGTGAGCAAGGTGTCGGGAAGTTGCTGCCCGCCCAATTCGAAAGAGGCATGGGCCCCAATCCAGCCGCCTTCACCACAGGCCTGGAGCAGGTCACGGACTACCGGGGCGACGCTAACCGTGCCGGCGTCAAAGGTGGGCGCTTCCTGGTCCATTTGCGCAAGGACCGGAAAGAGCGCGTCGGCCCCGAGTCGCAGTCCGGTCTCCAAGACCATGTCGAATATTTCCCGATCATGCTCGGAAAAATAGGGCAGCTCACAGAGGGTTTCCGCTTCCAGCACCTCGTAAAGGAGGAACTCGATATTGCGCATACTGACGAAATCTTCGGCCATGGGGCACTCCTTGGGGGTTAAAAACGGAATGGGAGTATAGCATAGCGGTCTTGAAGGTGCCCGCAAATATTGCGTATTTCAGGCCGAATCGCATAGGATGCGGTGGAGCCTGAACTTCCGTTCGGGGTGATACATCGAATCTAAATCGCTATTATCGGGCCCAGGGCCCTCACCAGGGAATTCAGACCATGTTATTCGGTACCCAGTTTCAGAGCTTCTTCGACTCCATCATCGAGATCATCCTTGGCCTTATCCGCGCCCAGTATAGCGAGATTTTTGCCCTTATTGAACTCTTCCAGACCCTGACCGGTGGTGGCGCCGTATAGTCGTCGGATACCCGCGGTTTCAGCGCGGAGACCTTCGCCAGCGCGCGCTATAATCCATGTCAGGTCTTTTCGCGGCATACCCGGATGGGCTCCGGGCCACGCCGCGAAAGGCTAGGGCGCGGGCGCGGGCGTATCGTCTGAGGCGCGGGGGGGGACGGGAGTGGGAATACCTGCGTTCCAGATGGCTTCGATACGCGCGATGGTGATGGCCACGCCGATGAAGGTGGCGAATAGGCACGAGATGCCATGAAAGAGGATGATGCCCGTCACCGCGCCCGGGCCGCCTCCGGATGGTCCGGAAACGATACCGACCTGGGTATAGAGAAACAGGGGCGTTCCGATTAGTAGGCTTCCATACGCTGCGGCGACGGCGGCGGGGATCGTGCGGGTGAAGGAGGCCGCCAGCAGGGCCACCGTGGTGATGAGTAGAAGATGCACGGGAAGCAAGACCAGTTCGGCGACGAAAGCATGGGGCCAGAAATAGCTGTCGTTGCTACCAAACGAGATGGTCATGCCCAGCAGATAGAAACTGTCGATGAGATAGACGGGACCGAAAAGGGGCCATAGTAATCGAAGTGCGGCACGCAGTTTTCCGACTACAAGGTCCGAAGGTTCCAGCAGTGACAGGCGAATCATGTCCCACGTGATGGGCTCCCGGTCCCGCACCATGTTTACGGCGATGAGTGGGGGCAGTATCACAAAGGCGACGAGCCGCTCCACATACACGGTGCCTAATACCACGTAGTGGTCGAACTCCTGATAGAAATGGTAGAGCGTGGCTCCGTAGCCCAGGGCAACCAGCCAGAACAGGACGCGCCGTGTCTTGCCACGTCCCAGCGGAGTACCCAACTCATCTCGAAGGGCAATGGGATTCTGGGTGTCCGTAATGGGACGAAAGCCCACTGTTCGCTGTTGCGGGAGCACCCGACTTGCGAGCGAGCGCAGCACCGGCGTACGGTTGGCGCGGCTCAACCGGATACATGCGCCCGCCGTGGCCACGACGGCAATCCCCGCCTGGCATGTCGGGTAAAGGGCGAAGACCATCCAGTTTCCGTTCAATCCGGCAGGCCCCTGGTACAAGGCGAAGGGCGACAGGATGAGGAGAAACAGCTCGGATCGCAATTGCCAGCTCAGCAGGCCGGGGAGAAGAAAATACACGATGAAAACGGCACCAAAACTCATAAAAAGTGCGCGGATCATATTGTCAAAATACGTGGAAACCCACAGCCCGATGGCGGCACAGGCGACCGCGGTGGGTACAATCGCCACCATGACCTGAAAAAATCGGAATAGATCGACCCCGGCGAAAAAATAGACCAGTCCAGTAAAGGGCAGCAGGGCTACGGTCAGGAGGCCGAAGAGGATGAGTGTGGCGGCCAGTTTCCCCAGGACCACGCGGGAGGGCGGAATGAGTGTCGTCAGGAGAAGGTCGTAGCTGCCGTCGAGCCGTTCCCGGCTCAGGCTCAGGGCCGAGAGGGCCGGCGCGAAAGCGAGCGCGGAGAACAGCATGAGTCCCATCTGGAAATCGAAGATGGTGCGCATCGCACGGGCAGAACTGGCGTAAGTCTGGGAGACTTCCGACAAGAGCAGGAACGAAAAAAAGTAGAGCGTCCCCAGCAGGAAGAGGAGCAGCACCAGACTCTTCCAACTCCGCAAGGCCGTGAGCAACTCGCGCTTAATGAGGGTAAGGACGGGCGAGGGGGCAGACAGCACTAGAAACTCCTCCGATCGACATAGCGGGCTGCGAAGACGTCACTTCCCTCATCAAACACGGCTTCAAAGCGGGTCAACGCAATGAGGAACCCGAAGAAGGCGCCGGCAATCCCTATCAGCGACTGCCCCGCTAGAAGCATAAGATAGTGTATCCCTGCCAACGCTTTCCAGTCACTCGTATCGAAGAGGCCGCCCCGTAGCAACTCCAGGCCGCCAATCGCCAGTCCGCCAGATACCAGGGTGATGGCCATATCCGCCGCGCTGGGTGCCCGAAAGCGAACGAAGGTGAAGGACACGATGATGGCGACGCCCAGCTTCAGGGGAAGAAGGGCCAGTTGGTAGACGAGCCACAGGCGCGGTGGTGTGGCGGGGTGACCACCGGTCAAGGCACTGGGCTCCATGAGTGCCAGGGGGAGCAGTCCGCCCAGGAGCACCCCGGCCAAAAGGGGCGCCAGGGTACGTGCCACGGCCAGCGCCTTTCCCACGAGCACTTCCCGGGAGCTTGTGCGTGTTACCCGTAGCATGAGGAGCGAGGCAGGATTCATTTCCTTGCGACACCGCTCCAGGACCAGAAGGGGTGTCAGGAGTGCCATCAGCGTCGTGGCACCATGGGCCGTGTGCAGGGTTAATGCGGTAACCCGTGCAGACCAGAAAGTAAATAACACGGCCCCCACCAGCCCCACCAGAAAGGCCGCTACGCTCCAGGAACGTCGGGTAAGCTCCGACGTCTGACAGTCCTTGTGGTAGAGGGCATTGCTCCAGTCGGGAATGGGCCCCGCAGGAGTCCGTGGCCCACGTTGGGCAAGCCTGTACGCACGTCCCATCGTGGGGAGACGTACCCGTTTCCAAAGGGCGGAGACCAGCCACCAGAAGACAATGGCGCTCAGAAGGCAAAGGGCCTGGTGGGCCAGAAACTGAAGGCAGGCGGTCCAACCTGCGAGGCTTTGCAGTAAATCCCGCAGGAGCGCGAGGGGATTGACATACCAGTGCGTTTCGAGAAATCCTGAGACGGGGCGTGCGGGATTCAACTGCCCCGTGCCCCAGATGGGAATGGTGTAGACGAAGAAGAGGGTGGTGTAGGTGGCAAAAAGGGCGCGATTGGGGTGGCGATTCATCACGGAGAAGGACACCCCGAGGATGCTGTGACAAAGCGCGGTGCCGTAGAGCATGAAGGTGATTTGAAAGAAACTCATGATCTCGATGCCGGCGAAAAAATACGTAAAGACCGAGAGGGGTAAGAGGGCGATGTGGAAGACCGCGAAAAGGGACAACATACCGAGGAGTTTCCCCACGATAAGAGACAGGGGCTCTTCCAGGGCCATGGCCAGCAGGTCCTCCGTTTCCTGATGGCGCTCCGAAGAGATTGCCACGGCGCTCAGGGCGGGGACGACGAAAAACAGGATGAGGAGGACGGCACTGACTTGGAGGCCCACCACATTTGTGACGGCTAGCTGGGGGCGAATCAGGCCCGTTGTCACCTGTACGAAGTTGGCCGCAATAGCCAATAGCAAAACGAGGGCGATGCCCATCAGCATGAGGGCAAAGCGGCGGTAGCGCAGGGCAACGAGGAGCTCCCGGCAAAAGACCGCCGAAACCGGCCCTGTGGCCCAATCGAAGACACTGAAGGCATCGAGGCGCCTGCGCATCGCGTCATACAGTGCCCTCATACCCGGTCCGTGTCCAGGAGAGAAGTGAATCGGCGGTGAGTCCACCAGAGGAGTCCCGCAGAGATTCCGCCGAAGACCAGCAGATTTGCCGTTCCATAGCCCAGGAGAAGCAGGACGGATTGTCGACCGACGGAATCAATGATGCCATAGAAGGTGTAGAGGGGGGATGCGAAGTACAGGAGTAACCTTTCCTGGCGACTGAAAGAAAAATCTCCCGCAATAACCGACCAGCAGAGCATCAACCATTGAGGCGCAATAGCCAGCGATACGATGGCCGCCGCATAGCCCGCAAGGAGGCCGCTTAAGCTGTTCCGGCACTGTGCCGCGGCCCAAAAGGTGACGGCCAGGGTGTAGGTAATGCAGAGTACCATGAACGTGAGACCGACCACGGCACCCACCCAGAAGTACAGCGAGTCATAGGCCAGAATCAGCAGCCCGAAGTTGCCCAGGACCGCACCGCAGGTCAGCAGGGAAGTCGTTCGTAATGCCGCCTTGAATTTTCCCGTGGTGATCGTCCGTGGCGAAAGCAGGGTGCAGCGCAGGCTGTCGATATTGTTCCACTCCCATTCTTTTGGCAGGGAGGTGGCCACGAGGGCGGGCGTTACAACGAGGATCAGCAAGGTCTCCAGGAAGAGCGACCAGACTACCATCTCCCCTGCATGGCGATTATAGGAGAAGGAGGGAATGCTGGTTAGGGAAATGAAGAAACTGAATATCGTAAAGCCGTAGGTGAGCCGCACGGCCAGGCCCCCCTTAGACAGAATGCCGGTTTGCAGTTCCTTGGAAAGCACGGGGTTTTGCCCGTCGGGTATCAGGGGACGGCGACGCCGAGGGTCGAGGAGGTAGTAGGGGAATTGTCTTCGACGCGCGGCGAGTTGGGCCTGGTTGTCAATGGGCTTCTCCTGGTTGACCTTCATGGGGCGGGCAGGCCGTCTCAGGATCAGGGTGGTAAGCCCGAGTCCGATGGCTACGATAGCGCCATGATAGAGCAGCGCATAGACGATGGTGTCGAGGCCAGCGAAGCTATCACTCGCCATGCGCAGCCCGAAAAAGGGAACCATCGCGTAAAAGATCTCGATTTCAAGATTGATCAGGATACGGGAGATGGTGGGATTGCGCAAGACCACATCACCGAATATAACCACCATGACGATGAGGCCGCCATGGAAACAAAAACCAACCACGTAGGTGCAAATGATCGCGGGCAAGGTGCGGTAACACCACGCCGAAGCCACGAGCCCGGTGACGGCCAGCGACGTGGACGAAAGCAGAATCAGCGCGAAGGAGATGGCGAACTGTTGCCAGTCGATTCCGACGAGGAAGAAAAAGACGCCGACGAAGGGAAGGCTTGCGATGACCACCAGCAGATAGATGCCCAACACATTGCTGAGTTTGGCCAGGGCCAATTGGAGCGGACGGATGTAGGACATGAGCAGGAGGTCGTAGCTGTCCTGTTGTTTTTCCACACAAATGGATACACCCGCCATGGGGGGAATCAGCAAAACGGCGCTGAGATAGAGTCCCATGGAAAAGGCCATGAACAGTTGACTGACCAGCGAAGCGGGCGGCGTGCCCACGCGACTAAGCTCCTGTTTGAACGCCACTTCCACCATGAAGAGCAGGCCCAGAATCATAAGAATCATAAACAGCCCGAGAAAGAAAAAGGGCCGCGGGTTGCGGAGGCCCGAGAGCAATTCGCGCTTCATCACCGCACGTGCGGGAAGGGAAATCATTCGAGTGACTCTCCGGCCACCATCGACCTTGGGGGGGCGGCATGTTGGGGCTCGCGTGCGTACCAGAGTTTGGCGTATTGTTGCTGTGCGAGTTTCAACAAGAAGAGGGATAGGGCAGTAAACACGATGGCGGAAATGGGTGCGACACCCGCCCCAAAGTGCGGGGAGTCGTCCAAGGCGTCGGAAGCCATCGGTAGAGCCGGAGATAAGAAAAGCCATGCGACATCGGGAGAATCGTTGGTTGCGATGCTATAGAATGCCATGAGGAGCACCGGAAAAATTACCAACAGCAGAATGCTCATCGCATAGGTTGCCATGAGGGCGGGTAAACTCCGTTCGAAGCGTGTGGCGGTAAGAATTGCCAAGGCGCAAAGATACACGAGGTTGGTAAAGCACAAGACTAAAGAGGATGCGAGGGTGCCGAAGGCGGAAGGGAAGCGGATGATGCTATCTATAAAGGGCAGGGTGCCTATCAACAGGGCCAGGGTCGGCAAGGCGAGGGACTGGAGGGCCCCCCTAAACTTACCCCAAACCACATCGCGGGGTGTGAGCAGGGTCATGCGCAGCGAATCCCAGTTGCCCCATTCGTGCTCTTTGCTGAAGGTGGTGGCCATGAAGGTCGGTGCGAGGGCCAACAGCAGCACGGTCTCCACAAACACGAAGAGGCGTATCGTACGCTCCGCATCCCGCTCCGTTCCCGTGAGGGCCGTGCCGAAGGCGCCCAGGATGACCGATAGGATGGCCACGGAATAGAGTATCCGTATGCTGGTCGTGCCGCGGTTGGCCAGGCTGCTGTACCGCTCTTTCGCGAGCACGGGGTCCTGGTGGTCGCCGATGAGGGGACGGCGACGTCGCGGGTCGATGAGGTAATAGGGGAATTGCTTGCGCCGCGCTTCCAGCAGGGCCGGGTCCTCGATGGTCTTTTCCTGATTGACCTTCATGGGCTTGGTGGGGCGGTTGAGTACGCGGTGGGCCAGGAAGGCACACCCCAAAGTAATCCCGCCGAAGTAGAGCAGGAGGGCACCGGGAAAGAGGTAGCCATCGATAAAGCCACTCCCGGCGATTCGTCCTATCGCCCAGGCGGGGGACAGGGCGATCCAGAGACCATCATATTCCCGTCCTCTGCCAAACATCTGAACGCCCCACCAGGTCAGGCCGCCGGGAAGCCATTGTGCCAGAAACACGAGGACAAAGGTGGTGACAGCCGATGGGATGGTGCGGTAGAAAAAGCTCGAGCAGAACAGCCCAATGAGGGTATTGGCCAAGGCGACCAGCGAGATGAGCGTGAGCATTTGCCCATATTGCATCCAATCCACGCCCGTAAAATAGAAGAGCAGGGAGGCCACAGGGAAGGTGGCGATGGCAAAGAAAAAGTAGAGCCCCAGAATATTGACGGCTTTGGCGAAGAGAAAGACCGGTGGGCTGATGTAGGTCATGCGCAGGAGGTCGAGCTGTTCCTGTTGCTTTTCCGAACAGATCGCATTCGAGGCGATAACCGGTAACAGAAGGGCCGCGATTCCATACAGGGCATAGGCGTAGACCAGAAAGAGGCCCGTGCTGAGTTCGCGCATGGCGCGGGCATCGTCCAGATGGAGCGTCGGGTTCTGTATGAAGTAGCCCGTCAACAGGGATAGTAAGACAAAGAGCAAGGCCGCCACGGCACGGAAATAGCGTGGGTTCCGAAGGGTGGAAAGGAGCTCCCGTTTGATGATAGCGACCGCCGGAGTCAACATGATGATCGCCTATACGCCGCCTTTGGTCACATGGAGAAACACATCTTCGAGGGTGCCTTCCTCTTCGCCGAATGATAGAACCCGCACGCCATTCTGAACGAGCTTCACGAGGATGCCCGAGAGGTCTTCGTTGCTGATGGCGGTTTCGAGGTGAAACTCATTGCCGGAACGCTCCACATTCTCCACGCCCGGCTGCTCGGCAAGGATATCCGCCGCCTTGTCGGCGCCATCAAGGACTTCCAGGCGAATCTCCTTACTCTGCCGCATGTTCTTAAGAATTTCCCGGTGGTTGCCAAAAGCCAGCAGCTCGCCCCGTTCGATAATCCCGATTTTGGTGCACATATCGCCCAGTTCAGAGAGGATGTGAGAGCTGATGAGGATGGTCTTGCCCATTTCCTGGAGGGCCTTGAGCAGCTCTTTGATCTCAATGCGCGCCCGAGGGTCCAGGCCACTGGCGGGCTCATCGAGGAGCAGTACCTGCGGGTCGTGAATGAGGGTCTTCGCCAGACAGCACCGTTGCTTCATGCCCCGGGAAAAGGCACTCACGTAATCGTCCGCCCGACTGGTCATATCGGTCAGGGTCAAAACATCGTCGATGATGGCCTTTCGTTTCTTGGTGGGAATCTTATAGGCCGCACCAAAGAAGTCCAGATACTCCCGGAGCCGCATTCCATCGTAGACGCCGAAAGAATCGGGCATGTAGCCGATGATCTTCTTAATCTCATAGGGGTTGCGCATCACGTCCACCCCGTCGATGAGGGCCTTCCCCATGGTGGGTTGGAGCAGGGTCGAAAGGATGCGAATGGTCGTGGTCTTCCCCGCGCCATTGGGGCCGATGAAACCGAAAATATCGCCTTTTTCGATGCTGAGGTTGAGTCCCTTCAGGGCCTCAAATTTGTTGTAATTCTTGGTCAGATTGATCGTTTCTATCATGGCCATGAAATTCAGTCTCCCATGCTATCAGGCGTCGTCTTTATAAGCTGCGCCCGGATGTGGGCGTGGAAATGGCGTTGTCCCCGGCCGCGCGTGTAGTTCTGATTCACCAACTCGTACACCGGTCGACCATTGTCGGTACGGCAGTGGGCCCCAAACGATACGGTGGTGGACCGGGGTTCCAAGAGTCGCCTCCAATCCGTCACGCGATACGTGGTTTGTTTAAGCGTGTCGTAGGGGCCGAGATCAAAGGTGCGCGTCGCAGGTTCGCTCCCCAGGAGCGGCGTTTCTTTCCCGTCCGAGACAGTGACGAGCGGCACGTTGAATCCACTCTGATAGGTGAGATCGCGTTCGGGCTTACACTGCCCCGCTCCGTGAAGGCCCTCATAGAGACGGGGTTCTGTAGTCACCGTGATTTCCAGTTGAAAATCCCTTCGGCCCCGAACCCAGTCGGGCAGCGCAAGCCGATATGCCAACTCGTCCTCCGGACGGACGGCCAAGGACACATGTCTCCAGTCGTGGCCGTCGGCGGCAAACGGGCGCGTCGCGATGCGTCGTGCCGGCGGTGCAGAAGTAGTGCCCATCGCATACCCATTCCCGAATGCGTCGCTGCCGTAAGTGTCTACGGCATAGAGCGGCAAATCAATCGGGGCACCGTTAAACTGCCGCGTGTCTTCAATCGTGAGCCAGGCAATGAGCAGCGTCGCACCGAGTTGGAGTTTTGCGTTGCGGCCCATGTCCACCGTGCCAATGGGTGGCCCATCGATCCATGCCACGAGGCAGGGCGGGGTGTTTCGCCCCGAGAAATTCAGGGCCATGGCCGGAAGGGCGGAGAGGAAGTTTCTGAATTCCGCTGCCATTCCCGGTTCGTCTTGACCGGCGACAATGGTGACGTTTCCGGGGGCGAGTTGGGTGAGGCCGTAGACGCCCTGGTGGAGGGAGCGGGCCGACTCTTCTCCGGTCGACTGGATTCGGTAAATGTCACCGTCTTTCTCCAGGGAGACGATCGCCCCATCGCGCAGAATGATCGCGTTTGCCAGTGGAATGCCGGTCTTATTGTGGATGGTGCCATCGAGTCCCGCCTCGGAGGCTTGCAGGCGCACCTCCAGGGGACCATCGAGGGTGATAGGGGTTTCCGTCTGGAAAAAGCGCATTTCGCTGGCGCCCACGGTCAGGTTGGTAACTTGCCCGGGATCGCTCTGTATGAACTGAAAGGGCCCCTGTCCCTGTGACCCGAAAAATCCCGCTGTTTGCATGTCCATGCTCATGCGGTTGCTGGCGATATCGGAAACGAGGGTGCCGGGGTAGATTAAATTCGCGTCGAACTGACCACTCCCCTTCGCCAGGAGTCCAGTAATACCGTGGAGGGTCGCCCCCGCGTTGTTGCTGGCAACTTCGAGTATTTCCAATTGTTCCAGTTGCGTGCTGCGGGCCCGGCCCTGGGTGCCGAAAATCATGGCATAACTGGTAAAGGCGATGGAGAAAAACACCAGGCAAACCCACGCCATTTCCCGTCGCTGCATCCGATTCCAGAAGAGCCAATTGGCCACAATGGCAATGAAGAAATAAAGGAGTAAGTAGGTGATGACCGATGAAACCGGGAAGAGGCGTACGCCCGCGATTCGGGGTAACTGTTGGGTGGCCGCTTCGACGATGGCCCCGAGGTTGAGCGGTCGGTCGACGATACTCTGAAGCAACAGGTCATTCCAAAATTTCAGGTAAGCCGGTTCGTGTTGCAAAAGGCCACTCACCGCGTCGGTGCTGAAGGTGACGACTCGGCCGTTTCCAACCGGGTGAATGCTCCCGGCCAGGTAGGAGTCACCCAGGGGGCGCACGCCGTCGGCTGCGGGCATCAGGGTAGTGACCATCCCTTCGCGATTCTCGGTCACATGTTCAAGGTCACCCGCTGATGCCCAGATGGCACGGGCGAGCGCGGGCTCGGAGAGGAACTGGTTGGCACCGATGGAAACCCCCAGCAGGGGCTCTACCCAGGTGCCGATATAGCGGTCCGCATTCGCGCCAAGATTCACCGCAAGGGTGCCCCCGAGCATGACGTATTCCAGGAAAAGGGCGCGCTGCGCCATGCCAATGCGCTCGGGATCTATATCTCCCAGAACGATCAGGTCAAAGGCGGTGTAGCAGGGGAGCCGGTCTGCCAGGGAGGCCAACTGATCGCTGGCCAGACCTTCCCGGTGGAAGCGGCGCTCGGATTGTCCGATCACCTGACGATCACTGAGAAAGCCGTAATCGTGATAGGCATCGTCGAGAATGAGCCCGAGGTAGTCGCTGCGGTCAATCGGCGTCAGCTGGAGCCACGTGGGCACGGGGCTGACCGCCCGCCGGCCATGAAACAAGCGGGCCTCGATACGGTCGACCCGGTCGAGTCGGCAATAGACACGGAAGCGTTTTTGTGAACCTCGGGGAGACTCGGCGGGCACACGATAAATGGGGCTCTGCAGGTTGCCATTGAAGTCATAGGTTCGGATTTCCACGGAGCCCGACACATCCCGCTCGCTGTTGTGCACCATCACATCCACCGGTACCCAACTGGCATCCCGATAGGCAACACCGTAATTCACGTTCATATTCAGAATTATCGATTCCTCGTCGGCCTTGGCGCTCAGTCCTGAAAGGAATGCGATAGCCAACAGCGCGAGCAGCAGACACCGAGACGTTGTGCACTGCCTGCAGGGAGGCAATGTCAGCCCTTCGGGCGGTGACGCATACACGGGGGTCGAGGAGGGGCCTTTGCCCCGGAGTCGCAGGTTCATCAATACTCCGCCCGGTAGGTATAGACCCACCATTCAATAGCCAGCACCGCCAGTCCGCCGAGGAGCAGCCAGCGCCAGAGTTCTTTCGTAAAGGAAATTGGCCCCGCTACGGCAGCCAATTGCTGTGTTCCCATTTGCACCTCGTCTGCGGGACGAATGGCGGATTCGGCCTGATCCAGCAGGTTCACGGCATAGTGATCCACTTGTTCTCCCCGGGTCACGGTATAGGGACCGGCCGTATTGGTCGCCCCATAGTAAACCGGACGCACAGGGTCCAGCTCCAGGGTTGTTGTGTCGCCGGCAGGGGTCTGGACCTGCGCCACGAGCGACTCCGGGAGCGGGTAGACTTCGATAGGACTTCCAGTCGCAATCGCAGCATCTCCCGCGATTCGCCCCTGGGGAAGCCAGGCAAGGAGATTTTGCATGAAGAGCGGAAAAGACAGGTGCAAAGGCCAGTTGCTGTCTCCGATGTCGAAGGCAACCAGGAGCATGGGCTGAAGCGATTGGCTGATGTCTGCGATGAGCGCCCCGCCTTCGGTGGACACCAGGGTGGTGGCTCCCGCAGGCAACTGAAGCTGGAGGGCCTTCGCGATGGATACGTTGCCCGGGTTGGTATAACGCAGCACCGGGTGCTCTTTGTCGAGCCCCATGATCGGCGGGTTGCTCAGTTCGCCGATCACGTCGAGGCCTTCCATCGCGGGTACCGTGTTGAAAAAGACCAGGGTGCCCGCAGGCAGTTCTTCCGGACACCAGCCTTCAAAGAGGTAGAGGTCCGTTTCGTCGTTCGGTGTAAACTGCTCCGGCGTACCCACCGAGAGCTTCACCCGGGGGTCCAGGGAAAAGACATGGCGCAGCATGCTGAGCCCAATGCTGTCTGGCGTTCCTACGAGGTAGACGTGGATAAAGGTTTCCTGTTTTACGGAGAGCCATGCCCTGTTGTCCCGGGCCAGCGCATCTTCCAGATCCAACTCGGCGCGAAGAATACCTTCTTCCAGGTCGGGCAGGACGAAAATGGCCTCGTCGGTGTCACCAGGTGGAATGGTGAGCTCATCGACCCCGAGCAGGTGCTCTTCGAAATAGAGCGACAAGGTGCTTTGGGATTCCACGTCCCGGTCGTTGTAGACCTGGATGAAGCACTGTCGGGCCTCTTCCGAGGTGCTGTCGTTGCGGACGCTGAGGCGGGTGATTCCCAGGTTATCATTGGTCTTTCCCGCCTGGATATATTGGAGGGGAAGACTGAGTGCCGCCAGACGTTCCCCTTCACGAATGTTGCCATCGCTGAAGAGCAGTACTTCCAGGCCATGGACTACGGCGGTCACATCCGGATTGACGGGCGCGATAGAGCGAATGATCTGGGCGGCATCGCGGACGTTGCTCCGGGTGTCGTGGGCTTCAATGCCCTCAATGGCCCGTCTAAGATGATAGAGATCGTCGGTCAGTTCGCAGCGCACGTCGGCCGACTCCGCAAAGGCGATGACCATGGCCTTGTCGCCCCGTTCCATACCATTCACCACTTCCAGCGCAGCCGCTTTGGCCAGTGCCAGCCGGGTACCGTCGCGCTCCACGGTCTGCATACTGGCAGAATGGTCAAGGAGGAGGCACAGGTTTCGTCCTTCAATGCCACTGGATTGCATGTAGGGGCGGGCGAGGGCAGTAACCAGCAGCAAAAGGATAAGAATCTGAAGAAGAAGCAGGAGATTGCGGCGCAGCTTCTGAAAGGGGGCGTTGGCCGTGAGGTCTTGCAGGCTCTTCATCCACAACATCGTGCTGGGTATGATGACTTCGGAACGCCGCAATTTAAGCAGGTAGAGCAAGATCAGCAGGGGGATAAGCCCGAGAAAGGCGAAAGCGCGGGGGGTGATAAAGAAATCCATGCTACTCATCGCAGTAGCCCCCCTTTGCGAAAGACATCGAGAAGTATGTTCTCAACGGGGGTGTCGCTCGAAACGAGATAATGCCCCATACCCCGTCCGAGACAATAGGTGCGGACCCGCTCGACAAAGGCGTCCCGGTTCTGGTGGTAGCGCTTCAGGAGGGCCCGACTCACCGAGACTTCAGTATAGTGCTCCGACTCGCTGTCAACGAGTTTGAGGTCGCCGGTCAGTTCCGGTTCGATTTCTTCCGGGGCGAGGACCTGGACGATATAGACATCCGAGCGGGTGGCGCACAGCCGTTTCAGGGCCGGTTCAAAGCCCTCTTCATCCAGGAAGTCGGAGATGACCACATAGACCCCCCGGTTTCGCTGGCGCATGGAATACATGCGAATGGCTTCATCCAGATTGGTGCTACCCCCTGCATCGTTTTTCTGCAGGAAGGCAAAGAGCTTGTTGGCCGAAGCTTTGCCCCGGATGGGTGTGAGCCCTTCAACACGGTCCCCGCTCAAAAGGCCGACGGAAACGCGGTCGTAGCCCGCCAGGCCGATGTAGCCCATGGCGGCCACCAGTTTCTGTCCGAAGGCGAATTTCTGTGGCGTGCCGAAGGCCATCGACTGACTCACGTCCAGCAGGAGATGGAGCGTCACATCTTCAAACTCCTGAAAGAGCTTCAAATAGAGTTCATCCAGCCGGCCGTAGATATTCCAGTCCACATGACGGAGATCATCGCCCTGAACGTAGTTCCGGAAATCGGCAAAGTCGGTACTCGTACCCTTGCGCTTGCTGCGCCGTTCCCCCTTTGCCGCACCAAGATGAACCTTCTTGACGGCAATCGCCATCCGCTCCAAGCGGCGGAGAAAGGTGGCATCCAGCAGGGGCGCGGTATCGTTGTGGGAAGGGGGTGTCACGCCACCAGCTCCGCGGTCTTGACGCCGTCCAGGATACCCTGAATGATCTGGTCGGAGGTGATGCCCTCCGCGTCGGCCTCAAAGTTGACGAGCACCCGGTGGCGCAAGGCATGCAGGGCCGTGTGCTGAATGTCTGAAAAACTCACGTTGTAGCGGCCGGCACGGAGCGCCTGCACTTTGGCGGCCAGGAGCAAGGCCTGGGCACCACGGGGACTGGACCCGAAACGCACGTATTGTTTCACCAGATCGGTGGCGTACTCGGTGCTGGGCTGGGTGGCCAGCACGAGTCGCACCGCATAGTCGGTCACCTGGGGCGCCGCGACCACGTCCCGCACAAACCCCTGCCACTTCCGAATTCCGTGGCCATCCATGACGTTTTCTCCCGTTGCCACGTCGCGCGTGGTGGTTCGGTCGAGAATCTGGGTCAGCTCTTCGCGGTTGGGAAAGGTTACGGACACCTTCAGGAGAAAGCGGTCCAACTGGGCCTCGGGCAGGGGGTAGGTGCCGTCCATCTCGATGGGGTTCTGGGTGGCCAATACGAAGAAGGGCTCTTCCAGGGTGTGCACCGTGCGGGCCACCGATACGGTGTGTTCCTGCATCGCCTCCAGGAGGGCCGACTGGGTCTTGGGCGTTGCCCGGTTTATCTCATCGGCGAGGACGATGTTGGCGAAGATGGGACCGGGACGGAATTCCATTTGACGGTGGCCTTCTTCGTCTTCAATCAACATGGTGGTGCCGATGATGTCTGCGGGCATGAGATCGGGGGTAAACTGGATGCGACTGAAGTTCAGATCGAGGGCTTCACTGATGGTGCGTACCAGCATGGTCTTGCCCAGTCCGGGTACGCCTTCCAGGAGACAGTGGCCGCCAGCGAAGATGCACGTCAAGACGGCCTCCACGGTATCGGTACTACCGACGATGACCCGGCCAATTTCATTCTGCAGCTTATCAAAGACCTCGCGAAACTCCGCGGCCTGTTCTTCCACGCTCATATCGATTCTCCTGTTTTTACGTATCTGTTCATCGCTATTTTTCCCCCTTGTCGGTCTGTTTCTGGGCCCGTTCTTTGGCGGCCAACAAACGGCTGGTGTAGTCGGAGTGGCCCTTCTGCTCCGGGCTCGCGGCAATCTCCGGTCCGCTGCTTACGCGGGAAGCCGTGGGGGCTATCGGGGCCGTGGGTTCGGATACGGTGCCGAAGGAGGCGGTCTCGGTGGCCGTGCCATAATCGTGCTCCTTCGCCGCCGCACGGTATACGCCCGTGACGGCCTGGGGGCGAAGCGCCGGGGCCGGAATCCATCGCTTGAGTCCGGGAAGGGCATGAAGCCCTTTCCAGAGGGGAATTAACAGTGTTGCCGGGGAAATCATGACGCGCCGGATGAAGACTTCCAGGAGCAGGAGGCAGGCGGCCAATGCGGCGAGCCAATGCCAGATGGGGAAGATGTTGGCCGACGCCACCAGGTCATGTTCGAAGGGATTGGTGGCATCGTCCAGCATCCGTCCCCCGCCAAGGAGGGCATACTTTTCCAGCAAGGGCGTATTGGTCGTGTTGAATTCGTATTCCTCGGAGTAATCTACCGCCAGGCCCGTGGGGATCATGCGTTGCACATTCTGGTCGTCCGCATAGGTCAGGTTTACCATGTAGATCCCCGTATCATCGAGGGGAAAGGTGCCTTCGTAAATCCCCGGTCCCGACTGGGAAAGGGCGATTTCGCGGGACTCAAATCCCGGTGTGGTCACCACGCCTTTGGGGCGCAGAAAGTTGATGAAATTCCCCTCGCCATCCACCGCATCAATGCGCACGACCCCCTGTCCATTTTCGCGGCGGGTCTCCACGCGAAAGTCGGAAGGGGTCAGGTCACGGAGACTCCAGCGCACCGTCTGTGCCCAGAAGCGGTCGTAGCCTTCCCAGCCAAGCCAGTTGGCGCCCCAGCGCTGTGTCGCGTCGGACGTAAAGGCAACGGCTTTACCGAGGCCGTAACGCCAGTGCGCAAGCACCGGGTCGCCCTCATCGGAAACGAGGGGTATGGTGGCCGTTTCTTTGGGGAAAGTCACCACGTAGCCTTTCAGCGAAGGCATCGTGGTCGCGGCCAGGCCGTAGAGCAATTCGGAATTGTGAAGGGGTTGGGGGACGAATTCGACTTCTCGAAAGACGCCCATCTTGACGACCGCCGCTTCCTTGGTGAAAATCTGGGGCAGCTTTTTCGGGTCTTGTACGAAGTAGTATTCGCCACCGGTCATCCGCGCCATACGGCGGAGCATATCCTGGTCACTCAGGCTGTGGGGATTGATGCAGATGGTGCTGATGGAGATGCCCGCGGCCTTGTAGGCATTCAAATAGCTTGTGGGTGGCGCAGCCGGGTCTCCATCGGAAATCAGAATGACCCGCTTGACCCCGGCGTCCACATTTTTTAAGGCGTCGTAGGCTTTTTTGATGCCCGGGGTCGTGTCGGGCATGTCACCGAGATTGCGGTAATGCTTGTTGATGCTGTCCCGCATCAGGGTCTTGTCGCCGACGGGCTGCAACTCATAGAGCCAGTCGCCCGTGGCGGGCAGGTATCCCAGTGCGCCCATGAGATCCCGTGAGGACAGTACGTTCAGCGCGGCCTTGGCGATTTCGGCGGCCCAGGCATTGCCATCGGGAAACTCACAGGTGTGGAGAATCGCGATCAGGGCCCCGCGGGGCAGAACCTTCTTCTCCTTGATGTCCATCGAAACGGGGAGTACCTTCTCCACGGGCGTATTCAGATAGCCGCCGGCACCGAAGCTGTTGGGCCCGCCGATCATGGTGAGTCCGATGCCATGATCGCGCACCATAGCCTCTAACATATTCAACTGGCTCGGGCTCAATTCGGTGGCGCTCACATCGGAGAGGATAACCCCGTCATAGTTCTGGATTTGGGCCAAATCACCCGGCAGATCCCCCACGTGACTTTGTTCCACCGTAATGCCTTCACGTAGGAGGGCGTCTTTCAGTTGGAGGGAAGTCTCCGGGTTCGCGTCAATATAGAGCACGCGGGGATTGCCATGAACCGTGGTAAAGGAGCGGCCCACGTTGTTTTCCCGTACGCCATCCTGCGCCGAATCAATGTGGACTTCGTACTCGAAAAAGCCCGCCTCGGCCGCTTCCTGGGTGAGTACGAAGACGTTGTCCCCGGCCTTAAGCTGCACGGGCTGGGGGGGCAACATCTGTCGGTCGCTACCCGTGCGCCGCAAGACGTTTAGATCGGCGGAACCGGCCTCATCGGCGTGGACAACGATGCGCAATTGAAAGGGCTCTTCGGTGTTCGCCTGTTGGGGCGTACTCACTTCCCGGATACGCACCTCACTGGGGCGCTCCATCTGAATGGGGACGACATCTATCGCGATACCCTCGGCCTGGGCCAGTTTGATTTCTTCGAGGGCCGCGCCCTGGGTTTCGTTGCCATCGCTGAACACCACAATACGGCGCATATACCCCTGCGGGAAGGCGGCCATGGCCAGGCGAATGGCCGCGGCCACATCGGTCTCTTCACCGCTTACGAAAGATTGAATCTCACCCAGGTTCAAGGTCTCGGCGACATCGAGCTCAATGCTGGCGTCGGCGCCGAAGACGATCACCCCGGTCTCGTCTTTGTCTGTCATGAAGGTTTCGCAGTAGTTGCGCACCCACTGGGTAGAGGCCAAGCGGATAGGATCGGGGATACTGTTGGAGTGGTCGAGCAGGAAGAATACGGCGAGCCGGTCCCGGCGGTGTACCCATTCGGCGCCGGCAAGGGACGCAATCACGAGCAGTAAGATGAGGCTGCGCAATGCAACGGTGATGCCCTTCCGGGTGGAGGAGAGGGATCGGATGCGGAGTCCCATATAGATGGCCCAGGGGATCAAAATCAGCAGGAGCAGGGCCATCGGTTCGGCAAATCGGAGTTCCCCGCTCATGTCCGTCGCTCCGAGGCGTCAAAGCATTGAACCCGATGATTGTCCGTATCCGCGACGTAGAGCCGGCCGGCGGGGGAGACGGCAACGCCCCGGGGGGCATTCAACTGTCCTGCGTTACGGCCCGCGCCGCCAAAGACTTCGATCAAGGTACCTGCGCCATCAAATCGGGATACCCGGTGCGTTCCGTACTCGGCGACATAGATGGTGTCGTCCGCCCCGATGCAGAGGTCATGGGGGAATTTCAGTTGTCCGGATTCCGTACCCGCCGCACCAAGATTCCGAAGCCAGGTGCCGTCGGGTGTGAAGCACTGGACGCGGTGATTCGCCGTGTCGGCGACGAAGAGTTCGTGGTTGCGGTTGCTGCCAATGGCCATGGCCCGATTGAACTGCCCGTCGGACTCGCCGTGGGAGCCCCACTGTCGAAGGAACTGTCGGTCCGCATCGAAAACATGGATTCGCTCGGCGCCCGTACCGTACTCGGAGATGACGAACTCACCACTTTTTCCAAGTGTGAGCCCCGTGGGATATATGAACTGATCGTCGGCGGTGCCAAATTGGCCCCACTGGGTGAGCAGGGTTCCCTCGCGGGTATATTCGAGAATGCGGCTGTTGTGGGTGTCGGGAATCAATACCCGGCCGTCGGGATGAAAGGTGATGGCGGTGGGGGTGCCGTTTTCCGTGTCGGGAATGACCCAGTGGCGGAGAAAAGTGCCGGACTCATCAAATACCTGCACCCGCCCGGTCGTGTCGATGACGTAGACCTCTTCGTCACAGACCCCGATCGCCCGAGGCCGGAGAAACTCACCGAAACGCCGGCCCTGTCGCCCCCAGGTGACCACATCGCTCCGCCGCGCCGGATTGGTGCAGCCGCTCAGGATGCCCATGCCGGACACGGCCAGGAATCGCCGCCGCGTCAACACCATGGGCTGATACTCCCGCAACGGATAGCGCGCACGGAGGAGCATCTCCGATGGACTGACGCGCATGTTTCACAATCGATAAAATCGGTCAACCCGCATTTCCCCTCAAACCTTTTTAATCCGTCGATCGGATTGCTGCCGACCGGTGCATGGAGCTCATCTGTTGCTATTGGGCGCTGGTATCTCCCTCAAGGGTCCCAAAATAGTGGCGCACGAATTCCTCCGAGCCCCGGGGAATTTCTTCCCGCGTCAGGGCCTCCTCGGCTTCCTGCTGGGCCTGAACGATGCTGCCCTGCATGACCTGAATCTGCGCCTCACTGTCCTCGTCAGGCGTCGTTTTCTGGATGATGCTGGCGAGCATCTTGCCCTCATTCACCTGGCCCGGGAGCATGGCCGGCGTCATCGCCACGTCCACGTCGGGAAGATCACCGACCCGGTTGCCCTCACCCTGGCCGGGACCACCCATTCCGAGGCCCTTGCCGCCGCCTATTCGGAGGCCTTTCTGATACCCGCTTCCGCTGCATTGCCCCGAAGCGCAGGTGCCGGAACAGGACTTCCCTTCACAGGAACCGTCACAGTCTTTCCCCTTATCGCAAGCGGCTAACTTGTTGCCGCAGGTCCGGCAGAAGGGGCTGTCGCCCATCATCCCTTTTTCCCAGGCCTTCATTTCGGCCATGGCCTGGTCGAGTTGGGCCAGTTGCTCGAGGACCGACGCCAGCTCTTTTTCCGAAAGCGCTAGGCTTTCCATGGCGGATTCCATTCCTTCGGGATTGTCACTTGCCAGGGCCGCGGCCGCTTTCGCCAGGGCAGACGCCAATGCGGAATCCATTTCACTGGCACTGTTTTCCTGCAGCGCCTTCGATATTTCTTTCAAGTCACTGGCGAGGTCCTTACGCTCTTTTTCCGATAGGCCGCCCTCCGCCAGCTTTTTCTGAAGCTTTTCCATTTTCTTCTTGGCCGCGGCCATATTCCCCTGCTGCAAGTCTTTGGAGAGCCCCTTGGTAAAGGGCGAAGCATTCGCTTTGTTCCCCGCCTTGTTCAAGTAGGACTTGGAGGCCAGGGCCTTCTGCTCGGCTTCCATGCTATCCCGAAGATTTTTTACCTTGGCGAGGGCCTGCTTTTCCGTAATCTTGCCGTGTTTCAATTCCTCGGAAAGGGACTCCAACGCGAGGGCCTTCTGATTCAGGCCAGAGAGGGGAATCTTGTCGGGGGCCTTGAGGGCCTTGGCCACCTTCTCCAGACGCTTGGCCTTTTCCTGCTGGGCCTGGGCTTTCACCGTGGCCTGCAAGGCGCGCTCCTGATAACCGAAGAGGTCAAACTCGGGAAGGGTGACATAGGCCAAACCAAACAGCACAACAGGTACGACAAGCCACTTGGTGGCCCGGGTGGGCTGCAGCGGGAAATCTCGGCCTGCGTTGAGGCGCTCCACATGCAGCATCGCATCCCGATGTACTGCCGTCACCATGGGGGACTGCTGCCCCGCAAGTTCCAGGGAGGAGGTCAGACGCTCGCGCAGTCCCAACCGCTCGTCGGCGGCCAGGGCAGCGGTCTTAATCGTGGGGCGCTGTTGATAGGTAAGCCAGCAGGCCACGAGGAATCCGACGGCCAGGATGGCACCGGCGCCCTCGACTTCATAGCGCAGCAGGGGAAAGAGTCGGCACAGGAGAAGCCACACACAGGCTGCCGAGGCTGTCCACATGAGTGCTTGAGAAAGGTGCGTCAACCCACGCTGGGCCCAAATCCGTTTCCGAATACGATTGAGTGGAAGATAAAGGGGAGACATGTTGTCACCTCCGGTAGACTTTCTTGCCGCCGTATACCGCGCTATGCCGATACCTCAGTATAGAGGAGTACCTCGCTTTCCGCAATACGAGGGGTTCCTGCCGTCTCAGGGTATCTGCCTGCGATTGGCGCTATAACTCCAATGTCCTCTTAGCGCTATTACGATCAACACCGGGTGCAGGTTCACCGCTCGAAGTAAATTCCCGTTTCCGTTATGCCGTCGGGGAGTTTTTCCGAGAATTCGGACAAATGCGCTATCAGGGACGCCCGGGCCTCTGGTGCCACCGCGTAGATAGACACGGTGTGCCACCCACAGTTGATATTGAAGGGGATGCGCCACGTGCCCACCTTTTCCCAATGGGCCGGCAATAGAGAGCCGTCTACCGTCCGAAACCAACGGTCATACACGATGGCGACCTGCACGTTCTTTTCACGGGTCAGCCGGTCGATATCGTCGGCCCCGTAGTCGCCGTGCAGCCGGGTTTCGGCCACTTCTTTGGAGGCCAAACCAAATATATCGACCATCTGGATGTCCGTCAGAAAGGACGGGGCGCCGATATCGTTCAAGGCAACGGCCTGCCCATTGTAATACGTGCCCAGAAATCGCGCCATCTGTATCTGCTGATTGTAAATGTTCCACGCCCGTATAGGCAGGGCAAGATGGGCAATAGCAGCGTATAGAATCAGGGCCCCCATGGTGCCCACCGCCACGAAGCGGTAGGACCGGCGTGAATAGGCGGAACGGGGGAAGAGGCGGAATCCTTGCTGAAACAGGGGGCCCGACTCAAGGGCCAGGGCCACGACACCCAGTGCTGTCAGATAGGCGACGTAACGGGCGTAGACACCGGTAGCGGCAAACTCCAGATGAACGAGGGCCGTAATCAGATAGATCATCTGGAGTATAGCGGGGACGGTCCAGCACGTCCGTCCGCCCTGATAACGGGCCCGCAGGGTGATGGCACAGCCTATCAACAGGAGCGGTATTTCGGGGTGGGAGAGACAATTGATCAGGAATTTCGGACCAAGATGAAGCCAGAATCCCCGGATGGAAACCGTAGGAGCCCATGCTTTCAATTGAACGGAGTAGGGCAAGAGGGGGAGTTCCATGCGGTGCATCATGAATCCGAACAGCAGCACCGGCACGAGGGCCGCAGCACCCACAGCGACACCGAAAAAGAAGGAGCGGCCCCCTATATTCCGGAGCCCGTTCCTCAGGGCAAAAAGAACACAAACCGAGCCAACCAGCGCAAAGCCTTCAAATCGGGTGCTGGTTACCAGGGCACTGAGAAGTAGCACAGGCAGCAAACTGCGTACCGTGGGACGTGACTGTGCCAGCAATCGCGCGGCGCCCAGGGCAAAGGCCAGACACACCCAAACCTGGAAAATATGCTCCATACCAATGAAAACAAGTGTAAAAACACAAGACAGGAGCGCTATGCGCAGGGCGATCCCTTCCAGTGGGGCTTCCTTCGGGAGCAGGTTTCGCAAGGTGGCGTGGAGCCAAACGGCAAAGCCCACGGCCAGCCCCAGGGAGAGATAGAATCCCGTCAGAGGGGCCGTGCCGATCAAGAGCATGGCGCCACTTAAGAGCAGCGGCCAGACGATAGAAGAGGAGGAGGCGCTGGGCTCATAGGCCGTGACGCCCCACACCTGATTCTCCACCAGATGCTTGGCCAGCGCCAGATGGATATAGCTGTCATCCAGCGCATAGGTGAAGGAGCCTTCACAGAGATAGAGAATCAGCAGGAGAACCGCAGCGGTGTATGCGATAAGCACGCTGAGGACCTTGAGTACGGACATTGGGTTCATTCTTTCAACAGGTTTGGAGGCCGCAGATCCGGCGACGGAAGTTGGCCTGTTTTCAGAGCAGGTTGCTACCGAAGGGTGTCACGTTGTCTGAAAAATGTTACGGGGCAGGGGACATACCAGGAGAGATAATATCATGAACCCGCCCGTCCCCGTGTCTCCAGCGCGAGTTACTCCCGCCCGAAGTTTCTGCCAGCCAACCTTTCAGCGACCAGGGAACGGTCGGTGGTGAAAACCTTCACTTCATGGGGTAGGAGGCGCGTCAATACGCGACCATCTCGTACGACCAGCGATTCATCCCCATAGAGCTGGTGGAGCGTCTTGTCCTCCAGTGGGGCGAGCCCATTGACCTCGACTCCCATGTGGGCCCTATTGTCTTCGTTGACCAGAACGACGAGTCCTCCCGATTGGTTAACACGGGCACTGTAAGCTACGCCCCGGATAGGTTCTAACGTGGGCGCTTCAATGAGTCGAAGCGACGTGCCCTGCACCCTGGGGGCTACAAGCAGCGTTTGGAGGGCGGCCAGTTCACGGGTAACCGCAAAGATGGACTCCAGAAAGGCGTCGTTCTTCGTATAACGGGAACCCCAGTAGAGAATGGCGGTCGCGCCATGGGCGATGGCATCCCAGGCCATAAAGCGGGACTCGTCAAAGGTCGGGTAGGCTTCAGGGAGGTCCTTGTCCGTTTTGACCTCATGCCAGGAAAAGGCCTGGAGCACCATCCAGACCGGTTTGCCTTCGCCCACGAGGTTGAAGCGTTCCGTGTAATCCGCGACATTGGCGATGGGACGTCCCATCGATTTTACGGGGTAGAGGTCACAGCCCGTGATGTCGACTACGTCCAGGTATTGGCGTACATACTCGGTGTCGCTTTTGTAGGCCTCGTTGAACCAGACCGGGCGGGAGTCGCCGTCAATCTCGCGGATTGCGGCCACCCAATCATGAATGTTGGGCATGATTTCTGCCGCGCGCGCTTTCGCATGGGCCACGGCGTTGGGCGTCTGAGCCCACCAGGCATCCTTTATTTCGTGGGTGCCGTCGCGGAAGAGGCCACTGAAAGCGGTGAAGTTCCACACCAACTCGTCGGGCCCCTCCCAGATGGCCAGCGCCGGGTGGGTGGCCATCTCTTTGATCCGAGTGCGGCCAGCATCATCCAACGCGGTGTGCATGGGAAGGGTGTGCCAACCATACATGCCGAGTCGTTGTGCCCGGTCGAGGGCATCGGCGTTTCCACAACGGACGAGGTTGACACCGGATTCGGCCATGTGTGTCGCCCGCGCTTCGTCCTCGGGGAAATTATAGAAGCCGATGGGGAAAAGCGTCTTGCCTTCGACGTGCATCAAGCCGTCGTGGGCACGGGCGTCATGTGATACCAGACCTATGATGAACAAACCAATTGGAATCAAAAGCCGTATCTTCAATGCTGCTGAGCGCATGCGTTTCTCCCAAAGGTTTGGACATGGCTAGAATACAAGAAAGTCTAACCACGAATGAACACAAATTTACACGAATATTAGTGGCCGTGAAAGCATACGATGAGTCGTTTGTTGCTGCGATCCATCGCGGCTCGCACTTGTCCCTCTCTATGCTTCTGTGTAGTTCCGTACTACTATCCGGAATTTTCTTGTTTTTTCGCAAAGATTTATGGGAGACGAGCTTCGTAACCTATTGTCCCCATATATTTTCCAGAGCCGTCATCCCCGCGAAGGCGGGGATCCAGAAACGCGGCAACGTGAACGTGCATACCCACTGGATTCCCGCCTTCGCGGGAATGACGGCCCATCTCAATTCGGTTGCGGCCAACGGCCTCCATAAGCTATCCGTGGTCAGCTAATTTATGGCCACGGATAGGACGGATAACACAGATGAGGGGCGACGGGAGTCTGCCAGCATTTCCTGAATCAATTTGTATGGAGCGCCGGCGGCCCGCCAATCTGTATAGAGCGCTGGCGGCCCGCCGACATCGGTGCAACTATGTTGCACCACTACTAGATGCCCCTTCGCGTTGAACGCGCTGCCAGCAGCCCGCCAACGCCCCATGCTTCGGCAGATTATCGCAGTCTAAAACGCCGTCACTACTACCTCACTCACCGTAAGTTTGTCCGGCGCGATGAGCCGTTGCAGGTCATCCAGATCATAGTAGGTCAGGGCGTTGTGTACGGTGTTGATAAGCTGATCCTGGGGGCGCGGCGCTTCCACGACGGCCTGCCACGTGGGGATACCGCCCGTGAGGGTCACGTGAGCGTAGGCCTCCGGTTGGAGGGCGGCCGCATGGAGGGCGGGCACGGTGGATTCCCCGTAGGCCGTGAGGGTGATGGGGGCCTTGGTTTCTTCCCCAAACCAACGGGTGACCTGGCCGAGGTCATCGGTTCGCAAGCCCACGATGGAAAGGGCATTGAGATAGGCGCGCATGAAGGTGCTCCAGTCATTGCCCACCTTGAGCCAACCGCCGCCCCACTTATAATTTTCCGTGAGTCCCATCCCGCGCAACGACACAAAGAGATAGGCGTGGTTGGGCGTGAGCCCTACGTCCAACACCGACTGTAGTTCGTCCAGGTTGGTGTCAGGGGTGAAAATATGGGCCTGGGCAATGTCGCCAGCCTTGGGCAGGTAGGCCCGGGCAGGCAACACAATGCCCGGCTCGGTAGTAAGGAGCAGGTGCCGCACGGTGTGCTCGCCCACTTCCGTTTCGCCGAGGACTTCTGCGGTTACGGGGGGCAGGGCATCGGCGGCCCGAATGCCCGCAAGCTCCCGGACTTTTTGCAGCGCCACCTCGGGCGTATTTTCCTGCCAGAAGGCGGCCCGCTTCGCCTTGAGGCCTTCGGCGCGCTCCCGGTTGATGTCGAGGGTGCTGCGGTAGCCCTCCACGGCGGAAACGAGGCCCGTGGGGGTGCACTGCATGTCGGCGTCGGTGAGTATGGCGAAATCGATTTCGTCCACGGGGGCATCGATATCCAACAGCCAACGCTGCATCCATTGGGCCATACCCTCGCGCAGATGAACGCTGAAGCCGTGGGTTTCGTCCGCCTCCACGAGGCTGACGCGCTCGGGATAGCCCAGTCGCGTATAGAGTCGCTTGGCTTCGCGGAACGTGCCCCAACTGCCCTGGATGTCGAAGAAATCCTGCGTGGCGGTGAGCATGAGGGTGGGGCGGGGTGCGCGGATGTGGAGGTAGTCCGCGTGGTCGAGGCCGTTCTTGATTTGGCCGAAGATGTTCTGTTCGCCATCCTGCGGACCGATGGTTTCGAGGATACGCTTCCACGACGTGACGTAGCAGCTCGGTGCCGCCACGGCCACCCGCTTATCGAGGGCCATGATATAGCTCGACAGGGTGCCACCACCCGAATTGCCCGTGACGCCGATTTTTTCATCGATGATGTCCGCGCGGCTCTGGAGATAGTCGATGGCCCGCATGCCGTCCCAGATGCGATAGCCCGCAATGGAGGTGCCCGTGAGGATGGCGCCCACATCGAAAACCGTGTGCTCCACGGTCGTGCTCACGTTGGGATTGCCCTGCCCATCCTGGTAGTGGCGTCGCTCGCCCTGGCCGATGGGGTCGTAGCAGAAGGCCGCCATGCCGTGTCGCGCAAGGAGAATACAGGCCCGCTGATAGGCCTCCGCCGCTTTGCCGTTTGCACTGTGACCACAGGGCACCAGCACGGCGGGATAGGGGCCTTCTGTAACCGGCAGGAAAAGCACCGCCGTCACGAAGAAATTAGGGCGACTCTCAAAGATGACTTTTTCATAGCGAAAGCCTTCGCCCATGCCCTCGCCGACGACCCGGGCATTCAGGGGCGTCCGCTCGGGAAAGCCCCCCAGGGCGGACACGAAGTAGTTATACTTTTCGTCCTGATAGGTGGCGATCTCTTCGGGCGTCTTCAGAGACTCATAGCGCTCACTCCGGGCCGCGATGTTCGCGAAGGCAATGTCTTCCAGATAGCGATTCACCATTTCATCCGGGGCCGTGCCGCCGAGGGATTTTGTAATGGCTTCTTTGTATTGGTCATCCGAAACACCGGTAAGGGCCAGGGCCGCGCCGATGAGGCATGCAGTAAGATTCACGGGAACTACTCCTGATTGGGGGTTAACATCAAGCAGACAGTGTGCCATGAAGGGGACGGTGCTGTCGAGGCAAGTAGGGATGTGCAAGTGACGTACTTATGGAGCGCCAGCGGCCCGCTGGCATGGGCGCAACGACGTTGCACCATGAATAGATCCTGAAATTGACCTGGCTATGGAGCGCCAGCGGCCCGCTGACATCGGTGCAACGACGTTGCACCATGAATAGCACTAGGAATCGCGTTGACCGCGATGCCGTCGGGCGGACGGCACTCCAATAAATATCCAAGGGTGCCACCCTTACGCACGGGAGCCTTGGCGACCACGCTTACGGGTGTGGGGGCAAGCAAGATGTTCTCCAAAGTGGGAAGGCAAATTAGCGACGGTCAGTCCCTACACCCACAAACCCGTTCGTTCCTCACGTCTTTGAGGGTGGCACCCTTGCCGTGACCCTCAGCAATACATGCATTGACTCAATGGGCCTCTTGGGCCTACCATATTGGGACAGTGGCAGTATCCAAGGGGATTTCAAGTGTACGTACTAAACACCGACCCGAAACACGCGCGTTGGCAACGACGTCTCCAGGCCATTCAACTTGCCGTGGCCCTTCTCACCTTTGGTGTCGTGCTGTTGATTATCTGGGCACAAGCCACCAACGCAGCCGACCCGGATTGGCCTGCCTACCTGGCCGAAGGCGCATGGGCGTTTATATTCGTCGCCATTGCCGGTGCGTCGGGCTATCGATACCTTACCGGAAGCCGGGGCATCGCCCGGGTCGTGCTGACGGAGAAGACCTTGGCGCTCAAGCAACGGGGCAAGCCGGCCATTTTTGTAAGGCGTGATGCGTGCATCGCCTACGGTCCGAGCAGACGCGTGTTTCTTTTGGCCGATGGAAGTGAGTTGGATCTTTACGCCACCACACTTCCCCCGAAGTCCGCCAATGAAATCAGTGCATTCGTAATTGCGCATTGGTGGGGGGCGGAGACACTAGACGCGTTGGAGCACGCGCTGGAAGAAAAATGCCCTATATCCAAGGTGCTACGAGGTCTGTATTTGACCTTTCTGCTTCTGACGGTGTCCCTGATCGTGAGTGCGCCCATTGGCGTGGCCCTTGGATGGGTTGAGTTGCTCGATGCCTATACACTATTTCTTGCGGGCACTTTTTCCAGCCTTGTTTTTTTCGTGTTGCTACGACTGCGGCAAGACAGGGAAAAGGTTCGCGCCGAATATCGTGTCTGTTTTCCCGACGTTTCTATTGACGAGCGGCCGCCGTATGAAGAGCCGCTCGTGCAAGTCCTTTGGGAGCGAGCGTAATGGCGTATAAGGAAGATACATTCTGGGAAGAACACGAGCCGGTCTATTCAGAGTCCGACGCGCTGCGGGAGAAGGCGGAGGACCGGGGGATGGTTGCGGAGGAAGTATCGGATTGGCGGAAGTGGGGGCCGTCGCTGGTCCTAAGTATTCCACTGCTATATTTCGTGACTATTGCGACTCTCCGGTCGGGAGTCGATCGTGCAAACGCGTTGTTCGCATTCATGATGCTCTTTCCCATCGCATTGTTGTTAACCTTCGTCCTCCAGTCCGCCGTGCGCCGTTATCGCCTGGTGGAAGACGATACCTGGGTGGAGCATTCTCCACCGCCCCGTCGGAGACCCCACGCGCTGCTTCTGCAGGTGTTAGGCACGCACACATTGTATGCACGAGTGGGGCCACCACAGGCAGGGGAGTCACCAATCTACTTTCATCCGGATATTCGTGGCGTTGGGCATTGGTATGTCGTTCCATTTTATGTGCTCGCTATGTGCAATGCCCTTGTCGGAGTGATGCTCTATGCGAGTCCGCTGGCCTTGCTCTATATAACTTTTATCCTTCTTCACGTGTTTCGTGCCGGGTACATGCGCGCGCGGGTGAAGGCGGGCGTTCGTGTGTTTGGCATGGGGGTAGAAGGCAAAGCGGAAGAGAAGCCACCACACCGATTTGAGGCGGTGCAACGCGCCGAACTTCGGTGGGATACCCTGCTCCAGCAGTCCTATCTCTTACTCAGCACGGATAACGGGGATACGCGTTACTATAGCCCGACCAACGACCCGCTTTATTTGGCCCGCCTCGCGAAACACCGGATACCGGAGGGCGTGCTTCAGCGTAGGGATGGCGATGGGGTGGCAATAGCGTAGGCGTCAAAAATTGGCACGCAAAGGCGCAAAGACGCGAAGGAATCTGTTTCTGTTTGGTGTTCTCGTTCGTGTGTTTGGCAGTTAGTTTCGGGGCGAGCGTTGGGTAACAGGAGTTGCTTTTCTTTGCGGCTTTGCGCCTTTGCGTGAGATCTATTTGGAACGGAAGGGGAATCAAGCGCCACGGAGCTCTATGCCTCCACGTGAATCACACGGACAAACCCGACCGGGCCTGTCCGTGGGACCCGCCGTTTCCTTGTTTGACTATGGAGAACTCATCCTGTCGGTGGCCCCGTCGGTTACTTTTGATAGGAGGGTTTCGTGGTTCGAAGAGAGGGCTGCAATCAGGGCGTCCAGATCGTTGAGGCGATGAAGTGTTGGGGGTGTTCTTCGGTGGACCAGTAATACATCGCGACCAGCTTGCCGTCGCCCCGCTGCACGAGGCGGGGATAGCCCATGTCGGCCCAGCCGTCGAGGCTCTTGTAGTCTTCCCGGAGGATGAATTCCTCGCCCCAGGTCTTGCCATTGTCGTCGCTGTATTTGCCGCATAACTTCGCCGTGTCCCGGTCGCCGTAGATGGAACAGATGCGGCCGTCGGCGAGCAGCACGGTGGCGGGGGGATTGGAGTTTTCGCGGATTTTGGTGATGGTGCTCTGATACCGCCACGTGTTGCCGCGGTCTTCGGAAATGTAGGCTTCGATGGTACTTTCCAGCACGCTCTTGTCCACATAGATCTTGCGGAAGGTGCACAGGAACGTGTCCTTTGCAATCCGGATGGTCTGGGGCATGATAGCGCGGAATTCTTCCGTGTCGGGCGTGACCCAGCCCACGAAGTCGAAGTTCACGCCGCCATCCGTGGTCCGTACGCAGGCCACCTGGCTGGTCTTGGATTCACCCCGGCCATTGGCGGTGATAAAGAGATAGGCCTCGTGCTTTCCCGTAATGAAGTAGTCGGTGCGGGGGGTAAGGTCGCGTCCGAGGAATTCCGGTTGCTCGTGGAGGTCGCCAAGATACCAGGGGCCCTTCCAGGTGGCGCCCCGGTCGTAGGAATAGTAAAAGCCGGCCTCCGGGTCGTCGTTGCCGTGGTAGCCCGTGGCGAAGACACGCATCGCAAAACCTTCATGCTCAAAGTCGAGGGTCTCGGTGGGTTTCTGCTTACCCTTGGGGTGCCACTTGACGTTGTCATCATCGAGGAAGTTTTCCGGGTCGAAGGTCTTCCACGTTTCACCCCCATCGAGACTCCGGGCGAAGTGAGCGGACTCAATACCCGTGATGTTGTGGCTGTCCCGGACGACGATATCGCCCTGGGTAAAGCCGACGAGGATTTCCTCGCCCCATTGCCACACGCCGTTGTTGGCGGGCCAGCCGTGAAACTTATCCTTTTCGATGGCGGCGATATGGTGTTCGAGGTCGTCGGGTTGCTGGGCGTGGGTGACGGCGCAAAGGGCCACGACGATGGGGAGCATGAGGAGCGACAAGTTATAGCGTGTTTTCATGGGACACCTTCTCGATTGAATTGGCATAGGTTATTGGCGCGATTCGACGTCAGGGGAGCTTATTGCGTCAGACCAGTTCGTTCAACCCGCCGAGTAATTCCCCTCCTGGGAGGGGCCAGGGGTGGGTTTGGGTTGATCTCGTGACTTGACCCACCCCCAGCCCCTCCAAGGAGGGGAGTATCGATCAGAGCGTGATGTGATTTTGGCAACGAAAGGGCTCTCATTGGTGTTTACACTCACCTTGCCTCGGACAGGAATGTCCAAGATCCTGATATTGGTCTTACAGATTTTGCGGCAATGCCGTGGGGTGTTCGGCCAACTCCAACAGGGCATAGAGCAAAAAGCCCACGCCGTCGGTGGATTCATAATAGGGCTTGGCGGGGTGGCCTTTGACCCAGCCATTCACCACCAGTTTGTCGATGGCTTCGGCGGCGAGGGTCTGGGCCAGCTCCAGGTCCGCATCGTCTTGGGTGGCGCGATGGAGGCGCACGAAGAAAGAAATGGCCCGGCCGTAGTTTTCCGCATAGGTGCCGCCCAGGGCCTGCGAGCCGGGCATGGCCGCTTCCAGTTCTTTGGCCCAACGCCGTCCGTCCTTGACGGGCAAGGCACCGCGAATATTCCGGCCCCAATTGCGCGCGCTCTGGAGGGCATCCGCATCGCCCGTGACTTCCCAGGCGTAGATACTCGACTGGGCGGCGAGGAGGGGGAACTCGTAAGAGAACATGACCGTTCGCCAGATGTCGATGTATCCCGTGGGCTTCCACACATCATAGCCGTCGCCCTTTTCCTGGCTCATGACGGGCGTGCCGTCGAGGGCGAGCATGGCCCGCCATTGTCCGGCCCCGTCATCCCATCCGTATTTCAGATAGGCCTTGAGATAGGCCAGGGCGCAGTCCTTAAACCACGGGTCACCGCTTACTTCGTAACTCTGGAGGAGGAGGGCCACATAGGGGCCGGTGATGGTGGTGAAGGCGTGGTGGGCGTCGTAGCGGTCGCCCGTGCTCGGCGCGTCGGGCGGGAGGTTGGTGTCCGTGTTACGGGCGTTCCAGTGGCGATTGGCCACAATCTTGGCCCGTTCCAGATAAATGGGGTCTTTGGTCTGGCCATAGAGGAAGGCATTCTGCAAGACCAATTCGCCGCCCATAAAGGCAAAGTCACAGCCCACGCTCTTGTCGTCGTGGCGATTGAAAAGGCCCGTGGTGGTGTCGACCATATGCCATTCCCAGGCCAGGTCAATTTCCTTTTTCACCCGCTCCGGGGTGGCGGCGTACATGCGCGCCCAATTGGGAGTTGTGACCAGCGTCTCGTGGGGACCCTGACCGCCCTGGTCGCCGCCGGGGGCATCGGTGTAGGCATCGTAGTAAATGTGGGAGCCCCAGGAGAGGAGTCCGTTTTCTTTCACGGAGCGCTCGAAAAACGCCTTGGTGTAGGCATCGGCCGCTTCCGCATAATGGGTTTTTCCGTGGCGCTCGGCGAGGGTATACATGGTACGAAGGAGCGCCTGATCTTCCCAGAGATCGCTGCCGCCGGGATTACGCCGGTGCATCCGACCTTCACTGCGAATCAGGGCGTCGTAGATTTCCGGTTCCCGGGGGGAAGTCTCTGTGCGAATGTCCACGACGCTCATGAAGAGGGGCGTCTTCGTGGGGCCGTAGGTGTCCAGTCCGTGTTCGAGAATATGGTCGATGCAGTCGGTGACCACCGCGCGCAAGTCTTCGGGAGCGGGCGGCGAGGCTGGTGTGGATGCGGCAAGCAGTAAGGCGGACAATAAGGTAATTCGAAAGGAGATAAGTTTCATTGCTTTTCCTTTTCCTGAACTCTTTAGCATCCTGTTAACGACGCGTCTCACGTGCCTTGCCGTCCCTGAAGTCTTTTCCGTCCCTTAAAACACGGGAACGGCCATATCCACCTGGGTGAGTTTGCCTTCGGGCAAGGTCGCCGCAAGATTGGGCAGGTCATACCAGGTCAGGGCGTTGTGCACCGCGTTGACCAATTGTCCCGCGGCCCGGGTTTCCGCCACGACGGCTTCCCAACTGGGGATGCCCTTCACGAGGGTTGTTGTCGCGAAGGCTTCGGGGGCCAGCGCGGTCGCGTGGAGGGCGGGCACGGTGGCTTCCCCGGCGGCATAAAGATGGATCGGCATGGATTCGCCCACATCGGGGTTCGAACGGAGCAGGGCGAGTATCTGGAGGATTTCTTCCGTACGCATACCCACATAGGAGCGGGCGTTCAGGTAGGCGCGGAAAATGTCCTGAAAGTCGGAGCCCACATGATTCCATCCGCCCGTTGCATATTTCTGCGACTCGGTCAGGCCCGTGCCCCGGAGGGCCACCACCACAAAGGCGTGGGCGGGATTGTCCTTCTGCGGATGGCTCGCCAACAGTCCCTGGCCCGCGACGTCTCCGTCACCCGGAAAAAGTACATGGACCACCGTGTCGGGGCTCCCGGTAATCGGCATGTAGACCCGGGCTGGCAGGGCAATGCCTGCGTCGGTGTGGAGGAGCAGCTCATAGGTGGCCCGTCCGTTCTCGTTGCCCTCGCCGAGGAGGGTCTGGGTCGCGGGGGGAAGTTCATCGACCGGACGAATGACGGCCACCTCGCGAACTTTTGCCAGCGCGGTCTCCCGATCGTTTTCGGACCAGAAAGCGGTGCGTTTTTCCGCCAGGGTCGCGGTCCGAGCCACATTGTAGTCAATGACGGATTTTACCCCGTCCATGCGGTAGACCTGGCCGTCGGGCGTGCAGCGGTATTCCTCCGGGGTAAGGGTGGTCGGTGACGCTTCCCGTACCGGTGCGTCTACGTCGAGGAGCCAGCGGCCCATCCACTGGACCATGCCCTCGCGGAGGCGGAGGTTGAAAGTGTGGACGTCGTCGGCTTCAATGAGGCTGACCCGCTCGGGATAGCCCAGCCGGGTATAGAGCCGTTTCGCTTCGCGGAAGGAATCCCATGCGCCACCAATATTGAAGGCGTCCCGCGTGGTGGTGAGCAAGAGGGTGGGCTTGGGTGCCCGCATGTGGATGAAGTCGGCGTGCTCGATGCCCTGCTTCAACTGACCATAGGTGTTTTGCTCGCCGTCCTGGGGACCCATGTTGGGTACGAGCCATTCCATGGAGGTGATGAAGCAGGCGGGCGCGCCCACATCGACCCGGTCATCCAGGGCCATGAGGTAGCTGGTCAGGGTGCCGCCGCCTGAGATGCCCGTGGCCCCGATGCGCTCGGGGTCGATTTCGGGGCGGGACTGCAAATAGTCAATGCCGCGCATGCCGTCCCAGATGCGGTATTGGGCGATGGAGGTGCCGGTGAGAATGGCGCCCACATCAAGGAGGGTATGTTCCGCCGTGGAGCCGACTTCGGAGCTGTTGTCTTCATTAAGATAGAGAACTCGCTCGCCTTGACCGATGGGATCGTAAATCAAACAGGCGATTCCGTTGCGGGCGAGGAGCATGGCCACCCATTGATAGCTTTCCACACCACCCTTGCCTTCGGGACCGTGGCCACAGGGCATGATGACGCCGGGGTGGGGGCCAGGCGTAGTGGGGAGGAAAAGCAGTGCGGGCACGGGAAACTGGGGACGGCTTTCATAGATGATGCGTTCGTAGCGAAACCCCTCGCCCTCGCCGCCACCCAGGACCTGGGCGTTGAGGGGCGTGCGTTCGGGGAAGCCACCGAGGTGCTCCACGAAGTAATCGCGCTGGGCCTTTTGGTAGGCCATGATGTCCTCGGGCGTCTTGAGGGCCTCATAGCGTTCCTTGCGGGCGGCGATGTGGGCCGTGGTGTCTTTGTCGAGATAGAGCGACATCATTTTTTGGGGTTCCGTGCCGCCGAGGGATTCGGTGATGGCGGCGGAAAAATCAACGGCCGGCGCGCCGAGGGCGGCGGCCAGCGTGAGGAAGAGGGCAGTCAGCTGCATGGGTTATTTCTCCTGCGAATGGGTTGAAGGCTAAAGTCTCGCATGATTGGGGCGGGGCTGTCGAGTTTTGAACGCTCGAAGGACCTAAACGACGGAAAGGACATAAACGACAAGTAGCGTGTCGCGTGTGAGCCGAAAGCGAGGTGCCCCGGCGGCTGGGCGCTTACTCCCCCGGATTTTTGGCGGAGGCTCCCCTAGGCTCTGATCGTCGCTTGTCCTTTAGGTCCTTTCCGTCCTTTATGTCCTTTCGATTCTCGCCTTGTAGCCCGCGCTTCACGTGGGCTATGCTGTCATCTTCCCAAAGCAACCCCTCAACAAAGGAAACTCCATCGTGCGCATAACCCTCTTTGCTGTTGCCCTGTTTTTCGTTGGCGCTCTCCAGGCGTCGGCTGATGACTGCCAATTTACCGGAACTGCCGGCGACTTTCACGGCTACCCTTCCGTGGACTTCGAGATTGAGGGCCGACTCTGTCGTGTGGTGTGTCCCAAAGAGACGGCACCCGGTAAACCCTGGCTCTGGCGGGCCCGCTATTGGGACAACGAACCTCAGACCGATATCGCCCTCCTCGGCAAGGGATTCCACGTGGCCTACACCGATGTGGAAGGGCTCTTCGGTAACGACGTGGCCGTGAAGGCCTGGGACGTGTTCTACACCGCGATGACCGACCAGTACGGCTTCAACAAGAAGCCCGCCATTATGGCCATCAGCCGGGGCGGACTCATTGCCTACAACTTTACTTCCCAATATCCCGAGCGCATCGCGTGTATCTACGCCGACGCGCCCGTCTGCGATATCAAGAGTTGGCCCGGTGGCTTTGGCGAGGGCACGGGCAACAGCAACGAGTGGCAGCCCTGCCTCGACGCCTATGGCCTCGATGAGAAAACGGTACTCGAGTTTAAGGGCAATCCCATCGACAAACTGGAGCCCATCGCCAAGGCAAATATTCCCTTGCTCCACATCTGTGGCACAGCGGATAAGGGCGTGCCCATGGACGAGAACACGGGCGTCCTGGCCGAGCGTTACCGCGCGTTGGGCGGCGATATCACCATCATCGCCAAGGAGGGCGTGGGCCACCATCCCCACAGCTTGGAAGACCCGACGCCTATCGTCGACTTTATTCTCAAGCATACGAAAGCCAACGCCGAGCTCAGCGGAAAGGAGGGCGACTACCACGGCTTCCGCACCGTCGACTTCGAAGTGAACGGCCGCCATTGTCGGGTGGCCATACCCAAGCACACGGCCCCGGGCAAGCCCTGGGTGTGGCGGGCGCGATTCTGGGGACATGAACCCCAGACCGATATCGCCATGTTGGGCGAGGGCTTTCATGTGGCCTACACCGATGTGGGTGCCCTCTTTGGCAACGACGAAGCGGTGGAACAATTTAACCAGTTTCACACCTACCTCACAAAAGAGCATGGCTTCGGACCCAAGCCCGCCCTTGAAGCCATGAGCCGGGGCGGACTCATCGCCTACAATTTCGCCTCCGCCTATCCGGAGAAGGTGTCCTGCATCTATGGCGACGCGCCGGTCTGCGATATCAAGAGCTGGCCCGGTGGTCTGGGCGAAGGCAAGGGCAGCAAGGCCGATTGGGAAAAGTGCCTGGTTGCCCACGGCGTGGATGAAGTATCGGTCCTCGAATACAAGGGCAACCCCATCGACAAACTGGGGCCCATCGCGGCGGCGAAGATTCCCCTGCTGAATATCTGTGGTGACGCGGACGACGTGGTGCCCATGAAAGAGAATACCGATATCCTGGCGGAACGTTATCGGGCCCTGGGCGGCGAGATTCAGGTCATCGCCAAAGAGGGCGTCGGGCACCATCCCCACAGCCTGAAAGACCCGACGATTATTGTCGACTTCATGCTCAAACACGCCGACCCCTTCGCACGGGATTACTTCGCCCTGCGGCGGGGCCTCACCAATGCGGGCGCCACCTTCACCCAGACGAAGAAGGGGCGCGTCGCCTTTCTGGGCGGCTCCATCACGGAGATGCAGGGCTGGCGGGAACTGACCTGCGCGGAATTGGAACGGCGCTTTCCCGATACGGAATTCGATTTCGTACACGCGGGGATATCCTCGACGGACAGCACGCTCGGGGCCTTTCGGCTGACGACCGATGTCTTTGGCCGTGGCCCAGTGGACCTCTTGTTCATGGACCACTCGGTGAACGACCATCACAACAGCCGGCCGACAGCGGAGCGTATTCGTGCGGTGGAGGGGATTATCCGCCATGCCCATTCGCTCAACCCGAACATCGACATCATCCAGCAGTATTTTGTCGAGCCCTACAACATGGAATTTATTGAGCGCGGCGAAGTGGCCCCCGAAATCGCCGATCACAATCGAGTCACGGAGTACTTGAACATCCCTGCCATCGATCTGGCGCGGGAAGTCACCGAGCGCATCCGCAAGGGCGACTTCACGTGGGAGCAGTTTAAGGATCTCCACCCGAGTCCTTTTGGCCACGAGATCTATGCGGCACGTATCGCGAAGCTTTTTGATGCCGCGTGGAAGGACGTGAACCTGAGCACGGCGGAGATTGGCGCCCATAGCCTCAATCCGGTGCCCCTCGACCCGCTCAACTACAGCCGAGGCCGTTACATCGCGTTGGAAACGGCGAAGCTGGAGAGTGGGTGGAATATCGTCCCCGCGTGGCAGCGGAGTGACCAGGCAGGAACGCGGAAACAGTTTGTCGGCGTTCCGACCCTGGAAGCCACTGCGGCGGGGGCTACATTGACGCTGGAATTCGAAGGTACCGCCGTCGGTTTTCTGGCGACAGCCGGACCGGATGTGGGTATCCTCGATTTCGCCATTGACGGAAAGGCCTACCGACCGCTGGACCAGTTCACCCAGTGGAGCGACCGGCTCCACATTCCCTGGGCCTATACCCTGGTGGCGGACCTTGCGCCCGGGAAGCATACACTGACCCTCACAACGAGCGAAGAGAAGAATGAAAAGAGTCTGGGGAATGCCGCGCGTATTGTGAAATTTTACGCGAACTGATGGGAGTGGTTGGGAATGGGGGACAGCCCCGACTGTCTTCGTGTGCCTCACCCGCCAAGGTGGACTGTTTCGCCATCGAGCCGATATGCGAGGGGCGGCGGGCACTACGTCGGTGCAGTCCCCGTGTGACGAGGGGTGCCATCCTCAAACGGAGGAGTGAAGCGGGGGAAGTTTGTGGGTAGGAGAGGGGGACAGCCCCGACTGTCTTCGTGTGCCTCACCCGCCAAGGGGGACTGTTTCGCCATCGAGCCGATATGCGAGGGGCGGCGGGCACTACGTCGGTGCAGTCCCCGTGTGACGAGGGGTGCCACCCTCAAACGGAGGAGTGAAGCGGGGGAAGTTTGTGGGTGAAGGAGAGGGGGACAGCCCCGACTGTCTTCGTGTGCCTCACCCGCCAAGGTGGACTGTTTCGCCATTGAGCCGATGTGCGTGGTGCGACCGGCCCTATGTCGGTGCAGTCCCCGTGTGACGAGGGGTGCCACCCTCAAACGGAGGAGTGAAGCGGGGGAAGTTTGTGGGTAGGAGAGGGGGACAGCCCCGACTGTCTTCGTGTGCCTCACCCGCCAAGGGGGACTGTTTCGCCATCGAGCCGATATGCGAGGGGCGG
>JAXMOL010000021.1:0-122314 GCA_034669905.1 Candidatus Hydrogenedentota bacterium
CAGCATCGATCCGGGCGAAGGTGAAGGTGAAGGTGAAGGTGAAGGTGAAGGTGAAGGTGAAGGTGAAGGCGAAGGAGAAGGAGAAGGAGAAGGAGAAGGAGAAGGAGAAGGAGTAGGAGAAGGAGAAGGAGAAGGAGAAGGAGAAGGAGAAGGCGAAGGCGAAGGTGAAGGTGAAGGCGAAGGCGAAGGCGAAGGAGAAGGCGAAGGCGAAGGAGAAGGAGAAGGTGAAGGTGAAGGTGAAGGAGAAGGTGAAGGAGAAGGTGAAGGAGAAGGTGAAGGTGAAGGAGAAGGTGAAGGTGAAGGAGAAGGTGAAGGAGAAGGTGAAGGAGAAGGTGAAGGTGAAGGCGAAGGTGAAGGCGAAGGAGAAGGAGAAGGAGAAGGAGAAGGAGAAGGAGAAGGAGAAGGAGAAGGCGAAGGCGAAGCTCCGATGACCGTGCAGGAGGCTGCGTCGCAGCTGACGGCGCAATTCGCGTCGGCGGATGCCAATAGCGACGGACAATTGAGCTTCAACGAAGCCGTTCAAATGGTGCCAAGTCTTACGGTGTCGCAGTTTGATGCCATAGATGGAAATCGAGATGGATTCCTGAGTCCGGGTGAACTGGACGCGGCTCAGGTTGAGGATGGCGGCGATGCACCGGTTGGATGCGCCGCAACGAAGCGCTGGGTAGGCAAGTCTTTTGGCGACCTGTTCCTGCTGGGATTGTCTATTGTTTCTCTCTTGGCCATGCCACGGGGCAAGTTCCCGGTGGGCGGATAATGGGTAGCGCATAGGGCGGAGTAGTCAACGGTTAGTTTTTCAGGCAGGAGGGTATGTTTTGACGAGTTCACGGGTGAAGTGCTGGTTCCGGGTTGCCATGGTGCCGGTCGGCCTCGCAATGGTTGGTACGCCGGTGCCGGCCCAAGGCGTGGGGGAGGTGGCGCAGTTTGTTGTGCCCAATCCGACCGAACGGGGCACCAGCGGCGATTCGGCCCAAACAGCGTGGATAGCCTCCGATGGGATGTTGGTCATAGGCGGAACGTCTTCCGATTTGTTGGGAGATGAACGCAATGGTACGTCGGCCTTTTTGACCGCCGTGAACGGCTCAGGGGAAGTGCTGTGGTGGCACGGCTACGGGACGCCGTCCGGGACCTCGGAGTCGGGCATATTTGCAATTGCAGGGGACCGCACCGACGCCATTGTTGCCGGGGGTGCAGTGGAGGCTTCGCCGTTCTTCCTGCGCGCCGCGTCGGACGGCTCCATGACGACGGAAGCCAATCTGGTGATTGATGGGGCGGATCGCTTCAGCGGAGTGCTTCCCATCGCGGACGAAGAATTCCTGGTGGTGGCCGAGTCTTCGCTTGAAGCGGCCGGGGGCGGTTCCGGGGCACTCTCGGTGAGCCAGGTAGATGGTGGGGGCCAGCTCGGGATTTCCTACCGTTACGATGAGGGTGTCTCATCGTCGCATCTGGAGTTTTTTCCGTTGGACGGGGGAGAAGTCTTTCTGATGACTCAGGGGGGCGATGAGGCCGGTGCCACGCCGACACTCCACGTGCGCATCCTCGATTCCGAAGGACAATTGGTTGCCGAAGGGCAGCGCGCCGATCTCGACGCCTACCCGGTGACCCATGCCCATCCCGATGGTCAGGGGGGCTTCATCCTTGTGCGGTATCGGGCGCGCGAGGATCTGTTCCGTGATCAGCTTCGCATCGAACGGACGCTAGACCCGCCTACCCGTTTTGATGTGCTCCTGGACGTGCCCATTCACGGGGAGCTTCTTGCGGGGTCATTGACGCTCAATGCGGAACACTTTGCGGTGGTCAGTTATTCGGATACCACCGTCTATCTGGAGATTGTGGACTACGCGCGAGGTCATGTAACGGGCTATGAACTCCCTGTTGACCGAAACCTCACGCAGGGTCCCACTGGTACGGCGTCAACCGTCTTGTCATCGCTGGTAGATCTTGTGCGTTTCCCTGATGGTGGCATCGCACTGGTGGGGACGGTGTTAATCCAAGAGGGCATACCGACAAAGGCTTCCATTGAAGCTTCCACAGTCTATGTGATGCACATCCCTGCGGCCCTGTTTGCCGAAGACATCGTACTCTTTTCGGGCAGCCCCTCCGTCTTGCAGGCCATTGCTCGTGAGCTTCTTTCGGCCTTTTTCGTAGAAGGATCGGAGCGTCTGGAGTCCCTGAGTTTTGCCGAGGCCGTTGCACTCGCTCCCACCCTTCGTGCTGACCAGTTTGCCGCTATGGACTTCGATTCTGATGGGATGTTATCCAACGAGGAACTTTTCGACGTCGCCGACTATGGTTCCAAAGAGGGGCCCGGTGGCATCGCAGGGTGTACGACCGATGTCTACAAGATGGAGGGGGATCTGGCGGTGGTGGGAGCGGTGCTGCTTTTTCTCGCGGGGTGGGACTTCTGGTTGCGGCGGAGGTGCGCATAATCCTGCGTTGAGCATGGCGCTTTTCGTTGATCGGTGCAGTGCAGGCCAATGTGGGCTGTCCGAGCCTTTGTGCACCCACGGGCCCAGGTGTGCTACACTTTGCGCCTCAATTGTTTCCCATAGCCCTAACGGCGGAGTTGTACCTGAGCCATGTCCAACGGCAATTATGAACATCAGAAAATAGAGAAGAAATGGCAGGATTTCTGGCTTGAAAACAAGACCTTCAAGACCGAGATCGACACCAGTAAGCCCAAATATTACTGTCTGGACATGTTTCCCTATCCCAGCGGTGACGGCCTCCACGTGGGTCACCCCGAAGGCTACACGGCCACCGATATCATTTCGCGCTACAAGCGGATGAAGGGCTTCAACGTCTTGCACCCCATGGGATGGGATGCCTTCGGCCTGCCCGCCGAGCGCCATGCCGTCCGCACGGGCGAGCATCCGGCCATCATCACCAACAAGAACTGCGACAATTTCCGGAAGCAGATTCAGGCCCTGGGCCTTTCCTACGACTGGGACCGGGAAATCAACACCACCGATCCCAACTATTACAAGTGGACCCAGTGGATTTTCAAGGTGCTCTACGACCGTGGCCTCGCCTACGAAGTGGAAGCGCCCGTGAACTGGTGTCCTGTCCTCGCCACCGTGTTGGCCAATGAAGAGGTCAAAGACGGTAAGTATGTGGACACGGGCGATCCCGTCGAAAAGCGCATGATGCGCCAGTGGATGCTCAAAATCACCGAATACGCCGAGCGCCTCTTGGACGACTTGGAAGACCTGGACTGGCCCGAAGGCATCAAGGCCATGCAGCGCGAGTGGATTGGCAAGAGCACGGGGGCCGATGTGGATTTCATGGTGGTGGGTTCCGGTGAAGTCTTCACCGTCTTCACCACCCGCCCCGATACGCTCTTTGGTGCGACCTATTGTGTTTTTGCGCCCGACCATCCCCTCGTGAAAACCATTACCACCGACGCCCAGCGGGCCGAGGTGGAGGCCTATGTAGAGGCGACGTCAAAGAAGAGCGCCCAGGACCGCATGCGGGATGATAAGGCCAAGACGGGGGTCTTTACCGGGGCCCTTGCCATCAATCCGGTCAACGGAAAAGATGTGCCCATCTGGATATCCGATTACGTGCTTTCCGAATACGGCTATGGCGCCATCATGGCCGTGCCGGCCCACGACACGCGAGACTATGAATTCGCCAAGGCCTTTGACCTGCCCATCACAGAAGTGATCTCCGGCGGCGATATCAGCAAAGAAGCCTTCACGGGCGATGGTACCCTGGTTAATTCCTCCTTTATCGATGGGATGGATGTGGCCAAGGCCAAGCAGACCATGATTGAGTGGCTCGACGAGCAGGGCATCGGCAAGGGCACCATCAACTACAAACTGCGCGACTGGCTTTTCTCCCGGCAGCGTTACTGGGGCGAGCCCTTCCCGCTCATCCACCTGGAAGATGGCACCATCAAGACCATCCCCATGACCGATTTGCCCCTCACCCTTCCAGAGTTGGACGAGTACAAGCCCACCGCCGATGGCGAGCCGCCCCTGGCCCGGGCCACCGAGTGGTTAAACACGACCGACGCGGAATCGGGTGCCCCTGCCTTGCGGGAGACCAACACTATGCCCCAGTGGGCCGGTTCCTGCTGGTATTTCCTGCGCTATTGCGACCCGACCAACAACGACATGGCCTGGTCGAAGGAAGCGGAAGAATACTGGATGCCTGTCGACCTCTACGTGGGCGGTGCGGAGCACGCCGTGCTGCACCTCTTGTATTCCCGTTTCTGGCACAAGGTGCTCTACGACGCGGGCTACGTGTCCACCAAAGAGCCCTTCCAGAAGCTCTTCAACCAGGGGATGATTCTGGCCTATTCGTATAAAGACGAGCAGGGCAAATACCACTACCCCCACCAGGTGGAGAAAAAAGACGACGGCTACGTCGTCAAGGAAAGCGGCGACTCGGTTCATACCCAAATCGAAAAGATGAGTAAGTCCCGCTACAACGTCGTAAATCCCGATGATGTGGTGAAGGAATACGGTGCCGACGCCATGCGCCTCTACGAGATGTTCATGGGGCCCCTCGATCGGGACAAGCCCTGGACGGACGAAGGGGTGCAAGGGGTGCACCGCTTCCTCAAGCGGGTCTGGTCCCTCTTTATCGACCACAACTCCGGCGACCTGCACGAGCGTATCGTGGAGACGGGTGGCGATGCGTCCATGGTCAAGGAGTTGCACAAGACCATCAAGGCGGTGAGCCATGACATCGAGGGCATGCTCTTTAACACGGCCATTGCCCGCATGATGGAGTTTGTCAATGCGGCGATGAAGGTGAAGACCATCGACCGGGCCGTCATGGAGCAGTTTCTCCTCCTCCTCGCGCCCTACGCGCCCCACATGGGCGAAGAGCTCTGGCAGCGACTGGGCCATGGCGATACCCTCGCCTACGCGGCCTGGCCGGAGTGGGATGAATCCCTCCTCGTGGAAAACACCATCACGTTGCCCGTCCAGGTAAACGGCAAGCCCCGCGATACCATCGAGGTGGCCGCCGACGCCGACAAGGACACGATCCTCGCGGCCGCCAAAGCCGCGCCCAAGGCCCAGGGGTCGCTCGAGGGCAAGACCGTCGTGAAGGAAATCTATGTGCCCGGCAAAATTGTGAACCTGGTGGTCAAGTAAAGGTGAATAATTGCCGGTGCTTTTCGTCTATTGCGATGGGGAGTCCCAGCGTGTGGGACGCCTCAATCGCAGGGTTTAGTCAGGAATAAGAAAGGTTGGTGTCCCGTGGGACTATTTGCCACACTCGTGAGTATTGGTTCGAGCATCATTCAGTTTTTCGTGTTTACGATACAGGCCATTTTTACCGTGCTCTTTGGCACGGTATCCTGAAGGAATCTGCCGCGCCCTCTGAAAGAAATGCTTTCGGGGGGCGCGTTGTATCTGCGTGTGGCACGGAAATGACGTGCCGTTCGTTTAGGGGCAGGCTCTAAATAGGCGAAGGTAGACCTCGATCAAGTCGAACTCGTTCGTTACGACAGCACACGCAAGCGTCTGCAAGTAGCCAACGTCCCGGCGGCTTGGCCACTATCGCTCCCAAGCTCGCAATCTCTAGGCTGGCAACCGAATGACCTGGAAAACGTCCGAGGTGAATCTTCGCCTGATTATCCTAAGTTAAACCACCGACTCTGCCGGTGAGAATTTATAAGCCTTTTCCGTTCCCGCGTTAGTTGTTGGCATTTATACACGGCGGGGTGTGGGCCACGTTTTTCTTCAGTCCCGCAGGGACGACATATCGTAGCCCAGGTGTGAGCGGAGCGAACCCTGGGATCGCTCGAATACAAGGGCTTTTGAACCCCGAAGGGGTGGCATAAAAGTGTTGGAAAGCGGCACAGCTTTTCTTGTGCCACTCCTTCGGAGTTTAGGTCTTAGTGGCACGGTCGACCCAGGGTTCCGCTCGTACCTCGCGTCACCGCTGGGCTACGATATCTCGTCCCTACGGGACTAACTGCTTTGGGCTTCGTACATGGGTTTGATGATGGGGCCCTTCTTGGGGACTCCCTCAAGCCAACGGATCTGCGGGTGGTTACTGACTGGCAGGGTGAGCAGGGGATTATCCCTAAGGATTCAGTTGTATACCACACGCAAGCTTTGAGCATTCATTTGAAGCCCAACAACTATCGCGAAGGCGTCCAGACACCATCGCGGATACGTCGGTCACCCTGCTGGCTCTTGCGGACGTAGACCCAGGCCAGCGTCGTTTCTTCGGCCACCACAACCGGCGCGAGGACCCTTCGATAAAGACTGGGCCTGCCGGGCCGGAATCCCTCATAGTCGTCCAGGGGCGGTAGGCTCACGGAAGGCTCGGAAAGAATCACCACGTCCCCCTGCACCCAGTCCCAGTCACCTTCAGGCAGCGCACCCTCCGGCACGGGGAGGCGGTCTGCTGCGCGAACATCATCTTCCGGGCAGGCCGTGCCGACCGCGACCATGTATTCTTCCGGGATTTCCACAGAAGGATATCCCGCGGGCACATGGTAGAGCCGTCCCCAGATTCGTGCCGGTGCCGTGTTGGCCACCCAGGGAGCGAGGAGATGGTGGTGGCTTTCTCCCGGGCGTAGGGTGCCGTAAAGGAAAAGGGTCACCGTGTGCGGCAGCGCGGTGGGCATGGGGTTTTACGAGTCCCTGTGGGCCGTTGGCGTCGTGGGCGGGATGTGGCTCGATGCGCCGACAGATGGCAAGGCAAAGGGCTGGTAATCGGTACCACCCCAGTAGTACCAGTGGTAGGTGGCCGTTTCCAGGGGCATTTCAAATCGAAAGGCGACGACGGAGGGCCGTCCATCGGGGAGCACTTCCCGTACCGTCACTTCCAAGCCCTCCAGGGTGACCCGGTCGCCCGGGATGGCCGGTTCCAGGGCCGCACTGCGGAACAATTCGGCCCAGGTCGGCAGCAGGAAGCCTCCTTCCGGCGCGAGTACGAGCGTGTGCTCATCTTCCCGCGTGACGGTGACGGACTGATTGCCGGCGGACAGCATCCACGTGTTCTTCGGAACCGGCTGATTCAGCGAAGCGCGAAAAATGGGGATGCCGGGGCCCATGAGGTCGCTCATGGTGTGGACCAGGACGATGGTCTCATCGGCGATAGCGGGGTCCTGGGGGAGACTTGCATTCGCATCCTGTGCCCCGGCTTCTACGAAGGCGATGACGTAGCTGCCCACCAGGAGCAGGGCGGGGGCAATGACCAGGTGAGCCACGGCCCAGAAGCCTGCCAGTGCGCGTCTTCCCCAAGCTACTTCTACGTGGCTGCGTAGGTATTCAAAATAGGAGGCGATCAGCGCCATGCCGCCCAGGGCGGGAAACATGAGCATGCGGTCCTGCGGAGACGTGAGGCACGCCGGGAGGGCGGCGAGGGTCATGCCGAGGAGCCAGAAGCGGGCCCGGGCATCCTGGCGCAGGAGGGGCCAGAGAGCGAGCAAGACGATGGCCAGAAAGACCAGCGCCACGCCAAAATAGACACCCGACCAGGGGGACGGTAGAAAATTGTAGAACGTCGAGTCGGGGAGACCAAAGGCTCCGAAGAAGAGCACGGGAAGGCGCTCGGCAATACGGTAGGCGAAGAGCAGGGGCTCGTCCGTGGGATTTACATAGGCCCCCGAGCCGAAGGCCCCGTAGCCCAGGTGTTGATAGAGGACCCGCCAGAAGACCACTACGGCCCCGTAGGGCAGCAACGTGACGAAGCCGCGCCGGAAGCCCTTGGGGTCGACGAAGAGGGCGTAGGCGAAGAGATAGCCGCCGATAGACACGGTAGCTTCGCCGCAGAGGAGTCCGATACAAAGGGCAAGAAGCGCGACGGGCAGGCCCCACCGGCGTCCATGTCGCCGAAACTGGTCATGGCTCAGAAGTACGGCGACACCAAAGAGGGCCGTGAGGAGCGAGTTTCGAGCCGAGAGCCATCCCACGGGAATACCGCGTGCGTCGTCAATGGCATAGAGCAAGAGGGCGAGCAGGGCCACGTGCCGGACGTCAATCAGTTGGCGATAGAGCGCGGAGACCAACAGAAGCAGCAGGCCGAAGAGCGCCATGTTGTGCACGTGCATGGGCCAGGCAGTGTCGCCAAAGAGCCTGTAGTCCAGCCAGTGCGACAAGGAGGACAGGGGGCGCATGAAGGCCGTGTGGGTCTGTTCGCCGGCCCACCATGGGAGGAGGCCCCGGTCCATTCGGTCCTGTCGGATGCTGCCCTCTTCGGAGAAGTGAAAACGGAAGGCGTCCCAGGGGGCCTGCTCGACTTCTTCCATCCCGGGATAGCCCTGAAAGACGGCACGCCAATTGTGGTCATCGGTCGCAAAGCCCACAAAGAGGGAGGGCAGGGTGAGGCACAGTGCTACCGCAATAACCGCCCATCGCGCCGCAGGGCGCTGCAGGCGGTGTGTAATGAAGGCAACGAGTTTCATGGGAAGGATTCTAACTCCAGCCCCGGATTCCACTGGATGTAAACCGGCGGGCCATAAAAGAAAACCGCCTTTCGCAACGGGTCGCGAAAGGCGGCAGAAATAACGATAAGAAACTATCGGGCGAGCTTCATCAGGTTGCCGCGATAGCTATCGGACTTGGTCGTGTTACCGAGATCGGCACGGTCGCCGACATAGCCGCGTTGCGCACGCTTGACGTCGCTCTCGTTGGGATCAATGGACTTGCGGGCTTCCCAGGCGGCAGCGCGTTCGGCGCGAATGGCCCGTGCGCTCTCTTTGCGCATCTCGACTTTGGTGTTGCCCTCCAGGGGATAATAATCCACGGCTTTCTGAGCAGGGAAGAAATACCAGCTGAATACGAAGTCACTGCCATTGCGCAGGAACATATCCTCTTCAATGGCCGTGTTCAGATGTCCCAGGCGCTTGTAGTCATCGGCTGCCGGGGCCGGCGCATAGACGCCACCACGGTAGAGGCTTTCGCCCAATTCCACCGAGCCGCGACGTACGCCACGCAGTCCCTGAACGGAACCGACGAAGGGCACATGCATATTGCCGTCTACAAACTGGTCGCCCGTGTTGTAGAAAAACGATTTAACGCCACGATAAAGCCACTTGTAGGGCCGGAGCGCGGGTTCTTCAGCATTGCCAAGGGGACCGCGATAGGCGGGCTCCACACTATAGCCCGGCAAGGCAATCGCAACAAAAGCGAGTATCAAAACCCCGGTGAGTACGCGCATGATATTCCTTCCATGTCCATGGGGGAGTCCCCCCTCCACACGAATTTATTCGCTTATTGGAACCTATACTACCCCAAGTGGGGGGCAAAAGCAATGGTTTTTCACAGATTATGTTAACTGATTAGCAACGAGACAGCCCAAGGGCCTCCCTAGTTGTTGCCGGTAAATCCCACGAAATTCTTTCGACCGTTCCCCAGGAAATACCCGAAGAAGCTCTGCAGGCCATGATACTTGGCCTTCACATCGGACCAGGAACTGATATTGCGCAACATCCGCAACATCTGGGTGGGACGCAAGTAAAACTCCCGCAGGCCGATATCGACCAACTCATTGATGTCGTCATTGCTCAGGCCCTCCAGATTGATGGTGGGGGCCTGCTCGTAATCGTCGGTCACCCAATCCCGCCAGTCTTTTGGAATGAGGGAGCCAGACTCCTTGGCCCAATCGTAATAGGAAGTCCCGGGATAGGCGACCACACCGGTAAACTGGGCCGTATCGATTTTGAGCTCTTTCGACATCTTGATGGTCTTCATGGCGGTTTCACGGGACTCTTCGGGACCGCCCACCATGAAGCAACCATGAATGCGTAATTTCGCCTTGGCGGCGTTTTCCGCAAAGGTATACATCTGGTCAACCGTGGTGCCCTTTTTGGTGTTGTTGAGAATCTTCTGGTCACCAAATTCAAAGCCGACACAAAGCATCCGGCAGCCGGAACGTTTCATGAGACGGAGGGTCTCCAGGTCGTTCAGATCGACCCGGGCATTGGCGCTCCAGGAAAGCTTGAGGTCACGCCGGATAATTTCTTCACACAAGGCCTGAAGTCGTTCCCGGGCAATCCGCATCGTGAGTGTGTCGTCTTCAAACATGACTTCCCGAAGCCCCGGGATAATCTTCTTGTTGTATTCCATTTCATCCACCACTCGCTCCACACTGTGGGTGCGATAGCGGTGGCCATTCATGACCTGGGGGATCTGGCAATAGGAACAGCGATAGCGGCAACCCCGGCCGGTAATCGCGGTCACGAAGGGGAAGAGCTTGGCACCGTCTTTGTAATTGTTCATGTCGAGGTGATGCCAGGCAGGAAAGGGCAACTCGTCCAAATCCTCGATATAGGGCATATCGGGATTCTCTTTGTACACATCGCCCTCCATGTAGGAGACGCCTTTACAATCCTGCACCGACGTGCCCGCTGCGAGGTCGCGGAGGATGTAGTCGAATTCATGCCGGGCCACCGCATCCACGGCACCATTGGCGGCGCGCAGGGTGGATTCGGGTTCGGCAGAAACGTGGGGACCCACCATGACATGGAGGCCGCCGACCGCTTCTTTGCAGAGCCGGGCGGATTCAATATCTGCGTAGATGGAAGGGGTTGTGGCCTGATACACCGTCATATCCGGCTTGAACGCCTTGAGGTGCTTCTCGATAAACTCGGGCGTGGGCATATTCATGGCCTGGGTGTCCATGAATAGCAATTCGTGGCCGTGCTGTTCAATGACGCCAGCGGCGGTCGCCAGATAGTCGGGATGGCGTTGAACACGTCCACGCGACCGGGCAAACCACCGAGCCGACTTGGTGAAGTCTTTCCCAAACATTGGGTTTACCACTGCTACCCGCATTTTCTGCACTCCTTGCAAAGAATTTATTGTGGTTTGAATGCCCGTAAATCAAACAATTCAATACCGTTAGATATTTCCGGTTCCTTCCGAAGCTATCTCCTATTTCACGGTATGATCCAGTATATCACATGTGTTCGATGCGCGTGCGAGGAAATTCAAGCCCCTGTTTCCGGGTCAGTCTCGCCAGATATTGCCCAGGTAGGTTTCCTGCTCCGAGCGCTCTCCCTGCAGCAGGCTCACCAGCGTCGGGGCAAAGTCGGGGCGTAAAGGGATCTGCGTAAGCTCCGGGATCGGATGGAACGCAACATCGACGATGCGCTCGTCAATGCCCAGGGCGGGGCGTCCGCGGACAATGGTTGCCTCGAAATAGAGATTGACGATATGGCGCCCTCCCTTCGGAGCAATAGAATCGTTGGCAAAGAGCAGGGGCCCCACGGTGGCGGTAATACACAACTCTTCCCGGAGCTCCCGGGCCAGCGCGTCGGAAAGGGATTCGCCATAGTCAACCCCGCCGCCGGGCAGCATCCAATAGGCGACGCCGTTTTTCTCGTGGCGGACGAGGAGTAATTCATCGTTTTCGACGATCACGGCGGCGACGCGGATTCGGGGGTGTTTCAGGGTTTCGGTCATCGATTTCCTGTTCAGTCAGCGGCCGGGGGATATTGCTTGCAATGATTTTGGCCGCCACGTAAGATGATTTTCGGCGCAATGGGCGTGACGCGCTCTGTGAGCGTAAGGCAAGAAAATCATGAAATGCAAACCAGACAAGAGGAAGAGCACCTATGAAATCTATTTTGTTCCGGCGTTTCGCAACGCCATTGGCCCTCGTGATGATGGCGGCCGCCACGATGACGACCGCTGAAGCGAAGGCCGAAGCCCTCTGGCCCCTCGAGTTTGCGGACAATGTCCGCGAGCACGGTGGTTCCGTGAGTTTTGTGTTTGGCGCGAAACGTCCCTTCGCCCAGTGCCATGCCTCGACGGTGACGGAGATGAGCGATGGTCGTCTCATCGCCGCCTGGTTTGGTGGTACGGCCGAAAAAGACGACGATGTCGGAATCTGGTACTCCGTTCAGGAAGAAGGCAAGTGGTCCGCACCGACCCGTGCGGCGAAGGTGGACAACACGCCCCACTGGAATCCTGTCCTCATGACCGATGAAACGGGTGAGATTCACCTGTTTTTCAAGATTGGCAAAGAGATTCCCTATTGGCAGACCTACTGGATGCACAGCAAGGACGGAAAAAACTGGAGCAAGCCGGAGGAGTTGGTCGAAGGGGATAAGGGCGGCCGCGGTCCGGTGAAGAACAAGGCCATTATCCTGAAAGACGGCACCTGGCTTGCACCTGCCTCCACCGAGCTGGACGGCTGGAATGCCTTCGCTGATCGTTCCACGGATCGGGGTAAGACCTGGACCCGTTCCGACGATTTTGAAATTGACAAGACGAAGCTCAAAGGCAAGGGGGTGATTCAGCCGACCTTCTGGGAATCCAAGCCCAACGAAGTGCACGCCATGCTCCGCTCGACGGGCGGACAGATTTGGCGCAGCGATTCGTCGGACGGTGGCAAGACCTGGACCCCCATCTACGACACCGGCCTGCCGAACAATAACAGTGGCATTGATGCCCTGCTCCTCGAAGATGGTCGCCTTCTGCTGGTTTACAATCCCGTGCCCGGCAACTGGAAGGCCCGTACCCCCCTCGATCTGGCCGTGTCCGAAGACAACGGTAAGACCTGGCGTACCATTGCCCATCTGGAAGCGGATGCGGATTTGGGCAGCGAGTTCTCCTACCCGGCGATTATTCGCACGAAGACCGGAATCGCCATCACCTACACCTATTTGCGTGAGCGGGTGCGCTGCTGGCAGATCCCCCTCGAAGCGCTCTAAGTCTCAAATTTCTATCGCGATGTTCAGGGAGGGTTCCCATGGGAACCCTCCCTGTTGCTATCTGGTCGGGGAGTATTTCGAGCAAAGGGTCGTGGGCAGCCGGAAAATCCATAAAGTTTCACGCTTCATAGCCGATAGACAGGGTATCTGCGGGGTTGGCTATCGGGTTTTACCCGTTTATTCTTGACAAAAATGGCGTGCAGGCGCGATGATGACAGGGGTGTGCCACAGGGGCACGCGACGATCGCAGCAGTTCAGCAGAAGGGCCCGGTATGATGCGTAATACCCGAATTACCCTGCCCTATTCGCTCTGCCTCGTGCTCGCCATGGTGGCGGTCTTCAGCCTGGTTGCCGTCGTAGTGGGGGGCATGGCCTATCGTGACAGCCGGGCAGCCCGGGAAACACTCGCCTTGGAAGTTCTCTCGGATGCGCTCGAAGCCGCCCAAGAGCGACTTTCCGATCAGATCGAGCCCGCACGGGACCATTTGCATTTGGTACAGCGCTGGATTGTTCAGGGGACCCTCGCCCGAGAACGGGTGGACCACTGGTCCACCTTACTCCTGCCTCCGCTGGAAAAGCGCAATGGGGTGATGTCGCTGGGGGTGGTCACTGATGGGGGCCTTCTTTGGCAAGCCAGCCGCCGCCAGGAAGGCTGGTCAGGACGCTGGTCGGCAGACTCCGATTTTGAATCACCGCCTGCGGAAACTACGTGGGATGCTTTCGGACGTTCCTTGCGCCACGGTGCGGGCAAGTCTTCTGATATGGAAAGCGGGTATGCGACTGCGTTGCAAGTCTTCCGCGAACGTAAAAACAGGGACCCGGACTTCCTGTACGTCCAGGCGGAACGCATCGACGCGGCCTCGGAGACCCTGTTCCTGGCCTTGGACCTCGGAACCGCGTTGGGAGCGCCAGGCATTATTGCGATGGAACTGCGCATTCCCCGAGCGGTTTCGGGGGAAACATCATCTCCTGGCTCCGCTACGGTGCTCCAATCCGACCCCGGTGGGAAGCGTCTGGCCTGTCTGGAAGAAAGCCATACCCTGGACTTGCTGACCACCCAGGCGGTCCCACAACACGCCAGTCTGGCGTTACGCACCTTGTTTCCGGCACCCACCGCTCCGGGCGATGCCCGCTGGTTCGGTGCCCGTCCCTATGCCATCGGCCCCGAATACGCTTGGTGGATCGTGGCGTCCGTTGGGGAGGGGGCCCTGCCCGAACCCGCGCTACCCCTGGTGCAGTATGGACTGGTGGGTCTCCTCGTGGGCCTGGTGGGTACGGTGGGCGTGGCCGCGACGATGGGTTGGAAAATCAGTGCCCCTTTGGCGCTGATTGCCCGTCGTGCAAACGGTATTCAGTCCATGGATGAACATTACCTTCCCTGGCCGAACTCCCGCTTTACCGAGGTCAACCAGCTGACCTCTGCGTTGGAAGATCTCTACGAGAGCGCGGTAGAGCACTTGGATTATCACGATGCACCCCTCGTGGTGTGGGGTCAGGAAGAAGCGCTGTCTGATACCGAGGGAGTCCTCGACGCCGAGCCCTTGAAACGTCATATCAATCTACATGGCAGCCGGGAGGATACGTCAGGGGACATCGACGAGCGTCCCGGTCCTGTCATCAATGTTTCCGGTGAGACCAACGCCGTTGCCGCGGTGCCCGCCGCCCAGTTGCAGGTGCTCCATGGTTCCCGGAAAGAGGTGCGGCGCCTTCAAAGCCAACTGGCCGGCGCCTATGAGGAATTGCGGACGGCCGATGCCCATTTCCAGCAAGGGGAGGAACGACAAAAACGTCAGCGGGCCGCCCTCGTGGAATTGGACAAGCAGCTTCAGGCCGAAGGGGCTATCACCCGGGCGAGCCTTCAGCGAATCCAGGAAGTCTTGTCGGCACGCGTGGTGGGATTCTGGCGTCTTCAATCCGACAAGGAGTGGTTTCGATTACGGCTCTCGACGGACGAGGAGGCCGATGTGCCCCCCCTTCCCAACCACATTTTCCTGCGGGCCCTGTTACAGGACGAATTGGTCGTTTCGACCCGCGATGTCTCAAGTGATCCGCGATTCAGCCCCTTGCGGGAACACCCGCTGTGGCGGAATGTCCATGGGGCGATGATGCTGGTTCCTCTGAAGTTCCGCGCCCACCTGCTCGGCTTTTTTGCGGTAGAACATGGTCGGGCCATGGGGGTATGGAAACGGGACGAAGAGACCTTCGTGTCGAGTTGCGCCATTCAATGCACCATGGTGCTCGGTAGTTCCCTGCACATTAAGGATCGCCATCCCGCCGTGACGGGCAGTGGCATGGCGGGGCCCGAAGCGCTCGCCGCCGACGGGGGAGAGGAGCTTGCCGTAGACAGGGCTGTGGGCGTGCGCTGGGAAACGGACCTCGCCGGCTGTATCAAAGCACTGGAAGGGGACGTCGCGGGGCTCTTCGGGTACGCTCCGGAAGCGTTACTCGGACAACCGGTGACCTTTCTCTCCGAGAAGCAACAGGGCGAGCGGGACCTCGCCCAACTCCAGCGGATCCTTTCCGGGGAGGCCTGTGTGGGCTATGAAACCCGGTTGCGGACGGTCCACGGGGCGGATGTTCGCCTTCAGGTGTGGGCCGAAGTCCAGCGCGACACCACGGGCCGGGTGGTGGGGGTGCGGGGCTCGGCGGTGCCGCTTTCGGTCCCCGTTTCCTGAAAGAGGGCGAATTGAGGTGGCTTCCATGGCCGCTAGCCAATATGGTATAACCGTATTCGATTCTTAATCAGTTGCGTATGTGATCCTTTCTCCCGGCAAGGCACTCCAACGCAGCAATCCGCGCCCACTGTGCGACCCTGTCAGATCTTCGTATCTGTGTCCCGGAAATCCGTGGCAAATTATCACTTCAGGGACTATGCTCTTTCATCCACGTTGCGTACGAGCAGGTCGGGATGTCGTGTGCACTCATATAAAGCAACAACCCAAAAAGGAGTAATACCCATTATGTTCCGGAACCTTGTAATTGGGCTGGCCACGTTGGTGGGCGCTGCGGGAAGTTCCCCGGTGCTTGCGGACACGCCACCCGCTGTTGTGGGCACCTTTGGACAGGAAGTATCCGCGACCTACACCACTGCGGAAGGGCTTCCTTCCAATAATGTTGTCCATCTGGCTATTGTGGAAGGTAAGGTTGTGGCGGTAACCGACAAAGGCGTCGCCCGCTTTGAAGGGGGTACCTGGAAAGTTGACCCCTATTCCACCCAGGACCCCCGTTTTAACGACGCCTTGTGGCGGGATGAGTACCGGATTATCGCATCGGATCGCGGACTGTTCCGTCGCGGTGAAGACGGCGAATCCGGGGAATTGATTGCCGGCACGGCGCATCAGCTCGCGGAGTCTCCGGAAGGTATCATCTACGCCGCTACCGAAACCGGTCTCTATCAGGGAGATGGTACGACCTTCACGGCGGTGGAAGTCCATGACGGCATGGGACGTACCTGGGGTACGAGTGATGTCCGGGGCGTGGCCTTTGATGGTGAAGGCCGTCTCTGGTTCGCAACCTTGGCGGGTGTGGCCTCTCTTGCGGGCGATACCTGGACTTTCTACACCGGTCAGGACGGACTTCCGTACAATGACTTTACCAGTGTCGGTGGCGCGCCCAATGGGGACATCTGGTTTGGTACCCACCTGGGCGCCATTCGGTACGACGGCGAAACGTGGTCCTACCGTCAGGGACGCCGCTGGCTCCCCGATGACGACGTCCGCGACATCGCCATCGATTCCGAAGGTACTGCCTGGTTTGCCACCAGCAAAGGTGTGGGGGCCATCAAGCGCATTCCCATGACCCTGGCGGAAAAAGCCGAGTTTTATGAAAATGAAGCCGAGAAGTATATTCGCCGCACACCTTTTGGGTACCTCTCGGAAGTCTCCACGGCCGCGCCGGGTGACCGCAGTGACATTACCTACCATGACAGCGACAATGACGGGCTTTGGACCAGCATGTATGGTGCCGGTGAAGCCTTCGCCTATGGAGCCACCAAGGATCCGAAGGCCAAAGACCGCGCCAAGCGCGCTTTTGAAGCCCTGCGCTTCCTGCAGAAGGTGACCCAGACCGGTGACATTCGTCCGCCCAAAGGCTATGTGGCCCGGACCATTCGCTCCACCGACCTGCCCGACCCCAATGATGGTCGTGTAGAGCGCGATAAGAAACACCGGGAGACGGATGACTCCGAATGGAAAGTTTACGAGCCCCGTTGGCCCAAGAGCGGCGACGGGAAATACTACTGGAAAAGTGATACCAGCTCCGACGAGTTGGATGGGCACTACTTCTTCTATCCGCTCTACTATGATCTGGTGGCCGAAACGCCCGAAGAGAAGGAGCGGGTTCGTGAAGTCGTTCGTGACCTGACCGACCATATCCTCGCCCACAACTACACCCTCACCGACCACGATGGCACGCCCACCCGCTGGTCGGACTACAGCCCCGAATCCCTCAACCACAGCTGGGTCTGGTGGTCGGAACGTGGCCTCAAGTCCCTGAGCATGCTGTCCTACCTCACGGTAGCGGAGTACATGACCGGTGATCAGAAGTACACCGATCACATCAACAAGCTCATGGCAGAACATGCCTACGACACCAACGCCATGGTCACAAAGATTCAGCGTGGCGTCGGTTCGGGCAACCAGTCCGATGACGAGATGGCCATGATGTGCTACTACAACCTCGTCAAGTACACCAAGAATGAGGAATTGAAGCAGGATATGCTCTATTCCTTCTATTCCTATTACATCCTCACCGAGCCGGAGATGAATCCCTTCTTCAACTTCGCTTACGCCGCCTTTGGACAGGACGCAACCTACAAGAACCCCTGGGGCGTCCATCCCATTCCGCCGTGGGACGGTTGGCTGACCGACAGTATGGACACACTGCTGGACTTCCCGTTGGACCGCTTCAACTGGTCGCATAAGAACAGCCACCGGTTGGACATCGTTCGTTTGAACCGTCAGGCGGCCTTCGAACCCGCGGAGCCGGATCGGCCCATCGGTCGCGGTTATCGGAATAATGGCAAGGTGTTGCCCGTTTCCGAGCGGCACTTCAACCACTGGAACACGGACCCCTGGCGTCTCGACTATGGTGGCAATGGAACCCAACTGGGTAGTGGAACGGTCTTCCTCCTTCCCTACTACATGGGGCTCTACCACGGGTTTATCGAAACCGTCGAGTAAGGCTTGATCACGACCTGAATACATCCGCGCTGCGAGGCTTCTCGTGGCGCGGATTTTTTTGTGGGCTCATGGTTAATCCAGGAAGGCCCCTCAGGAAAGACAACTCCTGGGGAATAGCCGCTTCGTGTCACTCCTCCCGGAGCGCTTCCTCTCCCTCCCTGGCGCCGCTTTGATGTATTGCCCACGGGCCTCGAATGCCGTGAGTAAGCCCACCCCGTATTGACACCGTAATAGCACGGCTGATAGCGTTGCAGGGTTCTTTTAGCGGCGTGCGCCCAAACGGTGAGTTCGGGCCTTCAATGAACTACAATCGGAGTTTGCTATGCTCAGGCGTTTTACTTTTCTTGTTCTACTTTTTTCGCTTCTGTCGGGGCTTTGTGGATTGGAAGATGCCCAGGGGCAAGCGACCACAGCGCCCCTCACCGTCAGCGAAAACGGGCGCTATCTTGTTCATTCGGATGGCACGCCCTTTTTCTATCTCGGGGATACGGCCTGGGAACTCTTTCATCGATTGAATAGGGAAGAGGCGGATACCTATTTGCGCAATCGGGCCGAGAAGGGTTACACGGTCATCCAGGCGGTAGTCATCGCGGAAATCAGCGGCCTTACCCGTGGAAATGCCTACGGGGATAAGCCCTTTATTGCCCAGGACTCCGCACGGCCCCGGGAATCCTATTTTGCCCATGTGGACTGGATCGTGAATCGGGCGGAATCGTTGGGACTCTATGTGGGCATGCTGCCCACGTGGGGCCGCTGGGTTGGAGGCAATGATGAAGGCCGGGATTACAACGATTTTTTCAACGCGGGCAATGCCGAGGCCTATGGGGCCTTCCTGGCAAAGCGGTATCAGGATAAGCCCATCATATGGATTCTGGGCGGGGACCGACAGCCCACAAAGAGTCGGGCGGTCTGGGATGCCATGGCCAGGGGTATCCGTGGAGTCGTCGGGAAAAGACAATTGATCTCTTACCACCCCCGAACCGATTCTTCAACCGAGTTACACGATGCGTCGTGGCTCGATTTCAATATGATTCAGAGTGGCCACTCTCCGGAGAGCACCAATTACTCCGCCATCGAGCGGGACTACGCATTGATGCCCGTAAAGCCCTGCATGGATTCGGAGCCGGCCTATGAGTATCCCCCCGATGCCATGCCAGAGAATCGTCCCGTTGGCGCCATACAGGTCCGTCGCAATGCCTATTGGGCTCTTTTTGCCGGGGCCCATGGTCACACCTATGGCACCCACCCGATTTGGCAGATGTTTGATGAGGGGCGCAAGCCCCGCTGGGATGTGACAACGCCCTGGCACCAGAGTATGGACCTGCCGGGCGCCAGTCAGCTGCCCTATCTGAAGCGCCTCATGCGGAGCCGCCCCTTATTGACGCGTATTCCCGATCAGGCAATCCTCGTTTCGGAGAATCCCGGTGGTGTTGCCCGGATTCAGGCGACGCGCGACGGTCAAGCGGGTGCCCGGGATGCCACGTATCTCATGGTGTATTTCCCCCGGTATGCGTCGGCAACGATTTCTACGGGCCTGCTGGGCGGGGAGAGGCTGGCGGGATGGTGGTTCAATCCGCGTACGGGGGAGAGTACCTCCATGGGCTCCTGGGCCAGGACCGACGTCTATGAAGTGGCCCCGCCGACCAACGTTTCGGGCGAAGACTGGGTCCTCGTCATCGATGATGCCGCCAAGGGCTATGGGGCACCATAAGGGAAGCTATGCGGACAGCAGCTCCTGTAGACCGCCGACAATCATTTCGACGCCAATGGCACCCACAAAGAGGGCCATCATCCGCATCAAGACGCCGAAATACTTCGCGAGGCGCGTTTCCTGACGCCCTTCCCGTTGGCTGAAGAGGCCATAGGCGAAGAGTACGAAGGCCATGTTGGTGGCGAGGACGCCAAAGATCAGTCCAAAGGCGACCGGGACAGCATAGATCTGGCCCATGAGAATGCTTACCCAAAGCATGCCGGGGCCGACCATGTAGGGGAGGGTGATGTTGGGCGCGAGGTCGGAAATGTCTCCACGGAACAGCACGGTGCTGCCCTCACCGGCTGTGATAAAGCGATAGGCCACATAGATGTTGATGAGTCCGCCAAAGACCCGCAGTGAACCCAGCCGCACCTGAAATACCTGGTCCAGCAGCGGTTCGCCGAAGAGGGCAAAGATCGCGAAGATGAAAAAGGAATAGATGGACGCCCGAAGGTGGACCCCCACAAAGGTCTTAAAATCCAGCCGATCAAACAATTCCCGGAGGTAGAGCGCCTGCGAAAAAGGGTTGAGCAGGATTAACATGAGGGCAAATAAATTCAAGGTGTCTAGGACTCCAATACGGCGTTTAAGAACTCCCGCGTACGGGGGTGGCTGGGATTCGTAAATATTTTCGAGGGGGCGTCCAGTTCCAATACCTGTCCATGATCCATAAAGGCGACCCGGTCGGAAATCTCCTGGGCAAAACGCATTTCATGGGTCACCAGGAGCATGGTCATGTCTGTTTCGTGGGCAAGCTCCCGGAGGACACCGAGCACTTCGCCCACCAATTCGGGGTCGAGCGCCGAGGTGACCTCATCGAAGAGCATGACCTTCGGTTGCATGGCCAACGCGCGCGCGATGCCCACCCGCTGTTTCTGACCACCGGATAGTTGGTTGGGATGGGCGTCGAGCTTGTCACCGAGCCCAACCCGTTCGAGCAAGTCCTGGCCCCGGGCGTTGGCTTCGTCCCGAGTCAGTCCAAGCACCTGTTTGGGTGCCATGGCGACGTTTTGCAGGGCAGTCATATGGGGGAAGAGGTTGAAATGCTGAAAGACCATGCCGACCTGGGTGCGCATGGCCCGCAGGTGTTTCTTGTCGGCGGGCACGGTTTTTCCACCCCGCTCCATATGCCAGAGTCCCTTGCCCTCGATTTCAATCGTACCGGCGTTGGGCTTTTCCAGGGTCATGAGGATGCGCAGGAAAGTAGACTTCCCGGATCCACTTGGACCGATAATGGAGAGCTTTTCTCCGGGTTGGATGTCCATGTCAAACTGCTTCAGCACTTCATGGGTGCCGAAGCGTTTGCAAAGACCGCGAACCGATACGATGGGAGCCGTGCTCATACGTTAAGTTCCTTTAAATCAAAGCGTCGCTCTGCCCAGCGTACCGCCTGGGCGGCCAGAAGACTGAGGAGGAGGAAGAGGGCACCGACGATCGTCAGGGGTTCCAGATAACGAAAGGATTCGGAACCGATGATTTTGGCCGTCTGCAGCAACTCCAGCACGGTGATGGCAGAAAGCATGGGGGTATCCTTAAACATGGCCACGAGATAATTGCCCATCACCGGAATGATGGGGGGGATTGCCTGCGGCATGATGATGCGCTGCCAGGTCTGGGTCGGACTGAGGTTTAGGGCCCGCGCCGCTTCCCACTGTCCCTTGGGGATGGACTCAATACCGGCCCGATATACTTCGGCCAGGTAGGCGCTGTAGTGGATGCCCAGGGCAAGTATTCCCGCCACCATGGGGGAGAGGCGTACGCCGAACTCGGGCAGCATGTAGAAGAGGAAGTAAATTTGTACCAGAATGGGGGTGCTCCGGATGAATTCCACCCCATAGTGAGCCGTCCATGCAACGACGCGCCAGGGACTGCGGCGGAGGAGCACCCAGACCAGCCCCAGGGTGGCGGCGAGCGCCATGCCGAGAATGGTCGCGAGGAGGGTAATGCGGAGGGCCCAAAGGAGCTGAGGCAGGATGGACCATGCGAATGCCCAGTCAAAGGTCATGACAGCCCCTCCATGTGCCAACCCCGTTTCAACCGTAGTTCCAGCCGTCGAACCAGCAGCGCCAGCAATTGGGCCAGCCCGAAATAAATGAGCAGGAGCATGGCAAAAATCTCGGCAGTCCGGAGATTTTCCGCCCGCAGGATCATGCCTTTGAAGGTCAGATCACTGAGGGTAATCAGGGAAACCAGGGCGGTCGTTTTCAACAGCTCAATGAGAAGGTTTCCGGCAGGGGGTAAAATCCGAACCAGGGCCTGGGGGAGTAGTACCAGCCGAAACTGCTGAAAGGCGCTCAGGTTGAGGGCCGTGCATGCTTCGGTCTGGCCACGATCGATTGACTGAATGCCCCCCCGCACAATCTCAGCGCCATAGGCACCGATGTTGAGGCCGAGGACGAGAATCCCCGCCGCCATGGGGGCCAGATGAACGCCGAGCAGGGGAAGTCCGTAGAAGAACCAGAAGAGCTGTACCAGCGCCGAGGTGCCCCGAAAGATTTCGATGTAGGCGATGGCGGTCCAACGCACCGGCCACAAGGCACTGCGCTTTCCCAGACCACCGACCCACGCAAGGATACAGGCCAGTAATGCGCCGCCGAGGGTCAACTGAACGGTTACCCAAAAGCCCTCCAAGAGGGGCGGGATGAGATCGAAGGGTGCGGGCATGGACGAATTACTCGGTGCACAAGTCGGCTGCCGTGATGTCGCCGGGAGCGTTGAGCTCGGTGAACCCGAAGGGACCTACGAGCGCCAGATGGGCCTCGGAACCGATGTAAGTATCCAGTACCCCGTTGACAGCAGCGACCAGTTCCGTATCGTCGGTTCGGAAGCCAAAGCCACCGTAGCCGCGAACCGATGTGCCATCGATCACCGGGTCGGTGAAGGGCTCGGCGCGCTCGACATCATCCGCGCCGGTTTTTTTCAGGAGGTCCTGCACCGTCAGACTGGTGGCGGCGAAGGCGTCTACCCGGCCCGTTCGCACCCCGTCGAGTCCACTGACATTGTCGGGAAAGACAATGATGCGCCCGTCGGGAATGCCAAGTTTCTTTGCATAGCCATGTTCAACTGCTCCGGCCATGACGCCGATGGTCGCCGATTCGTGGGTCGCGATGGATTCGAAACTGTGGAGCGCCAGGGGGTTCCCTTTGGGCACCACGAAGGATTCGCCAATGGAGTAGGTGGGATTGGAGAATGCAATCTGACCGCAGCGCTCCGGCGTGATGTACATGCCGGCCGCGATGATGTCAAAGCGGTCCGCCTGCAGTCCGGGTATGAGGGCGCCAAACTCCGTCAGGACACCTTCCACCTGGGAGACACCCAGCTCCGCCATGACATGCCGGAGGATCGCCGGTGCCTCGCCCGTCAATTCATTCTTGGCCGAGTCCATATAGGCATAGGGCGCCTCGTTGGCATAGCCGATGCGCACCACGCCTTCGCGTTGAATGCGGTCCAAGGTCGATTCGCCGGGTCGATTCGCAGAATTGGGCTGGCATGCGGACAGGGTGGCAAGCAGAATGCCAACAAGAACGAGCCGGTATCGTAGGGCGCTATGGGTAAAATGCATTGGGGGACAATCTAGTTGGAGGAAGGGCTGTGGGATGAAAGGGTCTGAGTAATGTCGATGGGTTCCAGGGTTTCCGGTTCCCGATTGCCCAGATACCAGGGGCGCTGATAGGTCGCGCCGAACGGCTCTTCCAGCGTGTTGTTTACATCGTTGTACACGAAGACGGCGTTCTTTCGCGGGTAGGGGGTGATATTACAGTTCGAACCGTGCATCAGGTTCGAATCCGTCAGAAGGATGGAGCCAACCGGACCATTGGGCACGGCAATTCCGGCCTGATCGGTCAGCCACGTCAACTGCTCATCACTGGGAATCCCGTAGTCCTGGCGTTTCAAGGATTGCTGGTAATTGTTTTCTGGCGTACGGCCTGCGCACTGGCAAAAATACTTATGAGACCCTGGAATGACCATGAGCGGTCCGTTGTGCTCGTAACCGTCGGTCAGGGCGATCGAACAACTGATAGCCCGCATGTCGGGCATACCATCTTCCGTGTGCCACGTTTCAAAGTCAGAGTGCCAGTAGTATTCTTTTCCCTGGAAGCCGGGTTTCAGGTTCAGGCGGGACTGATGGAGGTAGACCGCATTTCCCATGAGCTGATGCACCATTTCCAGGATGCGCTTGTCACGACTTAAGTTAGCGAAGACCTCGCTTACCGTCTGTACCGCGAAAATCGATCGTGTCGCACCACTGGTAGGCTCCGTTACGGCGAGTTCGGATTGGCGCACTTCTTCGCTGACCCGGAGCCGTTCGGTTTCTTCTTCCAGCACTTTTACCGCCGTGCTGTCGTAGAACGAATCGAAAAAGAGATACCCGTCACGCTCATAGGCGCTCACCTGTTCGGCCGTGAGGGGGCCCTTTCGGGTCGCTGAATCATCAGCAATAACCGGGGTTTCCCGGGTTAGAATCTGCTCTGCGCCTTCGGTGCGGCTGGGATACTTGTCTTGTGCGGTTTTCATAGAGATGACGTTTTCGCTCCTTTTACCCTTGCCCGGATGCCGTGACGGGTTCATCTACCAATAAGGGGTAGGCACCGTCTTTATCATGGGTCTCCCGCCCGGTACAGGGCGGATTGAATACGCACACCATCTTGAGGTTGGTGCGCGCCCGCAGGATGTGTTTGTCGTGATCGTTGAGGGCATACATGGTGCCGGCCGTGATGAGGTGTTTCTCGCCGGTGGCCAGATCTTCAATCTCGCCATCGCCCTCGATACACAGCACCGCTTCCTGGTGATTCTTGTACCACATATGGGTTTCGGTGCCGGCAAAGAGGGTCGTCATATGAAACGAAAAGCCCATGCCATCGTCTGCCAGCAGCAGACGCATGCTCACCCAGGTCGATGCATTTACCTCGCGGTTGGTGCCGCGGATGTCGTCGAGACTACGTACTATCATGCTAACGTACTTCCAAGAGGTCGGTGGTCAGTTCGGGAAATCCTTCCAGGGCCGCATTGAGAGACGCCTCAAAGATATCGAGGCCATCTTCCAGCGTGTTTACGTCGGTCGTCAGGGGGGGCAGAAACTTGACCACCTGATCGTTGGCGCCGCTGGTTTCCAGAATGAGCCCCCGCTTGAAGGCCTCGGCACAAATGGCGCCTGCCAGTTCGGCTGGCGCGCATTCGACGCCAAACACGAGGCCACGGCCACGTACTCCAACGATTCCGGGATACTCTTCGCGAATCCGGTGGAGGTGTTTGCCCACGGTCCAGGACTTCTTGCGGATTTCCTTGGAAAAGGTACTGTTGGACCAGAAATGTTCGATGGTGGCCCGGGCCGTGACGAAGGCCAGGTTGTTGCCGCGGAAAGTGCCGTTGTGCTGGCCCGGTTTCCACTGGTCAAACTTGGGTTTCATCAAGACGATCGAAAGGGGCAGGCCCACGCCGCTGAGGGACTTCGACAGGGTTACGATATCGGGGTCGATGCCGGCTTCCTCAAAGCTGAAGAAGGTGCCGGTACGGCCACAGCCCATCTGGATGTCGTCCATGATAAAGACGATGTCGTTGTCCTTGCAAAGGCGTTCCAGGCCGCGCAGCCATTCGTAGCTGGATTCGTTGACCCCACCTTCACCCTGGATAGATTCGACAATAACCGCGGCGGGCTTGTCCAGACCACTGCTGTTATCGATGAGCATTTTTTCAAAGTAGGCCAGCGTGTCCACGTGCTCGCCCATGTACCCGTCGTAGGGCATAAAGGTCGTTTGGTTGAGGTCCACGCCTGCCGCATCCCGGTAGTAGGAATTGCCGGTGGCCGCGACGGAGCCCAGGGTCATGCCGTGAAATCCGTTGGTAAAGGAAACCACATTGCTGCGTCCCGTTACGTTCCGCGCGATCTTGAGCGCGGCCTCCACGGCATTGGTGCCCGTCGGACCTGTGAACTGGATCTTGTAATTCATTTCGCGGGGCTCAAGGATACGGCGCTGGAAGGTTTCCAGGAAGGCGCGCTTGGCCGTGGAATACATGTCGAGTCCGTGGATAACGCCGTCATCCATAATGTATTCCAGCATAGCCTTTTTGAGGATGGGATGGTTGTGCCCGTAGTTGAGCGTACCGGCTCCCGCAAGAAAATCGATGAACTCCTGGCCAGACTCGTCGGTGAGGGTGGAACCAGCACTCGTTTGAAAGACGGTGGGGAAGGAGCGGCAGTAGCCTCGAACTTCCGACTCTACCTTTTCAAAAATCGCTGTGTCGTTCGTAGTCTTAGTGTCACCGGGTTGGTCATTCATTGTTCGTTAGTTTCCTTTTCTGTTGTGGCCGTTGTCAGGCCTATGCGATAGAGGTATTCCGCCTCGTGATCGTCTCCGCCAAAGTGCTGTTCCTCGAAATACGCGGTCCGCTCCAGAAGCAGATCGCGTTTGGCGGCAAAACGGCGGAAAAGCGCGTCGGAAGCCCTATTGGAGGGGGCGACCGTCGCTTCGAGGTGGCGTACCCCTTCGGGCACAAGTTGATCGACCAGCGTCTCCAACATCCGGGAACCCAAACCGAGTCCCCGACCGCGCTGGTCCACACCAATTTGCCAGACAAAGAGTGCGTCGGGTTTGGTGGGGGGGCGATAGCCGATAATGCATCCCAGCAGCCCTTGCGCATCCGCTGCAACGAGACAGGTCTCCGCGAAATGGGTGCAAAAGAGCAGATAAGCGTACGTCGTGTTGGGTTCCAGGGGGGCGCAGCGCTCGATGAGTTGCTTGAGTGCTGCGGCTTCGACCGGAAGGGGGTTTCTCAGAATGAGTGTGGACGACTCGGCAGCGAGGGCGTCTCCTGCAGATGATGTATTATTCACGATACGAAAGAGTCCTACACAAATGGTAACGATTAAAATGATTTCAATACGAACGATTATACCAAGAATGATATGGGGATGCAAATATGGGGGGTAAATAACGACGTGGGACTAGGGGTGGGGGTTATTCCGTAGGATCGGAAGAGTGCTTCATCTGACCCAGATCCAGGATGGGGGCCGCATCGATGTCTTTCGCTTCCATCAGCTCTACGATGCGCTCCAAGGAGAGGGCGATTGCGGTCTGTTCCAATTCGGGAAGCCCTTGGAGGGCGTCCGCAAAAACGTCCTGCAACGGAGACGGCGCTGAGTCAACCAGCGCATGGGCTTTTTCCGTCGCCGTTACGTGAACGATGCGACGATCCTTGGTGCTCCGCTCGCGGGAAACCAGCGACTTGGCTTCCAGCCGGTCGAGGATACCGACCACGGTGCTGTTGCTGAGGTGCACATGTTTCCCGATTTCCGACGTGGTGAGGGGGCCTTGCTCGGTAACGCAAAGCAGGGTGACCAGTTGGGGGCCGGTGATCTTGTGCTGGCTGGCGAGTTTTCGGGAGTGGATGTCGACGGCCTGAATAATGCGCCGGAGTGCGCGGAGGATCCGGAGGTCGAGACGGTTCAGTGCCGGGCGGGCAGCAGGATTCACAGCGGGGGGATGGGCGTTCACAGGCATGGGTGTCGGTATTTCTTCGGAGGGCATGGGGGATCAATCCTTGGTATCGTAACGAGGAGTATACCTGAGATCGGTGCCGTTCAGCCACATTTCCGCCTGCTTCATCTGGCTCGGGCGTAACGGTGGCACGCGATGTGCCCGGTATTTTCCAAGGTACGCACCGCCACTGGGACGTTCCCATTCAGTGGGGGAGAACCTGGATCTCGTGGATTTCCCAGGGGTTTTCGCCGTCAGAATCCGTCTGGACGATGCGAATCCACTGGGTGATGACGGGCGGAAACGCGATGGTTACGCGCCGCTCCGTTGCTTTTCCCGTGGCGACCGGCACCTGGGGTTTCGGCGTCTTGGCCTTAGTATTGGCGTCGGTCGACGGCGCGGGTGTTGGAGCGCCCACATATACCGCATATCCGCGGGGTAGTCTTTCCGGCGTCCGGGCAAAATCGATCACCAGGCCCTGAATGCTTGCCGGGCGATAGAGGTTAATCTCGACCCATTGCCCTTTTTCCTGACGGGAGCCACTGTGCCAGAAAGTTTTTTCATCCCCATCAATACTCCGGGGCGCGTCATCGCTGTTGACCGAAGCCGTGGCGGTGTAGAAGTTGCGCCGAATTTGCTCTGCAGTGATGGCGGCCTCATTTCGAAGTCCTTCTGTGTGGAGCAACTCCTCGGCGAAATCCAGGGCATGCTCGGAGGTTAACCGGGCAACTCCCGCGAGGAGGAGGCGAAGGGATTCCTGCTCGGTGCTCAACTCACGGGCCTTCCGATAATGGGCCAGCTTCGATGCCTCATCCATTGACGTGGAAGCTTCGAGCATTCGAAGGCAAGCCGTGATTGCGGCAGTCCTGGCGGCCGACGTGTCTGTTTGCTCCGCGAGGGCAAAGGCATCGGGGAGGGCCGCAGCACCGGGCCATGCCAGCAGGGCTTCTCGGGCAAACTGTTGCTCCAGGGAGTTGGAGGACGCCAAACTTGCACGGACCATGGGCAGAAGGCTGTCATCGCCCAACTGGCGGAATAGCTGGAGCAGCCCCCCTTTGGCCGCACTCGCCGTGGTGCTTTCATAGAGCGTGTGGAGCAACTCGGTGCGGGTGTCGTCTTCCGGGATGCGACGGAAGGCGGCCAGGAGCGCTTCTCCGGCCACGGTGCGGGTGGCTTCATCCTGGGTTCTTTGGTAGGCCCCGTAAAGTTGGGCGACTTCCCCATCAGAAACGAGGGGGCCCAAGGCCCGGAAAGCGGCCTGCTGCACCGGGCCTTCATCGTGCAGGGCATAGTCCAGGAGCGTCGGAACGGCCCTGATGGCCCGGCGTTCCGCGAGAATCTCCATAATCGACGGCTGGAATGCTACTGCTGTAGCGTCCAGCTCCCGCAGGAGGGCCCCGTTTACGCCCACGTCGGCCAATTGGAGGAGGCTCTGTCGGGCCCGTTTGGCCAGTTCTTCATCCTCGCCAGCCATAAGGTCCAACAAGAGGGGCACATGGGTCTCGTTGCCGAGATGGCCCAGTGCGGAGGCGACGGCGTGCCGAACAGCAGTGTCGGGCTGGGAGGAAATGGCGAGGAGTGCGTCCAGTGCAGCCGGGTCTCCCCGGTCGGCGAGGGCATCAATCACCGCGAGTTGGGTTGCGCCCGATAATTCTGGCAACAGGGACGCAACCGCAAGGGTGGTCTCGGTGCCGCTCATGGTGCGCAGGTGGCCGCAGGCTGCCGTGACCCAGGTCTCTTCGCCCCGGCGCAATGCATCGATCAAGTGGGGGAGCGCCCCGTCTCCCTGGGTATCCACCAGACCCCGAAGGGCGGCCAATCGGACGGGCTCGGGGGGACCCGGGACCAACAGTTCCTGGAAGAGCCGGGAGGCGTCGATGACAAGGTTCGCCTGACGGAAAGTATCCGCACAGGCCAACAGGGCCTCAAAATATTCGGTCTGTGTGTTTTCGGGCAGTGCGCTTCGGGCCTGTTTCAGCGCCCCTTCGGCCTCCGTAGTTCCCAGTCGTCCCAGTCCAATGAGGGCCGCGACCACCACCGCCTCGTGATCATGTTGCAGCAATTGGGCCAGCCGACGGGCAATATCAGGGCCTTGCCGACGGGCGAGGCTCGTGACCAGCCCGGCGGCGATGGGGCCTTCTACTTCTTCGATAGCCGTCCACAGGGCTTCATCGGCCCGGGGCGAGGGGATGGCCTCCAGGGCGTAGCGGGCGGCATGGGAGAAACGTGGATTGAGGAGGAGGGGTAAGAGCTCGTCGATTTGCTCCTCACCGCCAATGAGATAGAGCTGTTGACAGACAAAAAGTCGGAAGGCATCGGAACTGCCGGGGTCGTCGAGGAGTGCCGCGAGCAGGTTCGCCAGCTCATTGCGGGGTTCGGGTTTCTGCTGAATGCGAACGACCTCGGCGTGAATGAATTCGAGGGCATCGCCGGATTCGCCATACTGAAAGCCCTGGGCACGGTTGATCGCCTGGGCCATGGTCGCGATGGTCGGGTTTTCTTCTTGGCCGCAGGCCCTCGGCGCAATGAGGCCCAGCAAGCCGGTGCTTAGGATGAGGGCGAGGCGTGTACAGGTGTGCATCAGGAAAGACTCCAGGGTTCACGGTAGGAGCGGCTCAGTAGCCGGTTGGCCTCGGGGTCGAAAAGGAACTCCTCCTTTTCAGGGTCCCACTTCAAGGGACGTTTGAGCCAGTAGGCAATGTTCCCGATGTGGCAGATGTTGGCCGTGTGGTGGCCGATTTCCGGTGTGCAAATGCACGCCTTGCGCGTGCGGATTCCCTCCAGCCAATTGTCTTTGTGATTGCGGCTGCGGTACAACCGTACTTCGCTGGGGCCAATGATGTCGCGCTGGATGGTTTCCGGCACGGTCTCGATATATTGCCCCCGGTTCACCCGGACGATTCCCCCGTCACCAATCCACTCGACAGCGGCGCCCCGGCCTGAGCCCCCGGCACCACCGCGATACATGCGGACGCCGTCCTCGTAGACATAGACGAGTCGCTCGTCCGTTCCTTCGGTGGGGGGAATGACTTCCACCGGACCCGTGTGGTCCCGGCCAAGTCCCCATTGGGCGATATCAAAATGGTGGGCACCAAAATCGGTCATGGCGCCACCGGCATAATCTCGGTAGTAGCGCCAGCGGGCCCAGCCATCGTAGGAGGTGGGTGGACAGAGCACCGGGCTGTAGGGCCGCCAGGGCGCAGGCCCCAGCCAGCGGTCCCAGTCGAGGCCTTCGGGAATGGGTTCTTCAGCCAGGTAACATTCTTCGGGCGGACCGCCGATGTTTACGTTAACGGTATGGACGTTTCCGATGCGGCCATTCCGTACCAGTTCGCAGGCGTGGTGAAAGGCCGTGTCAGAGCGCTGCATGCTGCCAACCTGGAGGATTCGATCATAGCGGCGGGTGGCGCGGACAATGGCCTGGCCTTCGGCGATGGTGCGGGCCAACGGTTTTTCGAGGTAGATGTCCTTACCATTTTTCGCCGCTTCCACGGCGTTGAGGGCGTGCCAGTGGTTGGGTGTGGCAATGATGACCCCGTCGATATCGGCGCGTGCGCACAGGTCGCGATAGTCGTCGTGCGTCGTACAGATTTCACCGCTCGGCTGCTGCCCTGTCTGGGGGGCCTGCTCCCCATAGTAGGCATTGGTCTGCTGCGCCGCCGTCTCCCGCCGCCCTTTCTCCACATCGCAGATAGCGAGGACCTGAACGTGCTTGTCCCTTCCAAAGGACCTGAGGTGGCCCCGGGCCATTTTGCCCATGCCGATAAATCCCACGGTAATCCGGTTGCTCGGTGCAACGGTGCCGTCCCGCCCCAGCGCAGATGCGGGAACGATATAGGGAAAGCCCACCGTGGCGGCAGCGGCCAGGCCCTGCTGTAAAAAGCGGCGTCGGCTTCTTTTGGTCTGTGCGGAAGGTTTCGGCGGCATCATGGTATGGCTCCATCGGGTCCCGACATGGGGGCCCGGAACACCCCGGGAAAGGAGGGTTTCCGGGGATGGGCATCGGTGATGCGATCGTGCATCTGTACAATCGCGAACGAATCCTTATAATAGGCAATACACAGTTTGCATTGCCAACACCATTCAGTGCCAGGGAGGGTAGTCATCATGAGCGAGGACGTGAAACGTTTCGATACCCACGTGGTGACCAATCAGGCACCACCGCTGTCAGATTACAACGCCTACGCGACCGATGAAACCCTGCGCGTGGGTCTGAAACGAAGTGGCGCGGAGTGGGCCGAGGACTCCCTGGTGGCCATGGGCGCCCAGACCGGTGCGCGGGAACTCATCGAACTGGGCTTTCTGGCCAACGAGAATCCACCGATACTCAAGACCCACGACCGTTTCGGGAACCGCATCGACCAGGTGAAGTTCCATCCCGCCTGGCACCAACTCATGGCCTTCGGGGTGCAACACCAGGTCCATGCCTTGCCCTGGCGTAATACGAAACGGGGCGTACATGTCGTTCGGGCCATGCGCCACTACCTGCTCAGTCAGGTGGAAGCGGGCGTGGGGTGTCCGTTGACCATGACCTTCGCCGCGGTGCCCGCCCTCAAGGTGCAGCGGGAGCTTACGAAGACCTGGATTTCTCGGTTGACCAGCAGCCACTACGACCCGACCTTTGGGCCGCCTGAGGCAAAGAAAGGTTGCCTCATGGGAATGGCCATGACGGAGAAACAGGGCGGCTCCGATGTGCAGGCCAACACAACCCAGGCGGTGGCGTTCGGGAGCGAAGGTCCCGGTGAAGCCTACCACCTCACGGGTCACAAATGGTTTTGCTCGGCCCCCATGGCTGACGCCTTCCTCACCCTCGCTCAGACGCCGGCGGGGCTGAGTTGTTTTCTCGTGCCCCGATGGCGACCCGACGGGGCGCCCAATCGCTTCTTCATCCAACGGCTGAAAGACAAGCTCGGGAACCGGTCCAACGCGTCGGCCGAAATTGAGTATGACCGCACGTGGGCCCAGATGATCGGGGAGCCGGGCCGGGGCGTCCCCACCATTATTGAAATGGTGAATCATACCCGCCTCGACTGCGTCATCGGTTCGGCCGCCCTCATGCGGCAGGCCCTGATGCAGGCCATTCACCACACCCGCCACCGCGCGGCCTTCGGAAAGAAGTTGGTAGACCAACCCCTCATGGAAATGGTGCTGGCGGACCTGGCGGTGGAAAGCGAAGCCGCCACCACCCTCATGCTCCATCTGGCGGAGGCCTACGACAACGCCTCCAAATCCCCCGAGCACAAGGCCTATGCCCGCCTCGTTTCCGCCATCGGAAAATATTGGGTCTGTAAGCGGACACCCTTCATGGTGGGCGAAGCGCTGGAATGCCTGGGCGGTGCGGGGTATATCGAGGAATCGATCATGCCCCGCCTCTATCGCGAAGCGCCGTTGAGTTCTATCTGGGAAGGTTCGGGCAATGTCATGTGTCTTGATGTGCTGCGGGCCATGACGAAAGAGCCGGGTGCCGTGACCCTCTTGCGAGAACGTCTCACCTCGGGGCAAGGACAATCCGGTACCTTTGACCGCTTTCTTAAGCGGCTCAAGCAAATCATGAACGAGGAAATAACCCACCCCGGTCAGGCCCGCTTCCTCGTGGAGCGTCTTGCCCTTGCTCTGCAGGGGAGTTTGTTGCTTCAACAGGCCCCGGAAAACGTGGGGACGGCATTTTGTCACAGCCGCCTGGGGCGGGATCGCGGCCTCGCCATGGGGGCTGGTCCGAGCGTGAAAATGGACCGGGCCATCATTGACCGCGCCTTTGGGGGCATGTAATTCCTGTCTGGTCAGCTTAAGGCAAGCCGTACAAAGCGAATCCACTCCCGGCGGTGTTCTTCGCCGCCTTCGAAGACGAGACCGATATCGCCGTTAGCGAGTCGCAGGAGTGAGGAGTAGGACGAGGGGCCGGAGTGAATGAGCTTCTCGACGGGCCAGGTTTTGCCTTCGTCGTAGCTTATTTTCAGGGCCATGCGGGTTCGCTTGACGGCTCCGTATATCTTGCCGGAAACATCGGGGTTGGCGAAAAGGAGGCGGTCCTTGTCATCTTGCCCGTCGAAGCCATAGCGGATGATACTGGCCTGGCAAGGGCATTCGTTGAGGGCGCGGTCCCAATAGAGTTTGTCCCATGTGGCGCCACCATCCGAGCTCAGCGCAACCGCGCGGCAGGATTCGCCCGTATTCTCGCGCATGTTGAGCATGAGGGTGCCGTCTTTCAATTCCACCGCCTGGCATTCGTTGCTGAAGATAGACACCGCATCGCCTAGCGTCCATGTTTCGCCGTGGTCGTCGCTGTAAAGAACGCGCGCATAAAGGCCGGTACGGGTTTCGGGCTCGTAGGTGCCCGTATACCCCGGTACGACGAGGCGGCCACTCTGCAGTTGAATGCTCACCCCGGGACCGGACACAAAGGAGTCGTCGTAGTTGGTGATGCGCGGTTCCAGATCGATGGGGTTGCCCCAAGTGACGCCGTTGTCGCCGCTCTTGAGCATCATGTGTCTATGGTGTCCGTGCGACCGTTTGTGGGCATCGATACCGATAAGTAAAACAGTATTGTTCGTCCGGTCCACAACGGGACACGGATTCATGATGGCCTCGTCCCCTTCTCCCGCGACGAGGGTGTGCATGGGCTCCCAGGACTTTCCGTCGTCCAGACTGCGCTTGAGCACCATGGCGGTCGGGCTCGCGTCTTTGATGGACTCCTTGCGGGCCTCGCAGAAAAGCAGGAGGGACTTGTCAGGAGCCACCAGCATGGCGGGGATGCGGTAGGTGTGGACCCCGTCTTCACCGGCTGTGTAGACATGACGGGTTTCTTTGATTTGGATAGTGTCCAGCGCCATTGCCCGGGGCGTGGACAGGGCCATGCCCGCTATGCCCAAGGCGCTACTTCGTATGAACTGACGTCTCTTCATGAGGCCTCCTGACAGGGACCTTTCGCGATGGTATAGGTGTGGAACCGCGACTCGAGAGTAACACAACCACCTGTGGGGTCCAACAACTCACGACAATGATTACTACCTCGGTATCACGGGCAACTCGAGCCGCGAACCCGTAACACGCCCCGTGTGGACCGTGATGGTGGGCACGCGGTTTGCCCCATCCGCCGGGTCGTTTGCGGGGCTGAGTTGGGGGTGAAGCCGGAAGGTGGGCCAGTCGGCGCAGGCCAAGGTCAGGCGGATGCGGTGGCCCTCTTGGAATACCCAGGATGTGGGGTGGAGGCTGATAACCAGTTCCCGCTGCACGCCGTCGGCCAGGGCACCATCCACGTAATCCACTTCACGGTATCCATGCCACGGGAGTTCCGGCAATACGTTCACCGCCCCCGATTCAACGATGAGGTCGTTGTCCACGAGAAGGTGAAAGCCCGCACGGAGCTGTCCTTCCGTAACCAACACCGCTTCGCCCGTGGGCGTCACGTCTTCCAGGTAGACAAAGAAATCGCCGTAGGCTTCCGTAGAGGAAACCGTGATCTGCACGCTCGGGTGCCCCGTCACCTCTAAGGCGTCGTCCAGCAGGTCACCGGTAAAGGTCAGGCACTGCTGGTCTTTTTGTGCACGGTCGGGCAGGACGGACGGGCGGCGTCCGCCGATTCCTACCCAGCGATTGCCCTTGCTGTCGCCGTAGGTGCTGCTGTGGGTGAAGTCCGCCTGATAGGGAAGGGTGCCGGGCGTGCTGGCTTCGCGCTGCAACTGCTTGTCAGCGGACAGGAAGAGGGGCGTCCGTTGTTCCCGCGCGAGGGGCCATTCTTTTTCAAAGCGCCACCCATCGCCGTGCATGGTGTAGAGGTAGATGGGGGCGTCTTCTTCGATGCCATTGTCGATGCCCTTCAGATAGCGGTCGAAAAAGCGAAAGTGTTCCCGGGCGAGCACGTCCGCCGCCGCGCCCCGGTCGTAGCCGAGGTGTTCGTAGTAGGGACCGGCCGTAACCGAATGGAATCCGGGAAACATGATGACCTTGGAGGGATTGCGGTCCTTCATGGTGGCGTAGAGTTCCATGGTGCCCCGGGCGAATCCGTCGAACCAGCCGCCCACGTTGTAGATGGGGATGCCGCCAGCCATGATGGCTTCGACATGGGCGTTGGGACTCAGGTCGCTCAGGTCAAATCCCAGGGGAGAGGGCGCGTCGATAAAAAAGGACTCTTTGGCCCACGAATGGTAGTCGAGGTTCTTTTCGTGTTCCTTGATGGCCTGGTAGAAGACGTGGCGCGTTCGCTCGCTGCCGTCCGCATACTTCGGGGGAAAGCCATCATCGAGAAAGGTGCCATTGCCATTCTGGTCAAGGGGGACTTCGTCGGCGAGGTCACCATCGCCATCTTCATCTTCGGCAGGAAGGGTGGGGAGGACGCCCTCGTCCGGGAGGTAGTAGCTGCGCTGGGACGGGTGCATGCCGGCGGACCACATTTTCAGGAAGCCCTGGAGGTAGATGCCACCGGGGTACACCTCACCCGTGTAGCCTTCCAAGGGCACCACGGTGGGCATGATGCACTTCAGGGCTTTCGGGCGATGGAAGGCCGTGGCCGTTTGGGACCAGCCGAGATAGGAGCCGCCCATCATGCCCACATTGCCATCGCACCAGGGCTGTTCCGCGATCCAGTCAATGAGTTCCTTGCCATCCTCCCAGAGCGCGGGGATGAAATCCATGAGCCAGCCGGTGGAAGCCCCCGTACCCCGCATGTCGGCCCGCACCAAAGCATAACCATGGGCCACGAGGTCCATTTCCAGTTTTTTCCGGGTCAGGTTAGAGACCTTGCCGGTTTTCGGGTCCACAACCGAACGTTGATAGGGCGTATATTGGACCACGACAGGGAAGCCATCCCGCTTGGGACCCTCCTGGGGGAGGTAGATATCGACGGCCATTCGTTCGCCATCGCGCAGGGGGATATAGGTGGACGAGAAGGCGACATCGCCGTATTCCGCCTCGGAGTAGCCGGTGTAGGCCTGGGGACTGCTTTCCTGGGCCTCGGCTGTGGGGACGAGGGCACAGAGCAACACGAGGAGAACATATTGGGGTGTCAATAAAAGGCTTCGGTACACGGTCATCTCCGGTAGCAGGGTGGAAGCGATGGGTTACTTGGTTTTTATAGCATATTTTGCACGCACTGGGGGAATGGGAGGACTGGTTTCCGCCGTGTGACGCCATATTGGGGTCATGGGGTCAGAGCATTCGCGTCGTCTCAATAATATAGAACCAGGTCGTGCCGCGCGATCCCCAAAAGGCGAGTCTCAACGAGTCCTGTCGGGGTTCGTGCGTATGGAGCGAGCATGATGGTAAGTTGACGTCGCCCACCCATGCGAGCGTCCGACACCCGCGCACGAACGTTACCCCACTCGCTCAGGCTCGCAGGGCAACGATCGCGCGGCACGTCCGGTATTCGAAACAGGGTTACGAGTTGGTACTTGCCCAACTACGACTACAAAACCTGTAACAGCCCGCAACGCGGGTGACGGACAATCCGGGGGGCGCGGAACTGCAGGGTTGGTAATTCGGCCTGAAAGAAGAATAAAGGTCCCCGGTTAATGGTATGATCCGGGTAGACCGTGCGCGTTGCCCGGTGGAATGCCATCAAATTGGGAGATGTACGAATGGCCGAAGAACAACAGCCCACCCCGACGAAGAAACGCCGTTTCGGCTGCATGCAGATCCTGGTGGCCCTCCTGGTTGCCCTGCTGATTGGCATCGCGGCCACCGGTTGGTGGGTGAAGCGCAACGTGTATGCCTCTTCCTTCAAGACGACCCAGCTCAGCGAATCCGAACAGGCCGCCTTCTCCGAAAAGGTTGCCCGACTCGAAGCCGCCGGTGGATCGCGCGCGCCCGTCGCGGACGATGGGGTCGCTCGTCCCGAGGCTTACAGCGAAGACGGGGCCAATCGCGAAATCCGTATCACCGAGAAAGAACTCAATGCCGCCATCGATAAGAACCCGGAGTGGGCCGACAAGGTGGCAGTCGACCTTGCTGATGACCTCCTGAGTATTACCCTGCTCCTGCCCATGGATGACGAATTCCCCCTGGTGGGCGGCACGACGGCCCGCATCACCGCCGGGGCCACCCTCCGTTTCGAAAATGACAAGCCCGTGGTGATCGTGCGCGGCATCAGCATCGGCGGTATCCCGCTCCCGTCCGCCTGGATGGGTGACCTCAAGAACAAGGATCTGGTCCAGGAATTCGGCGGCCAGGGCGGCTTTTGGGACGGCCTGTCCAAAGGGGTAGAAGCTATTCAGGTGGAAGAAGGCCATCTGTATCTGAAGCTGCGCGAGTAGCCCCTCTACATTGCCGGGAAGGGCCGCCGCCCGTGAGCATTCCCCCGGCTGCAACGGGTTTGGCTTCTTAACCCCACCTACAATCGGAATTTCAGATGAAAAGACGCTTTATCCTTCACCTTTCAACGTTCTTAACGCTCCTCGCGCCCTGGCTGACGGCCGACGCAATACAGCCGAATGTGCTGCTAATCGTGTCGGAAGATAACGGACCGGAATTGGGTTGCTATGGCGATCCCTACGCGCAGACGCCAAATCTGGACCGGTTGGCCGCGTCTGGCGTGCGGTTTGAGAACGCCTTCGTGCCCTACTCCGTCTGCTCGCCGTCGCGGGCCTGTTTTCTGACCGGCCTCTACCCGGGGCAGAATGGGCAAATCGGCCTGGCAACACACAAATTCGCCATGTATGACCCGCAGACGCCCAATTTTGCATCGCTTCTGAAGAAGCAGGGGTATCGGACCGGCCTGATTGGCAAGCTGCACGTGAACCCTGAATCGGCTTTTCCCTTCGATTTTCGGGCGATCCCGGGCGCAAATTTCAATCGGAAGCAAACGGTCGCGGAATACGCCGCTGAGGCCGCGGGCTTTATAGAGCAAGCGGGCGACAACCCTTGGTTTTTGTCGGTCAATTATCCCGATGCCCACCTGCCGTTTCTCCGACAAGTCAACGGGCAACCGGAGAATCCCCTGGGGGCCGATGCGGTCAAGCCCATGCCGTGGGTCGGCGTGGACTCGGCACGTCTGCGCGAGCAAGTGGCCAATTACTACAATTCGCTCGCGCGGCTGGACCACGGCGTTGGCTTGCTCCTTGCCGAACTCGAAAAGGCGGGGGAGGCAAACAATACGCTCGTTATCTATTTCGGCGACCATGGCGCCCAGTTTCCACGGGGCAAGGGCACGGTCTATGAAGGTGGACTGCGTGTTCCGCTTATCGTACGCTGGCCCGGTGTGACAAAAGCGGGGGAAGTGCGATCGGAACTCGTATCCACCCTCGACCTGCTGCCCACCGCCCTGCAAGCCGCGGGGGCCAAGGGGCCGGGTAACCTGCTTGGCCTGGATTTGCGGCCATTGCTGACGGGCGCTGGGCCATCGCAATGGCGTGAATATATATTCGGGTTTACAACGGGCTCTTTTCCCCGGGCCTGCTATGTGCAACATTCCATACGAGACGGGCAGTTCAAATTGATCTCCAGCCCGCGACCGGGAACAGCGAATCTCGATGCCGGTACCTATCTCGATGAAGAGCACCAGCATTTTGTCGTTTCCGGGGCGACCACGGAGGAACAGGCGGCATCTCCTCCTCATGTTCAGGATGCCTTCGCCCGCTGGAGCCTTCCGCCGCGATACGAGCTATACGATCTTAAAAATGACCCCAATGAGTGGCACAATCTCGCGGGTGAGCCAGCGTACGCCGAAACTAAGACCCGACTCATCAATGCGCTGGTCACACAGCAGCAGCAGACGGACGACCCGTTCCTGGATCAGGCCAACGTGAATGCCTTCGTGGAAGAGCAACTCGCAAACGTTGATCTCGCCTACCGAAAACAGAAAAATTTTCGCTGGTCCTATCTCGCCGACTTTCCCAAATGGCGCGCAGAACAGGAGCGATAGTCGAAAGTCCCCACTCAGGGTATAGGCAGAAGGGAGCGAGGTTATGTCAGCGTCGGGGAAAGCGGCTACTTGGTCCCCATTGTGTTGACGCCCGGCTTTTGGGGGTGGAAGTCGCTCGGATACTGCGCGCGCAGACGGGCTGCACAATCTCATAAGTAGACGACACAACGGGGTTGGGAGATTAGTGGGGACCGGTCTTTCTTCATGTCAGCTAAACGAAAAGGCAAATTCATGCATCTGCACAACGTGAAACCAATTTCCATCACCTTGTCCCGAGTACGAGCAGCACTCCTGACCCTTTTGCTTTTCTTCTCGACCGTTGCGACCGCGCAGGACAGTGGCAAAAGAGGGATTGTCCTGTACCCCAGTGACATCATCTCCGTTGGGGTGCCCCAATGGATGGAATGGCTGGAGAGCAGCCGCATCAATTTGCTGGGCATCCATACCGACACACACCATGAGCCCCTTCCAAACCTCAAGGCCTTCCTCGAGAGCACAGTGGGTCAGGACTTGCTCCGTTCATGCCAGGCGTCAGGTATCGATATCGAATTTGAAGTACATGCCCTTCAAGATTTGTTGCCCCGTGGGTTGTTTGCGTCCCATCCCGAATATTTCCGCATGGATGCCCAAGGCACGCGTCAGCAGAAGTTCAATATGTGCTTCGCTTCAGAGGGTGCTTACGCCGCCATCGAAGCAGAAATTCGTGACATAACGCAATGGATGAAACCGACCACCCACCGGTATTTTTTCTGGACCGACGATGTGCCAGATGCCTCGTGCCTTTGCCCCGAGTGCAAAGCGTATAGTCCCAGCGAACAGGCCCTGCGCTACGAAAATCGATTGTTGACGATTCTGAGGGACTTCGACCCCCAGGCCACGCTTGCCCACCTGGCCTATAACGAGACCCTTCCTGCACCCCAACAGGTAAAGCCGGACCCGGGTATATTTCTTGAATATGCGCCCATTAGCCGCAACTACGCCATGCCGTTGAGTGCGGAGCACCTCGGGCACCTGAAGAAGAATCTGGCCGTATTTCCCGCAGCGACGGCCCACGTGCTTGAGTACTGGGTGGATGTGTCTATGTTTTCATCGTGGAAGCGAGACGCGCTCCAGAAAGCCCCCTGGGTTCAGTCCCAGTGTGTGCGGGATGTCGAGACCTACCAATCCCTGGGCATCAACTCGATTACGTCCTTCGGGGCATGGATCAATCAAAGCTACCTCACCCAGTATGGGCAGGATCACATCACCTTGATGCTGAAGGAATATGGGGAATCCCTGCTCAACGAGTTGCCGAAAAAGCTCGTGCTGCCACGGATAGAAAACGTGGATATAACACTGGACGGAAAACTCTCGGAGCCCCAGTGGCCCCAGGCCATTATTCGTTCCGACTTTGCCTACCCGTGGCGGAAGGAGACCCCACCGCCCACCACCTTTCACGCGTTCCGGGATGCAACCCATTTCTACTTCGCCTTTACGGTCGCTGATGGGGATATCGTGACGGCCACGGACCATACGGCAGAGCTTTCCGTCGCCGAAGGGGATCGGGTCGAAATTTTTCTGGCCGGGAAAGAACGCCTGGAAAAGTACTACTGCATCGAAATGGGTCCCACGGGGAATGTGTTGGACTATCAAGCCGCCTACTATCGCCACTTTGACGATTCCTGGGACTGCCCCGGCCTGGAAGTGGGTACCCACCTATCCGCGGGACACTACACCATCGAAGCCAGAATCCCCCTGAAAACCCTGGAAGACATGGGCGCCGTTCATGACGGAGACCAATCTACCCTGTCGATTGGCCTGTTTCGCGCTGAATTCAGTAAGAACGACGCAGGAGGGGAACCCATCGCGAGGTGGATTAGTTGGAAAACACCGGCAAGCGAAGAACCGGACTTCCATATACCGTCTTCATTTGGGCAGTTGCAGTTCTGAATGAAACGTAGAAGTGGCGAGCGAGCCCATGGTGATAGCAGGAATTCCGCCTTCACGGGGCGGCAGATCATTTCAGATTGACGGGGTCCCCGGGTGCAGCGTTACCCGGGATTATTCGTCCCCCTTCCATCACCATTGACCCGACCCCTATCAGAATGCGATCATGGGGCCGCAGTAGTGTGTCGGACTCCCCGTCCGTGCCACCAATCATCCATTCCATAGCGCATCACGCTTCCGCGATGTCCACCGCCGTATAACCGGTGGACAGGTCGCACCCAAACCCAGCGCGATGCTTGTTCTTACGGAGAATATTCATGTCAGTGCCATCCAGTCAATACGAAGTGTTCGCCAAGGGCGAGGAAGAAGCCCGGATTACCCGGACGCCGTTCACCGGATCCCGGCGCGTCTATGTGGAGGGTTCCGACCCGTCCATCCAGGTGCCCATGCGCGAAATCGTGTTGTCGCCCACGGAAGCGGGACGGAACAACGGCGTGGCCGGGGTCAATCCGCCTGTTACGGTCTATGATACTTCCGGTCCGTACACCGACCCGGACGTGGAAATCGATGTGCGCAAGGGCCTCAAGCCCCTCCGCCAACAGTGGATCCTCGACCGCGGCGATGTGGAAGAACTCCCCGGTATTACGTCGGAATATGGGCTCAAGCGCGAAAGCGACCCTGAGCTGGAGAACCTCCGTTTCCACCGGAGCCGCAAGCCTCTTCGTGCCAAGGCCGGAAAGTGCGTCACCCAGATGCACTACGCCCGCCAGGGAATCATCACGCCGGAAATGGAATTCATCGCCATCCGCGAGAACGAGCGCCACGAGCAGGCGGAGGCCATCCTTCGCGAGCAGCACCCCGGCATGAACTTTGGCGCCAACACGCCCAAGGGAAAGATTACGCCCGAATTCGTCCGTGACGAAGTGGCCCGGGGCCGCGCGATCATCCCCATGAACATCAATCACCCCGAAATTGAGCCCATGATTATTGGCCGCAATTTCCTGGTGAAGATTAACGCCAATATCGGTAACTCGGCCGTTTCCAGCTCCATCGAAGAAGAAGTGGAGAAAATGGTGTGGTCCATTCGCTGGGGCACCGACACGGTGATGGACCTCAGCACGGGCAAGAACATCCACGAGACCCGGGAATGGATTCTCCGGAATTCGCCCGTACCCATCGGGACCGTGCCCATCTATCAGGCCCTCGAAAAGGTCGGTGGCGCGCCCGAAGACCTCACGTGGGACATCTTCCGCGACACCCTTATCGAGCAGGCCGAACAGGGGGTGGATTACTTCACCATCCACGCTGGCGTGTTGCTCCGCTTTGTGCCCATGACGGCCAAGCGTATGACGGGTATCGTGAGCCGTGGTGGTTCCATCATGGCGAAGTGGTGCCTGGCCCACCACAAGGAAAGCTTCCTCTACACCCATTGGGATGACATCTGCGACATCATGGCCGCCTATGACATTTCCTTCTCCATCGGCGACGGCCTTCGTCCGGGCTCGATTTACGACGCCAACGACGAAGCCCAGTTTGCCGAGCTCAAGGTGCAGGGTGAACTCACCAAGCGCGCCTGGGCGAAGGATGTGCAGGTCATGAACGAAGGTCCCGGCCACGTGCCCATGCACATGATCAAAGAGAACATGGAAAAGCAGTTGGAATGGTGCGACGAAGCGCCCTTCTACACGCTCGGCCCCCTGACCACCGACATCGCGCCGGGCTATGACCACATTACCTCCGGCATTGGCGCGGCCATGATCGGCTGGTACGGCACGGCCATGCTCTGCTACGTGACGCCGAAAGAACACCTCGGCCTGCCCAATAAAGATGACGTGCGCGAGGGTGTGGTGACCTACAAGCTCGCCGCCCACGCCGCCGACCTGGCCAAGGGCCATCCCGGGGCACAGATTCGGGACAACGCCATCAGCAAGGCCCGTTTCGAGTTCCGCTGGGAAGACCAGTTCAACCTGTCCCTCGACCCCGACAAGGCCCGGAGCTTCCACGACGAGACCTTGCCCGCGGAAGGGGCCAAGATTGCCCACTTCTGCTCCATGTGCGGTCCCAAGTTCTGCTCCATGGAGATTACCCAGCAGGTCCGCGATTACGCCGCCAAGCTGGGCCTCGAAGACAATAGTGCCGCCATTCAAGAAGGTATGGCCGCCAAATCGGAAGAGTTTAAGGAAAAGGGCAGCGAAATTTACCACGCGGAAGCGTAGCGCAGGGACTACACCGACGTCACGTAGGGTTGAATGAAATGGTGTCGTCGTGGCCCTGCAGACCAAGGTGCCCACCAACATATACGCAATAGTCGGGGTCGTTCGCCTCGAATACAGCTTTAGCGCTCCGGACCGACGGAATCACGGTCCGGAGCGCTTTTCGATTTCGGCAGTTGGCTGACATTCTAACGACGACAGAGCGCTTTGACATTGCGATTGGCGCCCTTGCCGTGGTGCCCGGCGACTAAACGTTCCGTGCTGCAGGTCTTACCCGTCCCACGGGTTCCATAACGTCGCCAGCGCCCGTGTCGTATCACCCTCTCACTACGGCAACGCCACCTCGATCACAAATTGGTGATTCTCCCGGCCCTTCACGTAGCGACTTTCGTCGATAAGCTCACCCTTCGTCGTATCATAGGTGATCACCTCGATCTGGTCCTTCGACGGCGTAAAGCGATAAATCCGCAACGGCCCCGAGGATGTGTAGTCACTGAGCAAGCCATGAACCACATTACCGTGCTCGCCCTCACGGGGGAGATACAAGGCCGACGTGCGGCTCTGGTCGCCCGAGCAGACCATGAGGAGGTTGGCATGTTTTGAATAGAGCTTCTCCCAGAGTTGCTCCGGCGTGTTGCCCCGCTCCCCGTGGCACTTTTTCCAGCGCATACGGCCCTTGGGGTCCTCGATATAGCCTTTGTTCTCCTTGGGCTTATCCAGTGGTCCCAGGTCCATGTGGGTGCTGATGATGGCCTTGCGGTTGGCGTGTGCTGTGAGCAAGGCATTGGCCCAGGCCACCACGTTGTCGGGGGCGTTGCACTCCAGGTGCAGGAGAATAAGGTCCACGCCCTCGGCAGAGATAAGCTGGTAGCTGTTGGCATTGTTACCGGAGTGGCCGGGACGGGTTTCATCTCCCGCGAAGGCACCGCCATACCAGGGGAAATCCACGAATTGTTTCTCGGGAAAGTACTTCTGAAAGAGGCTCGAGTCCCCGGCCCCGGTCATGTCGTGATTCCCCACCACGATGCCATAGGGCACCTTGCCGTGGAGGGCGTTCATATGCTGCTGGGCCACCGCCCACTGGGCGTCGATGTTTTTGTCCACGATATCGCCCACATGACTGACGAAGGCGATCCGTTGGGTATCAAGGTTGTCCGTAATCCACTGGACGTGGGCCGCGAAGACGGCATTGGTCACCTCCTCGGTGCCATCGGCCGTTGATTGGGTGGCGTTGCTGCGGTACCGCTGGGTGTCGGGGATGACCACGACGCTGAATGTCCCGTCGGTGGCCGGGGATAAGGGAGCTGCGAAGGCCGCTGAGAAGAGGGCCTGTTGTAAAACTACGCCTGCGAAGAGGAGGAAGAGGGTACGATTGAGCATGGTTTTTCATATACCTCAGTAGGGTGTAAAACAAAAAAATCCCGACGGACGATGAAGGGTGGCGTCCGTCGGGGGACAATAGGTAACAGCAGGTTATTTAGTGGTTTTTTTGGTAGCCGCTTTCTTCTTGGCGGGCTTCTTTTTCTCTGCAGCGGCTTTCGGCTTGGATTTTGCCTTCGCTTTGCTTGGCTTGGAGGGCTCAATGCCCGCGCGCTGATAGAAGAATTTCGCGGCTTCCAGGATATTCCCCAAGTTGCGTTTGCCGTGATCGTCACTCACGGGACCGATCTTTTCGGCCTTCTTCAGGAAGGCTTCCCATTCTTCGTGGCCCCAATCACCGTTTCGCTTCGTGACAAATTCCCCCGCCAGTTCCAGTAATTTCTGTACCTCATTCTTTTTCGCAGCCATGACTTGTCTCCTTTTCGTTGGCTTCATGCCAGTCAATCAACAACAAATCCCACCGGTGCGGCGTGTAACCCCGACACCAGAAGAATACCCCAATAAGGCCATGAGTTAACAGCGGAAAGTGGGGCGGTCGGTGACGTCGCTGGAGACAATAAAAAGCGGGAAGGCTTCGAACTTGAAGCCTTCCCGCACGGAATGCAGGAGGGACTATTACAGCAACCAGCCGTCCGGCGTGTCGTCCGTGTCATACCAGAATTGGAATTCGGAATAGCCCCTGGAAACGGGGGACTTGCCGGGATACTTGATGAACTCCACATGACCGTCCATGTACAGCACATTACCGCCGCCAGGGATGTGGTTCATGTTGTTGGTGTTCTCGGTGTCATCCCACATGACGAAGATGGTGCTCTGCGCTTCTGAACTTCCCGCCGGATTGTTGATATCCGTGATCAGGAAACGCTCGATACCATCGCGGATGAGGAGGGCGCCGCCGACCCCTTTGGTCGTGAAGGAAGGGTTGTTGTTTGTGCCCCATTCAACCTGGATATCATTTTCGATATACGTCTTCATTGCCGCCCGGAACGCGGGATTGAAATCACCGCCGACCGCGGTATCGAAATCACCGGCGTTGACACGGCTGGGATCCACAAAGACCAACTCGTCGCTCCAAATCTGGTTGTAGTACAGATAGGATTTGTTCTCCAGGTCGCAGACATCGACGCCGTTGGAGGTGTCGTTGTCGATATTGAAGCGTCCGTCAAACCAGTGATCTCCGTCGCCATCGGAGGGGCATCGCATAATCAGGATGTCCGACAGATATTCCGGGTAGACAGAAGGGCCATCGGGCATTTGCTGAAACTTCGAGCTGTATTTCCGATCGCAGTTCGCGGGATTCTGACCCGCGGTCGGGACGATGGCCGCGCCGTGCCGGAACTCATCCCAGAGGTGCGTGTGCGGATACATTTCCCCTTCGGACTCGTTGGCAAACATGTGGAAAACAATCCCCATTTGCTTCAGGTTGTTCTGACAGCTTGCGCGCCGTGCCGCTTCCCGGGCCCGCGCAAGGGCAGGCAGGAGGATGGCGGCTAGAATGCCGATGATGGCGATGACCACCAGGAGCTCAATGAGGGTAAAGCCTTTTTTATTCATGCGATGTGTTCCTTATGGGGTTGAATCGTGAATCGTGCGCATTCTTAAAGAGTGCATGTTGCATGTGATTCTGGCAATACAAGGTGCCTGAGAGGCCCCTGACGTAGTTGACCCGGCTATCCTCCTCTCTCCCGTGTGCACAGCACTGTTGCCAAGGATCTCAACAGGGCAAGAGTGGGTACGATCTTCGTGGTTGACTGGTGGCACTGCTGTTTTCCATAGTCTGCTAGTATCCGAGGATTGTCAAGCGAAAAGTGCGATTGTACCTTCCGCACCAAGAAAAGGGCCGGGTATAAGTGTTTTATTGGATTGTCGGTATCATTATGGAGGGCGTTGATGAGGGGGGCGTGAGGGCCTGGATAGTTTTTTGTCTGCGTGGTGGGGCGGAAACGAGGGGGGTGTACTGTGCTATTATGCCCGTGTGGGCCGGGTTATGGGGAAGCCATCGATGGCTCCTCACAGGAGTCTCTTATGTTTCGAGTGCAGCATGGCCGAATCAGGGCCCCTTTTCGACTCATCCTCTGGATGAGTACGGTCGTCACCGTCGCGTGCCAGCACGCGTGCCCGGCTCCCATGCGCGCGCCCTTACCCAGCGCGGAGGAAATCGCTGCCCTGCCGGCCGATGGTGGGGAAGCATTCAACCGACTCATCTTTGAGCGCAGCCCCTATCTCCTGCAACATGCCCGCAATCCGGTCAACTGGTATCCCTGGGGGGATGAGGCCTTCGAGAAGGCACGCGCCGAAGGTAAACTCGTATTCTTGTCCGTGGGCTATGCCACCTGCCACTGGTGCCACGTGATGGAACATGAATCATTCGAGGATGAGGAAGTGGCCGCCTTGATGAATCAGGGCTTCGTATCGGTGAAGGTGGACCGCGAAGAGCGGCCGGATATCGATGAGATTTACATGACCGTCACCCAGGCTATGACGGGTAGTGGGGGGTGGCCCATGACGGTGATCCTCACCCCCGATCGGAAGCCTGTTTTTGCAGGAACCTATTTCCCCAAGTCGGCACAGTTCGGCCGTCCCGGGATGCTGGAGTTGCTGCCCCAACTGACGGAAGCCTATGCTGCCGAGCCGGAAAAATTCAGGGAGGCGGGCGTCGGTATTACGGAGTTTCTGAAAGCCCAGGGCAACACAGCGTCGGGCAATTTCGACGCCGAGGTGGTACTCTCACAGGCCTTTCGTGAGCATGTGGATACCTTCGATAGTGCCGAAGGGGGATTCGGCGCCGCCCCGAAGTTCCCAACACCGCACCGGTTGATGTATTTACTCCGGTATTGGAAGCGTAGCGGCGATACCCAGGCCCTGGCCATGGTGGAAAAGACCCTGACGGCCATGCGATTGGGCGGGGTCTACGACCACGTAGGCTATGGATTTCATCGCTATTCCGTGGATGGGGAGTGGAAAGTACCACACTTTGAAAAAATGCTTTACGATCAGGCGCTCTTGACCATGGCCTATGTGGAGGCGTACCAGGCGACGGGAGATTCTTTCTATAAGGATACCGCCCAAGAAATCATTCAATATGTGCTGAGCGTCATGACGTCGCCCACCGGCGGATTTTATTCGGCCGAAGATGCGGACAGTGAAGGGGAGGAGGGGAAGTTTTACGTCTGGACCCAGGCGGAGCTGGTGGACGTACTGGGGGATGAGGCAGCGGCAACCTATGCCGCGGTCTATCAGTTCGCCCCCGAGGGTAACTGGGAAGAGGGTAAGGTCCACCAGACAAACATCCCCCATTTAAGAGAGCGACTGGATGCCGTGGCCGCCGCGCGGGGCGTGTCGGTGGAAGTGCTGCGCGGGGAGCTGGAGAAGGCCCGGCTGGCCCTCTTCATGGCCCGGGAGAAACGCATCCACCCCGTTAAAGACGACAAGATTCTTACCGACTGGAACGGCCTTATGATTGCCGCCTTGGCGAAGGCCAGTCTGGCGCTGGACAACAGTGGCTATCGGATGGCGGCGACGAAGGCGGCCGACTTCATCCTGGAGACCTTGCGGATGCCTGATGGAAGGTTGATGCACCGCTACCGAGCGAGACATGCCGGTTTGCCCGCCCAACAGGAAGACTACGCGTTTCTTATCTGGGGCCTGCTGGAGCTCTACGAGGCCACCTTCGAGGTGTCCTATCTGGAGGCCGCCGTGGAACTCAACGAAACCATGACGACCCACTATGCCGATGTGCTGCACGGCGGATATTTCATGACCGCCAACGATGGGGAGGAGCTTTTGGTGCGTCCGAAAACTGCCTACGACGGAGCCATTCCCTCGGGCAATTCCGTGGCGCTTCATAACCTGATTCGACTCAGCCGGGTTACGGGCAATACCCGCTTGGCGGAACAGGCCGAAGGTACCGCGCGGGCCTTTGGCGGTGCACTGTCCAAGGGCCCTTCTAATTTCGCCGTCATGTTGATGGGACTGGACTTCGCCGTGGGGCCGTCTCATGAGGTCGTTGTGGTCGGGATCCCCAATGCGCCTGCCGTGCGGGTGATGAAATCGGCGCTCTACGATGCATTCATCCCCAATAAGGTGGTACTCTTCCGGCCCGATGACAGCGAGGCGCCCCGGATTACCCAGTTGGCTACCTATACGCAGACCCAACGGAGTTTGGACGGGAAAGCCACCGCCTATGTCTGCCAGGATTTCGTCTGTAGTGCGCCGACGACCGATATTGAAACCATGAAGGCCCTGTTGGAAGCGACGGAGAAGTAAGCGTGTTCAAGTTTTTGCCCGTCGATTGGCACGACAGCCTGCCATCTACCAATACCTATCTGGTGGCAGCACTCAAGGAAACCCCGAAGCTGCCATCGGGCACGGTGGTGGTGGCCCGGGAGCAACACGCGGGCCGTGGGCGTCAGCACCGTCCATGGCTTACGCCGCCCAATCAAAACCTCACCTTTTCCTTTGTCTGGCGCGAAACGATGCCGGAGCAATACGTGCCGGCCATGGCCCAGGCCCTGTCCGTCGGCATAGCGCAGTTCCTTCAAGGCTATGGCCTCACACCGACCATTAAATGGCCCAACGATCTCCTTGTGGAGGGTAAGAAAATCGGTGGCATCCTCTGTGAGCGGGTGAACCTGCGCGATTCCAGCCAGGTGGCCGTTGTTGCGGGGATCGGCCTCAATGTGAATCTGGATGCTGTCACCGCCGCGAAAATAGACCAGCCCGCGACCTCCATACTATTGGAAACCGGGCTCACCGGTGAGCTGCCCACGGTGCTTGACGAGCTCCTCGAGCAGCTTGTAGCTCCGCTGCACGCCTGGTCCCAGCGGGGATTCCCGGGGATCCGTGCGGACTATGAAGCATTCGGGTGGGCGCGGGGATCCGCCATTCGGGTTCGCGACGGCGAATCCTATCTCAGTGGAAACCATGGGGGCTACAACGAGGACGGTGCACTCGTGCTGAAGGTGGACGGCGGAGAGAAAATCTGCTACTCCGGCGATATCGGATTGGCGTAGATATCCAGGACCCAGGCAGTCTTCGTGTTCGTCTGCACCCATAACGACACCGAACGTGCCGCGCGATCGCGTTTCTGAGGCGACGCTAGTCGCGCTGGAACGCGTTCGTGCGATAAGGGCATTTTTGCTGGGTAAAACTCGCGTGTAGGGGGCACGTAAAGCCAAACTCGATACTTACAAGCCCCACACAAGCGGCGCCAACGTGGTCACCATGACGAGGACCAGCAGATTCAGGGGCATGCCGAAGCGCAGGTAATCCTTGAAGCAATAGCCGCCGGGACCGTAGACCATGAGGTTGGTCTGGTAGCCAAAGGGGGTGGCGAAGCTGGCCGAGGCGGCCACCATGATGGCCACCAGGAAGGGTGTGGGATTCGCGTCCATTGCCTCCACCGCGGAGAGGGTGATAGGAAAGACCAGCACCGCCGCCGCGTTGTTGGTGATCAGTTCGGTAAACAGGGACGTCACAACCACGACAATAAACAGGACCAGCCAGGCTTCTCCGCCCGCCAGCCCCATGAGGCCCTCGGCCACGAATCTCGCCGCGCCGCTTTTGTCCATGGCGTCGCCCAGGCCCAGGGCGGCCCCAATGACCAGTAAGACGGACCAATCAACACTGCGCCGCGCTTCCTGGCCTGTGCAGCAGCCTGTCGCCAGCATGAGTCCACCGGCCAACAAGGAGGCATTCAGCATGGAGAGCAGGCCCGTGGCAGCTGCGACCACCATCGCCCCGAGGATAATCAGGGCCACCCAGGCCCGGTGGTGGCGACGGGGTACGGAGTCGTCGATGCTACTGACCAGATAAAAATCCTGGGTGTTGCTGTGCCGTTGGGGGAAGGAAGCGTGGCTTTCCAGCAGGAGGGTGTCGCCTGTCTGCAGGACGATGTCGCCCAACTTGCCCTGGAGCCGTTCCTGCCCCCGGGCTACCGCCAGCACAGCGGCTTCGTAGCGCTCCCGGAAACGCCCTTCCCGGATGCTCTTGCCCACCAGCGGGCAGGCCGACGATACGACGGCCTCGATGAGGCAGCGATCTTCCCGGGGGGCCGTGAGCTTGAAGATCTCCTGGGTGGCGGGCACGATGCCGGGCATGCGGTGCAAATCGGTAACGGACTCTACAATACCCACGAAGACCAGGCCGTCATCTCCTTCGAGGACCTCATCAGAGGCCACGGCAGGTAATACGCGTCCCTTGCGATCGATCTCGGCGAGATAGAGGCCCGGCAGGTGGCGGAGCCCCGCGTTTTCCACGGTCTTTCCCACCAGCGGGCCACCAGCTGCGACCCGTACTTCCGCCGTGTATCGCCGTGGGTCGTCCCGGAGGTTGATGGCGCCTTCGCGGGCCGGCAGGATGCGATCCGAGAAGACGTAGATGTAGAGGAGTCCTGCCAGGGAAACGGGGAGTCCGACCCAGGCAATTTCGAAAAAGCCGATGGGCTCCAGGCCCGGTGTGGCGTTTATCAGGCCATTCACCACCAGATTCGTACTGGTGCCGATGATGGTGCAGGTGCCGCCCAGAATGGCCGCATAGGAAAGGGGGAGGAGGATTTTCGATGCGGGAATACCGGTTCGCTTGCTGAGTTCCTTCGCCACCGGGATAAACATGGCCACCAGCGGGGTATTGTTCAGGAAGGCGCTCAAGGCGGACACGAGGGGCAACAGGCGGAGCTGGGCCCCACGAACCGTGCCGGGGTGGCCGAGCAGGGGAGTGGCCAGGCGATCCAGGGCTCCCGTATAGACCATCCCCGAGACCACCACGAATAGCAGGGCCACGGTGACGAGTCCCGAGTTTCCGAAACCGGACACGGCTTCCTGCGCGGTCGGAAGCGCGTCTGTACCCGTGAGGGATTGGGCCGTCATGAGGACGCCAATAGCGGCGAACAGTATGTAGGTCGGCGTCGACGTGTTTCGGATGAGGGCCACCAGTACGCCCAAAACCACCAGAAGGGTCAATAAGGCTTCCCACCCCATGATCAGCGCCCTCTGCGGGGGTGAGAGCCCGACATCGCGATATCAGTGTTTTCCGTGTGCCAAGGGGAGTGTAACATGGGATGCATGCCTTTACAGGGCTTAATCGGAGGACCGATCAGCGTTTTGGGTAGATAGGTGTTTAGTTAGACCCGTCGGGGGCATAACCGTCGGCCAGATCGGCCAGGGATTGCCCTTCCAGAACCGCCGCCATTTCATCTCGGACTTGGCGCATGAAGGGGCGGATGTAGCAGTGCTCCATATCCTCGCAGCCCTCACAACAAATGGGATTACGGCTCCGGGCGCAGGTGGTGGGTGCGAAGGCACCGTCGAGTGTCCGCACCACCTCTGCGAGGGAGATTTCGCGAGGAGGACGGGCCAGCCGATATCCGCCCGCGGGACCACGCCGACTCACCAGCAGGCCCTGCTTTCGCAAGAGGGTCAGGATACTCTCGAGAAACTTCGCGGGCGTGTGTTCCGATGCCACAATTTCCTCCACCGAGACATAGTCCTCCGCGCCATACCGGTTCGCCAGTACAGCCATTGCTTTGAGTCCATATCGTGCCTTGGAAGAGAACATTGATATAATTCCTAGCGGAATTGTAGGGATTATCCAGTGAGATGTCAAGTCCCGTTGCGTTCGGGCCTTCCATTGACCTTGCGGAGGCGATTCTGTTTCAATGCCTTGCTACACGACCATCCCATCGAACCGCCCAGGGCGCCCTTCGAGGTGTCCGAGGTCTACGGAGTCTTGCTATGAAATGGCTGTCCTTGCTTCCGTGTGTAATTGTCTGCGCCGTGCTGCCCGCGCAAGAGCGTGTTCGGCACTTGTCCGCCGACGAATACGTCAGCCGTATGACCGCCGGGTGGATTGGCCAGATGGCCGGTGTGGGATGGGGGGCACCGACGGAGTTTCGTTTTAACGGACGGATGGTGCCGGAAGGGGAAATGCCCGACTGGGAGCCCGCCCTCATCAACCAGTTCTGGCAGGATGATCTCTATGTGGAGATGACCTTTCTCAAGACCCTCGAAGACTACGGCTGGGATGTGTCGTTAAAGCAGGCGGGCATCGATTTTGCCCGGAGTGGCTATCCCCTCTGGCACGCCAACGCGACAGGGCGCGAGAATCTCCGCAAGGGCATCGCGCCGCCGGATTCGGGCCATCCCCAGTTTAATAACCACGCCGACGATATCGACTACCAGATTGAGGCAGACTATTCGGGCCTCATCGCGCCCGGCCTGCCCAATGTGCCCATCACCCTCGGCGAGACCTTCGGGCGCGTCATGAACTATGGCGACGGCATCTACGGTGGCCAGTTCGTGGGTGGCATGTATGCCGCAGCCTTCTTCGAATCGGAACCCGAGAAAATTGTCCGCGCGGGCCTGGAATGTATCCCCGCCGAAAGCCACTATGCCGAATGCATCCGCGACGTGCTCTCGTGGTGGAAGGCCAACCCCGACGACTGGGAGGCCTCCTGGCGCCGCATCGAGGCGAAGTACAACGAAAACCTCGATTACCGCAAGGCCTCCTGTGGTGGCGCGAAGAAGACCTTCAACATCGACGCGAAGATAAACGGGGCCTACATTGTCATGGGCCTCCTTTACGGCGCGGGCGACCCCGACAAGACCATCATTATTGCCACGCGATGCGGGCAGGATTCGGACTGTAACCCTTCCAGCGCGGCGGGCATCCTCTTCACGGCCCTGGGGCTGGAAAAGATCCCCGCGAAGTACACTTCGGCCCTGGACCGGGAAACGGTTTTCTCCCATACCGAATACTCTTTTGACGGACTCCTCGCCGTCTCCGAAACCCTGGCACGCGACGCCATCGTCCGGGCGGGTGGGAAGATTGTCGAAGACGGCGGTAGCGAGACCTTTGTGATTCCCCGCCAACAGGCGATGCCCTCGTCGCTGGAACAAAGCTGGAACCCGGGCCCCATCGCAAACAGTCGCTTCAGCGACGCCGAGATGGCGGAAAAAATACGTCCCGACGAACTCACCGATGGCCGTCCCGACATGAAGGTAACCGTCGCTGAATTCGCGCCCGGCTGGCAGATTAGAGACTGTGGTTTGGAAATGGATCCCGGTATTCGCGCCACCTACCGGGGGCGCCAGCGGGTATTGCTGACCCACCCCGACGACGGCGAAACACCCGCCGTACTCTGGCGCGAGGTGGCTATCCCAACCGGGAGCGCGGCGGCCTTGCATCTCACCGTAAGCCACCACGACGGTGGCGACTGGCAGTTGATGGTGAAGATTGATGGGGAAGGGGTGCTCAACACCCCGGTAGGCAAGGACACTGTCACCGACGGCTGGCAGTCCGAGAAAATCGATCTCGCGCCCTATGCGGGGAAGACGGTGCGGGTAGAGCTCTTCAACCAGCCTACCGGTTGGTTTTGCGAAGCGGCTTATTGGGGAGAGATCACGTTGGCGGGGTTGTAGGGGATTGGCTGGTCCCACTGTTGATGGGCGTCACTCCTCCTACGTTATGCCCCGTCAGTCGCTTGGGTTCAGCCACGGGCAGGATTCTAGAAACTGCACGTCCTCAGGCTTCAGGCGGCTCAGCGTCAGTTCACAGGCCAGGTGCTGGAGCCATTTGCCGCCTTTTCGGCGGTCCAGGAAGGCGTAGTAGTCCCCGTTGGTGATGACCACGATGGGTGCGTCCTTTTCCTGGGCGTAGGCGTAGGCCTGTCGGCGGACGTTGGTTTGCCGGTAGGAGAGGTTGGGGTCGCCCTTGACGATGGTAACGATGGACTGCGTGCCGTCCCGGTCGCTCGTGATATCGATGCCACCGGCCCGGTAGCGGATTTCGTTGGCGTTATTGAAGCCCAGGGCTTCGTAGAATTTTCCGGCCAGGAGCGTATGGTCTCGTATTTTCCGTTCGTGCGGGAGAAAGGGCTTTTGCACCGCTTCAATGACCGAGGCGAGCCGGTCCGGGCACTCCCCGGGCTCAACCGCGCGAAGTGTTTGGGAGGTCTGTGGTGTCCGGTCGGGGGGGCTATCCTTCGCGGCCTCAGCAAGGGGCGCGACAGGGGTTGGCGATTGCACTGCGTCTAGAAAGGCGTCCAGACTTCCGAATTGGTCGTGAATGCCGCGCAGCTTGTCCTCCGCCACACGTTTCAGGCTGATTAGCCGGCCCTCGGGCACATAACCCATGGCGGCGAACAATTTTTCCTTGTCGATGCGGACCCGTTCGATGGCTCTAAAGAAAAGGACAAAATGCCACAGTTCCCCGTCTGGCCAGACCTCACGGCCGAAATCACGGGAGGGTCGTTTGCAGACCAGCTGGGCGCGGTAATCGAAGGGCGCGGAAGGAGAGGAGTCGTTGCGCCGAAACAGAATGATATCGCCCTCTTCCATCTTTTCGTAGAGAGACGGTACGCTCCGTTCGTCCCGTCGGATGATGGCCCAACAAAAGACGCCCTCCGGGTTACCCAATCGCGAGCGCAGTGCTTCGTGGTATTTCGGCCCGAAATGTTCTTTGACCAGTTCCATGGGTACGGGCTTTTCGATGGAGGCCGCCAGATCTTCCATCGTTGCCGGGCATAAGTAAAGGGCTTGCATTGCGCTTGTCTCCTACGGTTGCGAATAGTCTCGCCAGTGCGGCCCCGCGCATCCTGTATCAAATGGCCCATCTTGCGGGCATGCTTTATTGTTCCCCCAATGGAGGGATGGTCGTGCTGTTGCTGCGTGCCGTTCTGATGCGACGTGCCGAAGGTCCATGGGGGAGGGCCAAAGACAAAAAATCCTCTTCCGCAGAGCAGAAGAGGATTTGGGGGCGACACATAAAATGGTCGGGGTGAGAGGATTCGAACCTCCGATCTCTCGCCCCCCAGGCGAGCGCCTTAAGCCGGACTAGGCCACACCCCGACCGAAATTGGTCAGTTATTCTTCGGGATCAAGCAAGGCCAACATGGACCGTACTTCGCTTTCGATGCGGTCAACGAGGTCTATCGCTTCGCGTCGTGTTCGGGGTCTGCCGTCGCCGTGGAGCTCTTGTGCGATGCGAATCTTGACGCCGTCGAGGCCCATTTTTTCATGGCGCACGAGGTGCTTGATTCGGCGAACAATCTCCACATCTTTTTCAAGATAGTAGCGTCGGTTTGCCCGATCCCGTCTGGGTTTCAACTGTGGTATTTTCTCTTCCCACTGCCGTAGCAGGTGGACGGCGACGCCCGTCATTTCACTGACTTCGCTAATGCGAAGGCGTCGCTCCGAAGGAGGCGTAATCATATAAAAGTCCTGTGTATGAAATCAAGCATACGGACCATTATTTTATCGATTTCACCGTTTTTTTTTCTCATTGCTCAGTCCAGGGGCGTTCCATCTTGAGTCCATACGGTCAGGTTGGTCAGATCACGCTCTTTCTTCTTCGGGATGAATAACGCTGCGATGAACCCAACGACAAACATGATGACGTGTCCCAGGATGCCGGAGTAGTACAGTTCCAGGGGGAAGAGCTCTTCAGGAATGAAGCCCATCCGGGTCAGGGAACAGACGAGGTTAAAGACAATCGTGCAGCCGATGCCGACGGCAATGGCGCGGCCATCGCCGAGCTTGGTGAAGAAGCCGAGCATGAACAGACCGAGCAGTCCCGCCGCCGCGAGGGCGGAAAGGGTCGTGGAGGTATCGTTCAGGGTCTTGCCTTCAAAATACTTGAAGAGGATGGCTGAAAGAATCATTACCACACCGGCGGCGCTGGCGAAAGCGCGGGCGGCTTTCAAGTAGTGGGCGTCGTCGGCGTCTTTCTTGATGTGACGGCGATAAATGTCCACGACGCTGACCGTGGAAACCGAGTTGATGCTTGAGTCCAGGGAGGACATGGCCGCGGCCATGACAGCGGCGATAACGAGGCCCGAGACCCCGGCAGGCAACTCGTGGAATACGTAGAAGGGCAGGATGCCTTCAGCCGCCCGTTCGCCGATGAGCATTTCGGTGGTGGCCTGGGTGGGGTTGGCCTTATAGAATACGTAGAGCGCCGTGCCCAAGAACATGAAGTAGGCCCAGATCGGGATACTTGCGCAGCAGCTGATCCACATGGCCTTCCGCGCATCTCGCGCGGAACGGGATGCGCAGTAGCGCTGCACCAGGTTCTGGTTCGACGCATACTCGAAAAGCCAGTTTACCAGGCCCACGAGCAGCATCATGGTGCCGGTCTTCCGCCAGAAGGTGACATCCCAGCTCATGGGCATAACGGTGGAGTTCCCCTCCGCATCAAAATTGACCTCGGAAAACAGGAACTTTTTGTCCTCCAGACCTACCCGAATGATTTCTCCAAAACCACCATCCAGATGGTAGACAATGAATCCAAGGCAGATGAATCCACCAAATATAAGGACAATGGTCTGGGCCACGTCGGTCCACACCACGGCCTCAATACCGCCGAGGACGGTGTAGATAGCGACGAAGAGCCCCCCAATGACGATACAGAGATAGGGGTTGAAACCGGTCAACTCGGCTACCAGCACGGAGAGGAGGTAGAGGATCATGCCCAGCCGAATGACCTGGGTAATCAGGAAGGCGATGGCCGCGTAAAGTCGGGTTCCCGGTCCAAACCGACCTTCGAGGTATTCATAGGCTGATGTGACTCGGCCGCGTCGGAAAAAGGGCAGGAAAAAGTAGGAGGCAAACAGCACACCGATGGGCAGGGTGAAGGTAAAGAGGAGCCGGAGATAGGCGGTCTTGTAGGAGTCCGCCGGATAGGCCAGGAAGGATACGGAGCTGATAGAGGTGCCGACCATGGAAAGTCCAATGGCCCAGGCGGGGAAGTTCCGGCCGCCTAGAAAGTAGTCCTCCGTATTCTTATTCTTCTTCTTGGCGAAATAGATACCAGCGACCGTGATGGCACCGAAATAGGCAAAGATCACGACCAGGTCGAGGATCCGATCCCCCCAAGTCATTACCTGCGCTTCATCCATAACTCTCTCCCAATGGTTTCCGTTTCTGGTGCCGAACAGTTTCAGCCTTGCAGTAGGGCTCTAAGAATGCCGGTTGAGCAATGACATCGGTCACTGTTCAACACGTTAGCCAACCCGGAGTATCTCAAACACGCGGATGTATCAACGGTATTAGTCGACAGGCTCTCCGTCCTGCGTCCACACCGTAAGATTCTCCAGATCATCCCGTTTTCCGGGCAGGAAACAACCCACCGCGTAACCAACGAAGAACATGATCAGGTGGCCGAAAAGGCCCGTATAATAATTGTGGTTCAGCGACATGCTGTCGGGCAAGACACCCAGTCCGATGAACGTCATATAAAGGGTGTATCCGGCTGCGAAGAGGATGGCGACGAGGATACTCCGGTCATCACCGACACGGGTGAAGAATCCGAGGGCGAAGAGACCGAGCAGCCCACCTGAGGTAAGAGCGGTCAATACGGTTGCCACGTCGAGCAGGGTCTTGCTTTCATAGCGGTACAACACCACCGCACCTACGATCATGATAACCGCCATGAAGATACCGACGCCCTTGGCAAAGAGCACGTAGTGCTTGTCAGACTTATCTTTGGCCACATGCCGGCGGTAGACGTCCACCAGTGAGACGGCTGACACGGCGCTGATACTGGAGGAAAGGCTCGACATGGCCGCCGAAAGGACACCGGCGATTACCAGCCCGGTCAGCCCCATGGGTAATTGCATGGTCACAAAGAGGGGCAGGATGCCTTCCGACTTTTGCTCGCCACTCAACATCGCCTGGGCGTCTGGGTTCGGGAACTCCTGATAAAATACATAGAACGCCGTTCCCAGAAACATGAACATCGCCCAGGTGGGGACGCTGAAACAGGTGCACACCCACATGGCGATTCGGGCCTGCTTCGTACTCTTGGAGGCGGCGTAGCGCTGAACTACGTTCTGGTTCGCACTGTATTCCATGAGCCAATTGCCCAACCCGACAATCAGCAGCAGCCAGATGACCTTTTCATCGATGCCGCCCCAGAAGGGTACGGGGGACATGGTCGTGTCCGTGGGCTGAAGGAAGTCGTAGAGCCCGAACTTGTTGTTCGCCGAACCTACCTCAATAATCTGGCCCAGTCCGCCGGGCAACTTAAACATGATCACGACCAGACAAATCAGCGCGCCGCCCCACAACACGATGGCCTGGATGAAGTCGGTCCAGATTACGGCACGAATGCCCCCCAATACGGTGTAGAAAGAGGTAATTATCCCACCAGCCAGGATGGCGACATAGGGATCGATGCCGGTAATGGTTGCCAGGAGGACCGATACGAGGTAGAGGATCATGCTGACCCGAACGACCTGCATGATAATAAAGGCGATGGCGGCGTACATGCGCGTGATGGGGCCAAAACGGGTTTCCAGGTATTCATAGGCCGAAGTTACCCGGGCCCGCCGGAAAAAGGGCAGGAAAAACAGGGCCGCGATGAGGATGGCGATGGGCATGCTGTAGTTGGGGATCATCCGGTACCAGGCGGTCTTGAAGGAGTCACCGGGATAGCCCAGAAAGGCGATGGAACTGATAGAGGTGGCAAACATGGAGAAGCCGATGAGCCAGCCTGGAAAGGAACGATCCCCGAGGAGGTAGCCTTCCGTGGTCTTTCCCTTGCTGGCGAATAAGGGGCCCAGGGCCGCCATGCCGCCGAAATACAGCACAAGGACTATAATATCAAACCAAGTAAAATGTTCTGCCATTTCTGAACCCTCTCTCCATGAATCAATAAAATGCAGGATAGCATCGTAGCAGCAGGACATGTTTGGATCAAGTTAGCGCGGCGCTGTAGACATTTGATCGAAATTGAAGGGGCATTCGGTGGTTTGGCCCCCACCAACCCGATAAACCGCGGCCTTCGTCGGGCCAATTTTGCGGAATACGGAAGCCAGGGCGATAGAATTTAATCGCCGTCAGATGCCAGGAGGGCCATGGCCCCGGTTCATTCGCGATTATTCCGGAGACGGTGAGAGGCGCGCATCAATGGGGAGCTCCATGGCGGGCGCGGTTACGGGTTTAGAGGGGAGCGGGGGCGCCGTTTGCGGGGCGGGGTGCCCGTAGTTGGCGGCAAGGATGAGCCCCACACATCCCAGGAAAAGCAATCCGGCCAAGGCCACGGGAAGGCGACACGCCCAGCGTGCCAGGGTCTTGCGCTCAAAGTGCCGTCCCAGCCACCAGATGACGAGGGCCAGGAAGCCTGCGAGGATCTGCCATCCAAAGAAGGAGGTGACCCGATTGAGCCCCCGGGTAAACCCATCGCCGGTCGCTTCCGTTAGAAAGAGGGAAGCGAAGGACCATAAATAGATGAGGAGCCAGAGCGACAGGAGAATCCAGGCGAGTTTACGAAAGTTCATGAAGGGTTGACTCCTGGAGTAATCCTTTGCCTACTTTTCCCAGATGACACGGGCGAGATAGGTCGCGCCGGTGGCGGGTCCCTTGCGTGCGGCTTCGGTAAATATCCCTTCCGACACGGTGACCCACGATTCGTTGGGGCCGACAGACGTTACGCCAAAGTTTCCGAGTCCCGCGCTGCGTTCGGGAACGAGAATTTTCTCGGTAGCACGCATGACCTGCAAGGAGTGGGGATTGACCTGGGCGATGAAAAGGGGCGCACGGCTGCGAAAGATGTGGTCATTGTCGGCGCCCCGCCGGGTATAGCAGAGAAAGAGGCCGCCCGCAGGCGCCACCGCCCAATGCTGCTGCGTATTGTAGCTGCCCAGTTCTTCGCCATCGTCGAAGGTCCACGGTTGGATGGGTTCATAATGCAGCCCGTCTTTACTGGTGGTGACATAGGCACGCTCATCATTACGAATGGTTAGATAGTAGGTTTCGCCCAGTTTTACCAGGGAAGGCTCCACCAGCCCCCGCACCAGGTCAAGCTCCATTTCGGTGCCATGGCGCAGGTAGCTAAGTTTCTTGCCGTCGAAGGCAAATTGAGCCACCGTGACGGAATGGGGTACCTGCTCGGAGGTGGCATAGTAAAAGGGCAGCAGCACCGTGCCGTCTTCATGGGTGATCCATTGGGCGCAGGCCGAACGGGCCACGTCGAATTTGTCGTCCGCGGGCATTTCCACCCGCTGCAGGGGTGTCCACTGCTTAGACTTGGGGTCATACACGGTGTAGGTCGTCTGATGGGCCCGTTTCACATCCGCCAGTTGCAATCCCTCCGGCGAATACCGCACCTCGGCGCCCACGTTGAGCACGGTGCCGGTGGGGGCGTGCCAGCCGGGCGTCATGTCCGCCGGGGAGGTATTCACGCCCTTCTCGTCTTTAACCCAGGCCAATTCCTCGGGAGTCACCGTTTCCGACCAGGTCTTGCCGCCGTCATACGTGGTCTTGTAGCTGAGGCCCGAGTAGTAGTCGGAAACGAAGAGGTGTTTCTGAAAGGTCATGATGGCCGCCAATTGGCCATCATGCCCCTGCCCGGGCAATTCCGAGGCACGTGGATGGAACCAGAGGTAGTCGCCCCCGTTGTATTCCATGATGGTGCTGAGTTCTATGGAAAAGGGAATGACAGGCACCTCGTCAGCGGCTTGGACGGAAAGCCCAGCCACGAGGAGCGCTGTGGTGCCGAGAAGACAATGAAGAATTGTACGCATGGAAATGCCTTTCTGGTAAATCGGATAACCTATCCTAGCACAGGGAGTCTTCGTGATGGAGGCCATAATCGCGTATTCGACTTCGTTACAATGTTTTCCCGGTGCCCGGAGTCCTTTAGGTCCTCGCGCCCGGGGTGCTTGTGGCACTCGCGGCCCCTTACCTATAATGACGGTTCGTATCAAAATGACGCGGACCAACCCGTTCGCAGCGGAAGGAATCATCTATGAGCAATTTTAAACTGGGAATCATCGGTGCGGGATTCATCTCGCGTTTTCATGCAAAGGCCATGCAGTTGGTGCGGGGTGTTGAACTCGCGGGCGTCTACTCGCCCAATAGCGGCCCCAAACTCGCCGCGTTGGCCGCCGAATTGGGCGTGGGGGAATGCACGGTCTACGACAGCATCGCCGAACTTTGCAACAACGTAGATGCCGTCTGTATCTTCAGCCCCAACTACACGCGGGTGGACACGATGGGCGCCGTGGTGGATGCGGTGAAGGCCGGTGCCGCGCTGAAGGGTATCATCATCGAAAAACCCCTGGGTCGCACGGTGGCGGAGGCCCAGACCCTGGTGGACCTCGCACAAGAAGCGGGCGTTCCCACGGCCTACTTTGAGAATCAGATTCATATGAAGGGTATTCGCGCGGCCCTGGCCCAACTGAAGCCCCAGCAGGAAAGCATGGGCCCCCTCTCGTTGGCCCGTAGCTCCGAGGAGCATTGCGGGCCCCATGAGCCCTGGTTCTGGGACCCCGTCCGCCAGGGGGGCGGCGTGTTGAGTGATATGGGCTGTCACAGCATCGCCGTGGGCTGGTATGTCCTCACGCCCTACGGAAAACCCGTAGATTTCCTGAAGCCCATCTCTGTGAGCGCCGACACAAGCCTCTTGAAATGGGGCACCAGGGAAGGGCGTAAGAATCTAATGGACCGCATGGGTGTCGACTATGCCAAGGCCCCGGCAGAAGATTTCGCCACGGGTATTGTGACCTTCGAGAACCCGGAGACCGGTCAGCAATCCAAGGCCCAGTTCACCAACTCCTGGATGTATGACAAGCAGGGCATGCGCCTCTTTATGGATGGCATGGGACCGGGCTACGCCTTCGAGTTAAATACCCTTCAGACGCCTCTCCAGGTTTTCGTGGGGGATGAGGCGGCCGACGCGGTGGCCGACGCCGAAACGGCCCTTGAAAAATCGACGGCCACCCGAGGACTACTCACGGTAGAGCCCAACGAAGCCGACCTCTATGGCTATGTAGATGAAATTGAAGACGCGATTCGTTGCTTCTCGGCGGGCCATGATGCGTTTCTGAATTTTGAGTACGGCCTTGAGATTACCCGTCTTTGCCAGGCGGCCTACATGGCGGCGGAACGGGGCGTGACCCTCGATCTGCGTGATGCCCAGGTACAGGCCGATTTGAAGACCTACACCTCGCTTATTGCGCAGGGGCGTGGCCGCGAAGTATTGCACGTTCAATAGTGCCAGCACGGAAACGGAAGGAGACAAGTACCCGTTATGCATCTTTTCCTGGCAGGCGCGCTTTGTGCCATGGCGTTCACCGCAGCACCGCAGTTTTATGAAGAGCATGTGTTTCCACCCGAGAAGGTTCACAACCACAGTTCCACGATCGTGGAGACGCCGAATGGCAATCTGCTCGTCGCCTGGTTTCACGGTCGCGGCGAAAAAACGGATGACACACTGATCCTTCTCGGTGCCCGGAAAGAAAAGGGTTCCTCTCAATGGAGTCGTCCATTCCTATTGGCGGATAACCCCGGGCTCCCGGATCAGAATCCGGTGTTGTTTATCGATCCCCAGGGGAAGCTCTATCTCTGGTGGATTTCTTCGCTGGCCAATACGCGGGAAAGCTTCCTGCTGCAATACCGCACGTCCATGGACTACGAGGGACCCGGGGTGCCGGAGTGGGACTGGAATGGAACCATTCTCGAGCAGCCCATAGACCTGGCGGGGACCATGGAAAAGATGGCAGCCGGTGTGGAGGCCAAATTTGGTGCGCACTTTGACAGCGCGTCAAAATACCGCGAGCGCCTGCAGCACGGCGTCCACATGAGCCAGATTGACAGCACCTACCTGAGCGAATGGAAGGAGCCGGTCTTCGGCCGCCTCACAGGCATGCTGAGTTGGATGCCCCGTACGCCGCCCATCATGCTGACGGAAAAGCGGATGGCTATTGGCCTCTACTCGGATCTCTATCTTACTTCCGTGACCGGTTTCACCGAGGACGGCGGTAAAACGTGGGCGTATGGTGCGCCTATGGCGGACTATGGCCTTATCCAGCCGGCACTCATCGCGCGGAAGGATGGCACGGTGGTGGCCTACGGCAGAGACAAGAGTCCAAACAAAAAAGTAAGGGTGGCCGAGTCCGACGACGGCGGTGTGCACTGGAATCGATTTTACGATCTCGCTATTCCGAACCCCGATTCCAGCGTCGCGGTACTCAAGCTGGCCGAGGGGGCCTGGGTCATGATTTGCAATGACCTCGCGGGCACCGATGGACGTCATGGCCGTTCGCGGCTCAGCGCCTACTTGTCGGAGGACGAAGGGAAGACCTGGCCCGTGCGGCGTGTTATAGAAGACAGCACGAAAGGCCCGACCTACCGTCCCCACGCTTCTTACCCATCCGCAATTCAGACATCCGACGGGCTGATTCAAGTCACCTACACGTACACGCTGGATTCCGGGGAATGCATAAAGCGCGTCGCCTTTAACGAAGACTGGGTTCGCGCGGGAAAGTAGGAACAAGGCCAATCGCGCCGTGCTATAGTAGAAAAAAGGATGTATCCAGATGGTGGATGGATGTGGGTTTAACGGTCGGATTATGAGCGACAATGAAGCTTGAGTTGAACCGAGAAGAAGTCGAGGACGCCATTCATCTGGGTGACGTATCGGACCCCTGTCCCTACTTGCCCGGGGAGTCGGCTACCTTTCGTTTCGGGAACGGCTACCTGATTGATGGCCACTACCAGGAGCTGCTGGATTGGGGCTATCGCCGCAATGGCCGCTATGTGTACCGGCCCGTGTGCAGCCAGTGCCGGGAGTGTTGGGTGATGCGGGTGCCGGTGAAGGAATTTCGGCGCAGCAAGTCGCAGCGACGCATTTGGAATAAGGGTAAGCGCATCTTTTCCGTGAAGTGGGGGGCACCGTCTTATACCCCCGAAAAGGCGGCCCTCTACGCCCGCTACCTGGCCTTTCAGCACGAGACCGAAGAGGCCCCCATGGACCGGGAACGCTACGCCTCGTTCCTGGTGGACAGCTGTCTGGAATACGCAACGCTTGAATTTCAATACCACATCGGGGACCGCCTTGTTGGCGTTGGCATCGTGGATCGTCTGGAGAATGCCTTGTCGACCGTCTACTTTTATTTTGAGCCGGATGCGGCGGAGTACAGTCCGGGCACCTGGTCGGCCCTCTTTGAATTGGAGCTCGCGGCGAAGTGGGGGTTGGATCACTATTATCTGGGCTATTATATCGCTGCCTGTGACGCGATGAACTACAAAGCGCGCTTCCAGCCTGCGGAGATCAAGCAACCGGACGCCACGATCTGGGAACGGGTTGTGCCGGGATAGTGGTCCCGGGATACTCCTCCGGCTCTGCAGGTGGGCCTTCATCAGGCGTGGTATAATCCGTCAACATGGGCTGACGGTCTGGTGGAATATAGACGCTTAGTAACGGGCGACCACCGTCGTTCCTGCGAAGGCGGGAATCCAGCGTGTGGGCGGTTTGTGTCGCACCACGGGGCCCTTCTAAGGCGCGCGCCCTCATCCCACAGGCGCTGCGGGTGCCTGCCGATTCCCATAATGAGACAGAAAACTGTCCCATTATGGGACTTGGGACACGTGCGCGGTGGCCGGGTCCGGGTGGTGTTGCGGGCGGTAGGCCTCTAAGTCGTTCCATATCAGTGCATTGTGGGTGAGATTGCTGATGTGCTGTTTTTTGGCACAGCCATTGCATAACTATTCCCATACGGAATAATCTCCGGTGAGGAATGTTGACCCCCAACCGGGAGTCAATGGGTATGGACGCAGGAATGCGGGGGCATTCCTGCGCTCCAGTTCGGGCTGCGGTTCTCGGGCGGTTGGGGACACGGGTACGGTTTGAACGGACCTCAAACTGCGCCGTACAATGGCCCGTGTCGCCCCAGTGGCCCACAGCTACACCACCAACTGCCCGCACCAGGACCCGCTATGCATCGCCTCCGTTTTTTCTGTGCTATCTTTCTGTTTTCTTGCCTGTCAGTCACACCCTCCCTGCAGGCCCAAGAACATCGTCCGGAACGGGTGGGGCACGCCCTGGAGGCGGTGGATCTCGAAAACCCGCGCGCGACAGTTAAGACGTTCTTTGAGGCGATGCGTGGGTATAAGGCCGGCAATGCAGCCCGACTCGTTGACGCCACCCAATGCCTTTACCTTGGTGCCGATCTCAGTCCCGAGGAACGGGTCAATGCGGGGAGTCCCCCGGCCCAGACGCTTTTCGCGGCCCTGGACGGCATTCAATTTGAGATGGATGCCATCGAGGTACCGACTTCTGCCCGAAACCTGGACGTGACGCTGGGGGAGGGGGAAGATCAGTTCGTCCTCCACCTGCGCCAGTATGATGACGGATTGTGGCGTATCAGTTCTCAGAGTCTGGAGCCATCCTATCTGGCCGCTCTGGACGAGATCATCTCCCGCCGCAATGACGCGTTGAAGGCGTCCGAGAGCGAATTCGTGCATGGGCTGCGCTCTCCCCGTGAGGCCATAGAGGCCTTTATCAAGGGGATGAATGGGGAGGACGGTTTTACCCAGGCGGACGCGATAAACACCCTTGAACTCAGTCATGTGACAGAAGTGGATCGCGCAAGTGTAGGGGCCGGTGCGGCTGCTGATCTCAAGGCGCTTATCGACCGCATTAAGCTGGTGGAATTTGCAGAGATTCCCCCCGAATCCAACCGGGAAACCTACGTGTTTTTCCAGGACCCCAGTGGTATCGGAAGCATCGTGCTGGCCCCGGTTCCGGATGATAGAGAGCCCGAGCTGAAGGCATGGCGCTTTACCAAGGGGACACTGGATAGTCTGGAAGACCTGTATTTTCATTACAAAGACCGCCCACTGGTTCGGGGGCTGGCGCGCAAGCAAGAGATGCAGCCGCTGGCGAATCGCATTCGCGATTGGACCGGCAACAGCTATCCGGGTTTGCTCGAGGCCCCCTTCTACCTGAAGAACTACCAGTGGTTGGGGCTCCTTATCCTGGTTTTTCTCGGGGTGTTCATCAGCCGAATTCTGACCTTGCTCATTGGGGTGTTTATTCGCTACTGGTTTCGGCGAAAAGGCTATGCCTACGACGCCCGGCTGGAGCGGGATTTTATACGGCCCATTCGTATCGCCCTCATGGCCTGGGTCTGGCTCTATGGCCTGACGTTACTGGGCTTGAATCCCGATGCGCTCAAGTTGCTCCGCATTGCGGCGTTCTTCGTTACCCTGGTCGGTGCCGTATGGGCCGCCTATTGTCTCGTCGACATTATCGGGAAATACATGACCGAAAAGGCCCTGAAATCGGTCAGTAAACACGACGATTTGCTCGTACCGATTGTCGTGCGCACCTTGAAAATTTTTATCGTGTTGGTGGGGCTCGTTGCGCTGGCCTTCCAGGTGAATAAGAATCCGGCCAGTCTCCTGACGGGATTGGGGCTCGGCGGTCTTGCCTTCGCGTTGGCGGCCAAAGATGTGGTGGCCAATGTCTTCGGCTCGGTGACGATTCTGAGCGACCGTCCCTTCCGGATTGGGGACTGGGTGACCGTTGGAAGTATTGACGGCAGCGTGGAGTCGGTCGGGATTCGAAGTACACGGATCCGCACGTTCTACAACTCGCTCATTACCGTTCCCAATTCTGAGTTGACCAATGCCCACATCGACAATATGGGGGAGCGGCGCTATCGGCGGGTGAAGACCAATCTGGGCGTGACCTACGACACGCCGCCCGAATCGATCGAAGCCTTTTGCGAGGGAATCCGGGAGCTTATTCGGGCCCATCCCTACACCCGTAAAGACTACTATCATGTCTACCTCAACGGATTCTCAGAATCCTCACTGGACATCCTGCTCTACTGCTTCGTTGAGACACCCGATTGGGGGACGGAGTTGCGGGAGAAGCACCGGCTCTATCTGGATATCATCCGTCTTGCCAAGACCCTCGGGATCTCATTCGCGTTCCCGACGCAGACACTTTTCATTAATCAGGACACGGCCGAGGACGCCAGTGCCCCACCGAGGAGCCAGGGGCCTGGCCGCGGGGTTTCGGCGGCACGGGAGCTTATCGCCGACTCGTGGGGGCAAGACTCCGAGTGCCCGCCTCCAGTAACGTTTCACGGCCCCGATGACCTGTCGAGCCGTACGATGAAGGACAACGACCATGAATGAACAAGAGCAATTGGAAGCCCAGTACCGGGCCAATGCGACCCAGGGGGAAGTGCCCCGCGACGATCCCTTCCCGCGCATGATCATCGTTTGCGTCGGCATTACCATGTTTTTGTTGATGGTAATATTGGGCTTTCTCTTTGTGGACTTTATCGTCGGCCAATCACGCCAAAATGTGCGCCCTCCCGCAGGGGTGGTGCAGCCCGCGTCGCCGGTGGCACCCGATGCGGCTGATGCGGCTGAATAGGTGTAAAACCGAGAAAGTCGTTAAACTCTTGACAAGACTGTGATTTCATGCTAGGTTCAGCTATAATACAAGATATAGTTGAGCGCAATATTGGAATCACAACGGATGGTAGAGCACGTCGGCCAGGCTTCCCTCATTGGGCGGTCACTCGGAAATTATGCCGTAGAAGCACTCCTCGGAAGGGGTGCTACCGGGGCCGTGTACCTCGCCAAGGACACCGCGCTGGGAAGACCGGTTGCGCTCAAAGTCCTCCTTGGCAGTCTCGCGCGCAGTCCGGAGCAGGTGGCCCGTTTTCTCGAAGAAGCGCGGGCCGTAGCGCCCCTGCAACACCCCCATATTGTCGGGGTTTATGAAGCCGGCATACGGGACGGGACGCCCTTCATCGCGATGGAGTACATCCAAGGCGAGGCCCTGGACCGCTTTCTTCGCCGTAATGCCCCGTTGAATTGGCGGCATGCCCTCTATATCGCGAGCCAAGTGGCAGGGGCGTTGCATTGCGCCCATGACGCGGGCATTGTGCATCGGGATGTGAAACCAGCCAATATTCTGTTGGATCGCCTGGGGCACGTGCGCCTGACGGATTTCGGTATCGCCCGCGTCCAGGAAGAGGTGGTGCCCCACGGGCAAGGCTATTCCTTTTTCGGAACGCCCGACTACATGTCTCCGGAGCAATGCGGAAGCGGCGCACCCATCGGAAGGCGAAGTGATTTTTTTGCGCTGGGCGTTATGCTCTTCGAGATGATGACCGGCTCCCTGCCCTTTACCGCCGAGAGTATCCCCGCGAGGATTCAGCAAATCGTCCATGAGGAGGTGCCCCGGCTCAACCGCGTCCGGGAGGATATTCCCGATGTGGTGGCCCGGTTGGTAGCGGTCATGTTGGAAAAGTCGCCCCAGCGGCGCCCGGCAACGGGTGAAATCATCCACGCCGAAATCGTGCGCATTCAGCAGCAGGATGGCGACGCATCCGCCGTACCGGCCGCACTGAACGCATTCATACGTGAAATGGCCGTGGTACCCGAAGGCCGGGCGGACACGCCCCTTCCCGGGGAGCGACGCCCATTGCGGGCCCCCCAGATGCGGTTGCGTCCCGAACAAAAACGACTGGCCCCCATCAGTTTCTTCGCGCAGAGCATGCTCGTGTTGTTTATCCTGCTGGGAATGGTGGGGGTTTCGTACTGGCACATCGTGGAAGCGCCACGCCCCATCCCCAGGGCGGTGCTCCTCGACTCGGAGCTGCTCCACGTGGACGCGTCGGAGCATCTTTGGGTCCAGCTCCCCGCGCCACACTGGATGGTAGCGCGCATGGCCTGGGTCGGCGATCAGGAGGTTGCCCTTGTGTCCGTCAAGGGACGTCCCGGGACGGCCTATGATGGCAGTACAGGCATACTCGCCGTGGATGCGGAATCAAGACAGGTCTGGAGTGTGGGTGCGCCCGTTGGCCCCTTATTCGATACGGGACTCAACAGCGGACACCTGGTGTCCGTGTTGCCAGGTGCCATGCCCGCAGGTGGCGCGTCTGCGCCCTTGGCGAACGCCTTCGTAGTGCCCTTCTTTTCGGGCAAGGTAAATGGGGAAGGCGGCTATGGTTTAATTCAGGCCCTGGCCCAGTCCTGGGAATTCTCCGCACCGGGCGATGAACTCTTGTTTCAAATGGACGCGTCGGTGGTTGCCCCGGCCCCGCCCGAAGAGCGCTGGGCGTCAACGCCCCCCACGGTTCCCGTGGCGATTCATCCCAATGGATATACCCTTGCCATGTTGCTGTATGACGTCCCGTCGGGGAATCGCTACATTGCAGAGCGGGATGTACGTTGGCGTGACCCTGCTCGTATCGGTCGGCGTCTCACGACCACGACCGATGCCATTACGGGCCATTCCATGCGCTACAGCGACAACGGAGAACGGCTGGCCTACTTGCGGGGTGACGGAACGGCGGAACAGAGTCTTTGGGTCATCGACACCCGGGATGCCGTGCCCAACGGGGTGCCGGTTGCGACGGGACGTCTGGGGGGCTATGCCTTCAATCCCGATGGGACCCGTGTTGCAGTAACCCACGAGCGGGATGGTGAGAGCCACATTTTATTCGTCGATACGGTGCGGGGGCGCATCGAGGGAAGTGCGGGGCCCGGACGTTGTGACGCGGCTTCCTGGCACCCGACCCAGGACTATCTGGTGGTGCAGGCTCCGGACGATGATTCTGGAGCGCCACAACTATGGCGACTGGATACCACGCCACCCTATGTGCGAACCCGGCTGACCCAATTGGAGGCGGGCGCGCAGCAGCCGGCTTCCCTGTCGCGGAGTGGCCGTTGGCTGGGTACGGCCTCCGATACAGACCAGGGGCCCGCCGTCTTGTTGGTGCCCCACCGGGATCAAGAATTTTCGGGGCAGGAGAGGAACGCGCTATGAATCCGGCGGACAGCAGTGCCACCTACACCTATGCCCTCGGTGGTTATGAAATAACATCGGCCGCAGGTGCCGGCGGAATGGGCGTTGTCTACAAGGGGATCGATCCGGCCCTGGGACGTCCTGTGGCGATTAAGGTGTTGAAGGACGAGTTGCAAACGCACGCGGCCGTGGTGGCCCGATTTCGGCGTGAAGCCGAAGCGATCGCCACCTTGAGCCATCCGAACATCGTCCGGATTTATGCGGTAGGGGATCGGGATAGCCTGCCCTATATTGTGATGGAGTATGTGGAGGGGGCGCCCCTCAGCGACCTGCTCATCGAGTCGGGATCGCTGCCCTGGGAGGAAGCCCTCGACATTGGTGTTCAGGTGGCGGACGCCCTGGCGTGCGCCCATGAATGCCAGGTAATTCACCGGGATATAAAGCCCGCCAATATTCTCATGCGTGAGGATGGGGTGGTGAAGGTGACCGACTTCGGGATAGCGAAAGTGTTGAACGCGTCGACCCAGTTGACGGTTGACGGGGCGCGAATTGGCACGCCCCAATACATGTGCCCGGAACGGTGTAAAAATCTCCCCATCACACCCAGCAGCGATATTTACTCCTTGGGCGTTATGCTCTTCCAATGCATTACGGGGCGACTGCCCTTTGAAGCAAATAGCTCGGCGGAGCTGATCAATAAGATTTCTGCCGAGGTGCCCCGGAGAGTTCGTGCGCTCAAGCCCGAGGTCCCCGAGTCCGTTGACCGTCTCATCGCCTACATGTTGGAGAAAGACGCTGCGGACCGGCCGGCGGACAGCCACGTTTTGCGTGAACTGATGGAGCGGGTGCGAAGAGGCGAGTGCGTCAACGACGTACTGCCGATGGATCGTGCCCTGGAAGCCATCCGTGCGGAAACACCCCTGCCACCGCCGCCAACGGCCGAAGCAACGACCGTCGAGTCGTGTGGCTGGTGGGCGCGTCTTCGAGGACAGTGGTTTTCCCTGCCTTCGTGGCTGCGGATAGGGCTCGCGACCGGCGTTGCCGCCTGCATTGCCATCGGGGCCGGGCGGGCCTTTCTGCCTGCCATGGAAGCGCGGGAAGATCTGACCCAACGCTTCGCTGCCCGTGCGGAGTCGGAGCGCTGGACCGAACGTAATTCGCTGGCCTATTTTGAAACGGAGTCAGGGTCTGTTGTAACGGGAACGTTGCAATTGCCGGATGTCGCGCTGGCGCAGTTTGTATGGATAGGCGGAGCCGATGGCGCGGTCGCGCTGCTTGACGGGCAGGCCGGCGCATCTCGTGAAGGAGCACGCTCCCTGTTGACGATGAATCCCTATTTGCGGCAGGTCAATGTTTCGCTGGCCCCCTTTGGCTCACCCAAGGTCCCCAGTGACTTGTGTCTGTTGGGCGCGGGCAATGGCAGGGCCGGAACGTCGGGCATGGTGTTGACCCAGGACGGCGCGACGTGGTTTCTGAAAACGATCCCGGGTGCCGTTCCGGAAATGATTGCGCCCTGGCCCGCGACCGTGGCAACCCTGCTGACCGGGACAGATCGTGATGTGTTGTTATTTCTCAAGGAGGACGGCGTCGGCCGTCTCGTACGGGTAGATGAACGTCGTCCCGGGGTATTTTCCCAGGAAGTCTCGTTGGATGGCGTGGTACAGCAAATGGCGGTGGACGCGGGTGGGGAGACGCTTGCGCTCTGGATTCGTAACGGGACCGGGGAACGAATCGAATGGCGCGCGATGAATCGCCTGGACGATGCGGGCACGGTGGTGGCCGAGGGTGCCCTGCATCTCAGCCGCCGAGCCATACAGCCCGAGGGCGGGGGGATTGCCGTGGTAAGCGATGTGAACGGGGGGATCGGACAGGCGGTTATTCAATCCCGTTTCAACCCCAATGATCGTCGCGTGCTCGGTGAGGCCAGCGAGGTGGCATGGCGACCCGGGGCAGACGAGCTAATCCTGATGGCCCCGGACCATGCGGGGCGGCGTCAGCTATGGCGCGTGCCGGCCGCCCAGCCTGATGGGCGCACCCAAATTACATTCCTGGATTCCGGGTTGGGGACTTCCTTCTGCATCGCGGATGACGGGGCCTATGCCGTGGCCAATGTGCCTGACTCCAATCGTTTTGTGATTGTCGCGTTGTAGAATAGTCTTTCGAGGGGGGCTGGTGGTGTCCCGGTTTTCGCGGTCAGTTGTTTTCCTCTTCCACCTGCAGGCCTTTTCCCCACTGGTGGATGGCGCCGCCCTTATCGCCACCTGCCGTCTTGGCCTCGGCCAGGGATTCCTCGAGGCGTGGAAGGACGATTTCCAGGGTGTCTCCGTCATCGGGCAGCTGCAGTAGACTTGCCGAAAAGGTCAGGTCATAGCCCGCCACAGCCATGGCGATCGTGCCGAGTTGTTCCTGAATACGACGAACCAGTATGAGCGCCCCTTCACTGGGGGTCTCGGGTAGAAACAGCAGGAACTGCCCTCCCTGGTAGCGCCCGGCAATGTCCATGGCACGGATGCTGGTCAAAATCACGCCGGAGAGGCAGGTGAGGAGTAAATCCCCCATGGAAACGCCGCTTTCGGTATTCACTTCGGTGAAGGAATCAATATCGATCAGCACCAGGCTGGCCGTACGCTTGTAACGGGCTACCCGACGGAGTTCGTCAATCAGATCCTTTTCCAGTGCCGGCCGATTGAGGAGTCGGGTGAGCGGATCGACGCGCACCATTTCCTCATAGGAGCGGCGACGCTCAATGACCGCCTGCACGTGGGCCACCAGAATGACCGGATCAAAAGGCTTCACCAGACAATCATCCACGCCGCTGCGCAGGGCGCGGACATGGGTTTCTACCTGACTTCCGTCGATGAGAAACAGAAAGGGGATGTCTCGGGTGAGGGGACTGAGCATGCACTTTTCCCGGAGGCGGGCCCCATCGATGGCGGCCACCCCATGTTCGGATACGACCACGTCCACGGGACCGTCCTTTAACCGTTTCAGGGCCTCCCAGCCATCCGCAGCGGATCGGACATGAAAGTTCGCACGGCTCAGGTATTCCCGCATGAGATGCAGTGCATTGGCATCATTTTCAACGAGTAGCACATTCCGTTGACGCATCGTGGACTTTATGGACATGGGGTGATTGGTTTCCCTCTGGGCAGTTGCTGGATTCAGTGGTTGTCAGGGGTGTCGGGTGTGTCGGAATCGGTGTTGTGTGAGGCCCCGATCAGGATCAAGGTCCCGATGGTGCCTGCAACGATACTGGCGATGAGCGTGCCTACTTTTGAACCCGCGAGGTAATCGGCCATGTGACTGGCGGATTCCACGGCGCCGTGTCCCGCGTCGTGTCCGATAGGGAAGGCGAGGCCACCGATAAAGAGAGACATGGTAAAGCCGATGCCCGCGAGCCAGGTCACGCCATAGATTTGCATCCACCGGACTCCTTGGGGGAGTTCGGCGAGGCCAGCCTTTACGGTGAGCCAACTGGCCCCGAAGATGCCCACTTGCTTGCCGACGATCAGGCCGAGAATAACACCCCAGGTAACCCGTTGATTGAAAATCTCACCAATATGGCTGAAGTCCAGATGGACCCCGGAATTGGCAAAGGCGAATACGGGCATGATGAGGAAGGCGGTGAGGGGGTGGAGCTTGTGTTCAATACGCTGCAGGGGGGCTTCCACGTGGATACACTCGGCTTCAATGGCACGCACGACGCGCTGTTGCCGGGAATTGACCAGGAGTGGATTCACATTGTCTTCCGCCTGGTGGAAGCGTTGGAGCAGCTTGTTAATACGGCTGATGAACAAGGGCGTTTCATACCGGGCATCCGCCGGCACAGTAAAGGCAAAGAGAACGCCTGCGATGGTGGCATGCACCCCGGAGAGGAAGAATTCGACCCAGATGACCCCCGCCATCATGACGAATACCAGGGCATTCCGAACGCCCATCCGGGCAAAGATAAAGGACAGAATGATCATGGCCAGGCCTACCATAAGTGGGCGCATGGTAATGGCTTCCGTGTAGAAGAGGGCAATGACGGTGACGGACCCCAGATCATCCACAATGGCCAGGGCTATCAGGAATACGGCGAGGCCGGTGGGTATCCGTTTGGAGAGCAGTCCCAGCACACCCGCCGCGAAGGCAATATCGGTGGCCATAGGAATGCCCCAGCCAATGGAGGTCTCACTGCCGTAGTTAACGAGTGAATAAACGAGCGCCGGGCAAACCATGCCGCCGATGGCCGCTGCAATGGGAAGCAGGGCCTTCCGGAAGGAGGCGAGTTCGCCCACCAGCAGTTCACGCTTTATTTCCAGCCCGACAATGAAGAAGAAGATGGCCATAAGTCCATCATTGATCAGGTGATGCAGTGATTTAGAGATGACTTCGCCGTGAATATAAAAGCCCAGATCCAAATGCCATATATCCGCATACCACTCGTATAAGGGGCGTCCATTTATTATCAATCCACTGTTCGCCATGAAAAAGGCGGCGGCGGCGGCAAAAAGCAGAAATATGGCCGCCATGGCATCATGGTGCAGGATTTTTTGAAGGGTGGACACTTGCTCCAACTCGGGGATCGTGGTGCCTTTTTTCTTTTCACTCATGGAGTGTGTGTTCCTCATGCGTTCCGTCGGTGCGGATTCGGTCAATGTGTTCAGGGATAGCGCTGTTCCGTGAACTGGGAACAGGCCCGCTTCATGGGGAGCGTACGATTCTTATTTTTCAGGATAGGCGGTCTTTTTGTCAACTAATTTTGGCAAATAGCGGGAAATGAAGGGCCCACAGAACCCGTCAACGTGCGGCCAAAAGGGCGATCAGGCGGTCCTTGTATGCGTGGCGTCAATGCTTAAGGGGGGCCATTGCACTCTACAGGGGGCATTGTATATACTTCCTGTTCGCTTAGTTTTTGGGGATTCTTTGAATCATAAATCTTTTTTTGGGAGGTATTTCCGCCGCGCTATTAATGGCGTAGCGGTTGCATCGCCCTTCGTAACAGCAAGCAGCATGGAGAACGCGATGAGTATGGCCCATCTTTCGTTGGATAGCAACAAGTATGAGTTTCCTACGTTTGCTGGATCAGAAAATGAGGTTGCGATAGATTGCAGCACGCTTCGGAACGCAACCGGAGCGATAACCTATGATCCAGGCTACGGCAACACCGGCTCCTGCAAGAGTGCCATCACCTTTATTGATGGGGAAAAGGGAATACTCCGGTATCGCGGCTATCCCATCGAAGACTTGGCCGGCAATCTGAAGTTTTCACAAGTCGCTTACCTCCTTATTCATGGTGAACTGCCGAACGCCACCGAGTTTTCCGCCTGGCGCGAAGAGCTGACCCGGAACAGCCTGGTTCACGAGAGCCTCCTGAAGTTCTTCGACCACTTTCCTGTTACGGCCCACCCCATGAACATCCTGGCCTCCATGGTCTCTTCCATGTCCTCCTTCTACCCCTACGATGGGGAAGATGAAGAGCACATCAATCTGAACATCATGCGCCTCATGGGGCAAGTCAAGACCTTGGCCGCTATCTCCTACAAGAAATCGGTCGGTCAGGCCGTCATTTACCCCCGCTCGGATCTGAGCTACTCGGCCAACTTCCTTCGCATGATGTTCGGAACGCCGACCGAAGACTATGAAGTTTCCCCGGTCCTCGAACGGGCCTTGGATGCCCTCCTCATTCTCCACGCCGACCACGAGCAGAATTGCAGCACGTCGACGGTGCGCATGGTGGGCAGCAGCCGCGCCAATCTCTACGCCTCTATTTCCGCCGGAGTCAATGCCCTGTGGGGCCCGCTCCACGGCGGCGCCAACCAGGCAGTGCTGGAAATGCTGGAGATGATCCAGGCAGATGGGGGTAATTATAAGAAATATGTAGAAAAGGCGAAAGATAAGGACGATCCCTTCCGCCTGATGGGCTTTGGGCATCGGGTGTATAAGAATTTTGATCCCCGCGCCCGTTTGCTGTGCAAGGCGGCGGATGAGGTACTCAACGAACTGGGCATCTCCGATCCGCTCCTGGATATTGCGAAGAACCTGGAAGAAATTGCCCTTAACGATCCCTTCTTTGTGGAGCGCAAACTTTACCCCAACGTGGACTTCTACAGCGGTATCATCTATCGGGCCATGGGAATCCCCACGGAAATGTTTACCGTGCTCTTTTCCATCGGTCGGATGCCGGGCTGGATTGCCCATTGGCTCGAAATGCGCAACGACCCCGACGGTCGTATCCACCGCCCCCGGCAGATTTATACGGGTCCCACGGAACGACGTCTCTAATATCCTTTACTGTTTTTGTCGCCCCTGCTCGCCTTCGAGTGGGGGCGTTTTTGCAGGGGGCATGGGGCGAATAAAAAGGTCGCTTTGCGGGTAGGTCCCTTACGGCCGGTGCGTTGAACCCGTTGGAGCTACCGGGTATCATCGTTGTTGGAACACGTCGCGTGATGTGAAGTCGTTTGGGATAAGGGAAACAGGTCCATGGAAGCGCTAACCCTCTTGGGCACGGTATTTGGCCTCGGCTTTGTGTCGGGACTCAACCTCTACGCTACGGTGATTAGTGTGGGGCTTATCGTCCGTTTGAATCTGGCGACGCTGCCGGAATCCATGGCAGGGCTTGAGGTGATGGGCCATCCCACGGTCATGATCGTCGCAGGGATACTTTTCGGGGTAGAATTTTTCGCTGATAAGATCCCCTGGGTGGACTCGACATGGGATAGCATCCACACGGTGATTCGACCGGTGGGTGCTGCGGTTGTCGGGGGATACGCGTTGACCGGGGGCGACCCCGCGATTGAGACGGCCCTGGCACTTGCCTGCGGTGGTGTGGCCCTGACGAGTCATACGACGAAGGCCAGCACCCGTGTGATGGTGAACGCCAGCCCGGAACCGGTCTCCAACGGATTCCTCAGTCTCTTTGAAGATGTCGTGGTGGTTGTGGGTGTGGGGTTAACCTTTCTTGCCCCCATGGTTGCACTGGCGTTGGTTGTCATCTTTCTTCTCTTTTTCCTGTGGCTGGCCCCAAAGTTCTATCGCATTCTCAAAGGAACTGCGGGCTATATCGGTCGCTTTCTGCGTCGGCGGGATCCGGTGCGCCCGCCAGAACAGGACCCGAGTTCCTGAGCCACACCCATCTAATCACGCTCGAATCTTCCCCTCATGGTTGCCACATGGTTTAGGGCTATCCTGCGCTACGGTGTTTGTTTCAACCGTAGGCCACGGGGCAAGAGCCTCCAAGGGATAGGGCGACTCGATGATTGGAAACGCGTTAAGCCAGTTTGGTTTTAAGATGGTCCATAGCCGGAACCTGGTATACAACACGTGCTGGGAAGATCCCCGCATTGACCGCCAGGCCCTCGAACTCCGCGCTGATGACTCGGTATTGGTTATTACGTCGGCGGGCTGCAATGCCCTGGACTATGCCCTGGCCGGCGCGGGACGTGTGCACACGGTCGATATGAACCACCGTCAAAATGCCCTGTTGGAATTCAAACTCGCGGGTATCAACGCACTCACCTATGAAGACTTCTTCGCCCTCTTCGGGCGCGGACGGTTGGCGGGCTTCGAACGGATCTATCGCCGGACGCTTCGGCCGCTACTCAGCGCGACCGCCCAGGGGTATTGGGATCGTAACTGGGTATTCTTCGACCCGGAGCACTCCACCCGGAGCTTTTACTTTCGGGGAACGTCGGGTTCCTTTGCCTGGCTAATCAACCGCTATCTGGATCACAAGCCGGTGTTACGGGAAGGTATCGACGCTCTGCTGGCCTCCACGTGTGTGGAAGAGCAAAAGGCGCTCTACTTCAACGAGATTCGGGAGGTCTTCTGGAACCGCTATGTGCGCTGGTTCATCGGGCGGGACATGACCCTCAGTATGCTCGGTGTGCCGCGGCGACAGCGGGAGACCGTGGAGCAGTGTCATGAAGGGGGCATCGCGGGCTTTGTGGAAGGGTGTCTGGACGCGGTATTCGGCCAACTGCCGCTGCAGGATAATTATTTCTGGCGGGTCTACCTGACGGGTACCTACACGCCGACCTGTTGTCCTGCCTATTTGACCGCCGATGGATTCCAAGCCCTGAAGAACGGTGCCTCGGAAGTGGTTTCGGTCAATACGGGCACGGTGCGCCATTTCCTGGAAGGCTATGACGGAACCATTTCCCGGTTTGTGCTCCTCGATCATATGGACTGGCTCTGGCAGGATCCCAACCGGGAGCTTACCAGGGCGTGGCAGGCCATTGTGGATAAGGCGACCGATGATGCCCGAATCATCTGGCGTAGTGGCGGCACCAACACGGCGTTTGTGAACGCGCTGGAAGTAAAACGGCATGGGAAAACCTGCCGGGTGGAAGACCTGCTCCGTTTCGACAACGAGAAAGCAGAAGCCTTACACCGGGAGGATCGCGTGCACACCTATGGCAGTTTCTACATTGCTTCCATGGCCACCGGCTGAGCGGGACTACCATGCGCGAACTGATGACGCTCTACCACATGCTGCTTGGTTCCGTGCGGGGTGACTCGCACGCAGAGCGATTGGAGGCATTCTACGGGCCGCAGGCGTCACACTATGATAGCTTTCGCAAACGGCTGCTGCATGGGAGGGAGTCCATGTTTGAAGCCCTTCCCGTGACACCGGCACAGACGTGGGTTGACCTCGGCGCAGGAACGGGAGCATCGCTGGATTTCATGGGCGATCGCACACAGAGCTTTGCCAGTATCCAGTTGGTCGACTTGTCTGCAAGCCTGCTGGCTGTGGCCGAGGAGCGGATTGCGCACCGTGGCCTGAAACAGGTGAGCCTTCACGAGGAAGACGCCACAACCTTCGTGCCAGAAGGGGGGAAAGTGGATCTGGTTACCTTCAGCTATTCGCTGACCATGATTCCCGACTGGTTTGCGGCACTGGAGAACGCCCGTCGCATGTTGAAGCCCGGTGGGCATATTGGCATCGTGGATTTTTATGTTGCACGCAAACATGCGGTGGACCCCGCGCGACATCACGGTTCATTCACCAGGCATTTCTGGCCATTCTGGTTTGCCAATGACAACGTCTTCTTGAGTCCGGACCATCTGCCCTGGTTGACTCATCATTTCCAGGAAGTCGCTCGGAGGGAATCCTGCGGGAGCCTTCCCTACCTGCCCATCACGCGCGTACCCTACTATTATTTTATCGGTACACCCCGCCCGTCGTGAGAGTACCAGCGAATCGGACGGGCTACGAATCCGAGCCTTCACGGGCGCCTGAGGACCGCGCTTGCTCGGTCTCGGACACGGCCTTGTGTAGACGTCGCTTGACGAACTTCACAAACCAACGAACCACCGGTACGCGCTCGTAGACATAGTCGCCCATGTCGAAGTAGTCCCGGTGTGAAACGACCTTGTCACCCTCACCGAATACGATGCGGGAGGTGCCGTCCACGGAAAAGGGACGTCCCTTGTTCAGGCCCTTGGTCTGGAGGGTCATGGTCCAATAGAGGGCATGGGTGTCGCCGTCGATGACTTCGTCCGTGTATTTCCAGTGAATCTCTTCGACGTACTGGTACATGGCCTCCATGTAGACCTTGAATTTATCAAGGCCGCGCATTTTTCCCAGGGGATCTTCGAAGACCATATCCTCGGCGTAGAGGTCGTCCAGCAAGTGCAGGGTGTCTACACGGACTTCGGTGAAGGTATATCGAATGCGTTCTGAGCGGGTCATAGTACTATCCCCATTGGCGGTCTCCATGGTGCCCAGGACAACAAGGCTGAGTGCGAGGGCGGTCATGACAATGCCGCCACGACGGGGTGTTTTCTCCGTGGTGTCGCGGTGGGTGTGGGAGAGAGCAAGTAATGTCCCACGTGCCATTCGGTACCCTTGTTGTAGGCGAAGAGTTCCTCGCAGGCCATAAAAAACATACGCCAGCGCTGGAGTTGGACCTCGGGCGGGGCGGGATTTGTGCCATCGCTGAGCAGGGGTAAGAGCATTTCCCGATTGGCATCAAGACGGGCAAGCCAATCGCGACAGGTACGGGCATAGTGGGTGCCATTGACAACCCAGGACTCGGTTTCTGAGAAGGGTGCCGACAGCGTGTTGAAATAGTGGTGGGAAGGCATCATCCCGCCACTGAAGAAATGGCGGGCCATCCAATCGCTGTCGCCGCGATCTTCGTAGTCGTAGGTGTAGGCCCGATGGCAGAATACGTGTATAAACAATTTGCCTTCAGGCTTCAGCCACTGGTGGACGCGCTCTAAGAGGGCGACATGGTTGCGCACGTGCTCGAACATCTCCACGGAGACCACCCGGTCGAATTTCTGCTCCGGCCGGAATTGGTTGATGTCCGCGGTTTTTACCACGACGTTTGTCAGACCACGTTCGGCGGCCAGCTTTTCGATGGTCGCCCGCTGGGCATGGGAATTTGAAACGGCGGTGATGGAACTCTGTGGATAATGCTCGGCCATCCAGAGGGTTAGGGAGCCCCAGCCACATCCCAGTTCGAGGATGTCCATGCCATCCTGCAGGCCAGCGCGGCTGCAGGTTCGGGTTAACATGGCCACCTCGGCTTCTGCGATGGTGGATTCCGAATGGTCATACCAGCAACAGCTATACTTTCGATGGGGACCGAGTACCGTCTCGAAAAAAGCGGGACTCACCTCATAGTGCTGTTCATTGGCGGCCCGTGTTTCCACGGCAATGGGCGTCAAATCGCTGGTGGCGCGCACGGCGTCGGACCCGGCAATTTCTTTCAGGCGTTGGGCGAGCAATCGGCGGATACCCGTTCGGACGAGGGTGTCGGGAAGCCATTGTGTTTCGGCAAGATCAATTAAGAGTCCCATCGTTCAATTCTCCAGTTGTTTGCTTAGAGGCGGGCGCGAAAGCCGGGGCGGGCGTAGACGAGCTGCGATACGCCGGTGAGGTGTTCTTCGAATCCGGCCTGGCAATAGCACAGGTAGAAATTCCACATGCGCCGGAAGGACTCGGAGTAGCCGAGGCCAGCGATGTGGTGTTCGTTTTCCAGGAAACGTTCCCGCCATATGGCCAGGGTCTTGGCATAGTGCGGGGTCATATCGTCAACCCGGGTCAGTGAGAAATCACTGTGTCGGGTGGCCACGTGACAGAGGGTGGTGAGGGATGGCAGGCAGCCGCCGGGAAAAATGTAGCGCTTAATAAAGTCTACATTTCTCCGGGCGAAGTGGTAGTGCTGGTCCCGGATAGTGATGGCCTGTAATCCGAGGAGTCCGTCTTCCTGGAGCAGGTGCATGCATTGCTTGAAGAAGGTGGGGTAAAACTGATGTCCCACGGCTTCGATCATCTCGATAGACGCGATTTTGGAGAAGGTCCCTTCAATGTCCCGGTAGTCACAGAATTTGGCTGTGACCCGATCTTCCAGGCCCTCATCACGAATGCGTTGGCGGGTGATCGCGAGCTGCTCGCGGCTGATGGTCACTGTGGTCACACGGCAGCCATATTTCTTCGCCGCGTGACAGGCGAAGCCTCCCCAGCCACTCCCGATCTCCAGCAAGTGGTCGTCGGCATGGAGCTGCAGTTTTCGACAGAGTCGGTCAAACTTGTTGATGCTCGCCTGGGCCAACGAGTCATTGTCCCGTTCAAAATAGCCGCTGGAGTAGGCCATAGTGTCGTCGAGGAAGGTCTTAAAGAAATCGTTCCCGAGATCATAATGGGCCGCAATGTTTTTTCGACTGCCATCCCGACTGTTCTTATTCAGTGCATGGTAGCAGTGGAGGAGCGGCGCCTTCAGGGCACTCATGCGCTTCTCCATGGCGCTCAGGGTTGCTCCATTGTGCGCCAGAATCCGGCAGAGCCCGGCCAGATCGTCCGTTGCCCAGTCGCCATCCATGTAGGATTCGGCCGCTCCAATAACGCCGCCCATGGCAATACGGGAGTAGAAGCGGGGGTGAAACACCCGTACGGTGGCACTCACGGGGAAGTCATCGTGATAGGCCCCGAAAAGGTGCTTTTGGTGCCCATCGCGTAGCGTGAGGGCACCTTGCTTCAGTTTCGACAAACGTTTCAGGACGATGGTCCGGCAGAGGTTGTCGAGCTTTCCTGCTTTTTGGACGGTGCTTTGCAATAGGGTGGTATCAAAGGCAGAGTATTTCATGGGGCGTTATGCTCCTCCCACAGATCGTGCTTTTTGGGGTGTGGTTGAAAGGAATTCCCCTTCCACCAGAGGCGGAAGGCTTCGTAGTAGATGGCCAGAAAAATCATCATGGTCATGAAGGGGTATTGGATGAGGATGGCGGCAAGATTGCGGGTGCACCAGGCGCGCCGGGTCATTACCATGCCGGCACCGAAAACCACGGTGCCCTTTTGTTCATTCTCAAGATGGACGGCGAGTTCCTGGCCGGGCTCGTTGAGGCGACAGCGATAGAGGTGATCCATTTCCATGAAGGGCGACACATGAAAGGCCTTGGCGCAGCGGTAGGGGCTTTCCGGATCGCGGCATACGTCGCCGGGCCACAGGTAGACATGGCGTTCATTCCATGGGGTGTTGTGCACTTCGGCAAGGACATGTTCGACCTGGGTATCTTCCGCGTCGTAGCAGTAGTAGAGGGAGATGGGGTTGATGTAAAAGCCGAAGTAGCGGAGCTGGGTCAATAATCGGATGGGGCCCGTCGGACGTGCGCCGGTAGCCGCTTCGATGGTATCCCGCACCGTCTCTGCAAGGACTTGGTCCTTTGGGCCATAGTGGTCTGAGCGTCGAAACCACGCCAGCGTGGGGAAGCGATGGGACCAGGCCACCCTTCCGGAGAAGGCCTCGTCCAAGTGATCCAGGTCGAGCCAGGTCATGAAGAGCCGATAGCGAAAGGCGTGGGGGCGCGGGCCATAGCGCGCGTGCCACACGGTGCCGGTGTAGAGCGCGGATTTCATACGAGTACCCCCGCGTCAAACCAGGCACAGGCGTCGAGGGCACTCTTCACGCCGTCTTCATGGAACCCGTAGCCCCAATAGGCCCCGCAGTAATGGGTGCGATTCACCCCACTGATTTCGTGGTGGCGTGCCTGCGCGGCCACCGATGCGGCGCTGAAGGCGGGGTGGCTGTAGTTAAAGTGGTCGATTTGGTGTTCCGGGGCGATGTGCCCATCCTGATTCAAGGAAACGAGAAAGTCACAGGGGGCGTCCAACGACTGGAGACGATTCATGTGGTAGGTCAGGTAGGCCTGGCTCTTGGTCTTCGGATCCATCCGGTAGTTCCAACTGGCCCACGCCCGTCGGTTACGTGGAAGAATGGACGTGTCCGTGTGGAGGGCCACGTCATTGGCCTGGTAGGGAATGGCGCCCAGAATTTCGCGCTCCCCATCACTTGGGTCTGCCAGCATGCGGAGGGCCTGATTGCTGTGTACCGCCAGGACCACCTGGTCAAACTTCATCAGCTCCTCGTTGGGCAACTTGATGGTGACGTGGTCGGGGTGACGAATGATCTGATGCACCGGGGAACGGGTGTGAATGCGATCCGAGAACCCCCGTATGAGGGGGGCGATGTAGTTGCGGGAACCACCCGTGATGACCCGCCACTGGGGCCGGTTCTTCAGATTCATCAGTCCGTGGTTTTCGAAGAAGTGAAGAAAGTAACGGGCGGGCAGTTCGCCCACGGTTCCACAACCAGCGGACCAGATGGCGGAAATCATGGGGATGAGGTAGCGTTCCAGGAAAACCGTAGAGTATCGGCCACGCTCGAAGAATACGGAAAGGGGCACTTCATCGTGGCAGTCCTGCAGAAAGGCCGGCCCGTCCTTGCTGAAACGTACGATATCCCAGAGCATCTGGTAGAAGCGGGGATTGAAGGCGTTGCGCTTGTGGGCGAAGAGGCCGTCCAGTCGGGGGGCGGCGTAGGCAAAGCCCGATGCCGGGTCGGACAGCGCAAAAGACATGTCGCTCGCTTGGGTGGCCACGTCGAGCCGGGAAAGGAGTTGGACAAAGTGGGGATAGGTCCAGTCGTTGTAGACGATAAAGCCCGTGTCTACGGCGAAGCGTTGCCCTCCCCGATGCACATCCACCGTGTGGGTGTGGCCGCCGATATAATCATTGGCTTCAAAGACCGTCACCTCGGCCTTATCCTGTAGCTGATAGGCCGCTACCAAGCCCGAAATGCCACCACCGATAACCGCAACCCGCATCTGAACCTTCCTTTCTTGCACCCAAGGTACACCTAAAGCGTATCATTGTGTCTAGGTTTTGTCAAATAGAAAATGGACACGAGGTCGGCGGTGAGGTATACTCATAGAGGGGTGGACGATGCGCGCGGTGATGGGCAGGTCTGTCACCCAACCAAAAGGAACAATGGCTATGGCGACACTGGTGGTATTGACGGGATTGGCGGCGTTGTTGGCTGGGGCCGCTGCGGATGTGGAAGAGAAGCAGGCCGCGCCTGCGAAGGAGACGCCCATGATTTCCCTCTACGATTTCGACGGTGATGCACAGCGGTGGCGTATTGTCGATGACGGTGTCATGGGAGGGCGCTCCCAGGGTAATTGGGACTCAAGCGCGGGGGTGGGCGTCTTTTCTGGCACCTTGTCGCTGGAGAACAATGGGGGCTTTTCATCGGTGCGCTCCGACAACGTAGTCGCATCGTGCGCAGGGGCGACGGCCTTCCGCATTCGGGTCAAGGGCGACGGGCGCACCTACCAGTTTCGGGTGCGGAGCAGCGCGGCCTTTGACGGTGCGAGCTACCGCATGATGTTTGACACGAAGGCCGGGGAATGGCAAGAGATTGACCTGCCCCTGGAAGACTTTGAGGCGTCCTTTCGCGGACGCGTGCTGGGAGACTATCCGGCGCTGGAGGGTGAAAAGGTGGTGACGGTGGGATTCTTGTTGGCCGATAAGAATCCGGGGGGCTTCCAGCTGGAAGTGGACTGGATAAAGGCGAAGACGACGGGCACACCGGACGCTGCGCCTGCGGAAACCCCCTAAACGGTTGCACCGCTGTTGGGACGCGAAGAAGCGCCCGTGCCTACGCGAGCAACTCGTGGATCACTTCACCGAAGACATCGGTGAGTCGGAAGTCCCGTCCCTGGTAGTTATAGGTCAGGCGCTCATGGTCCATCCCCATGAGGTGAAGAATGGTGGCCTGCATGTCGTGGACGTGTACGGGCCGCTCCGTGACATTGAAGCCGAGCTCGTCGGTGGCGCCGATAGTCTGACCGGGCTTGATGCCGCCGCCCGCAAGCCACATGGTGAAAGCCTGGGGGTGGTGATCTCGGCCCATGCTGCGGCCCAGCGCGGCGATAGATTCGACCATGGGGGTGCGGCCAAATTCGCCGCCCCAGACGACCAGCGTGTCTTCCAGCAGGCCCCGGCGTTTTAAGTCGGTAATCAGGGCCGCGCAGGCCTGATCGGTTTCTTTGCACTTACCTTTCAGCCCACCGGCCACATCGCTGTGGTGATCCCAGCTTCCGTGGTAGCAATTTACGAAGCGGACACCCCGCTCCACCATACGGCGTGCGAGCAGGCAGTTGTTGGCGAAGGACGGCTTGCCCGGATCGGCCCCGTAGAGGTCGAGGGTTTCCTGGCTCTCCTGTCCGAGATCGATGAGATCAGGGGCGCTGCTCTGCATCTTGTAGGCCATTTCATAGGCGTTGATGCGGGCGGTAATCTCGGGGTCGGCCAGAGAGTCGAAGCGGTGCTGGTTCAGCTGGTTGATGAGGTCGATGTTGTTCCGCTGCAAGGTCGCGTCGATGCCGTCGGGGCTGTTCACATTTAAGATGGGACTGCCCTGGCTGCGGAATGGCACCCCCTGGTACTCGGTGGGCAGGAAGCCACAGCCCCAGTTGTGGGCCCCGGCGCTGAGTCCGGCACCTGAATTAAGTACCACGAATCCGGGCAGGTCGTCTGCCAGACTTCCGAGGCCATAGGTCGCCCAGGAGCCAATGCAGGGGCGCCCCTGGAGGGGAGAGCCCGTGTTGATGAAGAGCTGGGCGGGCGCGTGGTTAAATTGGTCGGTATGCACCGAGCGCACGATGGCGAGGTCGTCGGCCACCTTGGAGAGGTGGGGGAGTAACTCGGAAAGCTCCGCGCCGGACTGGCCGTGACGCGCAAAGGCGAAGCGGGAAGACATGAGGGCGGCGTCGGGCTGAATGAAGGCGTAGCGCTGGTCTTTGACCAGGTCGGCGGGGATAGGCTGGCCGTCATATTGGGTGAGCACCGGTTTGTGGTCGAAGAGATCGAGTTGGCTGGGGGCTCCCGCCATGAACAAATAGATAACGTGTTTGGCCTTGGGCTCAAAGTGGGACGCTCTTGGCGCGAGGGGATTCGCCGGGGCAGCGGCTTGGGCAGTACGGCCACACAGCAGGGAGGCCAGGGCAATTTTGCCCACGCCTACCCCACATTCCCGGAAGAAGTGGCGCCGGGTGGTCTGGCGTAGGGGATGATCGCGTCTCGTTGCTTGGTCCGTCACAGTACTAACCTCGGGTAATGGTTTCATCCAGATTCAACACGGCCCGGCTGATAAGGGTCCAGAGGGCCTGTTCGACCTGTTGCTCGGTGTCCGTCGTCTCACCGCCCGCACTCAATGCCTGAAGCAGTTCGGGCGTCTGTGCCCGAAGGAGGGTGCGTTGCGTCGTGAGATAGTCCATCATGGCGTCCCGTTCCACCTCATCGGGGGTGCGTGCAAGACACCGGAGAAACAAGGTTTCGATGCGCTGTGCGTCATCCTGTGGGACCTCTTGAAGCAGAGTCGCGGCCATGCGCCGGGCGGCCTCCATAAAGACCTCGTCGTTCAACAGGGTGAGGGCTTGCATGGGAGTGTTGGTGCGAAGGCGTCGCACACAGACCATGTCCCGTGCCGGCGCGTCGAATACCGCAGCGGTCGGGTAGGGCAGCATACGCTTCCAATAGGTGTACATCCCCCGACGGTGTCGGTCGGCACCTGTGTCGGTCTTCCACTGGAAGCCCCCATAGACAAACTGAAGCAGGCCATCGGGTAAGGGGGGAAACACGCTGGGCCCCCCAACGGAGGTATCCAGCGAACCACTGGAGGCCAGGGCGATGTCGCGCACCAGCTCGGCATCGACCCGGAAACGGGGAGCCCGGGCGAGATAGACGTTGGTGGGATCCAGGGTCTGGTGCTCGGCGGTAATTCGTGCCGATTGGCGATAGGTGTTGGAGGTGACGATGAGGCGCACCATGTCCCGCGTGCTCCAGCCCCGACGCATGAACTCGACGGCGAGCCAGTCGAGCAATTCCGGGTGGCTGGGTGCTTCGCCCATGATGCCAAAGTCTTCGGTGGTGTTCACGATGCCCCGGCCAAATAGCTGCTGCCAGAGGCGGTTCATCGTGACGCGGGCTGTCAGGGGATTCTCTTCGCTCACCAGCCACTTCGCCAGGGTCAGGCGATTGCGTGGGGCAAACTCGGGCAGGGGGGGCAGGACCGCCGGCACGTCGGGTTTCACGGCCGCCCGGGTTTCGAGGAACTCACCCCGGTGGTGGATGTGGCTCGTGCGCACCCGTTCCCGCTCTACCAGGGCCAGCGTCGTGGGCTGTTGGGGACGGGATTTCTCAAGCTGTTCGATTTCCTGCTGGATCTCGGCCAGGAGCGGTGTGTGGGCCAGGAAATAGTGCTCGAGGGTCTCCCGTTCCGATGGCGTGTGAGTCGTTTGGAGGAGGAGCCGTTCAATGGGGGCTGGCACGCCCGAGGCCATAGGGGCCGGGTCGTTGGTCACCGAGAGGCGGAAGCGCCCGAGGGTGTGTTGGTGGATGTATTTCTGTTCCAGGGTGACATGAAACTGGGTGCCGCTGGGGAAACCGATGGGCGACGCGAAGGGGTAGACCGCCGCATGGGCCTTTCCCTCGCCCCCGTGGATAGACCAGCCCGTATCGGCTTTGCCATCGAGAGATTGGGCCGCCGTCTTGTCGCCGTTGGCGAAGCTCTCGGTGGCGCCGGTGAGGGAGACTGGAATCTTCGTGGCAGGGTCGTTCCAGGGGGATGCGGTTATCTTGATGCCTGTAAGCAAAAAGTCACCTTCCGAGAGGATAACGCCCCGTCCCGGACCGTTTCCGGGCAGGCTTTCATGGGGGAGTACTTCGAGTCGGAGTCCGGTAATGCCCTCCACATCGGTGCGGAGACTCAGGTCGTAAATATCGTTGTTGGGCAAGTCGCCGGTGGCGAGGATGGAATCGTCGGGAAGTCGGACCAGGGTTGTGTGTTTTTGGGCCGTCATCTCCAGGGGGGTGAGGGGCTGCCAATCCTGGCTTTTGGTCGCCACGTCTGCGGCCCACGCCTCAAATTGTTCCGAGAAATAGGCGGCCCGCCGGGTGGCTTCGGGTACGGTAGAATCGGGCACCTGGCGCGTCAATCGTTCCAAGCGCACGTTGCCGAGGGTATGCTGGTTACCAAACTGTTGCACCAGATGGATTTCGATGGGCTGGGCTTCGGCGAGTTCCAAGGGGTGTTCAAAGTAGAAGACGGCACGTCGGTCTCGCTGCACACCTTCCGGATCGCCTGCGATACCCCAGCCCGTGTCCATTTTCCCGTCTATTGCAGCACTGATGGGGTAGTTTTCCTGGGAGAAATCTGCCTCGGCGTGGGCGAAGCGCAGGCTGCTGCGGGTGTCGCCATCGAGGCGATAGCCGGTGAATTCACTTAAGACGAAATTACCATGGGCCGAGCGGCCCGGGCCCGAGTCGCCCTTCAGGACGTGGAGGACTAGGCCATCCACCCGCCCGGCGGGCAAGGTGATCTGAAGGATGTAGGTGTTCTTTTCTGCATCGGCGGCCTGAACGTCTACCACACCATTTTCCAGAATCGGGAGCGTGCCCCCGGTCTCTGCGCGGGCCACATTGGGTGTCAGGGGCGTTGATTGGTTCTCCGGCGGCCCGGCGGGAAAACGGTCTCGCAAGGAAGCGCGAAGGGCGTCGATACGCGCTTGGTGGGCCTCCTGCTTCGCCGTGATGACCGGGTCAGGCACTTCAAGGGTGATGTCATCGGTATTGTTGAAGAAGGCAAAGAACTGGAAGTATTCCCGCTGGGTGATGGGATCATATTTGTGGGTGTGGCACTGGGCACAGCTGAAGGTCAATCCCAAGAGGGCCGTGGCGGTTGTATTGGCCCGGTCCACCACGTTTTTGTAGCGGAATTCCTCCACATCGATGCCACCTTCTTCGTTGAGCATGACGTTGCGGTGAAATCCCGTGGCAATGCGCTGGGACAAGGTGGGGGACGGCAACATGTCGCCCGCGATTTGTTCGATGACGAAGCGGTCGAACGGCATGTCATCATTAAAGGCATCGATGACCCAGTCGCGGTAGGGCCAGATACTTCTCGGTCGATCTTTTTCGTAACCGTTGGTGTCGGCGTAGCGGGCTGCATCCAGCCATGTGATGGCCTGCCGTTCGCCGTAATGGGGTGAGTCGAGAAAGGAATCTACCAGGGCTTCATAGGCGTCGGGCCGGGTATCCGCGATAAAGTTACGCACTTCCTCGGGCGTCGGGGGCAGTCCCCGCAGATCGAGGCTGAGACGCCGAATGAGGGTGTGGCGGTCGGCTTCGGGAGAAGGACTCAGACCGTTCTCCGCCATGCGCTGGAACACGAAGGCGTCGATGGGATTGGCCACCCAGGAATCGTCCGGGAGTGTTGGCGGCGCTTTGGGCTTTGGCGTTTCGAAGGACCAGAAGGTGGGCGCTTCGGTTTTCCGGGTGGGGTCGGCTTGGGTGCCGTAGGGGGCACCGGCTTCGATCCAAGTGCTTAGTGTTTCGATGGCTTCCTTCGGAAGGGCGGGACCCTTCGGGGGCATTCGCAGGGCGTCATCCTCGGAGAGAATGCGGTGCAGAAAGGGGATGTGTCCTTCTGCATCCTTGATGAACGGCGAGGCCCCCGCGTCGCCCCCCAGGTGGGCATCGTCCCCATTGCTGAGGCGTAAGCCGCCCTTTCGTTTCGTGGGGCCATGGCACTCAAAACAATGGGCCTCCAGCAGGGGTGCTATCTGGGCCTGGAAATCAACGGATTCACCGATCGCGGCACCAGGTGTGAGCAGCAGTAGTAGTGCGGTAACGCTCAGAATCCGGTCTCGTGCACTGCAATTCAAACTCCTACCTCCAAGGTGGGCTGTGGGGTGCAACCGTTGCGCACCCCGCGCCATCCAGAATAGCAGATTTCCCATCGAGAGTCCCAATCGCAGTCCACGACGATCTCATGAAAAAGCGTAACGAATGGAGACAGATTTCGCGTCGCGCGATCTTCACCACACGAGTCGAAAGGACGTTGCTGGGGTTCGTTTGCTTGGAGCACAGGGGCGCTGAGCGGTTAAGGGATTGCCCGGGACGCGCGCCCGAGTTGAATCAGGATACGTTTAATGCAGTGGCCCTGAATCGCGCGCAGTGCTTCTCGGCGCCGCGAAGGGACCAAAAATAAAAAACGCTGCGCGCGAAATGCGGGCAGCGGTAGGTGCAAGACGGCTCTTCGGAACTAGAGGTTGACCCCGAAGAAGCTCAGGAAGACAATGAGTGCTTCGAAGATGTTGATGAATTGCGTGATCTCTGCGATGAAGGCCAGCAGTTGGTCGAGTACAGTCATGGTAAATCAAGGCTCCTTGTTAGCGTAATGTGGGTTGCAGGGGACACCCGCTCGCTGGGTCCACCTGTTAAGACTACGGACGGAACACCGTGGGCATCAAACGAGGCCCTATGGTACCAGTCCCCCGTAGTAGATTTCACTACCGATGTGCACGGCCGCAGTCGTCGTGGCGGGCGGTGTGAGCGGTAACACCGACGTTGTCCGCTGGCGGACGCTTGAAGCGGCGAGGCGTTCCAGGTTTCTCAGGGGGGGGGGCTGGAACCGGTTGTGCGCCCCTTGCTATCCTCCTGTAGTTTTACCAAATCAAGGGCGAGGAGTCTTTACCCTGCTATGAAGCGATTTCAACTGGTTGAGCTGGAGGACCTGCCATGGTTCCCCAGGCATCTTCGTGATTACATTACAGATTTTCTTCGTTTTGTGGTGGGGCAGATGGATTTCTACGCCGCCATTCCTTCGTTGGTGCTCCGTGGGCTTGGGAAGGGGCCATCGTCGCAGATTGTTGATCTCGCATCTGGCGGCGGCGGGGGATGGCCATCTCTGATAGCGCGGGTGCGCGAGCTCCGTCCAGACGCTTCCGTAATTCTTACGGATCGCTATCCGAATCTTCGGGCTTTCGAGCAACTGACGGCCCAGGCCATCCCAGGTCTGGCGTGTTGTCGAGACGCTGTCTCCGCGACGGCCGTCCCCGCTGACATGAAAGGCATGCGGACGCTGTTTCTCTCTTTTCACCACTTTTCGCCTGAATTGGCGCAGGGTATCCTGCAGGACGCGGTAACGAGGGGCGAGGCAATTCTGATTGTGGAGATACAAACCCGTAGCCTCGGCGATTTCATGAAGCACCTGTTGTCTCCGTTGCTTGTATTGATTGTCACACCTTTTATTCGCCCCTTTCGTCTGGGACGTCTTTTTTACACCTACGTGGTGCCCCTGTTGCCCCTGGTGCTCTGGTGGGACGGCGTGGTATCGGTGTTGCGAAGCTATCGCGTGGACGAGTTGGAAGCAATGGTGGGCCGACTGGAAGGTGGGGAGCACTATGCCTGGGAGATGGACAGGGACGATTCCGGGAGGGCGCCGGTGCATTATTTGTTGGGTGTGCCCCAAGGGCGGGATGGCGCTGCGTAACGGTCACGCGATTGCTCCAGGGGGTGTATCGACGCGTCCCCGTTCTTGCGGCGGGTGGGGACGGCGCGGCATCCGACCGTCTGTACCATATAGACGCCTTCCCCGTATATTGCCGGCGGGCCGTTAGTGCTCCATAGCCTGGTCGTTCTTGTACTGTGTCGGCGGGCCGTTAGCGCCTTCTGGTGGAGCCTCGGCTATTTTTTTGGGGGCTTACTGCAAAAAGAAAAACCGCGATAAGACCGAAGTCTTATCGCGGTTGGATGTTACTGGAGGGATATTACAGGGAGCTGAAGGCTTTCTGGAAGCCCGTTTCACCTTCCATGGCGACCTGACGTTCGGCGAGGGCCTGGATTTTTTCTTCAAAGCCTTCCACGCGGCTGGCGACGATCTTGTTCTCGATCTCCGTCTTCGCGGCGGGGGAGAGGTCTTCCATGAAGCCCCAGGCGGGATCTTCGCCCGTACCCTGGTTGGTGAATACGCCGATGTTCTTACCGTCGAAGGTGCGGTAGCTGACGCTGTGGTTGCCGTTCATGACGCATTCGGCCCACTTCGTTACGCGGGAACCGTAGGAGTCAATGACAGGAATCTTGCTGTAGAAGTATTCCTGCGACTGGGAGATGGCCAGTTCTTTCAGGTAGAGGCTCGTGTAGGCTTCCTGCAGGGCAGGGGCAACCCACTTGGCACCCGCTACCTGATCGCGCAGGGATTCTACGGCCGCGATGCGGGCATTGCGGTCATACTTCTCCGGGGTCAGGGGAAGACCTTCCTTGATCTGAATGTAGAGGCGATCCACCGCGTGTCCCAAGGCTTCCTTGGTGGCGGCCCGGCGGGCGTCGGCATCTTCAAGCTGTCCAACCTGATTGGTCAGTCGCTCAACTTCGGCCGAGAGACCGCGCTGACGGGCTTCCGTGATGGAGAACTGATTGTTAAGCGTTTCGAACTCTTCGTTCCGCGCAACAAACAGGTCGTTCTTTTCGGAAAGCTCGGATTCGGTCCGCTGGAGAGCCGCTGTCTTTTCGGAAAGCTGAGACTCCGTTGCAGCAAGTTCCGCTGCCGCTGCCTGAACATCGGTCTTCAGCTGCTCGAGCGCTTCGGGAGAGATGTCCTGAGCGACATCCGGGTTGATATCCCGGTAGGTCTCGAGTTCACGTTCCAGTTTGCTGACCTGACCATTCAAGCGGGTGACACTGGACTCTGCTTCGGCAAGTTTTTCCTTACTGGGATTCGGGAGGAATCCGAGCATGTCGGCGGCGTAGGGGCCGGCCACAATACCGATAATCAGGGCAATCACGGCCGCGATGACCAATGCGAGGGGGCTACCGCCTTTACCACCGGAAGGCTCGGAAGCCGCCGGCATGCCGCCCATAGGCGCCCGCATGTCGGTGTCGGGGGAGAAGTCGGGTGCCGGGGTGCCCGCTGCGAAGGAAGGCGCAGCGCCTCCACCGCCGAAGGCGCCCGCATCAAAGCCGGGCTGGTCGCCGCCGCCCTGACCAAACATGGGGGTTTCCATGGCCTGGGTCGGAGCACCGGTACCCGTGCCGCTACCAAAACCGGAACCGCTTCCGCCACCAAAGGCGCTGTCAAACATGGGGGTGTCCACGTTCGAGTCGGGTCCCGGTCCAATTTCGGGGGTTTCGGGTGAGAAGTCGCTGTCGGCGGCCAGATCCTGGAATCCGGAGCCCACAGGACTCATGCCTTCGCTCGGCGTATGTCCGGCGGGCGTATCGATGCCGGGCGTGCCTGAGGAGAAGGTGTCGGTGACCGCGCTGTCAAAGCCGGGGGGCTTTGGTTTCACGTTGCCGCCGGTGGGCTGGGGTGTTTCCACCTGGATGTCGCTGATGGGGGGCAGGCCCGCGGAATCGGATGGCGTGCCACCCGAATCAAAATTACCTAATGGAGGCAAGCCACCATCGGAGTCCATGCCACCCGAATCGAAATCACTCAAGGGCGGTAGATTGCCCAAACCGGAATCGCCTGGAGTATCTAGATTGTCTTCGGGTTCGTTTTTGTCTTCAGCCATGGAAGCCAGTCTCCGTAACTAGTTTGAATATAACTGTACTACGCCGGTGCGTAATCATCTGGGGCATTCTAGCATGGGCCGGGCAGGGTGTCAAGAAAACTCCCAGCTCATTTTTCTTTTTTTTTGAGGGCCCGAAGTCGACTAACTGCAGGCCCAATTTATAGTTAGAATTTTTCCCCTTTCGGGGGTGATTCCTTGGAATGAGGTTCTAATACTGCGATTACGTCGTTAATAAGCGGGCTAATCCAGCCGAACGCCAATGGTCAGCAGGAGATTGGCGTAAATCCGTTGTTCCCCCGTCACGATGCAGACACAGGTATCCGGACCCGACGCCGCGTCATAAAAGGCGTATCGGTCCAGGGGAGAAAGGCTCAATTCCGGGAGCCGGTCGCGAAACTCGGAAAAAATGGGGGGCTCGGAGCCATCATCGGGCACCATGACATGGGCCGCTTCCACCGGGATGGCGGTGGTCAGGGTTTCGAGCACATCGGTGACGGTGGGAAGGCCGGGCCGCAAATTGAGGTATACCAACTCGCTGTTCTCACCACACTTGGTGCTCGCCGGGTAATTGCCGTCGGCAATCAGGATGCGGGAGCCGTGGCCCGCCGCGCCAATGGCTTCCAGGAGTGTGGGATGAATCAAAGTATGCTGCAGCATAGGTCGTACTCTTTCGTTTGGTTTGGATTTCTCGTGGCCATCCCTACCGACGTACTCCAAAGGGCAAGGGTTCCCCGCGAAGGATGGCACCGCTTCGGCTGGCAATGCTGGGATCCAGCGTATTCGCCTGTTGAAAAGCCTGGTTGGCCCGTCCGTAATCTCCGAGGGCCAGGTAGCACTCGCCCAATCCCAAAGCGGCCTGGGCGGCATCACTCTTAAAATTCGGTTGCTGGGCAAGTCCCGTCAGACGACCAAAATGGGGGATGGCCTTCTGGTACTCGCCCTGTCGCAGCAAGACTTCCGCGAGGGAAAGGCGAATCGGTATTTCTTCGGGAAGCATACCGTCTTCCGGGTTGTCGTAGCGCGCGAGCACTTCTTCATAGTGACGTCGCGCACCGGCGAGGTTCCCCTCGAGGTAGTCATAGGTCGTGGCCAGGTTGGTGTGCACGCGAATCGTATCCGGGTTTTCGGCGAGGGTCGCGCGGAAAATGGCCTCGTTTGATTGCCAGTCCTGATTCCGCACGATCGTGCTGTGGAGAAAGACGACGGCGAGCAGGGTCGCCAGGGCGGGCACGAGCAGGCGCAGCTTGACGGTCTTCGACAGGAGCAGCAGCAATTCCAGGATCGCCCACCAGAAGCCAGCCATGGGGACATACATCCAGTGTTCGGCCATGGGGGCATTCAAGGGGAAAATACCGGAGATGGGCAACCATGCTGCGAGAAACCAAGCCAGGCCCAGGGCGATCCGGTACTGCGCTTTGCGATAACTTAAGACGATTAGGCCGAGAACCAGCGCGAGGGCCAGCAGCCCGAGTGCGGCCGTCCAAACCGGGACGCCTACCAGGGTCTGCTCCATATGAAGGCCGGAGGGAATGAAGAGGGTCTTGATGTAAAAGGCAAAGGCCTGGCAGGTTTCCACCAGCCGTTGCCCCAAACCGGCCCCCGTGCTTCCGCCCCCTTCTGCAAACTTGAGCACCGTCGCGCGCAGGGCGCCATAACCCACAAGCAGGGCCACAGCGACCGCCAGGGGGAGGCTACGGGCCTTCCAATCCGCCCGTGTGGGGGCACTGCCATCTTCTCTGGGCGCCAGGGCAATGACCAACGCGAGGAGCACGGGATAGATCATGGTCGATTCTTTGCTGCACAGGCCGAGCACAAAAAAGACACCACTTGCGACGAGTCCCGGGGTTTTCCACCTTGCCCCCACCGGAATGGTGGCGCAAAGGAGTGCGGCGAGTATGAAGGTGGCGGACATCATGTCGGCCCGACCGCTGATATAGGCGACCGCTTCAGTATGCATCGGGTGGAGCACGTAAAGCAGGGGGGTGACGGCCTGAATCATACGCGGTGCCTGGAGGCGCACCAGGAGAAAGAACAAGAGGATGGCGGCGGCGAGGTGCCACAGTAGATTACTCAGATGAAATGCGAAGGGCTTTACGTCGGGGTAGCCCTTGGCTTCACTGCCGTCGAGGGTCGGGCTGTAGGAAAGCCAGAAATCGACCATGAAACTGACCGAAACCAGCGGGCGGTAAAAGTTGCCCTGGCCCCGTCCAAAGGCGTGCTGGTCTTCCTGGAAGAGTTGAAAGAACTGGCCGGGGTCGTGCACGTTCTGGTGGAGCAGCACGGAGGAGACGTCGTCCCAGACCCAGTCACCGGCAAAGGTGTTGGCGTAGGTCAGAAATCCCAGCAAGGCGGTGGCGCTTACAATAACCGCAGCGAATTGATTTTTGCTCATGTAATCCTCAACAACACGGCACCTCCCCAAGGGAGGGGTGCCCGATGATACGATCCGTTTCCTGTTCGTCAAGGGTACGGTTGACCGGGGGGGGGATGCAAGAAAAAAAGCTGGACTCCGTGGGGAGTCCAGCCTGGAATGTTGTGCGGTGCGGATTCCGTAGCGGAATCAACCGAGCCTATTTGTTTTTCGGTCCGGGGATTTCCCAGGTTTCACCGGGGAGGGCCAGGTATTCCATTTCAAGACCTGACTGGGCACCGATGACGCGCACCAGACGAAGGAGACTCTTTCCTTCGGCATCCGCATAGAATTCTTCGCCTTCACGCACGCGAAAAGTCTCTACGCTACGGGTCTTGGGGTCCATGACGTCGAGGAAAGAAAGGAGGTCCTCATCACCGATGGTCGCGAATCCGGTGCAAACTACGATGGGTCGGGCCATCATCAGGTCTGAGCGGGTGCGCAGGGTGGTGTACACCTGACTATCGGGACGAAGGATCTTGTAGACATCGAGAAGGGCGTCCACCGCGAACCACTGTTCGGATTTCTTGGCCGTCTTAATGTAATTGGAGACGTCTTTTTCGATCTTCGTGCGGGCTTCGGGCTCGTTAATTTCGCGCTCGGAGGAATACTGGCTTCGGGCGGAATTAAATTGGCTGATAATGGGGGTCTTCATGCCATAGCCGAAAACGGCATTGGGGGCAGCGGCACTGAAAAGTGGCTGCAGGGCCGCTTTGTAGTCGCTGTAGATTTCCTGGGTGGTCTTCGGGGGAGGGGGTTCTGCAGCAGGGGGTGTGGGCTCTTCTTTTTTGCAACCGGCGAGAAGGGCCAGCATCACAACGGTCATGCCGTAAAGATATTTCGTCATTGGGGGGGCTCCTGTAAAAGTGTCCAATTCAAATTGATATTACCACAGGAATCTGAAGGCTTACAAACATCGTTCCGTAAAAATCTTGCATACGTGACATTTGAGGAGAACGTAACTTTGCGGCGCTTACATAATCACGTAGAGTTCGCCATCCTGCGCTCATTTTTGTATAATGGGCTCTGTAGACCGGTAATTGGGGTAGTCTAACCAACAGGAAGTTACGAATGAGCAGAATTCTACTGGTAGATGACGATGTGGATCTCTCTGAGCTTATCAAGACTAAGCTGAATGCCGAGGGACATGATACCCACGTCATTAATACCGGGGAGGGGGCCTTCGAATTCGCTAAGAAGGTTAAGCCGGATATTTCCATCCTGGACATTATGTTGCCGGGGGTTACGGGGTATCAGATTTGTCGGCGGATGCGGAAAGATCCGGAACTTTATAAACACGCCATCCTGGTCTTGACGGCCCTGGGCGAGGAACCGGAGATCCTTCACGGGCTCGAGCAGGGGGCCGATGACTACCTGGTCAAGCCCTTCAAGCTGGAACGCTTGATGGACAAGATCGCTTCGTTGAATGCCTTGACGGCCTCCCTTTCCAATCGCAACCGGGTGACCAATCTTCCGGGTACCGATGCCATCAAGCGGGAAATAAACCACCTGCTCGCCCGGGACTCGGCCATTGCCGTGGCGTACATCGACGTGATCGGTTACAAGGCCTATTGTGCCAGCCGGGGTGCCGATGGCCAGCAACAGGCGCTCGAATTCATGTCGCGCCTGCTCATTGGCCTGACCCGGGATATGGGCTTCTACGAAAGTTTTGTCGCCCATATGGGAGGCGAGCATTTCGTTGTATCGCTGAAACTGGAAGATCACGAGCGGTTTTCCTCGAATCTGGCCGACCAATTTGACCGTCAGGTTCAGTCCCTCTATACGACGGAAGAGGTGTCCAAGGGCTATATCAAGGCCATCGATCGCCACAATAAGGAGGTGCGCTGCAAACTGATGGCCCTCTCTATCGGCGTGGCGCACACCCAGTTTCGCTACTTCAAGAGCGCGAAGAAAGTCTTTGAAGTGCTTGCCCAGGTTCGTCAGATGGCCCATCCCAAAGATGGTCGCAGCACGGTGTTTGTGGATCGTCGTCGGAGCGACCGTTAGCGGTCGGGGTTGCTGCGATGCGCTATATTGCGCTGCTGGCAGGGTTCATTGGCCTGCTGTTTGTCGTGGTGGCCTACCTCGCGGGTGGGCAGACCCTGTCTCCCGAGGAACTTCTTCGTCGGTGTGCAGCGTCTCAGCCCGCCTGGAACGGTTACCAGGAAGACATCAAGGAAATCGGCGCGGGCCCGGTTGCACAATGGCAAGGCAGGCCCGTGTCTCTCCGTGTCGCTGGTAAAACCGTCTACCTGACCGTTGCGCTTGAGGCACCCTGGGCGGAGTGGGAAGCGGCCTTACCCCTGCTGATGAAGACGCCCGAGGGCCAGGTATATCGCCAGGTGCGCTATCGCCATGAGGCAGGGGAGTGCGTCTATGAGTTCGACGCCTTAAGCACCGATGTTTCCACCTTGCCTCCATGGCTCGACATCCAATATCCTCACACCCGAAAACGGTTGTACCTGGATGGTGCGGGGCGCTGGCACGCCGCCGAAACGTCCGCAATAACGCGCTAACGGGCAGGGGAGCTTGAGTCGGGTATGAATAAGGCGGAGCGGCTTTTCCAACTGGTCATGTCCCTGCGGCGTACGCGCAGTACCACGGCACACCAATTGGCCCGCGAACTGAATGTCTCTGAGCGGACCATTTATAGGGATGTACAGTCTCTTATACTTTCCGGTGTGCCCATCGAGGGCGAGGCCGGGGTGGGTTATGTGTTGCGGCGGGATTTCGACTTGCCGCCCCTCATGTTCAGCAACGAAGAGGCCGAAGCCCTCTTGCTGGGCGTGCGGATGGTCCAGGCCTGGGGAGACCCCCAGTTGGAACGTGCCGCACGGGGCGTGCTGGACAAAGTGCGTGCCGTATCGCCTCCGCGTCTGTTGGAATCGCTTGACAGCAAGACGATGTTGGTGCCGGATTTTCACGTGAGTCCGGAGGTGCGGTTGAAGCTCGGGCAAGTACGCGAAGGAATCATTCAACGTCGAAAACTACAGTTTCATTACACCCGGGCCGATGGGGAGAACGCCCTTCGGCGGGTCCGTCCACTGGGATTGTTTTTCTGGGGTACGACCTGGTCTTTCGGGGCCTGGTGCGAGCTGCGAAATGCTTTCCGTAATTTTCGGGTGGACCGGATGGGGGCGATGGAATTAACCGATATTTCTTTTAACCAAGAGCCAGGCAAAACATTGGATGACTACCTGCGTGGCGTCCAGACAGAGGAATGTTAGTATGCGAATTCGAAATGTTAGCGTAGTGTTAGCGATGGCGGTGGTGGCATCTTTCGGGACTTCGGTCTCCGCGGAAGATGGAAAGGGGCCCAAGAATGTCATCCTCATGGTGGGGGATGGTATGGGTTTTGCCCAGGTGGAATCAGCGGGGTTGTATCACCACGGGAAACCGGATGGCCAGCCCTACTGGCAGTTCCAGCCCCTGGCCGCCACGACCTATTCCAACAGTGGCAAGGGCTATGACCCCGAAGCCGCTGCGAAGGATTTTGACTATGTGCGTAAGGACCCGACGGACTCCGCCGCCGCGGCGACGACCCTCTCCACGGGGGTCAAGACGCTGAATAAGCGCGTCGGGGTGGACGCGGAGGGAAAGCCCCTTCGTCATCTCTATCAGGATGCGGAAGCCATGGGGAAATCTACTGGTGTGTTGAGCACGGTCTACCTGAGCCATGCGACACCGGCATCTTTCACGACCTTCGGGAAGTCTCGCAATGATGTGGAGGAATTGGCCCTCGACATGATCACCAACAGTAGTCTGGACTTGCTGATTGGTGCGGGCCATCCGTGGTTTGATGATGACGGAAAACAGGTGGGTGGCCTGGGAGACAAGCCCTATAAGACCGAGGGCAGTTACGATCGAATCGGCGGCGAAGCGCTTTGGCGCGCGATTCAGGAAGGCAAGGCGGGTGGTGATGCCGATGGCGACGGAAAAGCCGACCCCTGGAAACTCATTGACGATCTGGCGGGATTTGAAGCGCTGGCAAAGGGCGATGGTGATGCCGGGCGTGTGCTGGGCATTTTGCCCGTGGCTTCGACCCTGCAGGCCAACCGAGGGGGTGATAAGAAGGCGGGGCCCTATGAAGTGCCGGCAACGCCCAACCTTCCGAGTATGGCCCTGCTGATGGACGGTGCCTTAAATGTGCTCTCCAGGGATCCCGATGGGTTTTTCCTCATGGCCGAGGGTGGTGCTATCGACTGGGCGGGCCATTCGAATGCCTTTGGACGCCTGATCGAAGAACAGCACGACTTCGATCTGGCCATTGAGGCGGTCGTGGCCTGGGTGGAAAAGCACAGCAGCTGGGAAGACACGCTCCTGATTATTACGGCGGACCACGAGACCGGCTATCTCTGCGGTCCCGGCTCTGATCCGGAGTTAAAGCCCCTCGAAGGCCATGGTAAGGGGGCTACCCCCGGCTTCCAGTGGAACACGGGAAGCCACACCAACCAGGTGGTCCCGGTCTTTGCAAAAGGCAAGGGCGCGGAGAAGTTGCTGGATGCCGTAAAGGGCACGGATTCTCGCCGCGGACCGTATATTGACAACACGGACATACCCAAGACCATCCGGGCCGTCTGGCGCTGATTGGAACAAAATGAATAGATGGGACGGGATGTGCGTCTTAGGTGTATATCGATTTATGGACGTAACCCAATCAAGGAGGATAACCCCATGAAACATGTACGCCCTATTTCTGTAGCCAAAGCCAGTGACCCCTTTGGTGCCATCTTTTTGCAGGTCTGGTTGACCGCCTTTGTCACGCTCTTGAGCGGGGCCTTTGGCGCGTCGAAAGACTGATAAACCCGCTTAGTCTCTAGAGACACTGCGCCCGTGACGCTCCTCATTCCAAGTACGTCGCGGGCGCAGTTGTATTTTTGGGGGCTATCGGAGCAAGGGGGCGATACCATCCATCAAAATCTGCTCGACCGCGGGGCCACAGTGGGCCACGTATTTGGCCGTCTCATAGCCCCCTTGGCCGTAGGAAATTTCGGTGCCGATATAGCCGGGGCCGTAGTCCCCATAGGCGGCGACACAGACCATACTTTCCGGGGCCATATCCTGGGCGTTGAGTTGGTACTCCACGAAGAGCTCGCCGGGCAAGTGAAGTAATTGTACCGTGCCGATGCGCAGGCGGCTCAGCACGATGGGGTCTTCCGGGGTGCGGCGATTCATCCAGGCCAATTCCATGGCCGACCGCAGGCGCTCCCCGTCTTTGGCCGCCTCGTTGGACAGGAGTTTTTCTTCGTAGTTCCGATCGATGTCGTCCCGTCCCGGGAGTATCACTGCCTGGGTTTTCCAGTCCAGGGTGGTCTCGTCGATGGCAACCTTTTTCGCATTCTGCCAGGCACGTTCCATGCCTTCTTCGAGCTTTTTCGCCAGTACCGGGCGATTCTCTGGGGAGCCATCGTTCCATTTACCTGCACCGAGATTGCCTCCGGCGCCATTGAAGTGAACGTGGAGGACGCCCGGCAGGGTATTCTCGCGGGCCTGGCGGGCCATGCCCACAAAATCGGTTGTTACGTGCCCTTTGCCATAGTGGCTTTGCGGATGGGTCGCGTAATAGGTGAGGACGGCCAGCGGGATTTCGCCATCCCAGAAGCTGACCGATTTAAGGAACGGGTCTATGGTGCCCACCGGCTCCGCACGGACAGCGGGATCGCCGGTGGCGGTCCAGCGGGTCACGCGCACCTTGCCTGCGGCGTCCAGAATGCGTCGGTTGGAGGCAACCTGCTTGACGACGCCTTCGCCTGCGGCGATATGGGTCACGGGCTGTCGGGTTGCAAGGGAGTCCGCGACGGCACGTGCTGTATTGGCAATGGCCGTCCGTGCAAAGGGCACATCAAACATTTCGCCTCCCAGACCAATACCTTCGGCCAGCGTCTCCGCGCTGAAGTCGCAGAAGGGGGCGTCGTGCTGGTGAAGCACATGAACGGAGACCCGGTGGACGTCGGTAGAGGCTGCGTCGGCCAGTGCCTTTCGCCAGGCCCGGTAGCCGTCATTGCCGATACCGACCCAGTCCACCGCACAGAGGACGATGGGCTTTTCGCCGTCGGGGAAAAAGACGACGCCCCGCGCGCTCAAGGGGTCGGTGACGGATTCAACGGGGGGGACGCCCCCGCCACACAGGGGCGTGCCCCGTGGCGGAGTGACGTCGGTATTGAAGGTGGCGATGGAAAACCCCGCAAAAGCGGGGCTTGCCAAAACCAGAAGGACTACACAGGTCCAATAGGGCATACGAAATAGGGCGTGCATGGGGCTTACATCATCTTCATGTAGCCAGCGAGCATGACGATAATCATGCCCATGGCGATGGTGATGCCGAGCCAGAGCTTGGAGTTCTTCTGCAGTTTCTGGGAGACCGATTTGGTGCCCGCCAGCATGGAAGCGAGGGCGAAGACCGCCATAGCCAACAAGAATTTGATACCAAAGAGCATGTGGTATTGGGATTGTCCCTCATGTTCGAACCGGGTGACCATGAGGAAATTGTAGAAGCCGCTCAGAATCAGGAGGGTAAACAGAATGGGCATGATTTTACGCCACCGTCCCATCACACCTTGACGCAATTTTTCGTGGGTTTCGCCGTCCAGGCTTTCATTGGCGGCGGGCATCAAGACCGCGCGGAGATAGAAAGCACCGCCCAGCAGGAAGATGGCACCAAAGACATGGAGCCAGCGGCTGATAAGGGGGACGAGGCCGGTGGCGGCCTCCGCCGTCGCATTGGCCACGGCTTCTTCCTGGGCACTGGCGAGAAGGGGGACGGCGAGTGCGGTGGCTACAAGTATGGGCGTAAATTTTGACGAGAATCGCATGGTGGTAACATCCTGTTTGGGGTCTGAAGGAATTGGTTTTTGGGGAATGCTAAGCATACCCCTCCTGACGAAGTGCCTGCAAGCATTCCCCTGCAAATGTGCCTCCTGGGGGCGCATCGATGCTCCACGCGGCTTGACCCGGTCGGGAGGCAGGCGCTAGAGTAACAAATCCTACGTTGTTTTTCCGGGCCTTCGTGCTGGAATTATCAGGAGAGTTACCATGCGACATTGTGTAATCGCGGTCTTGGCCTTGGTCCTGTCGACCCTTGGTGCCGTTCGTGCCGCGGCCGAAGACAAAACGAAAATCGTATTTATTGCCGGAGCTCCGAGCCATGCGCCCGGCGATCATGAGCACCGGGCCGGGAGCATGCTGCTCGCCAACAGCCTGAATAAGCACATGCCCAACGTCGAGGCGGTGGTTACCTACTATGGGTGGCCGGAAGATACGAGCATTTTCGACGGGGCTTCCTCGGTTGTGATTTATTGCGACGGCGGTGCCCGTCACGTCTTGAACAAGAATCTGGAGTTCTTCCAGGGGTTGATGGATAAGGGCGTGGGGCTCACTTGTCTTCACTACGCCGTGGAGACGACGAAGGGCGAATGCGGCGACAAGTTCCTGGAGTGGTTGGGTGGCTATTTCGAACCCCACTGGTCGGTGAACCCCCATTGGACCGCCAACTACACAACCTTGCCACCCCACGCGATCACGTCGGGCGTCACGCCCTTTGAGATTAATGACGAGTGGTACTTTCACATGCGTTTTGTGGACGGGATGGAGGGCGTTACGCCGATATTGACTACCTTGCCGCCCAAGTCGACCATGGCCCGGGAAGATGGGCCGCACAGTGGCAATCCCCATGTGCGGGAAGCCATCGCCAACGGGGTGGAGCAGCACATGGCCTGGGCGTATGAGCGCCCCGGTGGTGGTCGTAGCTTCGGGTTTACGGGGGCGCACTATCACAAGAGCTGGCAGGATGATGATTTCCGCACGCTGGTCTTGAATGCCATCGTCTGGACGGCGGGGCTGGAGGTGCCAGAAGGAGGCGTGCCTTCGGCTACCCCCACGGACGAAGAGATGAAGGCCAATCTAGACGACAAGGGATAAGCACTACGATTGAAATTGATATGGATGCCCGACGCGGGGTTGATTCGCGTCGGGCTTTTTTTGTGTTGGGTTGAACATATGCCCTTTCGAGCCGTTAGACAAGTAGATACTCCTGCGGGAATAGTTTTCGCGGGAAGACGGGAGATTGGTCATGGCACGTTACGGATTGGTCGGTATGTTGGTGTGGGCAAGTTGCTTTACCCTGGCGGAGGAAAAAGTCACCGAGGTAGAGAAACAGGAAGTTTCCGTAGTCCTCTTGGGCACGGTTGTTCCGCTCTATCCCATGCCCGAGGCGGATGAGGCACAGGGGGTGTCTCCGATTATTCGGGATTTGAACGCTTTCGCGGTGCATGAAGTGGTAAAGGAATCCGCGAACCATGTCAACGCCAAGGCGGACACGGTATTGGTCATTGTGCCAGGTAGGGGGAGTGAGGGGCTTTGGCGGGGTGATACCCATCGTGGTGCGGATGTGGAGCTCACGGGGCGGTGGAACAAACGGACCCATCAGGTCCATGTGGAGCGATTCGAAGTCCGAGACCCTGTAGACTGGCGGGATGTTACGCTCGATGCGGGCACCATCACGCTGCAGCAGGAATTGTAAGGGACTGTCGCTTGCGACCGCAACGCGCCTATCGTTTCGGCGCCTCGGCCAGTTCCAATGCGCGCTCGTATTTCTTCCGGGCATTCTGGTTGTCAGGCTGGGTGACAAGTATTTCGCCAAAGTATTCTGCGGCGGCCTCATAGGCTTCATTGCGGGCACAGAGGCCCCCCATATTGTGCAAGATAACCGGCGCACGGTGTCCAAACGATACCGCCGCTTCCACATGGGACAATGCCGCTTCCGTTTCGCCGAGGGCGAAGGCCATTCGGGCTGCCGCGCTGGCCAGGTCGTATTGGATCAAGGAAACCGTGTAGTCGGTGACGGGGGTGGTGGGTAGCGCATTTTGCCACGTCAGCTTGTCGAGGGGCGTGGGCTGCGGCGTTTCCTTTGGGCGCAGGGCCTGCAGTAGTAGTCCTGCGGGGACCAGACGGGCATCCAATCCCCGGGTGGCCTCCTGGGGATGGAGGAAGACCGGGCGGTCGGTGTTGTTCAGCACCCAGTTCAGGATTTCTCCGTCGTGGCGTCGTTTTGGAAAGCGTCCCCAGGAGTCTTCCCCGGATTCGAGCAAACCCGGAAGTGCCGTGAGATCTAGGTAGCCGTATTTTCGCAGCAAGGTCACGTCGGGGCGCAGCCCTTCCACGGCCTGAAGGTAGAGAAGTGGAAAGGTCTGGTGGTCCGCTACGGGAACATAGACGGCGTTTTCCGGGAGTGAGGATAGAACGTTGCGCCCGTAATCTTCGGCGTAAGTGTAGTTATTTTTGCGCACGGAATCGTGAAGCACCAGGGAGGAAATCAGCAGGGCGACGGCCATCCCCATAACGAAGCCACGGAGGTTGCGATGTCCTTCTCCGAGCCAGGCCAGGGTGCATGTAATGCCGATGGCGGTGATGACTTCAGCGGGCAGCAGGAATACCCGCATGACCCACTGCCACTCCCGGTTCTGTTCAAAATTCTGCATGTACACCGCCGCGAGCGTCGTGCCGAGGACCATGGCCGTGAGGGCCAGGGCCAGACCGAGCCGTCGCCTGCCAAGCAGTAACAGCCCAAGTGCCCCCGCCAGGGCACCCAGTCCCGCGAAGTCGCGGAACCAGAAGGTGAGCATGGTGATACATTGTCCGGTGAAGCGGGCGATGCTCCGGGGGTACTGGTCGACCATAAAGCCATACTGGGCCCGGCGGACGACGTCCCACCACCGTTGCAAGGTCTCGGGGTCGCCCCAGTCGATTGCGGGGTCTCGCAGGGAGGCCAGGGGCAGGTAGCCGTAAACCCCCATACCAAGTACCAACAAGGTGCCGGCTTTCAGGTAAAAACGGGGCGTGCGTCGGAGCGCTGGTGGTAGTTGCCAAAAGACCAAAGCACCGTAAATGGGCAGCAGGAGGACCAGGGTGCTGTGGACGCCGGTGCTGATGCCGATCAAGAGGACGGTGAGATAGACCGGGGCTGTTTTTGCGTCATCGACGGTGAGGAGACAACGATAAAGTAACAGGGTCATGAAGAAGGTGGACAGGGTATAGACTTCGGCGATAAGGGCATGTTCCCAGAAGACCTTCGAGGTGGCGAGACAGAGGGCCCCGAGTACGGCCGCGCCACGACGTTGGGTCAGTCTGATACCGATGAGGGTCAGCAGGGAGATGGTGCCTGCACCACACGCCGCGGAAAAGAGGTTGATGCGCCATGCGGCAGTGCCCAGCGGGATCCAGCTGAAGAGATGGGCGAGAAAGGTCCAGACGGGGTAGCCGGGAGGATGGGGGACGCCGAGGGTGGCCGCCGCTCCGATGAGTTCACCGCTGTCTTCGCCCGTAACGGTGGGCGCGAGGGTGGCGAGATAGAGAATGAGGGCCGCGCAGCCGGTGGCCAGTGCGATGCGACGATCGGCCCCCGTTGCAGCCGTCATAGGCCCACGGTGGGGTTCAGATTTTGTTTTCCTCACCCTGGATAATCCGTTTCACGTTGCTGCGGTGTTTGATGATAACGAGGGCGGAAACGAGCACCGCCACGACCTGCACGATGGGGGTCAGGGGAAAAAACCAGACGCTGATGGTCAGCGCAATGGCACCGCCGATGGAGCCTACGCTGACCATACGGGTCAGGGATACCAATACGACAAAGGTTCCGATGGCAATGAGCGCGGGCCACGTGGCCACACCGAGAAATACACCGGCACTGGTGGCCACGCCCTTACCGCCTTTGAATCGTAAGAAGAAGGAGAAGGAATGGCCGAGTACGGCGGCCACACCACAGGCGAGGGGCAAGTGGAGGTCTTCGGGGGAAAGGCGGGCAAAAAGCACCACGGGCACGACACCCTTCAGGATGTCAAAAAACAGCGCGGTGGCGCCCAACGGCTTGCCGAGTACCCGCATGGTGTTGGTCGCACCGATGTTCTTGCTGCCCTCGTTGCGAATATCGACCCCGCGCAGCCACAATCCGAGCCACAATCCGGACGGTATCGCGCCCAGGATGTAGCTCAACAGCAGGGCGAGGCCTGTCATGAGCGAGAGGCTCATTCGCGCGGTTTTCCTTCCCGTAACTCGATGTGGATAGGCACCCCTTCGAAGCCGTATTTTTCGCGCAGCTGGTTTTCCAGGAAGCGCATATAGCTGAAGTGGAAGAGGCGCTTCTGGTTGACGAAGAGCACGAAGGTGGTGGGCTTGATACCCGCCTGGGTCGCGTATAGAATTTTTGCGAATTTGCCTTTTTGTGACGGGGGCTTGTGACGAATTTTTACCTCGTCGATAAAGCGATTGAGGTCGGCCGTGGGGATGCGCTTCCGGGTCTGCTCATGGACACGATCGATGTATTCGAAGACGGAAAAGAGGCGCTGGCGACTGACATTCGAAATCGTGAGATAGGGCACAAAGTGGATTTGCGCCATCTTGAGATTCAATTCGCTGTCGATGGCCTTAAAGCGGCGGGCTTTGTCTTCTATCAGGTCCCACTTGGTCCAGACGAGAACCATGGCAGTGCCGTTTTCCCGTGCATAGCCGATGATACGCTTGTCCTGCTCCGACATGCCTTCGGTCGCGTCAATCATCACCAGGCAGACATCGGCCCGGCGCACGGCACGGAGCGAGCGGCTTACGCTGTAGTGCTCCACCTTTTGCTTGATGCCGGCTTTCTTGCGCAGGCCCGCGGTATCAATGAGGATGTACTCTTTGTCATTCCAGGTAAAGTCGATGTCGATGGCGTCGCGGGTGGTGCCGGGCTGGTCGTCGACAATGGTCCGGTCTTCGTTGACCAAGGCGTTGATGAAGGAGGACTTGCCGACGTTGGGCTTGCCCACGATGGCCACGCGGATGCGATTGTCCTCTGGCTCTTCTTCCTCGTCCGGCACTTCGCCCAGCTCGGGCAGGTGTTTGACGATGGCATCACGCAGGGGATCAATACCCAGGCCGTGTCCCGAGGAAATGGGGAAGGGGTCGCCGAGGCCGAGCTCGTAAAACTCATACTGATTGGCTTCGGTGATCGCGTCGTTGTCGAGCTTATTGACGGCAAGCAGCACGGGTTTGCTGTACTTGAAAAGGCGGTCCCGCACTTCCCGGTCAACCCGGGTGATGGCCTGCTGCCCATCGACGACAAAGATAATGACCCGGGCTTCATTCAGCGCGGCATCGACCTGGGCCTGCATCTGTTGCGATATGTTGTCGTCGGGGTGCTCAATGATGCCCCCCGTATCGACCAGGCGAAAGCGGTGCTTTTCCCAGCGCCCTTCGCCAAAAAAGCGGTCGCGGGTGATGCCTTCTTCGTCATGGACGATGGCGCGGGACTTACCCGTTAGACGATTGAAGAGGGTGGACTTGCCAACATTGGGCCGTCCACAAATCGCCACCAGGGGCAGTTTCTTAGTTTTTGCCATGCAATTGTGCCTTCAGCATCCGAAGTTGATGGACGCCATCGTAAATGTACTCTCCGAGCGAGCCCAGCACGAACAGGGTGGCCAATACGACCATCCAGGGGAGGATGGGGAGCGCCAGGAGCGCTACCAGCAGGGTGCCGTTGAGTACGAATGTGGTTAATTTTCCGAGTATGCGAACCTTGATAATGACCGGGCCGACGAAGGCATTGAGGAGCAGGGCTCCTACAACGACGATCGCATCCCGCAACACAATGAGCACAGGTAGCCACAGGGGGATACCGGGATCAAAGTGGGGGTTGGCTGCCAGAAATACGAATCCGAGATTAATGAGCAGTTTATCTGCCAGGGGATCGAGGCGTTTACCGAAGCGACTGCGCTGATTGAATCGACGAGCAATCCAGCCATCCAACACATCGGTGCTGGCCGCTATGAGGTAGAGCGCCAGTGCCACATGACGAAATTCGGGATATGCTGCGCTGTATCCGTGCACCAAGGCACAGAACAACGGAATCATTCCTACCCGAATCAGCGTAATCTTATTGGCTACGGTCACAGTACAGGCGTGAAGGCCCTCTCCCCGGAATTATTCCGGATTTATCGCCTATAATACGCCTTTTCCACTGATTGCTTCAACCGCTCAGCTCACATTTTCCACATTCTCTGCCGGAAGGTGGCGTCGAATCTGGGCCAGTAACTCGCCCGGGAGGAAGGGCTTCGTAATCAATTCTACGGCACCGGCCTTCAGGCTCTGGGCCCGTGCATCCAGCGTGTGGGCAGACGACAGGCATACCACGGGGATATCCTTGGTCTGGGGATTGGATTTGATCTGGGCACAGACTTCATATCCACTCATCATGGGCATCATGATATCAAGCAGGACCAGGTCTGGCTTCTCGGTCATGATGACATCCAACGCGCCTATGCCGTCGAAGGCCTTGACCACTTCCATACCATCGGTGCTTAAGGTGCGCTCGATAAGGGACACCACATCCGGCTCATCATCTACTACGAGAACTTTTGGATTGGACACGGTTATCTCCCACGTTTCTGGTTGCGGTTGGAGGCAGTAAACATGCGGTTAATGGAGCCCAGATTGAGATTGGATCGGGGCATACGAATGGGGCGCACAGGGCCTGCCTTCTTGATGGCGGCCACCTGCAGTTGTGTTCCGTGGTCGAAGAAGCCATCGGGGCTGCCCTGGGTGCGGACGACAACAACCCGAAGGGGTTGGGAGAGGGGGACTTGAAACTCTTCATCCCGCATGAGTTGGACCATCAGCCGGGTGCCTTCAGGAAACTCGTCCAGCATGCGCACCCGCAGGCCCCGCGGATTGAGGTCCAGCACGACTCCCTCATACTTCTCGTCGGGATAATCGACGAGCCATACGAGGCATGGCCGACATACTTCTGTGCGTACGGCCCCGCGTCGCCCCCGTTGCATGGAGCGATTATCGGAGGAAATAACCATGCCGCCGTCTTTGTTCCGCTCGTGCTTCCGATATTCTGGTCGTCGTGATTGCATATAGACTAGCCAACTTCCTTTCCCGAGCTTTCGGGCCTGTGGAACACAGGTTCTAAACTAAGAATACCGAAATAAACAGAATTTGTCCAGAATCGCCATTCTCGAAACGGCCCGGGTGCCTTCCTGAGACCGCTAGTATACAAAATCCGGGCGAGCAAGGGGTTAGCTTCATGGCGACTGGCCCGGCGGGGGGGGCATTCAGGCCGTGGAGGGCTTGGTGCTTCCCATTTTCCGTATGGCCCACAGCACCAGCAGTACATAGAGGATGGAAGCGACAAGCAGGGGGTAGAGCAGGTGGGGGAAGCGTTCCATAAGTCCCTCTGCGAGATAGGCTTGTAGCCAGCACAAGGGGGCCATTCCCAGTGCCGTGCCCACCAACACCTTCCAAAGGGGGATGTGGGTGAGGCCCGCCGCGTAGGAGACCAGATCGGAGGAGGTGATGGGATTGATGCGTAGGAGCAGAATGACCCAAAGGCCTTGGCGTTCGAGGACGGTCTCGAGGGTGCCCAGGCGGGCCCGCAGCGCGTCCCCGAAAAAGCGGTCGCCGGCAACGCGCATGACCTGGCAGGCGATGGCCGCGCCCAGAACGTTACCAATCAGGGCGAATAGTCCGCCCCAGAAACCTCCAAATATGATGCCGCCCGGCGCGTATAGCATCAGGCCGGGTAAGGGCGCCACCACCACTTCCGCGGTCACGAAGAGGATGTAGGCGAGGGGCGCGAGGGCCCCCCACGCCTCGAAACTGGCCCGCACGGCGTCCATTTTTTCCGCTGCGCTCAAGGTGGAAGAGGCCAGGGCGGCGACCAGGCCCCCGCTGCTCCAGGAAAGTGCCACGCCGGTACAAAGGGCGATCAAGGCCAACAGGGGGAGTAGGTTTTTTATCGTCTTGGTCGATGGGTGTGCCATAAATACGTTACTCGTCAGGGGGGCAGGGGCACGTGGAGGCAAGGCTCGGTGCCGTGTAATAAAGGACAGGGGCAGGATAGCGGATTATGGGGTATTCCCACTGAGATGGGTGCCTTGGTACGGGATCACGGGATATAGGCGGCCAACTCCAGTACGACCCCATCGGGATCCCGAAAATAGCAGAGCGACTTTTGCCCGTCGTCATGGGTCACTACCCCGGCGGGTACGGTGACCGGTGGCCCCACAAAGGGGACGCCCGCCCCTTCGAGACGACGGTACATGCCCTCCATATCATCCACCTGAAATGCGATGTGGCGGAGGCCCTGGGTGTTGGGCCGTGCGTTGTCCGGGAGCGCCGCCCCCTCGGGCTGATGGTACTGGATGAGCTCGATGCGCGGACCACCTCCTTCGGGTTGCACATAGACCACATCGGCGCTCACATCGCGGAGGCCTACGATGGCCTCGATCCAGGAGCCCGTCAGGTGTGCACGACGTGTTTCCCGTAGTCCCAGCAGGTCTGTATAGAAATGTACGGAGCGCTCCAGATCGCTCACGACGATATTGATATGATCAACATGCTTAACCATTGCATTCCTTTGAAATCACATGGTACAATTGCTGTGCGTAGATTTGATTGAATGATCGGTCTTCCCCGAGTGAAAACGCAGTTTACGCTATGCCAACAGATGTAGTCCAACTGCCTAAATGTTGGACGGTATAGTCTTCCGTGTTAGAATAAGGCCCACACGATAAGTAAGCTTGCTATACACGGAGCCCCATTCTCATGTCAAAAGAAATGAACGATGCCAGTCACTGGCGCGAGTTTGAAAAGAACCCGCTTTCCCATTCGATGGCCCACTACCTGATGGCCATCGACAGTCTGCGGACGGAATTTGGTTATGCCCGTGCGACGGACGTGGCGGAGACCCTGGAAGTGTCTCGCGGCGCCGCCAGTATGGCGCTCGCACAGTTGAAGAAACGGGGCTGGGTCGGCGAAGATCACAACCGCTTCCTGTTGTTGACCGATGAGGGAGAGCGTATCGCCAATCTGGTGGAGCATAACTACGTCATTCTCTCCAAGTTTTTTGAGGTGGTGCTGGGGGTGGAAAAAGATATTGCTTTGGGTGATGCCTGCAAGATGGAGCACCTGATGAGCATGGAGACGGGCCAACGTCTTCTGTGGTTGATGAAGTATTTGTTGAGCGATGAAAAGCCGGCTATCAAGGTACGGCAATGCATGGAGGAATACAACGGTAGTTGTGGGCCCCATGGAAAAGATGATTGTCCCGTTTGTGGAAGCAGCGGGGAGTGTCTGGTCGAGCCAGATGCTTCTCAAACCTGATAGAGAAGTGAGCACTATGCGTACGCTGGATCAGTTGAAGCCAAAAGAGTCGGGTACCATTGTAACCCTTCACGGGGTCGGTGACACGCAGCAGCGTTTGTTGGAGATGGGGGTGAGTGATGGTGCTGAAATTGAGGTGCTGCGCTTTGCTCCGCTGGGTGACCCCATGGAAGTCTTTGTGCGCGGATTTCACCTTACTCTTCGCAAATCCGAAGCGGCAATGGTCGAACTCGAAGGCTGAAAATGCAAACCACCCTGGCCCTCGTGGGCAATCCCAATGTGGGCAAGACGGCTGTATTTAATGCCCTGACGGGGCTATCTGCGACGACAGGCAACTATGCCGGGGTGACGGTCTCCCGGACCCATGGCATTGTCCATTTGGGCGAAGTGAAAATCGACCTCGCCGATTTGCCCGGTACCTACAGCCTGGCGGCCCGCTCACCCGATGAGGTCATTGTCGCCGACGTACTCATGGATCAGCGTCCCGACGAAGTGCCTATTTCCGGTATCATCGTCGTGGTGGATGCCTCCAATCTGGAGCGCAATCTCTATTTCCTTTCCCAGCTCGTAGAGCTGGAAAAGCCATTTATTGTCGCGCTTAATATGATGGATATTGCCGATCGGCGCGGTATTGAAATCAATCACGAAGCCCTGTCTGAGGCGCTTGGTGCTCCCGTCGTTCCCGTCTGCGCCCACAAGCGCCAGGGATTTGATGCCCTTCGTAAAGCCATCTTGGCCCTGCACCAGGGCGATCTGGAGGCGCCCCGTTCGGTGGCCTGCGACTTTCCCGCGAGCCAGACGGCAGCTGTCGATGAACTGGAACGGCTCCTGGACGCCCAGAGCGACAAGGTGGGCCGAAAAATCCCCCGTCCGGAAGTGAGCCGCATTCTCATCGATGTGGGGGGCTACGCGGAGAAGCGGGTTCTCGGTCGGCTGGGCGAAGATTTCGGCGAAGCCCTCGTACGGTGCCGTACCGCGGCCGTGGAAAATGGCCTGACCCTGCCCGCGCAAGAGGCGAAGGCCCGTTATAATTGGGTAAAGCAGGTGCTTTCGGAGTCGGTAACCCGACCTGATCCCCGCCGCCGTAGTCGTTCCGAGCGTATCGACAACGTCTTAACCCACAAGTTGTTTGGAACCATCTTTTTCATCGCCATCATGCTGGTGGTGTTCCAATCCATATATTCCTGGGCCGGGCCGGTCATGGACCTGGTGGACGGCGGCATTGGAAGGGTTGGCGAACTCATCGGTTCCTTTTTGCCCGACGGGGTATTGCAGAGCCTCGTGGTCGATGGTATTGTCGCGGGGGTGGGCAGTGTCTTAATCTTTCTCCCTCAAATCCTGCTGCTCAGTCTCTTTATTTCGATTCTCGAAGATTGTGGCTACATGGCCCGTGCCGCCTTTCTGATGGATAAACTCTTAGGCTGGTGCGGATTGAGCGGCCAGTCGTTTATTCCCATGCTTTCGAGTTTCGCCTGCGCGATTCCGGGCGTAATGGCGGCCCGGACTATCTATGACCGCCGCGACAGGTTCACCACCATTCTGGTCGCGCCGCTCATGAGTTGCTCGGCCCGCTTGCCGGTCTACATCATTATGATTGGGGCCTTCATTCCCGAAACCAAGGTGCTGGGGGGCTTCCTCACCTTGCCGGCCGTTGTGCTTCTGTTGATGTATAGTCTGGGGGTCGCCGTCGCGGTGCCCGTCGCCTGGATTCTCAAGAAGACCATTTTCCGCGGAGAGAAACCGCCCCTCATCCTGGAGATGCCCTCCTACAAGATGCCCCAGGGGAAAACGGTATTTCGCAAAGTTTACCGCGAAGGCAAGGATTTCGTCAGTCGTGCGGGCACGCTCATCTTCGCCGTCACCGTGGTGGTATGGGCCCTGGCCTACTTTCCGCGCTCCGGGGAAATTGCGGACTCCTTCGAAGCACAACGGGCGGAAGTGGTCCAGTCGGGCTTGTCCGAAGAGGCCCTTGAAACGCAGTTGCAGCAGCTGGACAACCTGGAACAGGGCGAGTATTTGCGTAATAGCGTCCTTGGGCGGATGGGCCACGTGATTGAGCCGGTTTTCCGTCCCATGGGCTGGGATTGGCGCATTGCCACGGCGACGATCGCCAGTTTCCCCGCCCGTGAAATTATTGTGGCGACGTTGGGCACCTTGTTTAATATGGGTGCTGATGAGGACGAGGAGTCCGAAGGTCTGGTGGCGACCTTGCGTGGTGCTACATGGCCCGACGGGCGGCCCCTCTTCAACATACCGGTGGCCCTTTCCATCATGGTGTTCTTTGCGCTCTGTGCCCAGTGTGGTGCCACGCTGGTCACGATCAAGCGGGAAACGGGACAATGGCGCTGGCCTGCCCTCGCCTTCGGGTATATGACCTTTCTTGCCTATGTCGGAGCCATCGTAACCTACCAGGTGGCAGCGTTCATCTTGCCAGGAGCGTGACGTCTATGAGCATTGAGAAAATCATCGTAGCGGCCATCGTGCTTTATGCGGTGGTCTACCTGACGCGTTATATCCGTGCTGCAATGCAAGGCAAAAAGACCGGCTGTGGCTGTGGCTCCGATGCGGGATGCCCCAAGAGCGATTCAACGAAGTCGGAATCATGACGACCAGATAGCTGGGGTTACCCCCTTCCGGTTCGGCTTGTGTGCCGGGCGTAGGTCCATGGTAGGCTATGGGCGTGCCCCGTATGCCTTTGCGCGAATGACGGTGCACAGGCCAATCCACCCCTGGAGGTACCCGAAATGCTTCTTTCCCGTTCTTGCCTTGCCATCTCGCTGCTGACTCTCGGCCTGGTATCCTTTTCATTGTCGTCCCGGGCGGAAAATGAGGCCCATCCCGCCACCAACCGCATTCCGGCTCATGTCATGAGCTACCGGGGAGCCAACTGGCTCGAAAGAGATGAGCGCTACCTGCTCGAGCAACCGGACCGTGTTATTGCGACGATGCGGTTGAAGCCCGGTGACGTCGTGGCCGATATTGGATCGGGGTCCGGCTACTTTACCCGACGCCTCGCAAAGGCCGTCCTGCCGACCGGCACGGTGTACGGCGTTGATATCCAGCCTGAGATGAACGCTATCCTCGCAGAAAACTGTAAGAAGGAGGGGATTGCGAATGTGGAGATCATTCTCAGCGAGGAAGCCGATCCCAAACTGCCCGCGGACAGCGTGGACTGGATGCTGCTCGTCGATGTGTACCACGAATTTCAGCAGCCCATTCCCATGCTCGCAAAAATGCGCGAGGCCTTGAAGCCGGGCGGGAAAGTGGCCTTGTTGGAATACCGTCTTCACGGAGACACGGGGGCCCATATCAAGAAGGACCATCGCATGTCGGTGGAGCAGGTGTTGGCGGAGTGGGAGCCAGCGGGTTTCCGGCTGGTAAAGCGGCACGAGTTCTTACCGACCCAGCACATGTTCATCTTTGAAAAGACGGAAACCGCCCATACGGCCAAGTGAATGGACGGGGCACGTTTGCGGCGGGGTCGCCAGGAAACAACCGATGGCAGCAACCCTATCAACGGGCTTATAAATAAGCACTAATGGACACAATGGTTGCAGGTCACGAACGATGCAGGAAGCGCGTGGGCTCATCCCGATCGGCGTTCCTTCTCACTCAGTCGGTGTGCCGCGCTATCCTGCCATTTTCGGCGAGCGTGGTGTCAGTACCGCCTGATTCGGATCGTAACCTGATTAATATCAATGGGATAGGGCTCTCGGAGCATGTTTTCCTGCAAAGAAACAAAGAAATTGCCTGTGCGTGCTACGGCGTCGCATGGTGCGCGCACCAAGTCCTTTTGTAATTTTCGTTTTTCCAGCGTAAAATGTAGCAATACGTAAATCAATCGTTCCACCTTTTGGAGTACCCTGATAGTGAGCAAGAAAAATCTGACCCGGCGGCAGTTTATTAAACACTCGGCCGCGCTGAGTACGGCATTCGCCGTACCGACTATTATTCCGGCATCCGCCATGGGCGCCAGTGGTAACACGGCTCCCAGCGAACGCATCACGATGGGCGTTATCGGCAGTGGCGCGCAAGGCACCTCCAACATGACGGGCTTCCTGGGCTTCAATGATGTCCAGATGGTCGCCATTGCCGACGTCGATAAAGCCCATCGGGAGGCGGCCGCGGCGATCGTCAATGGCAAATACGGCAACAAGGACTGCGCCGTCTACAACGACTTCCGCGAACTCAATGACCGTGACGATATTGACGCGGTCATCGTGGGAACGCCGGATCACTGGCACGTGCTGAACGCCCTTGATGCGGTAAAGAAGGGCAAAGACGCCTACGTGCAAAAGCCTCTCGCGTGGTCCGTCGAGGAAGGTCGCGCCCTGTGTGACGCGGTCACCAAGCATGGCCGGGTACTTCAGACGGGAAGTCAGCAGCGCTCGGCAAAGCAATTTCGCCGCGCCTGTGAATTGGTCCGCAATGGCCGCATTGGTACGCTGAAATACATTAATGTAGGCATTCCCGGTAACAACAAGACCTGCGAGCCCACGTGGTCACCCGAACCTGTTCCGGCAGGCTTTGACTACGATCTCTGGCTGGGACCAGCGCCCTGGGCAGAGTACCATCACCAGCGCTGCCACTATCAGTTCCGCTTCCTGCTCGATTACTCCGGTGGTCAGGTGACCAACTTTGGTGCCCACAACCTCGATATCGCCCAGTGGGGGCTTGGCATGGATGACTCCGGTCCCGTACAGGTTTCGGGCAACGGTATCTTCCCGGAATCCGGGCTCTTCACGACGGCGACGAAAACGTATTTCGAATGTAAGTACGCCAATGGCGTGGAGCTCGTCTGCAAGACTGGCAACTTCGGAATGACCTTTGAAGGTACCGAAGGCACCATCTATGTGGACCGCAAGCGCATCGTAACGACCCCGGATAGTATTCTCAAAGAGGATATTGGCGAAAACGATATCCATCTCTATGAAAGCAGCAACCACTACCGCAATTTCGCCGACTGTGTGAAGTCCCGCAAGGACCCCATCTGCACGGCAGAAATCGGCCACCGCTCTTCCACGGTCTGTAACCTTGGGAATATTGCCATGCGCCTTGGCCGCACCCTCGATTGGGATCCCGCAGCGGAACGTTTCGTCAACGACGATGAAGCGAATACCTACCTGGGCCGTGACATGCGCGGTGACTGGTCCCTGGAGGCCTAGCAGGCTGCCTCGTTCACGACGCGGGATGGCATTCCCACGCGCGCGATGGACGGGGCCGTACCTGAGAGTACACCCGAATTAACCGAAACATCACGCAATCGCGTAAAGGATAAGACCGATGGCAGAACCAGTCTGGCAGAATATATTTGATGGGAAAACCCTCGATGGTTGGAACCAGAAAAACGGCAAGGCCAAGTACCGTGTAGAAGACGGCCAAGTCGTTGGCACCACCGTGCTCGGTGAACCGAACAGCTTCATGTGCACCGACGTAATCTATGGGGATTTTGTTCTTGAATATGAGTTCAAAGTTCACCCCAAGATGAATTCCGGCGTGCAGATTCGCTCGAACAGCTATCCCGAGTACAAGGATGGCCGGGTCCACGGTTACCAGGTCGAAATTGACCCGTCCGACCGTGCCTGGACCGCGGGTATCTATGACGAAGCCCGGCGTGGCTGGCTGAATAACCTCGAGAATAATCCCAAGGCCCAGAAGGCCTTTAAGCAGAATGAGTGGAACCACATACGGGTGGAAGCCAAGGGGGATAGTATTAAGACCTTCCTCAACGGCGTTCCTGCGGCTGATCTCAAAGACGGCATGACCTCCCGGGGCTTCATTGCGCTACAGGTGCACAGCACCAAAGAGAAAGAGCCCATGGAGATTCGCTGGAAGAACATCCGCCTCCAGGATCTCGACCGCGCCTTCCCGGTTGCCAAATCGGAGAAGGAGCAGCGTAAGGGATAGCCTTTGTGGTGTGGTTGCATCGCAAGCGCGTAGATAGTGACTGATACAGGGCGCAGAGCACGGTGAATTCCTTGCTCTGCGCTTTTTGTTTTATTCTCCAGGTTTCACGCTTGATACTACAACGGTACTGTGATAATCTCGTGTTCAGATGGTGGGGGTGAGGACTGTGAACGACCATCAACATGCGGGCATCGCGGAGGTCCCCACGGATTCGCTCGGGGCGAATTACAGGAGGGAGCGTTCTACCGTGAGCGGCAGAAAACGGGGGTTCCGTGAAAGTTTTCCATTTGCGCGGGTTTGTGGGTCACGCATCGTATGTCCAGCATCATCGCAACGCGATCTCACCGGGGAAGGTTCTGTGGTGTTGCGTGACCTTTCTGGCATTGGCGCTGGGAAGTGCCTGGGCGGATGTAGGCCGGGCTAAGAACGATGAGCCGTGTCCGGAACGGGGGCCGATTACTCTTGTTCAGTCCGTGGACAGCGGGGCTGACTACTATTCGGATGGAAACTACCGGAAATCCATTCTTTCACCCGACGGACGATATCTCTACAGGTTGTCTGGATATGGGGTGATCGGCGTGTTTCTGCGCGATCAGCACAGCGGAGAGTTGACGGCCACACAGCGACTCGGTGCGTGGGATGAAACCGCCGAAGACGACTATTTCGGGCGCTATGGCGCCGATATGGTCATGTCCCCTGACGGCCGGGTCGTCTATTTTATGTATACGCGGGAGGGTTACTATGGAACCGTCGGTGCCCGAATCGCCGTATTGGGCCGGAACGAACGCTCGGGGGTGCTGACGTTTATTATGGAAGTGGGCGGGGAGGAACTCGGGACGGATGGGCTGTATTGGCCCCGCGCTGGGCTGGCAGTGTCCCCCGACGGGAATCGCCTGTTCGCATCAACCGGGTACTATGACGGCGACCGCCTGACAATATTTCATGCCTTCTCCACCACCGGAAATCTTATACTGGACGACGTGCTGCTGGATACGGAAAGTGCAGAGGCTTCTGACATCGTTGTGTCCAACGACGGTAACCACGTGTATATAGCGAAAACCAACACGTTCTATGACAGTCAAATTGTTGTTTATTCGCGTGATCCCGAATTTAATTTCTATGATGCCACGCAGGTATTGGATCTGGGTGAACCCGGCCAGTATTGGTACGGTGAAACTAACCGGATCGCGATTGCTCCCGATGATATGTCGCTCTATGTGTCCCATGCGTACGGGGGAAAGCTCTTATCCTTTGTGCGTGATCCCGATACGGGTTCGCTCAGCGAATCACCGCTTCAGGTGGTAACGGGATTCTCCGAGCTTTCGGATCTCGCGGTCTCGTCCAGTGGACAACATGTTGTCGTTACCGATTTCTATACTGGGCTGCTCCACCTCTATGATCGGAATCAGGAATCCGGACTGCTGACATTGGCGGAGAGTGTAGAAACAGCCTTCATGTATGGCGAGGGTGAATCGATGATGTTGTATCCGTCGCGGGTCGTGCTGGACCCGGAGGGCGTGATGGCGTACGTCATCGGATTGGACTTCAGCTATTGGGGCGCCTATACGGTCGTCTACGACCTGGGTCTTTCCGCCTGTCCGGTCGGTGGTGAAGGAGAAGGTGAGGGTGAAGGCGAGGGGGAAGGGGAAGGGGAAGGGGAAGGGGAAGGGGAAGGGGAAGGGGAAGGTAAGCTGCTCTTTCCGGACAGCAGTTTAGAGGGAGCCGTGCGAAACGGATTGCGCATGCCATGGAAGGAACTTGAGCCGGAAGATCTGGTGGGCGCAGGTCTAACGGAAATTGTTGCGAATCATGCCGGTATCGCGGACTTGAGCGGACTGGAACACTGCACCGATCTGACGCGGCTGGAGTTGAACGAGAATCCGATAGAGGATTTTTCCGCTCTGAGTAGCCTCGTCAACCTTACCCAAGTCAGCCTGGAGTCGAATGGTCTCAGCGAAATCTCCATGCTGAGCGGATCGGACAAATTGACGAGCGTCAATCTCAACGACAACGACATTAGCGACATTTCGGTCTTGGCGGCCATGACCGACCTGGAATACCTTGTGTTGAGCAGGAATCGCGTATCGGATATTTCTCCCCTCGCTTCGTTGACCGGGCTGAAGAGTCTCTACTTGGATTACAACGATGTGGCCGATGTATCGCCTCTGGTAAACCTTGTGGACGTAACGACGCTCTACCTGGGCAACAACGAAGTAGACACGATTACCGCACTTTCGGGTATGACCCAGATGGAGACGCTGTGGGCCCAGCAAAATTCTATTCGGGATATCGGGGCGTTGGCGGGCATGACCCGGCTCAGGCAGCTCTACCTCAATCACAACGAAATCGAAGACCTTTCCGCATTGTCTGGCATGACGGAGATGGCGAGCCTGCATTTGCAGCAGAATGAGATTCGCGACATTTCTCCGCTGAGTGCCATGACCGAGTTGCATTACATCAATCTCGACGAAAATTACGTTGCCCGTGTGGATGGATTGGCAGCGGCTTCCCAATTGCGTTTTGTGAACTTGAAAGACAATGAGATTGTTGATGTCGGGGGGCTGGCAGACAAGGCCCTCATTTATTCCCTCTACCTGAGCAACAATAAGATCACGGATGTCGGGCCCCTCACCGGGCTTAGCGCTATTTATACCCTTGATTTACAGGGCAATCAGCTTCAGGATGCCACCGCGTTGGAGAGCCTTTCGAGCCTTCGTACGTTGTGGCTGCATGACAACAGACTGACGGCACTGCCCGACTTGGTCAGCTTAACGGCACTGACCGAGTTGAAGGGCAGTAACAACCAACTCGTGGATATTTCAGGGCTTGATGGGGTGACCTCCCTGAGCAGGCTCCACCTGGACGGTAATCTTCTGACAGACATTGAGTCCCTGGAGACCCTGCCCCGTCTTTATAGGCTTCATCTGGAAGACAATCTGCTCTTTGAAATTTCCCCACTGGTGAATAATGAAGAGCTTTCCTCCTATGAAACCGTGGCGTTGCAGGGAAATCCGTTGAGTCAAACGACATTGTGCGAAGACATTCCCGTCTTGCTGGATAGAAACGTACGCCTGGAATGGACCGGAGATTGTGGCGTGGATGCCGATGGTGACGGCTTGTCGGATGACTACGAAAGACTCATCGGGACCAACCCCTATAGGGCGGACTCGGATGGTGATCTGGTTGATGATAGGGAAGAAGTAGCGCGGGGGACCAATCCGGTTGTCCCCGATGGGGCGGGCGAAGGTGAGGGTGAGGGTGAAGGTGAAGGAGAAGGAGAAGGTGAAGGTGAAGGTGAAGGTGAAGGCGAAGGCGAAGGCGAAGGCGAAGGCGAAGGCGAAGGCGAAGGCGAGGGTGAGGGTGAGGGTGAGGGTGAGGGTGAGGGTGAGGGTGAGGGTGAGGGTGAGGGTGAGGGTGATGTGGAACTCTATCTGGATGCCTTGTCCCCCAACGTGATAGCTGAAGATGCGCGTACCGAAGTCACGCTCTTCGGGCGTTTTCCCGTCGATGGGGAGCTTTCTATGGCCGCAGCGGCGGAACGATTCTTCGTGGCGTTTGACGGTCGTCCCGTATCGTTTCGTACGGTTGCGAGCGACGTGGAGGCCGACACGGAAATTGCTGGGAATGGGTCCAGGTTATATCTCTCGGCTCCGGCGTTGACCATCGCGAGTACCGATGGACAGGAACGGCCGATAGCGATTTCTGTCGTGGATCGGAGCAATCCCGATTCCGTGGTAGTTACCGATAGTCTGGCGGTCCTTCGGAAGACGGCTTCGCTGAGCGTGTTGCAAGAAGGTAGCGGGTCCGTAGTTGTGCTAACGGATCCCCTGACGACGGAGGATAGGGATTATCTCTTCTACGCGGGAACCGCGATTAACCTGCACATTGAGCCGGTGGAGGGAGAGAGCTATCTGTCACGGATTATGCTCAATGGTGCGGCCAGTACGCAGCCTTTGATAGCCAATACCCTTCGCATAACCTTGGAGGAAGATACACGCGTAGAGGTGTTTTTCAAGGATATTGTGATAGCCGAAGGTGAAGGTGAAGGTGAAGGAGAAGGAGAAGGAGAAGGAGAAGGAGAAGGAGAAGGCGAAGGCGAAGGCGAAGGCGAAGGCGAAGGCGAAGGTGAAGGCGAGGGCGAAGGAGAAGGAGAAGGAGAAGGTGAAGGTGAAGGTGAAGGAGAAGGAGAAGGTGAAGGTGAAGGTGAAGGTGAAGGTGAAGGTGAAGGTGAAGGTGAAGGTGAAGGTGAAGGAGAAGGTGAAGGCG
>JAXMOL010000022.1:0-109006 GCA_034669905.1 Candidatus Hydrogenedentota bacterium
GGTGACCTCAACTTCGCACGAATACACCACCGCCAACCAGCACGCCCCCCACCCCGGCTATCAACTGTCAACGGTCAACTGCCCATTATGAAAAAAGCAACGGTTCACACCCTCGGCTATCGTGGGACTGTCATCTCTTTCGCCCAAAGCGAAAAAGGGACTGTACCGGCAGTGTCGGTGACCCCAACTTCGCACGAATACACCACCGCCACCCAGCACGACCCCCACCCCGGCTATCAACTGTCAACGGTCAACTGCCCATTATGAAAAAAGCAACGGTTCATACCCTCGGCTGCCGCCTCAATCAAAGCGAATCCGCCATCCTGGAAGAAAAACTCCGGGACGACGGCTATGACCTCGTGCCCTTTGGCGAACCCGCCGACCTCGCCATCGTCAACACCTGCACCGTCACCAACGAGGCCGACGCCAAATCCCGCAAGCTCGTGCGCCAGTTCATCCGGAAGAACCCCGGGGCCTACACGGCCGTCATTGGCTGCTACGCCCAGATGGGCGCCAACGCCCTCGCCACCATCCCCGGCGTGGACCTCATCATCGGCAACCAGGAAAAGCTCAACGTACTCGATTATGTGAAGGCCGGCAAAAACGACCAGGCCCTCATCGTCCGCGACCGCATCGACCGCGACGACTTCACCATCGACTTCGCCGGCGAAGAGGCCGCCCTCAGCCGCCGCGCCAACCTCAAGGTGCAGGATGGCTGCGACTTCATGTGCAGTTTTTGCGTCATCCCCTTCGCACGGGGACGCGCCCGGGCCCGGGACTTCGAAAACCTCCTCGACGAAGCCCGCAGTCTGGTGGAACGGGGTGCCAAAGAAATCATCCTCACCGGCGTCAACATCGGCACCTACGACCTCGAAAATCGGGGCATCCTCGAAATCGTCGACGGACTCAACACCATCGACGGCCTCGACCGCATCCGCATCAGCTCCATCGAGCCCACTACCATCCCCCTCGAACTCTTCGACCGCATGAACGACCCCGGCCACGCCCTCCTCCCCTACCTCCACATCCCTATGCAGGCCGGGTCCAACGAAGTGCTCAGCGCCATGCGCCGCAAATACACCCGCGAAGAATTCCTCGACTTCATCTTCCAGGCCCACGACGCCGTCCCCGGCATCGGCATTGGGTCGGACATCTTAGTCGGCTTCCCCGGCGAGACCGACGCGAATTTCGAAGACACCTGCGACGCGTTGTGGAAAAGCCCGTTGTTTTACGCCCACGTATTCAAATACTCCGAACGCGCCGGCACCGCCTCCGTGCGGATGAAAGACAAAGTCCCCGCGCCAGTAATCAACGAACGCGGCGCACGCCTGCGCAAGCTAAGCGCCGAAAAGACGCGGATGTTTTACGAGCACCAGATTGGCGAGACCCATGATGTGTTGTTCGAGCAGGCGCAGGATGGGCATTGGACCGGCTATACGGGGAACTACACGCGGGTCGCCGCCAAGAGCGATGACGACCTTACTAACGAGACCCGCCGCGTATTACTAGAAGAAGTCAGAGGCGACCTGGTGCTGGGAACGCTCGCGTAGAATTGCATTCCAATTCTCAATTCACGATTCCAAAAAGCTGGAGACACTCCACGGCGCTTGGGTGGTCGGCCCGCTCCCCCATAGGCTGACTCCCCGTTACGTACCTGAGAAATAGTCATTGGCAAGGGCGCGCACTTCATTGGCACAACCCAACGCAACGGTATAGCCACCACCACCATGGCCGTAATTGTGAATGACCGGTCTACCCTTGCCTGTCAACTCCAATTCCAGGCGGACCTGCTTCCGGCCGGGACGCAGCCCCACCGCCGTACCCAGCAGCGTACAATCACCGAGTTCGGGCAAAAATTGCTTGCACCGCTCCACGATGAGTTCCGTATCTTCCGGGCTGGCCTCTCGGTCCCACCGACCCGCTTGCGTAGTGCCCCCAAGGATGATGTCGTTCTTGCGGGGCAGTATCAAGGTGAACGCTTCCTCCTTCTGATAGACCCGAATGGAGTAATCAAAACCAGCAATCGGAGACACCGACACCACCTGCCCCCGAATGGGAAAAACACGCCCATCGTTCACAAAATGGAACGCGCCCACGCCACTGCAATTGACGACCAAGTCGAAGTCGGGAAACAACAAATCGGGCGCTGCAACCTCCTCCACCCGAAACACCACCCCCAACCCATCCAGGCGTGCCTTCAAATAGGGCATAAACGTGGGCACATCAATGACCGGCAGCATCACCTCATAGGCTTCCGGACACGGAATTCCATACGCCGCCCCATCGATGGCCTTCCATTCGTCCACCAAATCAAGCGCATAGGCGCTATCGTCTGGATCCAGACAAAAGCGACGGTGCTTCTGAAAGCGAACCCCAGAATCCCCATCCGCGCTGAGCGCCGCATACGCCTCAAACGTCTCCCTCGACCACTTCGCCACCCGCTCCTGCGGATAGGCCTTGTGCGGCCACCAATAGGCCCCCGCCGACATCGATGTCGTCTCAGAAAACTCCTCCCGCGAATAGATGGTCACGTCATGGCCCCATTCACGAAGCTTCAGCGCGCACGTCAGCCCCATCACCCCCTGCCCCACCACCGCAATTTTCCGTTGTGCACTAACCATAGTTTCCTTCATCTGGACTAAACCACGCGCTCATATCTAATTCTCCACATCACATTTCAGAACAATTCTACCACCAACAGGGGGGTGACCACTCCCACCACAGCGCGTCTGCGGCCTGGTCGGCACAAGGCAACGCTCATTTTCAACAGGCACCCTATCTGAGGCCGTTGACGTACAAATTCAAGGGGGGGCTTTGGCCCCAGACGTCACGGAACCACCGACGTAGGGGACGGCAACCGTTTCGGTTCCCATCGTGCCGAACAGGTCACAGCCGCACCTTGGGGGAGAATGCAATCCTTGTAGCACTATTTCACAGACTGAAACCCGTTATCGTCCGAACTCGACACAAAATCCATTTCCCCAATGGATTCTTGCCCCCAGCAAGAGTAATCAATGAATGGCTTTTCAAACAACGCCTGGCGCTTTGACTTGGAGAAACGGAATGCGTAGCCGTGCTTGCCCCTTGGAAGTTCATTTCTGATATCGTCTGTGCGAACGATCATCAAGTGTATGGCACTCTCATCCGCAATACACACGACCAAGGCAAACAAGGAAACCATTCCAAACTGCTCTGAAAAGTGATCCAATTTTTTCAAGTGCAGCTCTTCAGCTACAACCCCTCGACTCTCTACCGATCCGCTCTTAAATTGCCGTGTCTTCACCGAGACGGCGAACCGAAGACCGCCCTTCTCCACAATCAGGTCGGCGCCAACGTGATCTACCATCGCAACTTCGTATCCTTTGCGGATTAAGGCATAGGTAACCAATCCTTCACCAAAATCTCCCAACAACTTACGCGCTCTCGATTGCACAGTCATGGACATTACTCGTTTTCCTTTTGGTTATCCAATCGACGCAGAATCATATCGGAAAGCTCCAACAAAGACTTTCCAGACATATACTCTACCCACAGACTTTGCTCACTACCATCAAGAACTCGGCCATCGCCAGCCACGCAAACGATGTTGTCGTTCGCTGCGAACAAGAATCCCCCCGGATGTTCCTTCATTTGGCACTTCGGATCGTGAGTCACAAGCAACTCACGAATATGATCGGGATGATTCCAAATTGCCAACTCGTCGGGTTCGTATCGCAGCGCTAAAAATGCAGCAACCTCAAAACAGATTTCATATGACCCGCCCCAGCGCTTATGGCGACACGAAAAGTGCGACTTGGCCGGCAAAACCGGAATCTCAAAATGACGTATTGCGGCAGCAACAAGTTGCTCTGTGGGGACTCCATCGGAGCATTGATTCATCAACGCGCAGCCATGGCCCCCTGTGCCCCCTGACCGCCAGTTTTCGACATCGCCGCCCATCGTGAATCGCCCCAAGGTCTCGTCTTCTTGCCCGTTTACTGTACAAGGCAACTTGTTGATGGCTATCCCGTAATATCCCATACCATCATGGTTAATTACCCACGGTACAATCCCATGGGACGCGTAAAAACGCTTACAAAACTCCGACGCAAGGAACCATGCCAATCCCCACGATTGTTTAGGGTCTCTCACGTTGCGCCAGTGCTCGAATTGGATGGCTGCATTCATGATGGGCTAAGTCTACCATTTTCGGAAGGTTTTTCGACCTCGTCATACAACCGTACAGTATGCGCAAGGGGCACTACCGAATTTCTCATTCGTAATCGTTACTCATCTGAACGAGGCGCGGAAGCCAAATCTTTCGACATAAGTTCTCGAATTTTCCGCCTAGTCGCAAGAATCTCCCCAGGATCGAATTCGGGGAAAACATCGCCGACTAGCATAAAGATTTCTGTGCAAAAGCTGATTGCCAGCGACACGAACTCTACTATGTTTTTCTCTTCACTTGATTCAAACTCGACTTTGCTCTGCTCGAAATCCTCTCCGTGAAAAATCACACTTGAAAGGATGATGGGACCACCATGTGCAAAGTTGGAAGTAAAACTGTAGATAATCCTGTATTGATGTGCCCTCATTGGATTGTTGGACACATCGGCCAACTCCCTGACCGTTTTGCCGCACCAGGAATTCGCCCATCGAACATTATTTTTATTCTTGCCTCTCTTGCTCTTCAGCAGGAACTCTTTGAAAAACAAAGGTACCTGCGCATCAAGTCCTCTGAACAAGTACGCATCCCCAGAGAACGAACCTCGTTGGATATCGTACTCAATAGTGTTCTTGCGGTTCAGATACTTCTGTAGCTCCCCGAACTTCAAATAACGCTGTGCCCGCTCCTCCGCACTCACGTCATCACGAAGTATCTCTTCAGTGTTTAATAGAATCTCAAATAGTGATCGTGTGAGAATTGCACCATCTTCCCAATGGTCATTCTCTGTCAGCAACCGAATGGAGCGAATCAGATTCAAAGCTCTCGTTGCCAGACCTGTCTTTATGTAGTGAACGGAATTGCCCGTGCAATTGACGCCTTCGCCATGAACCCATTTGTTTACAACATCAATGTACTCGCCCAAGATGGAAAATATCTCTGGATGGCGCTCCAGTGCCGCTCGCTCGTGTTGTATTCTTTCTTCTTGCTCACCCATAGTAATACGTGGGTCTAGAACCCCAATCCCTTCTTTCGTACCAGCACGCCATCCGCCCTGGGGACCAACGCAACCATCAAGTTTACGTCGAGTAGACCGACACTCACCACTCATCCTCAAGCATCTTGACATGCTCCGTAGTTGACGTCGGCGATCCGGCGGGGTGATGAATACGAGCAGCCCGGAGACCTAGTCTACCCCAATGTGCGTGCTCTTGGCCGGCGCGTTTTCCGCCATGGATTCGCCACGGGAACCCACAAGCTCGCGCCAGGCTGTGATCGGCACGATGACCTCCACTTCGTTGCCATCGTCATCCCTAACGAATTTTACGCCGCCAGTCGCTATAGTGCCTCCTATAGGTCCATTCTAGCATCTCTTACCCAAATTTCCACGCGCAGCCCCCGTTCCGAGAGGATCCTTTGAATGGAATGCACGGACCCACTGGACACGAGACCCTCTTCTGAGCGTTGGGTGATCGCTGCCGCAGACAAGAATGTCCGCGATCCTTTCTTGTGCTCAACCGTGTGTCGATTGCCTGAGCCGCACCACGTGGAAGACTACCATTGAGGCAACACCATGAATATGCCTCTCCCCCACCCCGGCGAAGTCCTCCAGGAACTTTGCCTTGAGCCAACGTCACCGATGCCGCCAAGGCCCTCATGACCTGTGGCAGGCCGAACAGCGGCGGGGGTGAGTTGGTGGTGGTCCCGCTCACGGAAGGTCAGTAGTGATAACGGCAGGCGATGACGCGGATACTATCGTCGGTTACTTGGTAGACGATGCGATGCTCGGCGTCGATTCGCCTTGACCAGCACCCCGCGAGTTCGAATTTCAGGGGTTCCGGCTTGCCAACGCCTTCGAAAGGGTTGGCCCGAGTTTCTTCCAGAAGCCGGATGATCCGGAGCGCCTTCTTCCGGTCCTGCTTCACCCACCACGCCAGATCCTCAAAGGCGACGGGCTCAAATTCCAAGTTTCGCGCGCGCGTCGTCAAGAGAAATACACCCCTCGGATCGATTCAAAGCCCCTAGCAGCCGCTCCCGCATTACGGGATTGTTCAACAGATGCGCTGTTTCACGCTCGGACGCGATTTCCCGCCAGAGCTCAATCGGAACGATGACCCCTACATCGTGCCCATCCGAGTCGGTAATATATTGAACTTCATTTACGGCCATTGCTTTCACCTCCCTTCGATCCTACCACATGTGATCTAAGGACGCCAACGGGTTATGCCGTGGTGTCCGCCTTCCACGCTGAGATAGCGTGTTAGCGGCGACTGACAATCCACTCTCCACGCCAAAATCTAATCCGCGACGTTCCTTCCTGCGCTTCGTGTCCTTCGTGGTGCGAGGAAAAACACCCCCGATCGACCCATGAGATGACCTAGGCCCAGCACCACCTGCGCCCCCACGTTTCCATAATCAAAGACAAGAATGGCAACGCCCCAGAAACCAGCGAAATCCATCGGCTACCTTATGACAGCCTGGAAGGCTATCCCACTTTGGTCCACTTCCATGACTCGCCGCCTCCCCTATCAGGCCCAACCAAACTCTGTCTCAGACAGGTCGTAGACGTGCCGGGGCGGGAATGTCTGAGCCCCTGGATGCACGCAACCGGGTGGCTCGCCACTATTCCCCCACGGCATCCCTCAAAATCTCATAGGATCGCAGCCGCGCCGCCTGGTCATACATCGCGGAAGCGACGATGAGCTCATCCACCCCCGTCCGGTCCACGAATTCTTTCACGGCCTCGCGCACATGCGCGAAGGAGCCGACGAAGGAACAGGCGAGCATGCCGTTCACGTGGTTTTTCTCGGCGGGAGACCAGTAGGCGTCGATATCGTCGATGGGCGGTTGAAGGCGTCCGGGGGTACCACGAATTAGATTGGTGAACTGTTGCTGGGCGGAGGTGAAGAGCCGTCGCGCTTCGGCCTCCGTTTCGGCGGCAAACACGCTGACACCCGCTGCGGCATAGGGCCGGTCCTGCTGAGCCGACGGCGTAAAACTTTCGCGGTAAATCTGTAGCGCGGGCATCAACTCCCGGGGTGCGAAATGGGAGGCGAAGGCATAGGGCAGTCCCATCTTCGCGGCCAATTGGGCGCCAAAGAGGCTGGAACCCAGGATCCACAGGGGGACCTTCAGGCCCGTGCCGGGGACGGCCTTGACCTTCTGCCCTTCCTGCACGTCGTCCAGATAGGCCTGCAGCTCCAAGACGTCCTGGGGGAAATGGTTGGCGTTGTCCGGGGTGCGCCGCAGGGCCCGCAGGGTGACCTGGTCGGTGCCGGGCGCGCGGCCAAGTCCGAGGTCGATGCGCCCCGGATAGAGGGATTCGAGGGTGCCGAACTGCTCCGCCACGACGAGGGGCGCGTGATTGGGCAGCATGATGCCTCCAGCACCCACACGGATGGTCTTCGTCCCGCCTGCCACGTAACCGATGGCGACGGCCGTGGCCGCGCTGGCGATGCCGACCATATTGTGGTGCTCTGCGAGCCAGAAACGGTGATAGCCCAGGCCCTCGGCATGTTGGGCCAGGGCCAGAGAATTCCGGAGCGCGTCGGCGGGCGTGGCGCCCTCCGACACAAAGGCGAGATCAAGTATGGAAAGACGTGTCATGGGTACTACCTCTTTACTTCCCTTCGTTTCCTATGATGATGGAGTGTACCTTAGTTGACGGGCTACCCGTCGAGTTTTTGGTATCGATGGGTCACGACGCGGCCCTTCTCTACACCCCATCGTCGGGACCTTCCCGTCCCTGAGGGACTGTCTCGGAATCGTGGGCCCCGTGACGACAATCGCACTTGATATGCCTCGAAGACCCCATACGAGGCGTGTACATGACGACACCCGTGACTAACCCCTTCGTTGGCGAAATACACCGCGCAACAGGCCTCCATATCGCGCTGAACGCCCGCACTTTCACCTCCCAGTCCCAGGGAGCTCAGACAGGCTTCGCCCCTGCTCAAGAAAGCTCCGCATTTTTTATGACGCTATCTGGAGCAATTCATGCTATCTTAGTAATCACCGATCCCGCAATCTGCCAGAATAGCGTAGGTGTACTCCAGTGTTCTGTATACCCTTACCTTCACCGTCGCGATTCTTTTCATCCTACTTGCAAGAAGCCGTTTAATCGACGCATGGCCTGGGAGGCCCAACAGAGGAGAGAAAAATGAAGGAATTGCGAGTCGTACGGAGCTTGATGGTGGGGGCCATGGTGTTTCTCGGGGCTGGAATTTCGGCACACGCGGCCACCTTTGCCGTCGATCGCGCCGATGTAGACGACGAAGCCGTGGAAGGTACGTTGCGGTGGGCGCTTGTACAAATAGCGTCCGCGAATGAGGAAAACGTAATAACCATCGATGGCTCTCTAAGCATCACGGTGAGCACTGGCCTCTCGGTCGGCGGTTTTCCCGCCGGGCTGACCATTGAAGGTAATGGTGCTACGGTCACCACTACAAATGGTGCGGCGGCCTTCGGATTCCGGGTGGAGCAGAGCAACGTCACGATCAGAAACCTGTCAATCAACGGCTTTTCAGATAACGGTATCGAGATAAACGCTAGTAACTGTACCGTTGCCAACTGCATCGTCACGAACAATGGAGAATCGGGAATATTCATCGAGGGGACGGTTGAACTTCCCATCGCCGATTGCGTCATAGGCGGTTTGGATAGTAACGACGGCAACATGCTTGGCGGTAACGGAACAGATAGTTCAACACGCGGGCACGGCATACGCCTTATACGTGCTACCGGCACCTTAATCTACAACAATCTGATCGGCGAATCCGCTCCAGGTGCCATGCCCGCTATAGACGGCAATGCCGGCCGGGGCGTGTATGTGGAAAACTCGTCAGACACCACGATTGGTGACACCGTCGGCGAAGTGGAAGCCGGTAATGTTATTACGGGCAATCTCAGCGGTGGAATACATCTGACAGGCTCAGGGACGACCAACACGGGAATCTTCAGCAACCATATCGGTGTAGCGGCTGATGGGAGTACGGCCCTGCCAAACAACAGCGGAATCAATACGACCAACAACAATTTCCAAGATGGGGTCACCATTGGGCGCCCAGGCGCAGGCAATGTGGTATCCGGCAATTCGAATTCCGGCATTGCCCTCGATTCCGTGCGTAATGCGGTGGTACAGAGCAACTACATCGGCACCGATGCAACGGGTCTGCTTGCCGTTCCGAATACCTCCAGTGGACTTATCGTCGCCTCATCCTCGACAGACGCGCTCATCGGTGGTACCGGGGCGGGTGAGGGCAACGTCGTTTCCGGCAACTCGGGTGCAAACTCCTTTAATGCCGGGATTCAGATTTCGAGTGGCGCTACGGGCGGGCGCATCCAGGGCAATAATATCGGTGTTGGGTCCGATGGTGTCACCGAGATTGGTAATGGAAGTCACGGGGTGTTGGTGGAAACAAATGATGTGCTCGTGGGCGGTACGGATCCCGGCGCCGGCAACACTATTTCTGGTAACGCCGGGCCGGGGGTCTACGTCAATGGCGCAGACTATGTGGACATCAGGCAGAACAGCATCTTCGGAAATGCTTCCGAGGGGATTCTGTTAGAAGCGGGGTCCAACAATGACCTCATGTCCCCCACTGTCACGGGCGTAAACGAGTCCACAAGATTTCCGTTCGGGACCAGTGCCGTAGAGGGCGTTGTCGATGTGTTTGCAGATTCGGCAGACGAAGGAGAGACCTTCTTGGGAACCACCGATTCTGTTGGCGGGAACTGGACCTTAAGCGTAGATGTTGCCGCCCACGTTGGCTCCAATATTACCGCAACGTTGTCCCAACCTGATGTGCTCTCATCGCCCACCATGTACCGGACTTCCTCGTTCAGTATGCCCTTTGCTGTTCCTGCATCGGGTGAAGGTGAAGGGGAAGGTGAAGGTGAAGGGGAAGGCGAAGGCGAAGGCGAAGGCGAAGGCGAAGGCGAAGGCGAAGGCGAAGGCGAAGGCGAAGGCGAAGGTGAAGGCGAAGGCGAAGGGGAAGGGGAAGGGGAAGGGGAAGGCGAAGGCGAAGGCGAAGGCGAAGGCGAAGGCGAAGGCGAAGGCGAAGGCGAAGGCGAAGGCGAAGGCGAAGGCGAAGGCGAAGGCGAAGGCGAAGGTGAAGGCGAAGGCGAAGGGCCAACTATTCCCGGTTGTAACGTGTCTAAATCGATCCAGGAAAATGCAAAACGCATCTTCGGAGAAGTGTTCCTCCTCGGGCTGACCTTGGTGGTATTACTCGCAGGGAGCGTCGTGACAAAGAGCGACTGATTTACCAATCCAAAACATGATCACGTCCCCCAGGCGCCTAACTTCAGGTGCGCTGGGGGATGTGTGCTTCAGAAAATACTTGTATCGAAATCATCGGCGCGAAAATACAGTTCAACATTCTCCGCACAAGAAAACCTACCGCCAAACGCTGCTTGGGAACCCGTACCAGGGACTCTGACACGAATGGACGCCGAGGCCCCCCCCTTTCGCGTTAAATGTATTCTTGAATGCTTAGCCCCCTCCCAATCAACGGGTCAGACTCGCTCGTTGGCGCTGCCTACGTTCCTATAGGGCACCGCTTGCATCCCGTGCAATACTCTGTTTTAATGGCACAGACGGTGCCCTTGCCACACAGTGCGGATATCCCAAATGCATTCACCCCCCACACCGCTGATGTATCGGAGAATCCATACTAATGGCCAGGGTGAGTCCTTGACTCTAGGCCGTCGCCCCCCATACCTTGGTCTCGCTGGAGACCCCATTTCCCACACCGCAAGCCCTGCGCTTGCCCAATCAACCCAGAGGAGTTTTACATGTCTACCCGTAACGCAACCGGAGCCGGTCCTGTTTTAAAGTCGGCCCTTCTTGCAACCCTGCTGTTTTCCAGTGCGGCACTCGCGGAAACTGCGCGACTCCGGGTCGTCTGGACCGGCGATCCCGCCACCACTGCCACCATCGGCTGGGACCAGCTGGAAGGGGACCATCCCGTGCTCTACTACGGCACGAAAGACGAGGGCCGTAAGACGGAGAAATACGCCCACTCCATGGAGCCGACCCGCAACGTGCCCGATTACCGTGGTATGAACAACATGTTCGCCCGTCTCGAGAACCTGGAGCCCGACCAGGAATACTATTTCGTAATCAAAGACAGCGAAGACGTGAGCGAGCGATTCTGGTTTCGCACCGCGCCCGACAAACCGAAGGCCTTTACCTTCGTGGCGGGCGGTGACACCAAGAGCTATGGGGCTGCGTTGCTCGCCGGTCGGGAATCGAACATGATGACCGGAAAACTGCGTCCCCTCTTTGTGCTCTTCAGTGGCGACTTCAACACCGGGGATGGCACCTCCACCGGCCGGTGGCAGCAGTGGTTTGATGACTGGTTTCTCCTGACCACCACACGAGACAACCGCCTCACCCCCATTGTGCCTGTCCACGGCAATCACGAAGACGGCGACAAGTCCGTGCTTCATCATCTCTTCGATGTGCCCTACCAGGGGGACGACAAAGAGAACATCTACTTCGACACGGCCTTCGGAGGGTTCTTCTCCATTCTGGCGCTGAATTCCCAAATCAAGGCCGAAGGCGCACAGACGGAATGGCTCGAGAAGAACTTGAAGAAATATGAGGACTACACCTTTAAGGTGGCGGCCTATCACAAGCCCTTCTTTCCCCACACCTCGCGCAAGCGGGAAAATCAGCATCTCTACGATTTGTGGGCCAAGCTCTTTTTCGACTATGGCCTGGACCTTTCCTTTGACGCCGATTCCCATATTTCCAAAATGACCTTCCCCATTCGCCCCAGCGATGAAGAGGGCAGTCACATGGGCTTCATTCGCGATGATAAGAAGGGCACCATGTACATCGGCGAAGGAAGCTGGGGCGCGAGTCCCCGTGACACGGATGACTCCAAACCCTGGACCCTTCGCGCCGGCGCCTTCAACCAAGTCAAGTGGCTCCACGTCTTCCCCGAGCAAGACGGGAAGCCGGCCCACATCGATATCCGCACGGTAATCACCGCAGAGCGCGGCGAGGATGGCCTCCAAATCCCCTATTCACACAAGGTCGTTCCGTTGAAAGAAGGGGAAGAGTTTGAGATTCCCGAGGGCATCAAGCTCTTCAGCACCGAGCCTTACGGCGATGTAATCAGCTATCCGTTCTCCGAGTAACGGCCTGACCTGAAAAACAAGGGCACAGAGATATCACTACGATTCTCTGTGCCCTTTGTAATTGTACCGCATTGCGACAACGCGCTCTTTACACCACCTTATCGTCCGCCGCGACCAGCACTTCCTCTTCCGCCGCATCAATCACCGTCTTGCCCGGCCCCTTGAAGAAGATCAAGAACACCAGGAGCACCACCACGGCCCCCCAGGCGGGCACACTCCAGATGGCATCCCAGTCGTGGGCGAAGCCATCCACCGGTTCAGCGAGGGCATTGGCTTCCATGACCTTACCCGCCAGCAAGGTGCCCACAAAGGCACCCACACCCCATAAGATAAAGGCAATGAAGCCCTGGGCCGCGCCGCGCATCCGTTCGTCGCACTCTTCGTCAACATAGAGTTGTCCGGCGATGAAGAGGAAGTCGTAGCAAACACCGTGGAGCAAAATGGCGCTGATGATGAGGGTCGTGGCCAGGGTCCCTGCGTCGACACTTTGGGCCAGCAGGAAATAGCGGGCCACCCAGGCGATGATGCCGAGGGCGATGGTCTTCTTGTAGCCCAGCTTGTGTAGCATGAGGGGCAGGAGGAGGAGAAAGACCACGTCGGAAACCTGCGCGAGCGTAAAGATACCCGCGAAGTTTTCCCAGCCCCGCTCGGTAACATAAATGCCGAGGTTAACAAAATAGAAGTAGAGCGGGATGCAGATGAGGAACATGCAGCCGATGAAGATCGCGTAAGAGGGCTTCTTCAACATGCCGAGGGCGTCCAGGCCGAGCACCTCACTCAGGGGGACGTTTTCCCCCACTTTCATGGGGGGCGTGTGCGGCAAGGTCAGCGCGTAGAGTCCCAGGGCAAGAGAACTCGCGCCCGCCAGGTAAAACTGCAGAGAAACCTGCTCCGCACGGAACACGGTGACCATCACACCGGCGGCCACCCAGCCCACGGCGGAGAGCACCTTAATCTGGGGAAAATCCTTCTTCGCGTCGGGCAGTTGATGGAGCGACAGGGAGTTGCCGAGCGCCAACGTGGGCACGTAGGTGGCGCAATACACGATGAGCAAGGCGTAGAAGGGCCCAAAATCCGTCATCTGGGGCAAGAGACAAAGCAAGATTCCGCCGAGAATACCGAGGAATCCGAGCAGCTTTTCCGAGGCGAAATAGCGGTCGGCAATGAGGCCGACGAAAAAGGGAGAAATCATCGCACCCACGGCAAAGGCCCCATAGGCCAGGCCAATTTGTCCGCCGGTAAACTCCAAGCCGGTGGAAAGGTAGGCGCCCATACTGGCATACCAACTCCCCCAGGTGAAGTATTGGAGAAACATAAAAATGGAGAGGCGGACTTTGATATTCGAAGGCATGACAATCCTCAGGTAGGGTCGTAACCAGCAACAAATGGAGAGGTGATTAAACCCTAACGGGTGCGGTAATAGCAATGGGGCGCGTAAGCCCAGTCTCAAGCTATCCGACGCATACTCGACTCCGTCTTCTAACTAACAGGCTATAGCATCGCTACTCCTACCGAATTGGAGCGCCGATTCGCCACCGGTTTCCATCCGGATCGGTAAGCGCGACCTCACACAGGCCCCACGGTTGCTCTTTTGACGCAACACGGAATTCCTTCACAATCGCATTAATATCCTCAACATAGAAATAGACCAGCGTGTCTGGTTTGGCATCCCCTTTGTGCTCGGATAGATGTAGCGAATTCTCGCCACGTTTGAGAAACGCATAGATGGGCATCCCTGGACCAAACTGATGCTCACTTTCCAGCGAAAATCCCAGTCTGGCATACCATTTTGTGGCTTTCCGCGCATCGGCTACGTGAAGTATCGGAACGACTTTCTCATTCATAGTATTTTCCTCCTCCTCGATGATGAAACGTTTCTGCCGAATCCCACGAACGGGCTCACCTCCCGTGCCGATACACCCGCCGCACCCGGTGGTTGTTGGTGTCGCCAATGTAGACGGCACCATCCGCACCGACGCAGACGCCGTGGGGCCGGTCCATCGCGGCCATTGTCGGATCCCCACCGTCACCGCCAAATCCGCGCGCATCCGGACCACTACCGGCGATGGTAGTAATCACTCCCCGTTGGGTATCAATTTTTCGGATGACCTGATTCTCCGTGTCCACCACATACACATGCCCCATCGGACCAACGGCAATGCCCTTGGGGCCATTAAAGGTCGCCGCTGTCGCCGGGCCGCCGTCGCCCGAGAAACCTTTCTTGCCCGTGCCCGCGACATGGGCCAGCGTACCCGAGTCGAGGTCCATGGTCCACACGCTGTGTCCCTCGCGCAGGGCAATCCAAAGCAGGTCGCCATCGACAAACAGGGCCCGCGGTCCCACCATGGGGTTCCCTTCGGCCTGCTGGCCATCCTGGGGCATGGTCTTCTCCCCCGTCCCCGCGATGGTCTGAATCGTCCCCGCCGCCAAGTCAACGCGACGAATGCGATGGTTGCCAATGTCGGCGATGAATAGCCCACCCCGCCCATCCAGGGCGATGCTGTGGGGGCGGTGCAGTGCGGCCCTGGTCGCGGGGCCACCATCACCGCCAAAACCCTTCGTGCCATTCCCCGCAATGGTGGTGATGACCTGAGTTTTGGCGTCGATACGGCGGACGACGTGATTCATCATCTCGACCACGAAGAGATTGCCCTCCGCGTCAAAGCGTATCTCGTAGGGCTCGTTCATCTTCGCCGCTGTCGCCGGGCCACCATCGCCGCTATATCCGGCCGCACCCGTGCCTGCAATGACCGTTAAGGCCTTCGTCTTCGGGTCATAGCGCCGAATGCGATGGTTCTCCACCTCGCAAATGTAGAGCCCCCCATCCGGTCCGAACTCTACCCCAAAAGGCTGACCCACATCACCGGGCGTCCCATCTCCCGCCGGCGAATCAATGCGCCAATCTACGTTCCCCTCATCAGCGCAGGTGCGCCCCGACGGTACAACAATAAGACTGAGAGTTACCAGGCACAGGGCGGCGACCCTATTCAGAGGCGATAAAAGCATGACTCATTTTCCTTGACGTGCGATGTGGGACGTTCTTTTCCGGGCGATCGGTATGACGCCCCGTGCCCCTACGTTAGGCAATGACCAAGGTGTCTTTCAAGGTTCGTCCTTTGTGGGCCCCCCTCGACCCCCAATATGGCCTCGTCGCAATCAAGAAAGCGTTTCGGCCTATTTCTCTAACGCGCGTAGCGCGGCAACGACATCCTCCGGTTCGGCGCGATACCGGTAGTCGACATTCACATAGCGCCACTTCACGAGGCCGTCCCGTCCCAGCACGAACGTCGCGGGAATCGGCAATACATGGCCGTTCCCTCCGTTAATCTCAGTCAACTCCAGGTTTCTGTCCTTGCGCATATGGTCCAGTATCGCATCGGGAACTTCCCATGCAACACCATACTCCGCCGCAACGCGGGCGTCCTGATCGGACAACACGGGAAAGGCCAGGGGATCGCGTTCGAGCTGTGCCAATGATTCATCCGGCACCTGCGGGCTGATAGCAACCAGTTCCGCGCTCAGGGCATGCATATCCGCCAATCGCGTCTGAATCGCACGGAGTTGCAGGTTGCAATAGGGACACCACCCCCCGCGATAAAAGGTGACGACGACCGGCCCCTTCGCCAGGAGGCCCGGCAGCGAAACCTCCGCTCCGTGCGGATCCGGCAACACAAAGTCCGGAGCCGTCTGCCCCACTGTCAGCGCATTGGAACCCGCCTGAAAGGATTCCGAGGAGGACATGAGCGCGTCTATTTGTTTCGCAAATTCCGGCTTGTTTTTCCGCAATTTGGCTATCTGTGCATCGGTTTCTTCTCGAAGACTTGTCATAGATTGATTCCTATCGGGTTACGAGGTAGCTGCTGATCGTGCGGACAGGCGCCGTCCTTCACGGGCTTCGGGGGGCGGAAATGCGCCCTACCACTGGGCGTTGATAGGTCCTATCGCTTTCCGGAGAGAATTCACGTACGCCATCACCACATTTAGCTTACCACACAATAGTTGATATAGCAAGTATCTGTGCCACGCCCTTGGTGCGCTTATCGGTCATCCCGTCCCTTTAATGCATCGAGCCACGCCACTGCGTCCGAAAGGTCTCGGGCGTCTGGCCTTCCAGCCGGGCAAAAAACTTCACAAAGTTGGTGGACTCCGAGAACCCCAGCTCTTCCGCAATCACATAAACGGGCTCCTGGGAATACCCCAACATCCGCCGCGCCTCCTTCATGATGCGTCCGTCAATCAGCGCCTTGGGCGTGAGCCCCGTGGCCACCTGACAGGCGCGACACAGGGTCCGGTAGGAACAGCCTAACGCCCCCGCGTACCACTGGGCCCCGCGCATGGTCTGAAACTCCGACTCCACCAGGGCAAGAAAGCGGTAATAAGTCGCGTGCTCACCCGGGTCCCGATACCCTGCGTCCCCTGCGATGGCCGACTGATACCCCAAGGCGGCAATGGACAACGCGAGGTAACGGGCCGCATCCGGGTGGTGCCACGTGCCCGCCCCCGCCTGGAAGCCCCGCAGTGTCGCAAAGAGTTCCGAGAGTCGGCCGATATCCTCCTGCTGCAAGGTGACGGCTACAGGCCAGACATGTTCTGCCAAAGCGGCAGATGCTCCCGTCCCAATAAAATCCGATGGGAGCAACTCCTCTCGAAAGACCAGCAGTGTCGCTTCACGCCCCGCCAGCGTGCCAAAGGCATGCACCTGATGGGGGCTCACGTGCAGGAGCGTATTCGCCGGACACGGCACCGCCTCGAAGTCGACCATATGGGTACCCTGGCCCGTTTCGTAAAAGAGCAGCACATGAAAGTCCGGACGCTGGGGCACCCTCAGTTCCTCATCCGACTTACGCGCACGCAAGGACGCGAGGGGCAACAACTCGAAGCCCCCCTGAACCCCGGCCTTCCAAAGGAGCTTGGTGACACGCTCTCCCCGGGAATTCTCCCCCGACCCACCTATTTGTCCAAAATCTACCATCACTTGACCCTGATTAACCGTTACAAACACCTCTTATGACTATAAAATACCATATAGATTTGCGCTACGGAAGCGAGCCACTGAATTGCTGTGAATTCAACCGAAAGGAATTACCATGAAAACGTCCCTGTCCCTGTGCCTCATGCTCCTGCTCTACATCGGCGTCCACGCCGAGGAGACCACCGCCACCAAACTCTTGCATGCACGTACGGCCGACCTCCAACCGACCATCACCCAGGTTTCCCCCTCGGTCTACACCGCCTCGGGCTACAGCCCCGCCAACATATCGATGATCGTGGGTGACAGCGGCATTGTCATCGTCGATACGGGCATGTTCCCCGCCCACGCCGAAACCGTCCTCGCGGAGTTCCGAAAAATCACCGACCTCCCCGTGCGGGCCATTATCCTGACCCATGGCCACGGCGACCACGCGGGCGGCGTATCGACCTTTCTAACGGCCAATGGAGAGCGGGAACGCCCGCTGGTCTATGCCCGCGCCCCCTTCAATGCAGAAGGCAATCACTTCGCCCACGCCGGCGTCACCATTAATGCAAAACGGGGCGCGCGCCAGGGAGGATTCCGCCTGCCGCCCGAAAAACGCATCAACAACGGCATCGCACCTGCCGCCTACCCGCCGAAAAATGTAAACGCTTTCGCCAGCGAATTCGGTGAGCCCGACGTGACCTTCACCGACGAGCGATTGCCCCTCGAAGTAGCGGGCCTCACCCTGGATCTCGTAGCCGCCTCCGGTGAAACGGAAGACCAACTCTATGTCTGGTTCCCCAAGGAAAAGGTGGTTTTTACCGGTGACAACTTCTATCGCTCCTGGCCCAATCTCTATGCCATCCGTGGCACCGCCTATCGCGATGTGCAGGCATGGATCGACAGCCTGGACCGCATGCTCGCCGAAGGGCCTGATCATGCCATCCCCGGCCACACGCTCCCGGTCGTCGGGCGCCAGGATACCACCGAAATCCTGGGCACCTATCGCGACGCGATTGACTACATCTTTCAGGCGACTATCGAAGGAATGAACCAGGGCCTGACCCCCGACCAGCTCGTTGAAACCGTAACGCTTCCGGCCAAGTGGGCAGAAAAAGACTACCTCCGGGAATTTTACGGCAACGTCGCCTGGAGTGTACGCGCGATTTTTGACGGCCACCTTGGCTGGTTCGACGGCAATCCCACGAGTCTCCTGCCCCTTTCCCCAACGGAAGAGGCGAAGAAAATGGCGGAACTCGTCGGCGGCGCCGACAAACTTGCCGACCAGGCGCAACGTGCCTTCGAAAGCGGCAACTACCAGTGGTGCGCCGAGCTTGCCGACCACCTGCTTGCGCTGGAACACCAACCCTCCGAAACGCGCCACCTGAAAGCGGACGCCCTCGAAGCCATCGCCGAAAACGTGGTCTCGGGTATCGGGCGCAACTACTACCTCACCGTCGCCCAGGAATTACGGCAGGCGGCAGCGAACTAAGTCATCCATACCCCGCTGTCCCCTCAGAATCGCAACCACAGGAGAAACCAATCATGGCCACATTCGCCATCGTGGGTGCCACCGGTCTCATCGGTGAACCCATCGCAAAGGCAATACTCCGCCTCGGTCACACCGCTCGGGTCATCACCCGAGGGCGAACCCCGAGCAACGCGACCACCCTGGATCAACTACAACAAAGCGGTGCCGAGATTCATTGCGGTGCACCCGACGACATCCCGTGGATGACCAAGACGCTCACCGGCTGTGATGCGGTCATCTGCGCGATGGGCGAAGGGGCCATCTATGGCCAGGTGGAATATGCCATTCTCGAGGCCGCCCTCGCGGCCGGCGTGAAGCGCTTCGTGCCCAACGAGTTCGGGCTCGACACCCTCCGCCTCCCCATGGGCACGGGGGCCCTCTTCGATGAAAAGAAGAAATTTCAGGCCCGTCTGCGCTCAAGTGGCATGCCCTTTACCGTTATCTTCAACGGGGGCATCTTCGATTTCATCCTGCCCAACCTGCGCTTCTACGAGGGCATCACCACCTTTGGAAACGACCTGGATGTCCCCTACTACACCCATTCCCGGGAGGACATTGCCACCCTTACGGTCAAGGCGGCGCTCGACGTCCGCTGCATCAACCAGTTTGTGCACCTGACGGAAACCCGCACCACGCAGCGAGCAGTCCTCGGCATGTTGGAGCACCTCTATCCTGAGAATGACTTCCCCAAAGCCCACATGTCCTACGAAGCGATTTGTGACGGCACCCATGAAGTAAAAAAGGCCATCTGGATAGACGGCCACGCGGGCGAATTGGATCCCCGCTGTCTGGAGGCTGGCGAGCTCTTTCCCGAGCACACCTTTGTAACGGTAGAGCAGGCGCTGCGTGATAAGGGCTTCTTTGGAGCTTCACGCGAACCCACCACGGGGTAACCAATATCCCGCTATCTCAGACAAGCGGGGCTACGTGGAGAAATGCGCCGCGTACGACTGCCCGACTGTCCCAGACCATGGCTCCGGTAGTACCCGCTACACGGTTTGCGCCATTGGGATCAGCATTGTATGCTCTAGGAGTTCGAACGCCTGTGAATTGTCACCCGTTTCTGACCACGAACCAATGAATTATGGAGGGCCCCCATGAATCCCGAAGTAGATACGTTCCTGAAAAGGGCGAAAAAGTGGCACGAGGAAATGGGCACATTGAGAAACATCCTCCTCAATACGCCCCTCACCGAAGAGATAAAATGGCGCATGCCCTGCTACACCCTTGATCAGAAGAACGTCGTCATGATTGCCGGATTCAAGGACTACTGCGCCCTCAGCTTTTTCAAGGGCGCCTTGCTGAAAGACCCGAAGGGCATCCTGCGTAAGCCCGGCGAAAACACCCAATCCGGCCGACTGATTCGCTTTACCAGCGTGCAGGAAATCAATGAACTGGAACCGGTCTTAGAAGCCTACCTCGCGGAAGCCATCGCCGTTGAAAAAGCCGGCCTGAAGGTCGACACCTCAAAGGATACGGAGCGCGACTATCCCGAAGAACTCCAGAACATGCTGGACGCAAACCCTGCGCTGAATACCGCCTTCGAGGGACTAACCCCCGGACGGAAACGGGCCTATGTCATGCACATCGCTGCGGCCAAACAGTCCAAGACCCGGGTCGCGCGCATTGAAAAATACGTACCCCGCATTCTGGACGGCAAAGGAATGCACGATTGCACCTGTGGTCTTTCCAAGCGCATGCCCAACTGCGATGGCTCACACAAGCAATTGCAGCAGCAATAGCACCCCAGACGACACGGCGAAGGCGCCTCACTCGTCCTGTCGAGCAATTAGTGCCGTAATCACCTTGTCCACCGCGCCAAAGGCTTTCTTTCCCCCCACATTGGTAGCCCCAAAGTAGGCCAGGTTCTTCTCGGGCGCAATCCACACCGTCGCAAACCACATCGTGTTACTCCCGCTGTGGGAAAGGGCCCGCCCACCAGCCCATCCCCGCTCTAAGACCATCCAGCCCATCGCGTAGTCGCCCCCTTCCGGCGGGGTATGCAGCGTGGCGAAGGTCTCCGCCGACACGATCCCATCCTCACCCCGCGCGCCCGCCAGATGAGCCGCTACGAACTTGGCGTAATCGTCCAAGGTAGCGTGCACCGTGCCCGCCGGCCCCAAGACCAGGGCGTTGTCCGCCTCGCGGGTATCCGGGGCCACGGGGCGCCAGCCAAAGAGTGCCTTGCGATGTCCCCAGGGCGCGCCCGGTTTAGATGGCGCACCAAAGCTGGAGTTAACCATGCCCAGGGGTTCAAAGAGCTTCTCCTCCATCAGTTCTTCCCACCGCTTTCCTGTCACCACCTCCATCATGGCCCCCGCCACCACATACCCGGCGTTGCTGTAGGCATAGGTACCCGGTTTGATCGGCGACGTAGCTAGAATTTCGGCAGCGCACGCGATGCGATCTTCCGGTGCGGTATACCAGCTTAAGTTGGCCAGCAGGCCGCTCCGGTGCTGCAGGAGCATGGTCAGCGTAACGTCGCGGTGTGCCGTATTCATGTCGGGGGCCACCTCACCAAGGATGTCACCCACCGTGGAATCCCATGTCAGGAGCCCCTCTTCCACCAACACCCCCGCAACCGTTGCCGTCATCGCTTTGGTGTTCGAACCCAGGTGCCAGGGCGCATCCGCCGCAACGGGGATGTCGCTCTTTCTCGATCGGGTGCCCACCGTCCCCCGGTCCACCACGTCAACCCCTCGCAACGTAAAGGCGGTCATCGCGGGAAAGCCATAGTCCAACCGGATTCGCTCCAGCCCTTCACTAAAATCGCGCACCTCGGCATTCAGGTCGTTCATAGATGATTCCGTCTTCTCTTCCGGGAGATGTTCATCCCGTGCTCTCGCCTTCGCCGCATCACGAATAGCCTTTCGGTTCGCCCGGGTCATAGGAACATCTTCCAACCGCATCGTCTCCGTCCGCTCCGTTGGTTGGAGCTCCAAATCAACGGTGATGTCTGGCGCATGGCCCATGCGGCTAAGCAATTCGACGAGATCTTCTTCGAACCGTTTCCGCCACAAGGTACCATAGGTTCGCTGGCTGAAGGCAACGATCTCATCGGCGGGTATGCCATTCAGGGACATGAGCACAAACCACTCCCCGTTGACCTCCACCTCGGGCTCGGTATCTGCCCAGCGCACAGCAGTAAAGGGAGATTCCTTTGGGTAACCCTCTTCGAGACTACGCGCCACCAGGATACCACCGACACCAAGTGCCAGCAGCACAACGAATACCACGCCCGCGATCAACATACGCCGTGGCGATGGCGTGCAACAGGACCCCGCACCGAATTCACCCCCCATTATCAAGGGGTATTCATCGCGCGATTCCTCGATCTTTTCATCGCGTAGGCTCGCAAGCAGTGCGAGCAACTCCTGGCGCCTGGGCTCCAGTTCCCGGCGCACGACACGCCGTCCCTTGTAATAGGTAAACCCATAAATGACCAGAATCGTCGCGCCGCCCACAGCCGACAACAACAGTGCCCCCTCCCACTCCTCCCGTCGCTGCCACGAGACATGAAGAAAAAACGCCATCATGGCCAGGGCGCTGGGGAGTTGAATCCACCAGAACGCGTCGCGGCGGGACCAGATCTGATGCTCCACCAACACGAGCGAATCCACCACGCCGTTGACGAGCGACGCATCCGGGTCGCATGGCCTTTTCTTGAGACGGGCACGAAGCCCCAGCTTCAGTCCCGCCCCCCAAACAATGGCAGGAACCATGAGATACCAGGTCCACGGTGACGCCGTTGTCACCCCCAGATAAATCCAAACGGGCAGCAACAGCGCCCATATCGCCAATTCGCCAAAGTCGCTCCAGGAAACGGCTGTCCGCAATTCCCGCTCGTTGCGCGCCACCGCATCCCGAAGCGAGTTCGCATCGATGGAGACGCGGGTCTTAGCCGACGCCGCCTGCCACGCTTTCTGGTAGTCGTCAGGACTCATGGGACTTTCCTTTCATCAATTCGCCGAGCTTTTTCTTCGCGCGATTGAGCTTGACCCCCACGTTGCTCTCCGAGATGCCCAACACGTCGGCCATCTCCCGATAGCTCAGCTCGTCCAGGTAGAGCAACACCAGCGCCGCGTCGGCCTTGGGCAACTGGTGAATCGCGTCATAGAGTCGTTCTACCGTTTCGCGCTGCTGAGCGAGCGCGGCCCCGTCTTCGCCCTCTACGGCAAGGAATTGCAGGTCCAGCAAGGGTTGCTGACGCGAGCGTCGGGGCCTGTCTTTGCGCTGCCAATTCATCGCCGTTTGCAGGGCCACCCGATAAAACCACGTCGCTGCGCTGGCACGATGCTCGAACTTCGGCAGAGAACGCCACGCCTGGAGAAGTATTTCCTGCGCAAGATCCTGGCACTCTTCGTGGGTAAGGGTGTAGGCCCGCGCCACCTTCACGACCGACGCCCCGTGGGCATCGAGCCATGTCATGAATACCTTTTTCTGCACATCATCCAGCACGGGAATTCCCTCTTTTATAATGATTGGTAACGCGGAATTACGTTTTCTTACAAAAGAATGGACCCAACCTGCAATTCCAGGGGAACAGACCCAATGGCCGTGTGACGCGTGCCCGAAATCCCGCGTCGCAACGCAATCGCCCCTGGCACAGGACCAACGCACTCCACTCCGGATGCCCCTGAACTTGAAAAGAACGGCCTCTCCGGGTACCGTTTAATCAGTATTTAACCGCAACGCAGAGCAAAGGAAGCAACTATGCACTTGAAGCGCATCTCGCTGGAGGCGCGCCCCGCCTTGGCCCAGGAAGACCAAAGTCTGGCGAAAACGATAGCCGAGGTCAAAGTCAATACCAGCGCACCACCCTATTCCGGACCATTGCCCAAAGGATAATCAATCCTGCCCGACCCAAAGGTCGGGCATTTTTTATGCAAGCCCGCGTGATTCCAGCCCCAATACCCCGTTTACGCCCGCCACAAACGCCTGCCACGATTCCCGTTGCGCTTCGAGTGACTTGGCCCCCTCCGCTGTTATCCGATAAAACTTTCGGCGCCGTCCCGTCTCTTTGGCCTCCCAGAAAGACTCCAGTAGCCCCCGTCGCTCCATGCGATGAAGGGCCGGGTACAGGCTCCCCTCCTTTAGCGCGAAATACCCCCCGGAGCGCCGCTGGGCCTCTTGCGTGATGGCATAGCCATAGGTGTCCCCCTCGATGGCTATTTGAAGAATCAGCATTTCGACACTGCCAGATAAGAATCGGGAATCCATGAGGTTTTACGCGCTCCGTTGATATGTGCATAGTAGACCTAGGTATACGATAGGGCCTGCCCGCCAGGATGTCAAGCAGGCAGCATGCAATCCCTCCGTGAAATCGGTTAAACTACGCGCCAATCGCAGGAAGAAAAGGGTAAAAAGTTGCCCATAAACCGGAGCAGGTATGGAGCCGATTTTTAACCGTGTCGTCATTGTCGGCGCGGGCTTGTTAGGTGCGTCGCTTGGGCTGGCGCTGCAAAAACAGGGCGCTGTCAACGAGCTTATCGGCGTGGGCCGTCGTCAATCGAGTATCGATGCGGCCGTCGCCCGGGGTGCCATCCACAAAGGCTCCCTCGATCTGGCTTCCGCAGTGGCCAAAGCCGACCTCATCGTCGTCGCCACCCCCGCCTCCACGGTACTTTCCACCCTTGACCAGGTCCAGGATGTGGCCCCCGACAATGCAATCGTGATTGACGTGGCCAGCACCAAGGCAGCCATCTGCGCCCACGCGGCAACGCGTTGGGCCACCCCCCGCCGTTTCATCGGCTGCCACCCCATGGCGGGTTCCGAAAAGTCCGGACCCGAACATGCGACCGCCGCCCTCTATGAAGGAAGCGTCTGTCTAATGGAGAAGTCCCCTGACCTGGACCCGGCGGCGCTCGCACGCGTGCAGGCACTCTGGGAGCGGGTCGGTGCCCGCGTCGTTTCCGTCGATTCGGAACTCCACGACGCCCTCCTCGCGCGCACCAGCCACGTCCCCCACATCCTGGCCAGTATCATGGCCTTAAGTGCCGCTGAGAAGGGGGCCACCCGCGACTTCATCGGTAACGGCTTCCGGGACATGACCCGCGTCGCAGCAGGTAGCTCTGAGATGTGGCGTGACATCGCCCTGACCAACCGGGAAGCCATCGCCGACGGACTTAACGACATTAAACAACACCTGGATGCATTTCTGGAGGCCCTGGCATCCGAGGATGACGTGGCCCTCACTGCCCTCTTTGAAGCGGGCAAGACCGCCCGCCATACGGTGCTTTCATGACCAAGGGCCTTTTCATTACCTTCGAAGGCGTTGAAGGCTGTGGCAAGTCGACCCAGCTCGGTCGTCTTCAGGCCTGGCTCGAAGATCAGGGCCACACCGTCGTCGTCACCCGGGAACCCGGCGGCACCCCCATTGCCGAAGCCATACGGGAGATTCTCCTCGACCCGGCCAATACCGCCATGGGGCCCGAGGCCGAGTTACTCCTTTACGAAGCAGCCCGTGCCCAACACATTCATGAAAAAATCGGCCCTGCGTTGGCCCGGGGACACATCGTATTGTGCGATCGCTTCGCCGATTCTACCACCGCCTACCAGGGTGCCGGTCGCGGCTTCGCGCCAGAACTACTCCATGAGCTTCATACCATGGCCACCGGAGGCGTCTGGCCCGATCTGACCCTGCTCATCGATCTCGACGTACGCATCGGCCTGGAACGGGCCCGCAATCGGGGGCGGAAAGACCGGCTCGAGCGTGAAGCTATCGACTTTCACCAACGCGTTCGCGAGGGCTTTCTCGCCCTGGCCCAATCCGCACCGGAACGCATCGCCATTGTGGACGGGAATGCCCCCGAAGCGGTCGTTGCCCAGGCGGTACAGGCCCAGGTGGCATCCTGCCTTGCCCAAAGGAGTCCGCAATGAGTCTGAAAGATCTGCGAGACCAGGAAGTTCCCCTCCGTCTCCTGACCAATATCCTGCGCCAGAACCGCGTCCCCAATGGACTCCTCTTCTGGGGCCCCGAGGGCGTGGGCAAACGTTTTGCCGCCATGCAACTCGCCAAAGCCATCAATTGTAAAGAAGGCGATGGGGACGCCTGTGAGCAATGCCTCTCTTGCCGGAAAATCACATCGGGCAACCATCCCGACGTCAAGGTCATTACCCCTTCCGGAAAGGTCCGCAACATCGGCGTGGATGCCATCGATTTTATCAACGAGCTGGCCGCCTATCGCCCCTTTCAGGGACAGTGGCGGGTCGTTCTCATTGAAGATGCCGAGCGTATGCGGGCCGATGCCCAGAATCATTTCCTGAAAACCCTGGAAGAGCCCCCCAGCCAGACGGCCTTTGTGCTGCAGACGGCTTTTCCACAGCATCTCCTGCCCACCATTCGCTCCCGGTGCCAGCCGGTGCGCTTCGGCACCCTCCACCCCGCGACGGTCGCCGAGTTCATCCAACGGGAGCATGATCTGGACGATGCGGCCGCCCACGCCCTGGCGTTGGTCGCCCAGGGGCAGGTCTCACGCGCCCTCGATCTCGTAACCACGAACAAGCGCGAGGCGGTCCTCGATATGGCCAAACGCCTCCACGCCGGGGAAGACCCCCTCCTGCTCAGCGAAGTGTTTGTCGCCCATTTGAAAGAGCGGAGTGAAAACCTCAAAGCCACCCTGAAAGGGGAATTGGAAGAGAGTGCCCCGGATGATGGGACCCGGGAAGACATGGAAGATCTGAAAAAAGAACAGGCCGCCTTCATTGAAGGCCAGGTCCGCCGGGATTACCTGGAGTACCTTTACCTGTTCGAAACGTGGTATCGTGATGTGTGGGTTTTTCACACCACCCGCGACGAAGGCCGACTGCTCAACCGCGACCAGGTTGCCGTATTAGAGCAGACGTCCTCCGCCGACCAACCTGGCCACATTGCCGCCATTGAGCAGGCATGGGTCTATATTGAGCGAAATTTGAGTATTGATCGGGTCTTTCGGGACTTGTTCTTCGCCCTGTCCGCCTGATGCGTTGTTCATCAGCACCGCGAAGCCCAGTTTCCGGCCCGTCTTGCCGATGCCGCACAAGGCGTTTCGGCCCCTTAGGAGAGCGTGTTACCAATGAATGTTGTTAAGATCCGCCTGCGTAAACCACGCCGGGTGTTTTCGTTTTTGTGTACCGAACTGCCACTGAAACGCGATGAGTCCTGTATCGTGCTCAGCGATCGTGGTGAAGAGTTCGGTACCTGTATCCTCCCTCCCGAGCCCTGCCCGGACGAAATGCAAAAGCGTTTCTCCATGAAAGTACTCCGCAAGGTAACGGAGAAGGACCAGAAAAATTGCGCCTACATCGAGGAGGAAGAAACGCGGGCACGATCCATCTGCCTCAAGAAAATTAAAGACCGCAAGCTCCCCATGAAGCTCGTCGATGTTGAGGTCACCTTCGACAAACGAAAAATCATTTTCTACTTTACCGCCGATGACCGCGTCGATTTCCGGGAGTTGGTCCGCGATCTGGCCCACGACCTCCGTGCCCGCATTGAAATGCGTCATATTCAGGTACGTGATGAAGCCAAAATGGTCGGTGGCCTGGGCGGCTGCGGACGGGAATTGTGCTGCAGCAGTTGGATGAACGAGTTCCGTCCCATCTCGATGCGCATGGCCAAGGCCCAGAATCTTTCGCTTAACCCGTCAAAGATCAGCGGTCAGTGTGGTCGCCTCCTGTGCTGCCTCAGCTACGAAAACGATCAGTACGAGGCCATGCGCAAGAAAGCCCGGCAGGAAGCCAAGGCGCGTCAGGCCAAGGAGCCAGCCAAAATCGCGGCCGAAGCGCCGGCCGAAAAAGCACCCCGGAGCGCGCAACCTGAGAAATCGCGCAAGAGCGAGGGCCGCCCCACACCTAAATCTGACGTGGCCCCCAGTCGCGGTGCCCGTGGCCGTCGTAAAGACTCCGAGCTCAAGTCCGGAAGCCCCGAGGCAACCACGGAGGCCGCCCCGAAGGGTCTCTCTCCCGAGGGACAACCTGATAAACAGCCGGTCGATGGTGAAGAGAAGAAAACCGCGCGACGACGCCCCCGCCGCAACCGCAAGCGGAAGCGCGGCCCCCGCACCGACAACAGTTCAGGTAGTCAGAGCTGATGGGACTGGTAGACACCCATTGCCATCTTCAGAGTGAACGTTTCTCTGGGGATCGGGACGCTGTATTGCAGGCCAGCCTCGACGTATTGGACTGGATCGTCGTCATTGGAGACGATATTCCGAGTAGTGAAGAAGCCCTCTCATTGCTTGGCCCCCGCGTGTTTGGGGTGGTCGGCATGCATCCCTACTATGCCAAAGACTGTGACGAGGCCACCTTCGTGCGCCTGCGGGAAATGGCCCAGCGACCGGAAGTCATCGCCCTGGGAGAAATGGGACTCGACTATTTCAACGAGTATTCCCCCCGCGACAGGCAGGCCGACGCCTTTCGAACACAGCTCGACCTGGCCTGCGAACTCGACATGCCCATCGTCATCCACAACCGGGAAGCCGATGAAGACTGCTACGCCATTCTCGCGGAATATGCGCCCCGGCTGGCAGGCTGCATTATGCACTGCTTCGGAAGTGGCCCCGACTATGCCCGGAAGTTTCTTGACCTCGGCTTTTATATCTCTTTTGCCGGTAATGTCACCTTTAAAAAGGCCGTAGACCTCCAGGAAGCCGCCAAGGTGGTGCCCCTGGACCGGCTCCTCGTGGAAACGGATGCCCCCTTCCTCGCGCCGGTCCCCCTCCGCGGGAAACGGTGTGAACCCCACTTTGTATCCCATACGGCCGACTTTCTCGCCGATCTCAAGGGCATTGACCGGGAAACGCTGGCCAAGGCGACCACCGCAAACGCCCACCGGGTTTATCGAATCCCCCAATCGGCGGACTGACAGACGCGCTCCGGAGTCGTTTCAGCATTTTTGCCTGTCCCCCGCCCCCTCCATTAACGTAGAATGCCCATGAAGCCACCATCCCCACATGAGTCGTGACGATGACCGAAACCGCTACAATCGGATACTTGGAATTCCCCGTCGGTGATCGGACCCGGGTCTACACCCGCCCTGTCGAGACGGTCACGGCTACCTCCGTGGAAGAAGTCGCCCCGGCGCTGGCGCGCGTACAGGCCCTTGTAGCGTCGGGTTTCCATGCGGGCGGTTATGTGGCCTATGAGGCGGCGGCGGCATTCGACCCCGCCTTCCAGACCCCCCCCCCATCGGACCTTCCCCTGCTATGCTTTGGCATCTACGCCGCATGTCAGTGGCGAAGCGAAACCGCGCAACACCTGCCCCTGGCCTCCGAGGGCCCCGTGTGGAGCGCTTCCATCGACCGAAGCCAGTACGACACGACCGTGGCCGCCATTCGGGCGCACATCGCCGCAGGCGACACCTACCAGGTAAACTATACCTTCCCCACCAGCGCACCGTTCGCCCATTCGGGATACGATTGGTTCCTCGATCGCCACCGGGCGCAACGCGGCCCCTACAGTGCCTTTCAGCAATGGGGCGACCATGAAGTCATCTCCTTGTCGCCGGAATTGTTCTTTTCCCTGGAAGGGGACCAGCTCACCAGCCGCCCCATGAAAGGCACACGGCCCCGTGGCCTGAGCGCACGCGCGGACCAGGCACTGCGGGAAGAACTCTTGAACTCCCCCAAAGAGCGCGCCGAAAACCTCATGATCGTCGATATGCTCCGTAACGATATGGGGCGCATCTGTGAGACCGGCACCGTCCAGGTACCCGATCTTTTCTCCGCCGAACAATACCCTACGGTGTGGCAAATGACCAGCACCGTCACGGGAAAGACCAACGCGACGGTCCCGGAAATTTTTCAGGCCCTGTTTCCCTGCGCATCGGTGACCGGGGCACCCAAAATAGAAACCATGAAGCTCATTCGCCAATTGGAAACCGGACCCCGCGGCGTATACTGTGGCGCGGTCGGGTGGTGGGCGCCGGACCGAAGTGCCTGCTTCAACGTGGCCATTCGAACCGCCACCATCGACACCCGCCGCGGTACCGCGACCTACCCCGTCGGCAGTGGCATCACCTGGGATTCCGTAGATCACCAGGAATATGCCGAGTGCAAGACCAAGACCGCGGTCCTGCAACACGGGCATCCCCCGTTCGAACTGCTTGCCTCCCTGCGGCTCGATGAGGCGGGTTACTTCTTGCTGCCCCTCCATCTGGACCGGCTCGAAGCATCGGCCACCTATTTTGGCGTGCCATGGTGCCGGGATTCCGTCATCGCTGCGCTGGAATCCTATCGTCCACAGGTCGACACCTTACCCGCAAAAGTACGGCTCACGGCGAATCGACGCGGCGGTATCGAGATTACCCATGCTCCCCTGCCTGCGCCGAGCCCCTGGAATGTCGGTCTGGCAACCGACCCAATCGATACCCGGCAGCCGTGGGTTCACCACAAGACCACCCACCGCATTCCCTACGACAGACTGCGGGCTACCCGCCCGGACTGTACCGATGTGCTGCTGTGGGATGAAGAAACCCGGCTCACGGAAGCCAGCTTCGCCAACATCGTCTTGGAAATGGGCGGCAGACGCTATACCCCCCCGACTCATCTTGGGCTCTTGGAAGGGGTCTTTCGACGCCATTTGCTGGAGGACGGCGCCATCGAGGAGCGGGTCCTCTTTGTTTCCGACCTGGAACTGGCAGATGCAATCTACCTCATAAACAGCGTACGGAAGTGGATTCCAGTTAACTGGATACCCCGCCACGCGGACCGCCCGCTAGTCGAGCACACTCGGTAGCACCCGCATCAGCTCGTCCAAGGTCGTAATTCCTTTTTGCGCTTTGGAAAACCCATCCTCCGCCATGGTTTCCATCCCCTTGGTCACCGCCATCTCCTCCAACTGGGACGTGGTCGGCTCCTCCAGAATCAACTCGGCGATCTCCTGATCCACCGTGAAAAGCTCACCGATGGTCGCACGCCCCCGAAAGCCAATGCCGTTACAGGATTCACACCCGCCACCCCGATAGAATTTCGCCTTCTTTTTGCTTGAAACGAATCGGGCACGTATCGCCACATCCGGCGTGTAGGCTTCCAGGCAATCGGGACAATTGAGGCGCACAAGGCGTTGGGCCAATACGGCCGTGACCGAGGAGGCCACAAGAAAGGGCTCGATACCCATATCCAACAGGCGGGTGAAGACCCCTGCCGACGTGCCACTGTGAATGGTGCTGATCACAAAGTGACCGGTCAGCCCCGCCCGTATGGCCATCCGCGCCGTTTCCAGATCACGGATCTCGCCCACCATAATGACTTCGGGGTCCTGTCGGAGAATGGCCCGCAGTGCCGTGGCGAAGGTAAAGTCTACGTGGGGATTAGTCTGAATCTGGGAGATACGATCCATCGTATATTCCACCGGGTCCTCGATGGTCACGATATTGGTGGTATTCTTCTGCAAACGCATGAGCTCACGAAGCAAGGCATAGATCGTGGTGGTCTTGCCGCTGGAACTCGGACCGGTCAACATCAACGCACCGGAAGTTCGGGTGATGACATCCTGCAGGGTCTGAATCACCGTGGGCTGGAAGCCCAGCGTCTCCAGGGTGTAGAGCTCCACCGTATCGCCCAACAGTCGGATTACCGTTTTTTCACCCTTGATTGTGGGCACGGTGGATACACGTAAAGGGCGGCCACAGGTGGTTTTTTCGAAATCAATACGCCCATCCTGGGGGACATCCTTGCGATAAACCACCAGATCGGCCAGCACCTTGATACGGGCATTAATCTTCGGCTGGAACTCTTTCGGTATGAAAGCGCACTGGTGGAGGATACCGTCGATACGATACCGCAAGGAAAAATAGTCGGTCCAGGGTTCAAGGTGGATATCACTGCAGCCGTGATAGGCCCCCTGACTGATGAGGAGATCCACCGCATCGGCCACCCCCGTCTCATCGGTCTGGTCCAACAGGGCCAACAACTCGTTCTGAATCTGATTCAACGGGATGGCCCGAGCCTGGTCCCGCTCCATTTGACTATGATCTGACATGCGCCAAGCTCCGCGCTGCATTCTCCCCCGGTCAATCGCCTTCCGCCCATCCAGGCGAAGTCATGCCTCCCCCACGATAGGGGTTTGGAGTATGGCAAGGAATTAAGGCCATCGATTGGAAAAAATGTGATAAATTGGGGTATATTGTTTACACGTAACCAACGGGGCCCGGTTGCTCCGCCCACTGCATATTGCGCAAACGACGGTGTAAAAGTCAACACGTGGTTAAGATGGTATACTCCGCTCGGGAAATAATCGGTCGTGTACGCAGGTGTGAATACCGACACGAAACATTTGACGGAAAGCTGAATAATTCTTATACTGGCCTCATAAGCGCTATCGGAATGCCGTAAGAAACCCGGCACCGCGATAGGCGCGGCAGAGCCCGTCCCGCAAGGGGTGTTGGAAAGGGAAGATGGAACCCGAATCGTATCAACCGTACCCCTGGACGCAGTTTGCCCCCCAACTGCCCTCACCCGGTGAATTTGCGATCCTGGTGCTCTACACGGGTGCCCTCGTTCTCGCCGGTAAACTCTTCAAGAGCTGGTGGACCCGGGACAACGAAACTGTGCCAATCCCGGTCGCCCTCGGCATGGGTATCTCCATGATATTCATGTTCCTCCTCTTGATTGTGGCCTTCTACAACCGGTCTATCAGCAGCCAGGAAATCATCAAAGTCGTCATGGAAGACGGCCGCGAGATGAATGCCATTACGCCCGACAGCCGCTATTTTGGCCTGCTGCTCTGGTGTATGATCGCCTTTGTCTTTCCCCTCTTCTATTACGGCCTGATCATCGTCAATTCCTTCGCCTCCCGGGTCATTGATCGGGTCAGCCCCTTCGGAATGCAGATCCACGAGCCTTCCGAGTTTGCGGAAGCCCGCAAGCTTGCGCTCCGGGGTGATGTGGATGGTGCGGTGAAACGCTACCGGGCCTATCTGGAAAATACCGAGGATGCCCTTTTTGAAGCCGCCCGCTTGCTCAAATCCGAAGATCGCTTCGCCGAGGCCGCGGCCCTCTTTCAGGAAATCTCCGAACGCTTCTACGGAAAAAAACTCATTTGGGCCGAAGCCACCTATCACCTCGCAAAACTGCGAGAAAGGCACCTCCACCAGGCATCCAAGGCTACGACACTCTTTGAACAGGTCATCGAACGCACGCCCGATTCCCGCTTCGGACAGTTGGCTCAAACCGAACTCGCGCGTATGAGTCATCTCTACGGCACGACCGATGCGCCGACCGAGAAGATCGATATCGCGCCACTGGACGACCCCTTCTACGACGATGAAGATACCCGCCGGCCACTCTCGGTCGAACCCCTGGGCGCCCAGGATAACGGACGACACCACACCTCGGAGTCGGATCACGAAGATCTTGACGACCTCCCGGTACCGCCCGCGGACCCCTTCTACGCGGTCGCCCAGCGCAATCGGGAAGAAGCAGCCCGTCTGGAATTAGAGGCCCAAGAGGCCGATGCACCGAAGTCCGCAAAAAAAACGACGGCCCGCAAGAAGCCGGCGGCAACGAAAAAAGCGGCCGCCAAGAAGGCGCCTGCCAAGCGGAAAACCAAGCCTAAGAGTTGAACATCTACCCTTCCACGTTCGATTGAGTATTCCTTGTCTGTTCCCCGTCCCATTCAGATTTCCCGCGCACTCTCAACGGCAGTCGATGCGCTTCAATTCGGCACGCCGGTCACCCACGTCTACAACCCCCTGCGCTACGCACGCAAGAGCCACGAGCAGTACGTGCGTCGCTTTGCCCGCCCCCAGGTCGACGTCCTGCTGGTCGGGATGAACCCGGGCCCGTGGGGTATGGCACAAACCGGCGTACCCTTCGGCGAGATACCCCATGTACGTGACTGGATGGGGATTTCAGCCTCCGTAGACCGCCCGGAGCGGGAACACCCGAAACGTCCTGTCGTCGGCTTTGCCTGCGAACGCAATGAAGTCAGCGGCGCCCGACTGTGGGGTTGGGCGAAAGCACGCTTTCACAAGCCGGAACACTTTTTCGAGCAATTCTACGTCCACAACTATTGCCCCTTGTGTTTTATGGAAGAAAGTGGACGAAATTTCACCCCGGACAAGCTCAAGAAAGAGGAACGTCTCCCCCTTTTCACAGCCTGCGACACCGCCCTGGCCGATCTCGTGGCCTACCTCAAGCCATCCTATTTACTCGGTGTAGGCACCTTCGCGGAACAGCAGATCAAGCGGGCGATTCCCGATTACCCAGGCACTATCGGTCGAATTCTACACCCAAGTCCGGCCAGTCCCATTGCCAATAGAGGCTGGGCGAGTGCGGCCGAAAAAGACCTGGCTACCCTTGGCATCGCACTGCCCACCAGATCAAGCTAACGCCCCGCACGACCCATTTAGTATACTTCCCTTGGTCGCGCATCCGGCAAGCGCCGATGTCTGGAGATTGCCCACTTGCCTCAGAAGCTTTTCGCAGGAATTATCGGGGTGGGGTTGGCATGGAGTGTGGGCATTTCTGCGGCTGCCGCTTCCTTTGTCAATATCGCCCCCCAAATGTCCTACCTCGAGACAGAACGGGACGCCTACACGATTGACACCATTCAGGACGAGCGCGTCCTTTCCACCTTTCACCCCCTCCGTGATCCACGCTTTGCCATTGGCTATACCGGCGGCAAGGATCACTGGTTTACCATCGACATTGATCTTAACCGCACAACGGGCTGGCACGTCCTGGAGCTCTACAACCCCCGACTCGGCGAGGCGGTCCTCTACCAGCCCGATGCAGAGGGAAACTACTACGCCACGGAACTGGGGGCCCGCCATCCCTTCTGGAAACGTCATATCGCCGGACTGACGCCAGCCTTTCCCGTCCGCATTGATACCCGGGAGCCTGCCCGATACTATCTACGGGTGCGGCACTACGGGTCACTGCGATTTGAGGCCCGGCTGTGGGAGCTCGACGATTTCAACCGAAGTGCCAATCGCTTCCTGTCGTTCTACCTCGTCTTGTCTGGCGCCCTGCTGACCCTCGCCATATTCAACCTCAGCGTCTTTTTTCAGCTTCGGAAGGCGAATTATCTTTGGCTCGGCCTTTTTCTTGGCGCATTGAACTTCAATCTCATGGCCAACTCGGGCACGGCCAACATGTTACTTTGGCCAACGCCCTCGTGGATTAAATTCCACAGCATGCCCATCACCGACCTCTTGACGATTTGGACCGGCATCGCCTTCTGCAACACCTTCCTGAAAAACGCCCCGGGTGCCCCTTTCCTGACCCGCCTGAATCTTCTTGCCGGGTTGATCGCGTTTCTGGGCCTGCTCGGGACCCTGTTTCTTATCACAAGTGCATTCTATCTTCTCTTTCTGGGTGGGGTATTAGCACCGGTTGCGGTGACCATCATGGCGTTTCGCGCCGCCATGGCACGACAGCCATACGCCCTGGGATTCCTCGCGTGTTGGGGACTGCTTCTCGCCGCCGTCGTATTTTCCTGCCTCCAAGGCCCGGGACTCATGCCGGCAACACCCTTCACCGAGAACTTTCTCTTCATAGCCGCCTTTCCGGCCGCTGTCGGCTGGTCCTTTACCCTGATCAGTCAGGTCAGGCAAAAAATCCACGACGAGCGGATAGCACTCGAGCAGGAATTAGCGGCCAACAGTTCGAAACTTCGGGATGCCCTCGAGGAAGTCGAGACCCTCCACGAGCTCTTGCCCATTTGCTGCAACTGTAAGAAAATTCGGGATGATTCCGGGTACTGGCAACATGTGGAGACTTATTTTCGCACCCACATGGAAACGGATTTCAGCCATGGGATATGTCCGGACTGTGCAACCAATCTGTACCCCGAATATTTTCCAGAGTCCCGCAAACCCCAACCCCCTGCCCCACCGGAATCATGAACGCCACGCGTACCCGAACAGAATCCCTATGTAAAGAGATGAAACATCTGGGCCTCTCCCCGGGAGACTCCGTCCTCGTGCACAGCTCCTTGAGTGCCATGGGCTGGATAGAAGGCGGGGCGTCCACCGTGGTTGAAGCCCTGCTCATGGCGGTAGCGCCTGGGGGCACCATACTCTTCCCCACCCTGACGGGGAAGGCTTCCGATAGTCCACAACACCGTCCCTGCTGTGACCACCGTCAACGGACTACCTGGTGTGGCGCCATCCCCTGCGCGGCACTTCAGCACCCGGCATGCCACCGAAGCATCCACCCCACCCACGCCGTTGCCGCAATAGGTCCCAACGCGGCGCAGTATACAACGGGCCATCCGTCCGCCTTGAGTCCCTGTGGAACGGGCAGTCCATACACGCGACTGGCCGAGGCCGGTGGTCACATCCTGCTGCTGGGGGTCAACCACAATGCGAACACAACCTTTCATACCGCCGAAGAACTCGTCGATGCCCCCTATGTCGCCTATCCAGGCCGTTATCCGTGCCCCGTCATCGATTTACAGGGGGACTGCCACGAGATCATGACTCCCATTCATCGGTGGAACCGCCCCCGTTGTTTTGAGGATTGGCACGAACGACTCGTCGCGGCCGGCATCGTCCGGGAAGGCCTCATCGCGGCAGCTTCTTGCCGGCTGATGGGGGCGCAGGCCCTCATCCAATGGCTCGTGGCGCAGCTTCAACACGACCCCCGAGCCCTGCTTGCGCCCGGCACACCCTATCCCTGAACAGACCGCGCTGCTTCCATGCAAACCGCGGCTAAAAGATGCCGCGGTTATCCCGCGTGTTTCGCGGCAGGGAATCCAGGGGCACCTGCACATTCAGCTGGGGCAAATCATTGGCCTCAAGATCGGAAATATTCTGGACCACGTCGAGGAAGCGGTCGCCTTCCTCGGGCGCTATAATGCCGCTGGTCAGGGTTTCAAATTTGCGGATATACTCGGGCCGTTTCCAGGGCTTGGCGCCAAGAGAATGGGCGTTCGCCACCGCCATTTCATCCACGATGGTGCTTCCATCATTGAAACGTATTTCGACGCGCCCCCCAAAGGCCTTCTCGTTGGGATCACTCGCGTGATAGCGACGCGTCCATTCTTCATCTTCCACCGTACTGATCTTGTGCCAAAGCTCGACCGTGTCGGGCCGGGATGCCCGCTCGCGGGAATAGCTCGCCACATGGTGCCAGGCACCATCCTGCAGGGCCACGGCGAAAATATACATGATGCTGTGGTCGAGGGTTTCCCGGCTCGCGTTGGGATCGAGTTTCTGGGGGTCATTGGCTCCCGTTCCGATCACATAATGGGTGTGGTGACTCGTGTGAATGGTGATATGCTCAATCGCATCGAAGTCACCAATTTTTTCCCGCATTTTGAAGGCCAGATCGATGAGCGCCTGGCTTTGATACTCGGCCGAATGCTGTTTGGTGTACGACTCCAGGATGGACCGATGGGGCTCGTCTTTTTCGGGAAGGGTCACGGTATACCGGGCTTCCGCCCCATCGAGCATATACGCAATGACGCTGTCTTCCCCTTCATAGATGGGGGCTGGACTCTTCTCGCCGCGCATGGCCCGGTCAACGGCTTCAATCGCCAGTTTCCCCGCGTGGGCCGGGGCATAGGCCTTCCAGCTTGAAATCTCCCCCTTACGGGACTGTCGTGTGGTGAAGGATACGTGTACGGCCTGCTGAACCGCTTGCAGGACTACCCCATGCTCCAGGCCGAGCAAGGTCCCGATTCCAACCGCCTGCGCCGGGCAGAGGTGGGCAATATGATCTTTCTTGTGGGCGTGGAGACAGATGGCCTTCACGAGACTGATCTGAACCTCGTAGGCCGCGAGCACGGCCCGCACCAAGTCCGCACCACTCAAACCCTGACTCGCACCGCACTGCTGGGCCACCGCCAGTATCGGCGGTATATTGTCGCCCGGGTGGGAGTAATCGGCCGCAAGAAAGGTATCGTGCATGTCCAACTCGCGCACGGCCGTCCCGTTGGCCCAGGCTGCCCACTCGGCATCAAAGGTTTGCTCGATGGGCATGCCAAATACCGAAGCGCCGCGGGAACGAGGGTGGCACAAGGCCTGACTGCGGGCATTGGCCACGGGCGCTCGACTGATGGCGGCAATGGCAACTGCCGCGTTGTCGATAAAGCGATTAATCACCATCTCCCGCGCTTCCGGATCGATTTCACTTCGGTGGGTAGCCAAGGCGGCCAGGTGATGGGCCAACTGGTCCTCGCGCGGAAGTGCTACTTTGGAGGGATAGACGCTTACGTCATAGGATTTCATCGCGTTTTTTCCTGAATCAGTTGGACCTGTCGGGCCGATGGGAGTCAATAGCGCCATAATTCGGGGATGCGAAGTCCCGCCTTATGAGACTGCTGCAGGCAGATGACCGACGCCAGATTGATGATGGTTGGAGTGTAACCGATTCCTGCGCAATCGTTCCAACTCGGTGCCACCCCCGCACTTAGAAATCCACCTGCACACGGGACTGGAGAATTTCGAGGTCCCCGTCATACAGGGCATTGTCAATCTGGGCGTAGATGTAGTTGACCATGATGCGGGTGTTGGCGTTCAGGTACCAGTTGACCCCGAGGGTCAGGTTGTCCTCGGAGCCCCCCCGAACCGGCCCGTCATCCAGATCCACATGGGAATAACGCGCCGCGAGTTCCCACGCCCCCCAACCACGGTTCTCGCCACGCCAGGCAAAGGGATCTTCCGGTATCACCCGCCAGAAGGCCCCGTTTTTGTAGGGACGCTGTTCACCGGTAAGGATCCAGGACAGGGCACCATAATAGCCCGAAAAACGGCGCTTGCCATAGTCGGTCGTTTCCACTTCTGCCGCGATGTATTCTCCCTGGAGCGATACCGCACCGTGCACCACGGCCCCTTCCAACCCATACGTGAAGAGTCGGGTCGTATCCAGGGCCCCCGTATTTACATAGCGCTGCGCCAGATAGGACTCGGGGCGCTGACGGAAAGTAATCTCGCCGTCGGGGTTTCGGCGGGAAAGGTTCAGGCCCAGGTGGACCAGACTGCGCCCATCCTCAGAGGCCCAGGGGACCCCCGTCAACCGGGCAGTATACCCATAGCCTGCCGCCTCATTGCTGTCATTATCCGATGGCCAGAAGTCGGTGGTCTTGAATATCCCGACCACCCCATAGAGCCGATTATTCAGGGCTGATTTCTCCACCGTAATCCCCGTATTAAAGCTGGGCGTGAAGACGTTGACCAGGGAACGCTCCATGAAGGTCATGTAGGAATTGGAGGTCATTTCTTCCAGGGAGAACGGCTCTTGGAAATGGCCGATGCGCACCTTGTCAAAGAGGGGGACATCTTTAAAATCGATGAAAACATCCCGAAACTGCCCCCCATCGTTTCCCGGCGAGTTGACGGCAAAATCATATTGGGCCTTGAAGCCAATGTGCTCGTAAATCGTTCCGCGAACGGACAGGCGCGCGCGACGAAAGGCCACCCCATCGTCTTCATCGCCCAAGCCAAAATCGGGATTCAAGGCAGCCAGCCGTTCCCAACGCTCGTCCGCATCGAAGAAGGCCATATCAAATTGGGTCCTCCCCCCGACGCGAATATCGAAGGCACCATCGTCTGAACGAAACTGGAGACCGTTATTGAAGTAGGCGTGCAGGCGTTGGGGGCCATCCGTCTTGGCAGAATCCACCGGCGGGGATGCCACTTCGGTCGCCGTCTCCGAGGAAGCCTCGGGTGATGGGGAGGCCGCCCCCTGAAGTTCCTGAACCAGTCGTTCCATCGTTGCGAGGCGCTGCTCAAGGGATTCCACCCGTTGTTGAAGCGCCTCTTTCTCTGCATCCTGCGCCACGATGGGACTTGAAACCAAAACGCTGAGGCCCAAAATAGTCAGGAGGTAAAATCGGGTAACAATTCGCATTTTTGTACTCCAAAGAGCACAGACACAGGGTCACGACACCCAGAGCAGTAGTATACGCTTCGGGGGTGAAACCCTTCAAGAAACGGGGAAAAAACACCGAAAGTTTGACCCTTCTGGGACGCGACAACGTACCCCATAGCGTCCACCTTGCACCGCGCCCCCGGCGCACCGCATACTCTATCCAGCACGACGCAAAGGAGAGTTGCACATGCAAAAAGTGGACTTGATGGTAATCGGCTCGGGCCCTGCGGGTCAGCGCGCAGCCATTCAGGCGGTCAAGTTGGGGAAAAAAGTACTCGTCGCAGAAAAAAAACAGGTACTCGGTGGCGTTTGCACCAACACCGGGACGATTCCCAGCAAGACCTTACGCGAGGCCATCATTCACTTTACCGGCCTCCGCCACCGTGCCGTCTACGGACGTAGCTTCCACATCAAGCACGACATCTCCTTCGCCGATCTAAATCAGCGGGTCAACCGTGTCGTTTCCCACGAGAACGAAGTCGCCCGAAGCCGGCTGCTGCGCACCGGCGTTGACGTGGCCTATGGACTCGCTTCCTTTGAGTCCCCCAATGTGGTCGGCGTAGACACGATAAACGGTCGCCAGTTGGTGGAAGCCAAAAAGATCCTGATTAGCGTCGGCACCGTCCCCTACCGGGCGGATCGCGTGCCCTTCAACAACCGGACCATCATCGACACCGACAGTATCTTTGGCGAAGGCTTCAGCCTCGACAAGATGCCTCGGAGCATGCTGATTGTGGGTGCCGGTGTCATTGGTACGGAGTACGCCTGCATGTTTTCCGCCATGGGGGTGGATGTACGCCTGCTGGATCGCCGCACCGAATTGTTCCGCTTTGTGGATCGCGAAATCTGCGAGGCCCTGACCTACCATATGCGTGATGAGCGGGTGACCCTCTATCTCGGTAAAGATTTTACCAAGGTCCAGGAAGACGCCCACGGCAACGTGGTGACCACCTTGGAAAATGGCCGGGAAATCAAGACGGATATGTTTATGTTCGCCTCCGGCCGCTCCGGGGCGACCGAAGGTCTGAACCTGGAGGCCGCGGGTCTCGCGGCCAACAGTCGGGGCCTGATTGATGTCAACGAAAACCTTCAGACTATCGTACCCCACATTTACGCCGCTGGCGATATCGTGGGATTCCCGGCGTTGGCATCCACTTCCATGGAGCAGGGAAGGCTGGCCGCCTGTCACGCTTTCGGCGTCCCCTTTTTCTCCGACAACGAGTTGCTCCCCTACGGCATCTACACTATTCCCGAAATCTCGATGGTCGGCAAGACCGAGCACGAACTGAGTGAAGAGGGTACCCCCTATGAAGTCGGTATCGCGCGCTATCGGGAAGTAGCCAAAGGGCAGATAATGGGGGACGAAACGGGAATGTTGAAGCTGGTATTTCACCAGAAGACCGGCCGCCTCCTCGGCGTTCATATCATGGGCGATGGGGCGTCGGAGTTATTGCACATCGGCCAGGCCGTTATGGCCTTCGGCGGCTCCATCAGCTACTTCATCGACACCGTCTTCAATTACCCCACCCTCGCCGAAGCCTATAAGATCGCGGCCCTGAACGGGCTGAAACGACTGGGCGCACAAGGGCACGCGGAAATCCATGAAACGACGCCTTCGGTGTCCAGCCCAGCCCCCGTCGCTCCAGAAGAATAGGCGTCGGCCCGGGGGCTCAGACGCCGATACCCAGTGCATTGGTGATATGTATGAGGCCGGGAATTTCGAATCCAAATACTTTTGCCACGACCGCCAGCAAGACGATGACCAGAACGAGCGCGAAGAGCGCCGCAAACGTTTCACGAATTTTAACCATTTTCATATCAAAACCACCTTTGTCGCAGGACTGACCTATCAGAACGAGGAACCGTGCGATTCCGTCTCTGATCCTGCCCTACGTCGTATTCCCATAGCAAGCCCCTGCGGGCCATTGAGGAGAAAATACGCAATTTTAAAAAGATTTCCGGTATAATGAGCGGGTGTAACAATTGGGACTACGGGGAAGTCTAAACAATGTTGGTAAGTCACGTACGGCGGGCGTTGATCGTAGAAAGTTTACATGGGTACGTACGCATTTCAGGGCAGTCGTTTGGAAGGCAAGGGTATGGCGAACATTCTCGTCGTTGATGACGACACACGCATCACCACATTCTTATGTGAGCAACTAACTGGCAAAGGTCACAATTGCACCTTTAAGTCCCGGGGAGAACCCGCCCTCGAGAGTGTGGTCCAGAACCCGGTGGATTTGTTGATTCTGGATGTCATGCTGCCGGACGTGTCCGGATTTGAGGTGTGTCGCCGCATCCGCGCCAATACCGATCTTTACACTCTGCCCATTCTTCTCCTCTCCTCCATGAACTCGGAAGAAGAAATTGCCCATGGTCTGGCCCAAGGGGCCGACGACTACGTGACAAAACCCTTCAACACGTCTGCGCTGATCGGGCGCATTGAAAATCTGTTGGCGACCAATCTGTCCGCCCCCCTCACGGATGACATGACCGGACTGCCCACTGCAAAGAGCGTCAAGCTCGAAATCCAGAAGTCCATCACCGATCGAACCCACTTCATCATTGGGTATATCGAACTGATTCGTATCAATGAGTTCTTCAAGGATGCCGGACGGGATGCCCAGGCCAAGGCCTTGCGCCACTTCGGGCGCTGCCTCCACATGTGCGCACGGGAAATAAAACCCAAGTTTTTCTCTATCGGACACATGGGTGGCGGTCACTTCGTCTATATTATCTCCCCCGAGCATTCCCAGCCTTACAGTGAACGGGTGGTCCATGTCTGGCAGAAGCACCGGACCCGCTTCCTGGAAGAACTGGGGAAACCCGCTCAGTTGAAGGCCTGGCAACAGCATAAAACGCTGGAGTTACTCATGTGCATCACGAAGCGGGATTCGGATAGCAAAGCCAGCTCCCGGGATCTCTTTGAGATTCTCTCCCACCTGCGCACCAAGGCCTCGCAAAACGGACAGACCGGCCTGGTGGCCGATCGGCGCATTTAGTTTGTCCCCCCATTAATCCGGGCGGAAACGTTGCAATTCACCCGCCGAAAGCCCTATGATCGCGCACTTGGATGGGGGTATCACGTTGCCCCATCCCGCTCGGATTCATTCCTCTCCCCCGGTCTTACGCCCCAGAGGTGTGCATATCCACCCAATGAGTAGACGTGAAAGCTAACCACCGGTTTCAGAGAGGCCGCTATGAGACGTAGTATAGTTCATGAGGGTGCAGGAAATCTCAGTTACGAGATCCGCGAGATCGTGGCCGTCGCCCGGGAAGTCCGCGCCTTAGGCCGCGAAATCATCTGGGAAAACATCGGTGACCCCATCGAAAAAGGCGAGGCCCTCGCCCCCTGGATCAAGGAAATCCTCCAGGGCCTCCTGGAAGTGCCCGCGAGCTATGGCTATTGCGATTCCGCCGGCGTCATCGAGACCCGTGAATTCCTGGCCGCCAAGGTCAATGAACGGGATGGTGGCGTCAAGATCACGCCCAATGACCTTCTCTTCTTCAACGGCATTGGTGACGCGGTCGCACGGGTTTACGGATTCCTGAAGCGGGAAGCCCGCATCCTGGGCCCCTCCCCCGCCTACAGCACCCACTCCTCCGCCGAAGCCGCCCACTCCGGATACGCCCACCTGACCTATGAGCTCGATCCGCTCAACGGCTGGCTCCCCGATGTGAACGACATCCGCATGAAGGTCAAATATAACGACTCTATCGCGGGCATCCTCATCCTGACGCCGGATAACCCCACGGGTGCCGTGTATCCCCGGGAAATCCTCGATGAGATCGTGAAGATCGCCCAGGAATTCAACCTCTTCATCATTACCGACGAGATTTACGCCCATATCGTCTATGAAGGCTACCCCCGACTCCACACCAGCGAATGGATTCAGGATGTGCCCGCCATTTCCATGCGCGGCATCAGCAAGGAATACCCCTGGCCCGGTTCCCGCTGCGGCTGGCTCGAAGTACTCAACCGGGGTAAGGACGCCAACTTCTCCACCTACGTGGAAAGCCTCCTGGCCGCCAAGCGCCTCGAAGTGTGCTCCACCACCCTGCCCCAGATGTCTATCCCCCTCGTGTTCGGGGACGAGCGCTATCCAACCCACCTCACGACCCGTGCGGCCATGTTCAACGACCGGGCGGATGAAGCAGCGGCGGCCTTTGAGGGCTGTGAGTACGTCATCGCCAACAAACCCGGCGGGGCCTTCTACTTCACTATTATGTTCAAGGAAAACGTCCTCAACAACGAGCAGACCCTGGAAATCGACAATGCCGGCATCAAGGCGCGCATCGAAGAATTGGTCCAGGGCGTCTCGCCGGATAAGCGCTTCGTCTACTATCTCATGGGCGCCACCGGCATCGTCGTCGTACCCCTGACCGGCTTCCAGTGCAGCCACGCGGGCTTCCGCTTCACCCTGCTGGAATGCGACCCGGAAAAACGGAAATACATCTTCCAAACCCTCCGCGACTCCATCGACACCTACTGCAACACGTAGGCTATAGCCCTCCCCCACCAAGGCCTGGTAACGCACGACGTTGCCAGGCCTTTTTTTGCGCCTTAATGCAATCCGGGGACAGCCTCGCGCGACAACCCTCAATGCCGATCCGCAATACGGTGCCATGGGCACCGATGCCGTCGGGCCGTCGGCGCTCCATAGGCGCACCTATGGGACGGTATCGCGCCAGTGCAACGCAGTTATTTCAAGATGGCATTGCACCATCCCAGCCACTTCGCCATGACAAGCGACACCCCACCGCGCGTTCCTGTCCCGGTGGTGGGACTGTCCTCGACTTCGTCCCAGGTCGTAGACGCGCCGTGGTGGGCGAAGTTCGGGACTGTACCGGCAGTACGCCACGACGGCAGTCGGTCTCACCAATTCCCCGTCTCCCCACCCATGCGTCACCCGGAACAAGGAGCTCGGACACTCTTATCCGAGGCAAAAGCCTTTTCGCACGCGTCCAGCAAGGAGAGGCACTGCCCATCGCAATTCGGTGCCATGGGCACCGATGCCGTCGGGCCGACGGCGCTCCATAGGCGCACCTATGGGACGGTATCGCGCCAGTGCAACGCAGGTATTTTAGGACGTCGTCGTACCATCCCAGCCACTCTGCCCCTACACGCGTCACGCCAACGCGCGTTCCTGTCCCGGTGGCCGTAAGCCAGCCGCCCCGTGGACACAAAAGAGAACGGCGGAGAAACCACCCCAGGTGCGCAGACATTCCTGTCTGCCATAACGGTAGCGGATGCGCGCTTTCGTTCCCGTCGGCCTCCTAAAAACCACGTCTTCCCATACTGCCGGGACAGCCTCGCGCATCAACGCCAACTACCCATCCGCTGAATCCGCCGTCACCTCCCCGTCCACTCGCTACCCTAAGTGACTTTCAGCGCGAAGGCAGTCCCTGTGGTGGGACTGTCCTCGACTTCGCCCGAAGCGAAGTTCGGGACTGTACCGGCAGTACGCCACGACGGCAGTCGGTCTCACCAATTCCACGTCTCCCCATACTGCCGGGACAGCCTCGCGCATCAACGTTCACTACTCACCCGTTGAATGCGCGATCACGCCCCCGTCCACACCCTACCCCACGTAGCTTTCAGCGCGCAGGCAGTCCCTGTGGGACGGTATCGCGCCAGTGCAACGCAGGTATTCCAAGATGGCATTACACCATCCCAGCCACTCCGCCCATAGACGCGCCACGTCAACGCGCGTTCCTGTCCCGGTGGCCGTAGCTTCCTAACCCCACACCACATATGACGGACCGCTGGCGGTTCGCTAAAATCTGCTCACACGGCCCGCCGACCCGCTCGCCAAGCCCACCGGGACATGCAGCCGCCTTTGAGCGCGCCATGGCAAACCAAGTCACGCCAAGCGACCACAGGCAATCGTCCCTACCCATAGGGCCCCTGCGGCAGAAGGGTGCTTCAACCCGCATTCCAAAGTGCTGCTCGGCACCCGCCGGCATCACCAATACGTCATGGCGCATATCCTTATAGGGAACTACCCCTACATGTCCTTGCTCCTGATTTTGCCAGTCGGGTTATGCCTTCGGACCAGCGGTGTCAGCAGAGATGCCGGCATCGAAAGTCTTCTTGCTCCTGTGGGCGACAAGATAGAGAATCGGAAGCACAATAAGGGTCAGTATCGTATTGGTGATCACGCCGCCTACCACGACGGTCGCGAGTGGTCGTTGTACCTCGGCCCCGACACCGGTGGATAGGGCCATAGGAATGAATCCCGCTGCGTCGGTGACGGCGGTTGCCAATACGGGACGCAGACGTTGCTTGCCTGCCTCGATGACCGCATTAAGTATGGGTAGCCCGTCATTTGAATAGCCACGAATCGCCGCCACGAGCACCTGTCCATTGAGGACCGCGATACCACTCAAGGCAATGAACCCGACTGCTGCACTCACGCTGAACGGAATATCTCTCAGATACAACGACAGGATGCCACCCACGAAGGCGAAGGGAATCCCGGTGTAGATGATGAGCACGTCTCGCAGCCGTCCGAGGCTGAAATAGAGCAGCATGAAGACTAGCAGTAGCGTGAGGGGCACAATGATGGCGAGCCGCCATTGAGCCCGCTCAAGGTTCTCGAACTGCCCACCCCAATCGACGACGTAGCCCTCTGGAAGATCTACTTCGCGGGCAATGGCCCCTTTGGCTTCCTCGACGAAGGACCCGACGTCGCGCCCCCGCACGTTCGCCTGAACGCGAATAAGACGCCGACTCCACTCCCGGTTGATCGTCGCCGGGCTGTCACCGAGCCTCACGTCGGCCAGTTGATTCAATTGGAGCCGGGCACCCGATTCAGTCGCGATACGTACTTCAGACAATTTCTGCACGTCCGTCCGGTACTCGTCCGGGAGCCGCATGACTAAGGGGAATACTCGCTGGCCTTCATAGATTGAACCGACCTTCGTTCCACCGACCGCCTCGACCATATCCAGCACGTCGCCGCCCGGAATCCCGAACCGGGCGATGCGGGCTTGATCGACTTCGACCTGTAGTGTGGGCTGTCCGGTCACCTGATCCACGGAGAGATCCGCTGCACCGTCAACGTTAATCAGGGCGGCTTGGACTTCATCGGCCAACCGCACCAATTCGTCGAAGTCGTCGCCATAGATCTTGATGCCCACGTCGGAACGCATGCCAGCCGACAGTTCGTTCATCCGCAACTCAATCGGCTGGGAGTAGGCGATGTTTAGCCCCGGCATGATGGCGAGCCGTTGCTCAATCGAGTCAATCAATTCGGTCTGGTTGGTCGCCCGCGTCCATTGTTTCCGTGGGTGGAGCGTCATAAAGATATCCGTGAGTTCCGTCCCCATCGGGTCAGTGGCAACCTCCGCAACACCGATGCGGCTCCAGACATACTTGATTTCGTCCGGATACTCTTCGAGGAGGACCTTCTCGATCCGGGTGTTGTAATTCACCGACGTGGGAATGGATATCCCCGCAAGCCGGATCACGTTGGCGGCAATCGCACCCTCGCTCAGCCGTGGGGTAAATTCTGCTCCAAGGCGCGTCGCGAAGAACCCAGTCCCGACGAGAATAGCAACAGTCAGCGGAAGCACGGCCCATCGCAACATCAATGATGCCTTGAGAATCCGCTCGTACACGACAACGAGTAGGTGGCCCAATCCTTTGCGTTCCGGCTTCGCGTTCCAGGGCAGGGCGTAGTACGAGAGCACTGGCGAGACGAAGATGGCGAGCACAAGTGCTCCGGCCAGGGCGAGGATAAAAGTGAATGCCATCGGCCGAAACATCTTGCCTTCGACCCCTTCCAGCGTCAGTATTGGGAAGAAGACAATCATGATGATCACCATCCCGAAAACGATTGGTCGGACGACTTCCCGGCTCGATTCGAGCATGCAGGCAAGACGTTCCTTGCTCGTCAGTTTTCCTCCCTTCTCCGCTTGCCGCTCTCGCAGGCGACGCAAGTTGGTTTCGGTCATGACAACGCTGCCATCCACCAAGATGCCGAAATCGATGGCACCCAGACTCAACAGGCTCGCGGCGATGGCGAACTCGAACATACCGAGAACGGCGAAGAGCATCGCCATGGGAATGGTCACCGCGACCAGCAGGCCCGCTTGGAGATTGCCTAGCAACACAAACAGCACGACTATGACTAACGCCGCTCCCATGAGCAGATTGTGTTCGACTGTCCCGATGACCTTGTCCACCAGTTCGGTTCGGTCGTAGACCACAGTCAAGACGATGTCTTCAGGGAGGGAAGGAGCAACCGACTCCAGCCGCTCGCGAAGGGCGGCGGTTACCTCGTTGCTGTTCTCGCCGAGCAGCATAAACCCCAGGCCCATCAATGCCTCGCCCTGCCCTTGGAAGGTGATTGCCCCCCGGCGGATTTCGTGGTCTAGCCGTACTTCGGCAAGATCGTGGATGTGGATCGGCGTGCCATCGAATGCCGCCACGACGATGTCGCCGATTTCCTGCGTTGTTGAGACCCGGCCAAGTCCATGAACCAAGAGGGACTCGCCCGAGCGGGTGACCTGCCCGCCACCCGCATTGCGGTTGTTGTGTTCCAGGGCGGATTTCACTTCGCCCAAGGTGAGTTCGTACTCGATGAGGGCGTTGGGATCGACGATGACGTGGTACTGTTTTTCAAAGCCGCCCCAACTGTTGACCTCGGCGACGCCGGGCACCTTGAGGAGTTCCGGCTTTACCACCCAATCGTGAATCTCACGAATTTCCATGGTCGTGCGATCCGGATCATCCGACCGCATGACATAGTGGAGCACCTCGCCCAATCCCGTCGAGATTGGTCCAAGCTGTGGCTGCTCAATTCCCTCTGGCAGCACCACGGTGTTGAGGCGCTCCATGATGAATTGGCGGGCGTTATAGATGTCCGTGTCATCGTCGAAGACCGCGACCACCTGCGAAAATCCGAATTTCGACGCGGAACGGACGTTCTGCAAGCCCGGTAGTCCCGAAATGGCCAGTTCGATGGGCAGGGTTATCTGCTGCTCGATTTCGGCTGCATTGAGCGATTCCGCCGTCGTATTGACTTGGACCTGTATCGGCGACGTGTCGGGAAACGCATCGACCGGCAATGTGGTCAATCGCCAAGCACCTAAGCCGCAAATCAGCACGAGGAGGGCGACGACAAGAATTCGGTTGTTAAGGGCGTAATCTGTTAGGCGTTCTAGCATGTCTTCATCCCGCCTAATCGTCTGCGCAGCCCGCACCAAGGCGGGCTTTGAGAAACTCGGATTTCAGAAGGTAACTGCCGTCGAAGGCGATCTCGTCGGAGGAAGCCAGTCCGCCAAGAACCTGAACCTGATCGCCTCGTTTTTGTCCCAGACGTACGAGTCTGGTCTCGAATAGATCCTGGTCGAGACGGGCGAACACGATGGATTGGCCATCGACTTCTTGGACGGCGGATTCCGGCACGTGCAGACCCTGCATGGTGGTTCCCGATGTGAGGGACACTTCACCGAAAAGACCATCCTTCAACATACCATGTTGATTCGGCAATACAACGCGGGCCTCGAAAGTGCGGGTTCTGTGGTCGATGCTTGGAGCGATCCAGGAAATCTCGCCTTGGAACATCAGCCCCGGGTACGCATCAAATTGGGCATTGATCGTCTGGCCTTCCTCGACCGACATCAATTGAGTCTCGGACATCGAGAGCTTCATCCATACCGTGGAGAGATCGGCCACATGAAACAACGGTGAACCGACCTCTACCGCCGTTCCTTTCACAGCGAGCCTCTCTACGACTGTTCCGTCGAAGGGCGCGCGGACTTCCAGTCGGGAGCTGGTCGAACGTGTGCGGCGGACTTCATTGAGCTCCTCGGAGGTCAGCCCGAGATTGAGCAAGCGCTGGGCGGCAAAGTCAATCTCGCTCTCGGTCGTAGCGACCACCGACTGCGCCTCTTCTAGGTCCTTCCTCGCGGAAATTTCGCGGGTATATAGATCCTTTTCCCGAGCATAGGTCTTCTGGGCGAGGGATGCTTCGGCCACGGCTTTGAGAAGTACACTCTTTGCTTCCGCCACGGCGGGAGAGTTTAGTGTCGCCAGGAGTTGTCCCGACGCCACTTCATCGCCTGCTTCCACGAGTACATCCATGATGACACCGCTTCCCAGGGGCGTTACGATGGCAAGCTGATTCCGGTTGTATGAAACCTCGCCCAACATCGTCTGCATCGCACTTGAGCCGCCTTCTTTGGGCCTTCCCAGCGAGACTCCCGCTTGGTCTACCGAGGACGGATCCGCTAAACGGACTTTGAGTCCTGAACCAAAATCAAGATTGGCCAGCAATTGCGGCTGACAAATGCCGCACTCATTCTCGGCAACGTCATGCTCATCGCACCAGAGCACCCTGGATTCACGGGTCTTCTCGAGCTGGCCCGCCTGACCGTGCTCTCCAGACTCATCGATCTCGTCATGGCGCTCGTCAGACAGTGTTGCTGCGGACATTAAATCCGGGTGGCAGATGTAACACTCATCCTCGTAGCGATCATGCTCGCGGCACCACAGGCGTCCTGGCTCCCGTTGATCGGCGGGGAGGTTCAATGACGGAACATCGTCTATATCAAAAGATGCCGAGGTATCGTGGTCACCACTGTCGTGATGCCCATCTTCCTCGTAGATATCTGGGGCACCTGCCTTACTTCCCTCTGGACGCAAGTCGGGGTGACAGATATAACATTCGTCCTCGTAGCGGCTGTGTTCTGTACACCAGAGACGATCCGGGTCGCGCTCCTCAGGTGGGAGGTTCAATGACGGGACATCGTCATCTGAGGGAGGCGTGACGGCTGCTTCGCCTGCCCCACCGAATCCGGTCACAACGTAAACACCTGCAATGGCTATTGCGGTCAGAAATGCGAGAGAACCCGCAATTAGGGTGGTCTTGGTCTTCATGATTATTCTTCCTCGACGGTTGGCGAGATGGCTCGCTCATCGTGGTTAATAGCTATGGCTGGGTCAGACATCACGTCCCAGACGGAATCATTGTTGAATATACCTGCACCGAGGGTCTGCTCCATTGCGGCGACGGCGGTGTGGTAGGCGATCTCGGCTTCGGTCGCTCTCAATCGCGCATCCACCAACTGCCGTTCAGCATCCAGTACGGTGACAAAATCGAACTTGCCGCTCCGATAGCCGACTTGCGTGAGATCAAAGGTTTCCTGCATCTCCGGAATCACGGAGACTCGGAGCGATTCGGCGGCTTCCCGTGCACCCGAGGCGGCAGCATGAAACGCTGTGACGCGGGCATCCAGGGAACGCTCGGTCGCACGCCGCTCGTAGGCTGTCTTTTGCACCTGGTACTCGGCCTCTTTGCGTGCCCCCTGATTGCGATTGAAGATTGGAAGCGGTATTGAAATCTCGATGCTCAACGAATGTTCCCAATCGTCGTTCGAACCCCTACTTACTCGCGAAAGGGACAGCCCTTCAGCGCCAAGGCCGAATGATCGGCTTGATTCGCCGCCCAGCCCTTCGGCCCGATAGCCAAAGGTCAACTCCAAATCCGGGATGGCGCGCCGCTCCTCCAGTTGAAGGACAGCCTTCCGCCGGGCAAGTTCGTACTCCCACTGCCTTAGAATCGGATGATCTTGCTTCTTTTCGAGCAGCGCCTCAATTGCAGGCAGTTCAGGCATGCTGGTCACATCGCCTTCGACCGCCTCGAATGCCGGCTCGTTTGATCCCCACATCGCCGCCAGCCGAATCTTGGCTTGGTGCACGACTTGCTCCCGGCGTCTCTGTTCGATGCGTAAAGATTCGACGGCGGTTCGTGCACGACGTCCCTCCAGCGGCGACGATTCCCCAGCCTCGACAAGCTCTTCGACTGTACTTGTCAGACGCTCTCCGAGCTCGACGAGTTCTCCAAACTGCCGGACTCCCTCCTGTGCCGCAAGCACGTCGTTGAACGCCACGACGACCTCGCCAATGACCCGATAACGAGCCACCTCGTAGTCCCAGGCAGCGGCATCCTTGCCCCGTTGGGCGGCTTCAATCCGAGCCGAACGCTTGCCTCCGAGTTCGATGATCTGCGAGAGCCGAAGTGTAATCTCAGCCTGCCCGAACACGCTTCGCGATTCGGATTCCCGCTCGCGTTCGAGACCGAACGTGGGCGAACCATCAGCCGCGAGGCCCAGACTTCTACTTGTACCGCCACTAACCGATGACCCACCCAGCGCGATGTTCTCCACTTCGAGTGAGAGTTCCGGATTGGGCCGAAGACCCGCCTGAATGATCCTGGCGTCGGCTATCCGGACGTCCCAGGGATATACCTCCAGGCCGGGATTGCCGAGAACGGCGGCTTCCATGGCATCGCTCAGCCGCAGGATGCCGGTCGGCTCAGGTGTCTCTGGCTGCACCGATTGCGCCAAAGTGCTTGAGGTAAGACTTAAAGCCATACCAAGATATGCAAAACTTTGGAAAAAACGAAGGGACATCGTCCCACCTCCTCTAGACGCATCCACAAATGGACACAGTTCTTCTGCCATTAAGGGGCTAAGAGGTGGGGGATATCAGATGAGCAGGATAGTAGTGCCTACGGAAGGCGCGGTAGGGAGCGGGCAGTTTGCGTGAACGGTGCTGACCCGCGAGGCGACCTCGCATCGCGATTCCGACACACCAAATTGGGACAATACGTGCAGCGGGTTTAGCGAGGGTGGATGCTCATTCGTGGAAGTCGGGGCTACCACAGCGCTCCTGGTCTCGGGCAACGGAACATCAATGCAGCATTGGTGGTCACGCTCTACAGAAATGGCAACTCCTGCGGTGTACGATTCCACCGTACAGCAGTTATCCTGATCGTGGGCTTCGATGGCGATGTGCCCATCTTGGCCGATGCATAGCACCATCCCGCTCGCCGTCCCCGCGAACGTGAGTAAGACCAAGAATACATTGTGTAAGATCAGACGAATCATAGAAGTAACCAACTATTTTCCCTAAAATGAGCGTACAATATACCCTTTGGATTTGTCAAACGACAGGGTAATCACAAATAGTTTTTGGGAAAACCAAGGAACAGTCGGCCAGGGGGCTTCGCCGCACTTGGGAGCCACTGGCACCCATTCCGGCGGGCCGCCGGCGCTCCATAGGCTCGTCCACTGGGCGACGGACGGGACGGTATCGCGCACGAAGCCCCGGCGTAATCCAAGTCCGCGTCACTCCAGCCCACACGCCTGTCATCACCCCCACGATGCCAACGCGCGTTCCTGTACGGGTGGCCGTAGGCACGCCGATCACCAATTCCATCACGAAATCCAGTTCGCAGCCCAGTCCCTTCCCCCGCCCCACCGGGACATGCAGCCGCCCGACGGACAATCGGGCAACCCCAGAGTCGAAAAAAGAGCGGCTATCGGCGCACACCCCAACAACGCTTCAGCCCTCTGCGGCAGAACGTCCCTGCCACCCCCGTCGACACGCGCAGCCGGCGAATAGCAAGCAAGCCAGGAAGAGGTGGATTCGAAGCTCCCCCTAATACAAAATGGGGCTGACAATCGAGGCCGCCCGCCTCGATCATCAGCCGATTGACCCAATAAGCTATTGGAAACGTCAGGCTTCTTTTGCGCCGGCTTTTTTCACCAGAACCGCTTGCGGTCCTTTCGTGCCCTCCTTCAGCTGGTATTCCACATCCTCACCTTGACGCAACGTGCGAAATCCGTCCATATCGATAGCGGTATGGTGCACGAAAACATCGCTTGCTTCATCGCGGGCGATGAACCCGTACCCCTTTTGATCGCTGAACCATTTGACCTTTCCGGATTTCAGTGTAGAGGCTTCTAAATCAGACACGACCTCCTCCCTTCCTGTTGCTGCTTACTCCCATGTAAGTACTGCAAGTATTTCCCTTGAAAACACCTGTTACGACCTACAAACCTATTCCGCAAATTCCAGCATAGACAGGAAGTGTGGAATCTGTCAATAGAAATAGTTGTGTTGTACTAAAGCAAGACAGAAGGCTTGCAAATAATTTCCCTTATTTCAATAAAATCTAGCAAAAACCAGCCCAAAGGCGTCCAATTGAGCCAATCGGCCAAGGTGGCCGCTGCAGGACTCCGTCTGGCGAGGGCCGTAGTTGCGGCGGGATGCGTCAGGCCGTATACTTCCGCATGGATTGTACACAGACCAGGGAGTGAGCATATGCGGGTATTGGTAACCGGGGGTGCGGGTTTCATTGGATCACATCTGTGTGATGCACTGGTGAAACGGGGTGATCAGGTCACCGTCTTGGATGACCTGAGTACGGGACGCTTTGAAAACATCGAGCATCTGGACTCGGTCACCTGTGTGGTCGATACGACCATGAACCAGGAAATCGTCCGTGATCTGGTGCGTGAGGTGGACGTCATCTATCACCTGGCGGCCACGGTGGGCGTGCAGCTCGTGGTCGATCAACCCATCCACACCATCGTCAACAATATCCGCGGCACGGAAATCGTTCTGGAAGAAGCGTGTCGCTACCGCCGCAAGATTTTGCTCACGTCCACGAGTGAGGTCTATGGCAAGGGATCGCGGGAAATCTTCAACGAGGAAGATGATCGGGTCATCGGCCCCACCCACAAGCACCGCTGGTGCTATGCGGCTTCCAAGGCCATTGACGAGTTTCTCGCGTTGGCCTACTGGCATGAAAAGCGACACCCGGTTGTGGTCGTGCGCCTTTTCAACACGGTGGGCCCCCGTCAGACGGGGCGCTACGGTATGGTCATCCCCAACCTGGTCTCTCAGGCGCTGGAAGGGCGCCCCCTGACCGTCTTTGGCGATGGCACCCAGTCCCGGTGCTTTACCTATGTGGGCGATGTCGTGCCCGCACTGGTCACCCTGATGGACCGCAACGACCTCAACGGCGAAGTCTTCAATATCGGCAGCGACCACCGGGTCTCCATCACCGATCTGGCCCAGCAAATCATCACGCAGTGCGGCAGCCCATCGAAAATCACCTACATCCCCTATGACGAAGCCTACGGCGCCGGCTATGAAGATATGCAGCACCGTGCACCCTGCCTGGAAAAGATCAGCAAGGCCATCGGCTACGCGCCCACCACTGACCTGTCCGCCATCCTTGATTCGGTCATCACCGAACAACGCCAGCGGGCAAGCCGTTAATGCCCTCCACCATCAGTTGGCAGGTACGCGGATATCGTCCTTGGTGAACTCCGAATCCAGGTGAATCCAGGTCTTATCGATATCGACGGGGCCTGTCATCAGCAATTCGCTCGTGATATCGGCCGAGTAGATGGGGGCGCTCAGGGCCAGCACTTCCACGGGGCCATATCCCTTGTTGGGGTTGGTCGGCTGCCGAATGACGCGTACCCGATAGGAACTTTCGTATTCCGTCTGCTGGGGCGAGGCGAAGGAAAAGCGGTCGCTATCGACCACCTGGGTCAACACCGGGTAACCGTCGCGCAGTAACTGCACTTTGGCGCCTTGGGCGTTAAAGACGGTTACGTGAAAGGCCACCTCAATACGGAGCGGCACAGCGCCCCCCACACCCACGTCCATCTTATTGTCCACGAGGGCATCAGCACGAAAGTCGATTTCTACCCCGCCAATTTCGCTGCTGACGAAAGTACGTCCCATTCGCAATCCATGAAGAATACCTTCCAGCGACTTGTTCGGTGCTTTCACCCAGGTAACCGGGGCCCCCATTGGCTTGCTGCGCTTGTCAATCATGCCCCCGGCAATGGGGCTACTTACCGCCCCCCGCCCAAGCTCATAGTCCCAGAAGAGTGCCGCCTGATCATTGGCGGAAACACTCACGTTCTTCCGCTTCGCGGCGGCGGCCGCTGCCTGGGTCTTATCGGATACCGCCGCTGCCGCTGCGATAGAACGCTTCAATTTGCCGTTCTCCCGGACTTTCTCGGCTTCAGAGAGGTCAGACAGGTGAAGCGGCGGTGCGGCCCGCCAGGGGCCGTTCCAGACCTGTACGGCATTCACAAAGCCAAGCCCCCAACGCCAGGGCGCTTCGGAAAAGCAGGGATGGGCGATGGCAAAGACACCTCCCTGACTCTGGATACGGATACACTCCGCCTGGGCCGCTTCCCGCGTCGTGGGCATGCCCGGCTCGGTGGCGGGGCCATAAATCAATCCAATCCCCTGTTCTCTGGTGCCCCAGGCCAACGCCGGGATCAGGACCACACTGTCCGACTTGAAACCCGGATCATAGTAAGCCTCCATGGTATTCAGGTCGGTAATCGCAAGGAAGTCGAGGCCCGCTTTCTCCGCACGGGCCACCAGCTCAGCCACCGTCTCCTCCCCACCCCCATAGGTGCTTACGGCATGCAGTTCGCCCTTGTACCATTTGTCCTCTTCGGAAAAAACCCGCTGATCAAAAACTATCGGACGATGTCCCGGGATACTGCGCGGATCCTCCGGGTCGGTCCCCACGATCAATTCGACCTTATCGATGGCCAGATCTTTATCGAGATCATAATCGTGCACGGTGAGTTTACCGCTGGCGCCTTCGAGCAGATTCACCAGCACATAGGACGTGTCCCCTTCGCTCACGGAGAGCTCCTGGGCATGCACCATGACGGGAACCTTTTCATCATAGACATAGACGTAGGCGTAGTACGCGCCCACCCCCGGGTGTATGGTCTGGAGTCCCGGTGCAATCTCGAACGCCGTTTTCCGGAAGTCGCTGACGTCTTGAAGTTCCAGTCGGGAGGCCAGGCTGCGACCATTCACATCGGACACGTCGATTTCCACCGTGCCTTTTGCGGAGGACGACGGCGCGGTGGCCGGCTTCGGCGTTGGAATCGAAGTGCCCTGCTCCGCGGATTCTGACGTGGCCTCGCTTGAATCGGCCGACGGCGTGGTGGGTGTCGAAGCACATCCGGCTACCAACAGTATGATGAAACTACACAATCCGAGTCGCATTCGGTGCTCCTATCCTGAGATTTCATGTGCCCATATACCCGCGTCGCAGGCGTCATGTCCCTGCGCTTCGAACCCGCTGCGTTCGTCCCATCCAGGCTTCCGCATTTCCGCGGACCTTCTCACGTCAACGTCTTACCCGGCGCACGGGTTGACCACGAAGCAACGTGGTTGAAGGGGTACTGCCTCCGCAGCAGCGCACGACACAACAGAAGGCGATTATACCCTGTGGTGAATCAAACAACAACGGTCGCGCCTCCTTCCGGGAAGCGCCGGATTTCCCAAAAAAACATTTGCAGAAATGAACTTGCCATAAACTCCTTGTGCAGTTTAGAATACATAGGGAGCTGGTTCTTTATGTAATACTACAGTTCGGGGCGTTGTCGATAGTTCAGAATTCGTTTCCGACGGTTTGCACACGTTGTAGCTTGAGGAAATGAAACAAACGAGTGCACCGTACTTACTCCGGTGTAGAAAGCAGGTCCGATGCCACGCCAAAAACACCAATCCAGCGAAGAAATGCTTCAGATGCTCTCCAGCATCGATATCCACAGCAACGTTGCCGTGTATCTGCAGATTGAAAATCATGTTCAATTTGCGATTACCGCCGGCCGTCTCACCGCCGGAGAACAGCTCCCCTCCGTCCGTGAGTTGTCCGAACGGCTCGACGTCAATCCCAACACGGTGGCCAAAGCCTATCGCGATCTGGAAGTCATGGGATTGCTCTATACCCGCCGTGGAAAAGGCGTGTTCGTAAAAGACGGCATCGAGAAGAAATGCCGTGAGGATTGTATGGACCGTATCGTGGCCCGCATCCATGAAGTCATGGTCGAAGCCCGGGTGGCCGGCATGAACCCCAAGGTGGTCAATGAAATTGTGGCCAAGTGCCTGGCCAACGGTGCCAGCCCCTATGCCCCCCCGCCCGCCTCCCTGTTGAAAATGGCCCGAAAAGCGACCCGCAAATAACCCCCTGCCTCCCACCTGATTTCTTGCCGTTGCTGCGACTGCAGCAGCGGTCTTTTTTTGCTGTCAACTTTAGACCCCTGTGCATCGTTATATCGGTAGATGGCAACACAATGATCCATTGCGTCCTATCCGGCTCCGACCATGAAGGCCCCCCACGGGTCTAAGGCCTTGTATTCTGGGCCTGTCATACCGGACTGACGAAAATGTACAACAAACTGTCAGTCCCCTTAACCCCATATATGCCAAGGATTTCCCATCGCCCCCCATGGCACATCGACAGAAATTTAACACATAACTCTTGACATTCCTGTTTAATTCATGTACACTGAGGGTGTAATTCTTGGGAAAGTATTAACTGCGGACTTGCCGGATTCCCCGGCACCTTGCGATTCGTTTCGTCTCGCGGACGTAACAATTCAGACCTCATACGTTCTTATTTGCCTTCGAAAGTCATGTGGACGTTCGAAGACCTGACGAGCGCAAGTCAAACTCATGTGGAGGTGCGAAACATATGAGTACGGAAACACATCTTGGAACGGAAGTAGAAGTTAGTGAAGGCCCGGGTCGTCTGACCCACGGGGCCAAAGTGAAACGTGGCCAGCTCACTTCGGTGCAGCAGGGCCGCTATGGAACAGGTCCCGCCCCCTATGGCTACCGGCGCGGACTGGAAGGCGAAAAGCCCCTGGTCGTAGACGATCGGGAAGCCGAAGTGGTACGCCTTATTTTCCGCGAATACCTGGTAACCCGGAGCACCGGGAAAGTGGTGAACTATCTCCACAGCAAGAACATTTTTACCCGCAAGGGGAACAAATGGTCCCGTCAGGCGATTGCAATCATCCTCTCCAACCGGACCTATCGCGGTCGCGTCAGCTATGGCGATTTGGAGACGGAAGGCCTGCATGAGCCCATCATCGAGCCGGCCCTCTTTTACAAGGCCAATGCCCTCAAGGAACGCAAACGGCGTCAGTCGAAAGACCAATTGCCCATGGCGTCTGCCCCGAAGAAGCCGGGGAATTTCCGATGGGTCGCTCCCTGACCTGAAGCTCCCAGCATTACGAAAAAGACCGCTGCGGAATCCAAGTGATTCTACAGCGGTCTTTCTTTTGTAAGCGTTTGACTAAGAAGACGTAAGCAAGCGGTGTACCCGTGGCTCAGCGACCGGTCCACACATCGGGTTCGTTCGGCTCACTCAATTCGATACGGTCATCTTCCGGCAACAACAACTCCGGACTGTCGGCATCCTGGGCACCCGTGGTAGGTTCCGGCTCCGCAACGGGCGTGTCGGCGACCTTGGCTTCCGCCTCCGCCTCATCGGCCTCATCAGGATTTTGCAATTCCGCTTCGGGCTCCGCGTCCACGGCCTCCCCTTCCCCCGCGCCTTCGCCCTCTGCTCCCGAACCATAACCGACCGTCTCTTCCGGATATGCTCCCTTATCCACACCGTACTGATTGTCGTCGCTCGACTCCCAGCCATAGGGGTCATCACCGTATTCGTCGATTTCCGTGCCGGCCATCACCTTCCGGTCCTCCTCGTTCAGAGAAGGATTCCCCGGCTCAGACCCCTCGTCGTCGTCCCCGTGGGTCAGCGAATCAATATACTTTTCCGGATCAATCTTGGAGAGTTGGTCCATCTCTTTTTTGATGGGCGTCAACTCTTTGGTCAAATCCGTCTTCACATCGTCCACATACCCCCGCAAATCACGCACTGTCCGAATAACCAGTTTGGCAAAATCGGGAAACTTCTCCGGTCCGATTACCACCAGCGCAATACCGGCGATGAGAACCATCTCGCTGAAACCTATTCCAAGCATGGGATTTGTACTCCTTATTCAGCCTGGGCTTCTTCTGCCCGGCGACGTCGAATGACGAGATAAGACAACCAGATGCTCCCTTCGTAGAGCCCATAAAGGGGCACGAGCATGAAGGTCATGGTGATGGGGTCGGGCGGAGTGAGCATGGCCGAACACACCGCCAACCCGACTATGGTTATCTTACGGTACTGTTTCAAGGTGTCGGGGGTCAAAATGCCGAGATACACCAGAATCAGCACCACCATAGGAAATTGAAAGGCAATACCAAAGGCCAGCAGGGCCTTGAAAATCATCGAGACGGTCTCGTTCATCCGAAGCTGAACACTGACACCCTCGGGCACGAAATTGGCCAGATAAGGCAGCACAAAGGGCAACACACCGAAATAGGCCACCGCCACCCCCGCAAAGGCCAGCAAACTACAACCTACGAGCAGAAACTGAGCTGCCCGTCGCTCCCGATCGTGGAGTCCGGGAAAAATGAAGGCACATAGCTGGAAAAGTATCACCGGGATGGCAAATAGCAATCCGCCATAACCCGCGATCTTCAACTTGACGAATACGGGCTCCAAGGGGTTAAGAACGGTCCAATTCGCGGACTTCAACGCCCCATCATCGCTTTCCACCGCCATATCGTTGGACGGCACCGGTCCCCCCTCCACCGTAGGCGCGCCGCTGCTGACATTCACATTGGGAATCGTCGTGTCCAGAATCTGCAAGGGGCGGGCAAGGGCGGCGAAGATAAAATCCGACAGGATGTAACATATCAGCACACCCACCATCACGGCGATACCTGAGCGAATCAAACGAACCCGCAACTCACCCAGGTGCTCGGTAAAACTCATTCGCGCTTCATCATCCGACACTGCCAATTCCTTTTCGTCTTCGCTATCGCTATGCAGTCACCATAAAAAAAGGGTGTCTTTTCAGACACCCGAATAGTAACATTTATAAAGTATCCAGCGCACGATTACGATGCGTTCAACGCATCAGAATGCGCCTCCCTGTGCCGACCGTTCCTCGTCTTCGTGGTGGCCACCTACCGTGGGCGGAATACCCGTCGGATCCGCCTTCTCCACCCACTCTTTCAACGCTTTTCCCGGTTTAAAGATGGGAATACGCTTTTCTGAGATAGGCACCGAGTCCCCCGTGCGCGGATTCCGTCCCAATCGGGCATCACGAATCTTCACCTCAAAGACACCGAAGTTTCGGATCTCCAGGCGATCACCATGAGACAGGGCCTCGGTAATAGTATCGAGGGTCGTCTGCACCACATCGGACACTTCATTCTGGGTGAAGCCTAACTGCTCCGCTACGCTGATCACCAATTCACGCTTGGTCACCGCCGTCCCTTTCGTCCGATTACGCAGGCCACTTCTGCAGCCCGCAGCCCGTTAGAGACCGAGCGGTGCACGCCAGGCATTTGCAAGACCACCTGGGTTAATGAGGATAAAGCCTACAATGAGCGCCAGGATACCGAAGAGAATCAGGATCGTCTTCGTATTTTTGCTCATACCGCCACCACCGCCGCCGCCGCCAGCCATCTCACCGCCGGTCGGGGGAATAAAGATTTTCTCGCCTGCTTCGGCCCGCGCGCGCTTGTCGTCTACAGCGCCGAGGGTTTCATTGATGGCGATAAAGGCCCGGTGCCATTCCGTCTGAAGCTTCTTCACAGCCACTTCGGACTGGGAGTAGATAGCTTCAAGGCTGGTCGCACCAGAAACGATGTTCATCGTATTGTTGTCGAGCTCGTAGTCGTTGGCCAGGGTTTCCTTGAGCACCTTGTGGGTGCGCGCCAACTTACTCTTGATCTTCAGAAACTGGGTCTCCAACTCGGCCTTATTGATGCCGGGCTCAGGATACCGCGTAAGAATCTGATTGAAAAGCATCCAGTCATTCATGAATTCCCGGCACAATTCCACGCGCCGCGATAACTGGTCTACAATCTTTTGTTGTTTTTTGCTAAGGGCCATTGTTTGTAACCACTCCGCGTTGTAGTGTCCCCACTCAGTAGAGCCTAATCTAGCATACGAGCAGGACAAAGTCAACCGGCACAATCTGATTTAAGTCCGCAGATTGTAACCGCTTACAGATGTCTTGATTCCATGACAATTATAGCTGCAAAACCGTAAAAACACAAATTTAATGCCGGGCCTGACCCAGCGCCAGAAAATTCCGAATCAATTGCTTGCCACATCCTGTCAGAATGCTCTCCGGATGAAACTGAAGGCCCCACACCGGATCCTTCCGATGGGCCACGGCCATGATCTCCCCCGCATCGGTTTCAGCAATGATTTCCAGCGATTCGGGGCAACTTTCCCGTTCGATAATCAGCGAGTGATATCGGGTCGCCTCAAAGGGCGAAGCGATGTCGGCAAAGAGCGGGTGACCGGTATGGTGCATGGCGCTGATTTTGCCGTGCATGATACGGTCAGCGCGCACGATATTTCCGCCGTAGGCGGCGCCAATACTCTGGTGCCCCAGGCACACGCCAAGAATCGGGAAATCCGGACCGAGCTCGCGAATGACATCCACCGAAATCCCGGCTTCATTGGGCGTGCACGGACCAGGCGACACGATAATATGATCAGGTTTGAGTTCCCGCACCCCCGCGACATCGATCGCGTCGTTGCGGAAGACCCGCACATCATCCACCACCTCCCCGAAGTACTGGACCAGATTGTAGGTAAACGAATCGTAGTTGTCAATCAGCACTATCATGAATCCAGTCCTTTCTCCGCAAACTCCACCGCCCGAAAGAGGGCCTTGGCCTTGTTCTGCGTCTCTTCATATTCCCGGTCTGGATCACTGTCATACACGATGCCGGCCCCTGCCTGACAATAGGCGGTGCCATCTTTCACGATCATGGTGCGAATGAGGATACAGGTATCCATATCCCCCGAATAACTGATGTAACCGCAACCACCGGAATAGGGACCCCGCCGCTCCGTTTCCAGTTCGTCGATGATTTGCATGGCCCGAATTTTCGGTGCACCGCTTACGGTGCCCATGGGAAAGGTCGCTTCCAACGCGTCATAGGCGTCACAATCGTCACGCAGGTCCCCTTCCACTTCGCTGACAATATGCATGACGTGGGAGTAGCGTTCGATGACCATGCGCTTTCCGGGAACAGGCGCTACCGTGCCGGGCTTGCTGATGCGGCCAATGTCGTTACGCCCCAAATCCAGGAGCATGACATGTTCCGCGATTTCTTTTTCGTCGGCCAGCAGATCGACTTCGTAGGCCTGGTCTTCTGCCGCCGTTTTTCCCCGGGGCCGCGTGCCGGCGATGGGGCGCACCATGGCCTTCCCTTTGTTTACCCGCGTCATCACTTCCGGACTGGAACCGACGAGGGCGAATTCGGGGAACTGCATGAGCAGCATGTAGGGAGATGGATTAATAGAACGGAGAGAGCGATAGAGCGTCACGGGGGCGGCCGTCACGGGGCGCTGAAAACGCTGGGAGAGCACCACCTGAAAGATATCTCCCGCGCAAATGTATTCTTTCGCCCGGTTGACCACGTCGCAGAAGGCTTCCCGCGTAAAGTTGGATTGGATATCATTGGGCAAGCCGCTGACGGTGGGCTCGACCATCACGTCACTGAGCGGTTGTTTCAACTGGGTTTCCAGCGCTTCGATTTTGGCGACCCCGGTGGCGTAGGCCTTGTCGACGTCTCCGTCAACATGCACATTGGACACGATCTTGATTCGATTATTGACATGATCGAAGAGCAGCATCGTATCGGTAATGACGAAATAGAGATCCGGGAGATTGAGGGTATCGGGATTTTCGTCGGGGAGGGTCTCGAAGAAGCGCACCTGATCGTAGGAGAGATAGCCCACCGCCCCGCCGTGAAACTCCGGCAAACCGGCCATCTCCACCGGCTTATAATCGGCCATGACCCGGCGCAATTCGTGGAGGGGCTTTTCCGCGGAGAATGTCGTTTCCTTTCCCCCGCGCTCGATCGTTACCTCGGTACCTTTTGCCCGGAAAATTACCGACGGATTCGCGCCGATAAACGAGTATTGGCCGAGTGAGCCCGCCTGCTCCACGCTTTCGAGCAGAAAGGCGTGGGACTGGCCCTGGGCAATTTTCATGTAGGCCGAAACCGGTGTTTCGAGATCGGCGAGGATTTCCTGGTATACCGGCACCACGGCACCGGGTTTGGCCACCTTCCGGAAGTCTTCCAGCGATGGATGAAGCATCATGTGTTCCCTTATCGTCGTGCCCGAAGGCCGACTCTTATTCGGCAGCGACCCCGTCACCGGCCAGGGTGAGGGATTCGTCGTCATTAACGCGCCGGTAAAAACAACTGGTCTCATTGGTGTGGCAGGTGGGGCCGACCGGATCGCACTGGAGCACGAGGGCATCGCCATCACAATCGATGCGAATATCCTTTACGTGGAGCACATTGCCGGACGTTTCGCCCTTAAGCCACAGGGTCTGGCGGGAACGTGACCAGAAGCAGGCTTTCTTTTCTTTGAGCGTAATGCCAAGCGACTCACGATTCATGTAGCCCACCATGAGGACCTGTCCGGTTTCATGGTGCTGGATAACGGCACAAACAAGGCCATCTGCGTCGTATTTAAGTAGATCATCGAGGGTCATGGTGTACGCTCCTTTACGCGAGGCAACCCCTTACGGGGAAGATTCAGGTACTTCTTGGGGTATAAAAAGGGAAAGGGCAGGTTGAGGGGTGCTCAGCCGCAGACAGAGTGAAGACGCCATCGAAAACGCTCAGGGTATCGATGTTGCATGCTATTCACTCCCTTATCAATCAGTAGGTGGCGGGCGGATTTGCGTTCTACCTGACTATGCTCTATGCGCACCGGAATCCTGGAAACCCCGATTCAACGGCATCGACGCGGGTGCGAAAGCACCACAGCACAAGGACTTGCCCACGCGAAACGCCACTAGGATCGCACAGGAACGCCGTGTTTTGCAAGGTAATCACGGGCATCCTGGATGGAGTATTCCTGAAAATGGAAGATAGAGGCGGCCAGGGCGGCGTCAGCCTTTCCCTCTACCAAGGCTTCTCGAAGGTGCTCCAGGTTTCCCGCACCACCACTGGCGATCACGGGAATGCCCACCGCTTCGGCGATGGCGCTGGTCAAGGCAATATCGTAGCCATCCTTGGTGCCATCGGCATCCATGCAGGTCAGCAGGATCTCACCTGCCCCCCGTGACTCCACCTCTTTGGCCCAGGCAATGGGCTCGAGGGCCGTGGCGCGCCCCCCTTCCCGGCCCCCGTGGCTCTTCACAATATAAGAACCATCTTCCTGCTTCTTGGCATCTATGGCCACGACGATACACTGGGAACCAAAGCGCGATGCGGCTTCGTTGACAAAATCAGGGTCTTGAATGGCCGGGGTATTGATGGAAACTTTATCGGCCCCTGCGTTCAGCATCCGGCGGATATCGTCTTGCTTCCGTATTCCGCCTCCCACGCATAAGGGCATAAAGACCTGTTCCGCCGTACGAGACACCACGTCCAGCATGGTATTGCGGTCATCGGTCGACGCCTGAATATCCAGGAACACGAGTTCGTCGGCCCCTTCCGCATCGTAACGACGGGCGATCTCTACGGGATCACCGGCGTCGCGCAGCCCCAGAAACTGGACCCCCTTCACGACCCGGCCATCGGCCACATCGAGACAGGGAATGATTCGTTTTGTCAGCATGTTCTACTCCCGCAACCCCTGGGGCTGCATATGAAATACCCGGGGCGTGGAAAGCCACGCTCCGGGCACGGTACTACACTTACTAGCGCGAACCCGGGCCTAGTTGAACCAGCCCCAGCTCTTCTTTTCGCCTTCTTTTTCTTCTTCCCCTGCAGCCGTAGTCTCGTCGGTCACGTCGGTCGTAGCGTCATCGCTCGCCACCTCGGTGTCCATTTCGCCGAACACGGAGTCCGAGGATTCTTCCACGCTATCGTCGGTGGCCTCGTCTTGTGCCTCACCGTCGCCTTCTGTTTCGGCGTCGTCTTCCGCCGTATCCGCATCCGCTGCGGTATCCTCGGCGGGGGTGCTATCCGACTCCAGGGGCGCCCAGGGCGAGTTGGGTGCCGGGGCTGCCTCTTCCACCTCCGGGATGGCCTCTTCGGCTTCCGGCACATCTTCCGCCAGGGACGACTCCTCCACCACCAATTCTTCGGCAGCTTCCTCGGCCGCAGGCAACCCATCCGTTGGGTCGGAGGATTCATTTTCTGCACCGTAGAGAGAAGCCGTCTGGGCCTCGTCGGGCACTTCTACGCCTCCCTCTTCTTCGTACTCGGTGTCATCTTCGTCGCTCGCAACGTCATCTTCACCATCGTCACTCAGATCACCCAAGGGCTCGGGGATGACGGAAGCATTGGCCGCGCTACCTTCGACCGTTTTCTCGACGACGTCAGGGACTTCTCCATCCCTTTCTTCGTCTTCTTCGGTTGCTTCGGAGGGCGCTTCTTCCCCTTCCTCTTCGCCGGAGCCATGAAGACTCAGGGGCTCAAGCAATTCTGACCGTGCTGCGGCCTGACGGGAGTCTTCCTCAGCGGAATCCACGGCACTGGCCTCCATGGCCGTGTCGCCCCCCACTTCCTCTTCCATCTCTTCTTCAATGGGGCCACTTCCCAGCGGCTGCCCGGGAGCGGAAAGGGCCATGGGCTTCGGGGCCGCTTCGAGCAATTCAACCGGCGCATTACCCGAGTGGCTGAGGCTCTCCTTGCGGATCTCCTTGCTCGACTTGCGGGTATTGACGTTGATAGCTTTCACATTCAGTTCGATGGTGGCCAGCTCTTCCAGCCCCAGCATTTTGGTGGCTGTCTCGGCGATGTAGTCACTCACGAGACCGGCGATAGCGCGGGCATTCTGGCCCGGCTGATGTTGCAATACCGCGTCCGCCTTGATGAGGGCACTGCGCCCACCATCGCGGGGTTCGACATGTACGTCAATCTTCTTCACTTCGGGCATCCGCACGAGCACGCGGTTCAGCGACTGCTCGACTGTATCCAGCTCGATCTGGACCAGACCATGGGGCCCGTCATAGGAAATCCGCTTGGACTTCTTCCACTTGGAGATCCGGGGAAAGAGCCCATAGGCACCAAAAACGAAGGCGATAATAGAGCCAATGAGCCAAAGAATCCGTACTTCCAGGAGCCCCTTCGCCCAGGCCATATTCTCGGGTAACTCTTGTTGCCACTGGGTCAACTGAGCAGGAAGTTGCGCGATATAGTCCGTCACCGGAGCAAAGCCCAGATAAAAGGCAAGCGACAGTGCGCCCAGGCACAGCACCACGAGGCTCAGCAGCTTCAGGATGAACAGTTTCATTGGACTTGCTCCTTTTCAAGCAATCGTTTGCGAGGCACCCCATCGGGGCCATACAGCATCCGCCTCGGCGCTTGCACATCCGATGCGCAGGCACCCCAATCGATTATCGATCCGTCGACATTCCGTCTATCGCACCGTCCCAAGCTGACCATTGCCCGTAATGAATCCCGCCGACCTAACCGTTCGTATTTACATACTCATCGATCAAGTCCGGGCCCAAATCACCCCGGCGGAAACGGTCTCCCCGAACAATGCGGGCGCACAACTTGGCGGTTGTACTGACGCCTTCGACGATAAATTCATCTAAGGCCCCCCCCAGGCGCTCAATGGCCTGATCCCGGTCTTTGCCTGTCGCGATGACCTTGGCCAAGAGCGAGTCGTAGTACCGCGGCACTTCGTAACCGGCAAAGAGATGGGTATCGACACGAACTCCCGGTCCCCCGGGCATGTGACAACTCTTCACTATCCCTGGACTCGGCATAAAGTTCCGTTCAGGGTCTTCCGCGTACACGCGCGCTTCGATGGCGGCCCCTTCGGGCTTGACCGAACTGTACCCGAGGGGTTCCCCGGACGCGATGCGCAGCTGCTCGCGGACCAGATCGATACCCGTCACCTGCTCGGTTACGGGGTGCTCTACCTGGATGCGGGCATTGAACTCGATGAAATAGAACTGGCCGTTGGGGGCCAGCAGGAATTCCACCGTGCCTGCATTGGTATAGTTGATCGCCCTGGCGGCCTTGAGCGCCGCTTTGGACATCTTCGAGCGTAGCGAACTGGAAAGGGCCACAGAAGGCGACTCTTCGATCAGTTTCTGGTGGCGACGCTGGATACTACATTCGCGCTCACCGAGGGTCACGATTTTACCGTGCTCATCCGCCAGCACCTGGATTTCCACGTGGCGGGCATTATCCACGAATTTCTCGAGGTAAACCCCGCCATCGCCGAAGGCTGCAGCGGCCTCGTTGGATGCCATGGTAATGGAGTGCTTGAGGGTGGCGTCGTTGTGGGCAATACGCATGCCCTTACCACCACCGCCTGCGGCCGCCTTCACCAGGAGGGGGTAGCCAATATCCTTGGCCAGCTCCAGGACTTCGTCCGGGTCGGTGATGAGCCCTTCACTACCGGGCACCACGGGCACGCCAGCGGCTTTCACCGCCGCACGACAGGCAGCCTTGTCACCGCTGAGCGAGATGGCTTCGGGGGATGGCCCGATAAATTTAATATTGCAGTCCGCACAGATATTCGCGAACTTGGTGCTTTCGGAAAGAAAGCCATACCCCGGATGGATACCCTGGGCGTCCGTAATCTCGGCTGCCGAAATGATGCTCGGAATATGGAGATAGCTCTTATTAGGCTCGGGGGGACCGATACAGATACTCTCGTCCGCCAACGCGGCGTGGAGGGAATCTTCGTCGGCCGTCGAGTAGACCGCGATGGACGTAATGCCCATCTCGCGGCACGCTCGAATTACCCGGACGGCGATTTCGCCCCGGTTTGCAATGAGTACGCGTCGCAACATAGTGGTGGCTCTTTCGTCTTCGTCAGGAGGCGGGGCGGATGGCGAACAGGGGCTGGCCGAATTCGACGGGCTCCCCATTTTCTACGAGAACGCGTTCCACTTTACCGGCTACTTTAGCCGCCACTTCATTCATGATTTTCATGGCTTCCACGATGCAGACCGTCTGCTCGGCACCGATGCTGTCGCCTACTTGCACATAAGAGGGCTCACCGGGCGCCGGGCACACATAAAAGGTGCCTACCATGGGCGAATCAACCGTAATCAACCCTTCGTCGGCCAGGGAGGCCTCGGCAGGCGCTTCCGCTGCCGGGGCAACCGGAGCCGACGCTGCGGGTGCTGCCGGGGCGGCAACCGCGATCGGGGCCGGGGCCGGAGCCGCCGTCACATAGGATTCGCTGCGCTTGGTCAGGCGAATCCGGTGGCCTTCTTCTTCGATTTCCAATTCAGACAGCTCGGATGATTCCAACAAGCTGATTAATTCTTTGACGTCTGTCAAGTCCACGAAACTTACCCTCCATCATGGACGGTGCAAGTGGTTAAAGTCCCTCAACCCAACCCATTGCACCGGCTTAGCAGCAACTCAATTGTTGATGCGTTCCAGATAATCGCCTGTGCGCGTATCCACTTTGACCACATCCCCTTCTTCCAGGAAGAGGGGAACTTGAATGGTGACACCGGTTTCCAGCGTAGCGGGTTTCGTCGCGCCAGAAGAACGGTCGCCCTGCACACCAGGATCCGATTCGGTAATGGTTAACTCTACACTGAGCGGCACGTTCAAGGCGATGGCCTTGCCGTTGTGGAAGAGGATGGTTACGTTGGAATTTTCTTTCATCCAACGGGCATTCTCGTCCACGAGTTCCTTGCCCACTTCAAGCTGCTCAAAGGTCTCATTGTGCATGAAGTGAAAAAGGTCGCCGTCATTATACAGATACTGCCACGTCTGAGATTCGACGCGGGCTTCTTCAAATTTTTCACCGGAACGGTAGGTCTTTTCGATGACCCGCCCCGAGAGGAGATACTTAAACTTGGTCCGCACGAAAGCCGGGCCTTTGCCGGGCTTTACATGCTGAAACTCGACGATTTCCATCAGGCCCTTGTCACTCTCTACGACAAGTCCGTTGCGAAAATCGGATGTTGAAATGCTCATTATGCGAGTACCTTCAATTCCTTCGGAAGCTGTGTCAGAATTTCACAGCCCGACTCTGTGACCAATACCAAGTCTTCAATACGCACCCCACCCTTCCCCGGCAGATAGATTCCCGGCTCGACCGTTACGGCCATACCGGCTTCCAGAATGGTGTCGGAATGCTGGTTCAATCGTGGTGCTTCGTGGATTTCCAATCCGACGCCGTGCCCAAGACCATGACCAAAGTATTTGCCATAGCCCGCATCGGAAATTATGTCCCGTGCGACGGCGTCCACCTCACGACAAGGGACGCCGGGCCGTATTGCGTCAAGCGCGGCCAATTGGGCGGTAAGGGTGACATGGTAGATCTCGTCAAACCATGCTCCGGGGATGGTACCGAATACAAATGTTCGAGTCAAGTCAGAACAGTAACTTTCGAGAATACAGCCCAGATCCAAAAGGACGATATCACCGTGTTCCAGCCCCTTTTTACCGGGCATTCCGTGGGGTAGTGAACTGCGGGAGCCGAAGAGGGCGATGGGGTCGAAAGAGGCGCCCGAGGCCCCCCGTTTTTTAAATTCAAACTCCAACTGGGCCACAAATTCGGCTTCGGTAATGCCGGGTTGCAGGGTGGGAATCAGGGAAGCCAGGGCGGCCTCGGCGAGGGCCGTGGAGGCCCGGAGTTTTTCCTGCTCCTCAGGAGACTTCACCTGACGGGCATTCACACCAAGGCCCTCCAGGGGGCAAAGGGACGCGCCCAGCGCTTTTTCCAACCGCATGCTCTGGGCGAGTGAGAGGGTGCCAGGTTCCACGGCAACCCGTTTTGTCCCGAGTCGGGCCATGTATTCACCGGCCTTCACCTCGATGCTGCCCGCGACTTCCTCAACTTCAAATCCGGTCACCTGCTCCCCGGCCTGTTCGGTATAGCGGAAATCGCAGAGAAACACCGCTTCCTTCGGGGTTACGAGGACGGCCGAGGTGCTGCCTCGAAATCCCGTGAGATATTCATTTGCAGGGGGGAAAAAACTAACAAAACCATCACAATCATGGGTCGAAAGTTCAGCGCGCAGGGCGTCTAAGCGTGCCGTCATGAAGTCATCCTTCTAAAGCAATACCAAGGCAAAGTTCAGTAACTCCAACGAGTTAGCACCCCATCATACGGGTGCATGGACCCTATTGCAAGCCCCGTTCCCACCGGGCCGCCTGCAGGGCCGTCCCCGCAGCACGTACCGCCGCCCCCTCGGCTTCGTAGCGGGCGGCCACATCCAATACCCCCTGGTTTCGATAGGAGCGGCCCATGGCTTCCAGCGCCCCCGCATGGGCGAAATAGTAGCGGGGTTCGAGATGCCCCAGTTCCTGGGACAGGGCAAATTCCGCCAGCGCCTTCTCATAGCAATCGATACTTGCCTGCCCCTGACGGGTTGCTGCCAGGGTCCAATAGGTCCAGGCGAGGTGCTGATGCATGTCTTTGTACAGCGGACTACGTTCCACCGCCCGCTCGGCCCACGTCACCATGGCGGCAAGATAGGCATCACGGCGGTCTTCCTGGTGCGTAGAGACTTCTTCCGCCATCATCTTGAGCACGCGGCTGATCAGGAGTGCCAGGTCCGGATCATAGGGGTACCGGGCATCCAGAAAGATCAACTCATCCACCCAACGCTCGAGGCGCTCCATCGCGATGTAGTGGGCGTCCCAGGGACGCTGTAAGACAAAGACGCTCTGGGGCGGCAAGGCCGCGTCCGGGGCAAGCGGAACCCACGTTCGGGTGGTCGGGTCCGGGAAGAGCACCTGCCCCAAACCAAATAATTGTTCTCGCTCGGGCAGGAGACTTACCGCGACGGAAACCGGAATACGTGGGGCGGGCGCCTCTTTCCCTGCCCGTGCCCATCGGGTACCGTCGACAACGAAGAAGGTGCCGGCCTGCTCCCGGGTATCCGACCAGGCCCGCTTGCTCACATTGATCAGCCGTCCCCCGTTTAGTCCCAGTGATTGGAGAAAAGGACGCATCATCAACCCCGCCGCAATAGTTGCGAATACGATAATCAAGAGCGGTAGCCATTTGTTTCCCCCGGTCAGCCGGGTTCCCACCGTGCCGGACAGCTCACTGTAAAAGAGCCCCAACGCCGCCATGGCCATCATGACCAATGAGGGGTGCGAGAAATTAATATCGATCAATCCGTGAAGAAGGAACGCTAACAAGGCGACGGCCAGCCCGACAGCGACGCCGCTGCGTTTGCCAAGCTTCCCTCGAATGTACCCCACTGCGGTCACGACGAAACATCCCCAAAACATCAGGAAGAGCAGTAGCCCGGGCGCACCCGTTTCGCAAAGCATTTGGAGCGGGAAACTATGTGCGTTCCGAACGTCGCCGGCATCGATATCCTGCAGGGGGCCGTAGGCCATGCCGAAATTGCCCAGCCCGACACCACGCCAGGGGTTGGCGGCGGCCATCCGAAGGGCTACCCGCCAGTAGCCAATGCGCGCCGCGAAGGATGCCGGGTTGGCCAACTCGGCCACGGAAACATCCATCCCCTCAGCAGAGACTTCGCGGAGTGGTGCTTCCCGGGAGTCTTCCATCTGGGCAACGCTGGCCGTTGACTGGGCCAGAAATGCTATGAGCCCCCCTACCAGAACAAACACTGCTGCCCGATGGACGCCGCCCTGCCCCTTCGCCCCACGCCGGAAGAACAACACAAGCGACACGCCGACCGCGCCCGCCAGGGCCAGCATCCCGCCTCGGGAATAGGATATCCACAGGGCTCCCAGCATGGTAAGGGCCAGCACGATGCCGCCGTAGCATTGGAGATGTGCGAGCGCCCGCCGCAAACCGGTCCGCCGCCCCAGCAAGAGAAAGGCGGTCGTGGGGAGCGCTGCCGCCAGGGCACTCAGGATACTGAGCCCTGTCACGTCGCCATACCAGGGCGGCCCTTCCAGGCTATAGGTCAACTGGAGCAGGCCCAGGGCGAATACGACGAGGGCGACCAGCACAAACAGGGGCAAGGCCACGAGAAGCAACATCCGAAAACGGCGTTCAACCGCCACGGCCAATTCCGTCGTCTCGCTCCCCAGTCGGCGTCTTCCCTCCCAGGCCAGGGCAACACTGGGCGCAATCCCCAGGAGCAACAGGGCCGCGAGGGCATTGGGAAAGACCATGCTGGCAAAGGCACGATTCAAATTGAAGCGGCGGGCCAATTCCGGAGTAAACTCGGTGGCTCCCTTGAACCACCGTGAGAGTAATTCGGGATTTGACTGCAACTCGTTTCGCAGCCAGGGCAACACGTAGTACAAATGGGGGTAGGCAAAGAGGGCCTGCCCCATCACCCCGGCCAACAGGCCCAGGAGCACAACGCGGCGGGTCACTCGTGTTGGGGTGCTGTTGAGCGTCACAAAAAAGAGTGCCCCGTAGCCCACCCACAGGAGTAATTCGTTGTAGGTCGTATGGCGCTGAATGGCTCCCGTGGCCGCGACCGACGCCCAAAGCACCAGTGCCCCCCACAACAGAATGGGATTCACACCGCGCAGGGGTTGGGGCATCCGAAACTGCCGAATCCCCCATACCACCACCAGGTAAAGACTGGCCCAGAGAAAGTAGGTATTATCTGCGGGGTAGGTAAAGCCGTCCAGCCAGGGGCGCAGGGCCAACAGCACCGCCAGACCCACGGACACATGAATATAGGCTCCCACCCCAAGCAATACGACCCCGGTGAGTAGGACCGCCGCATCCATACTTTGTAAGGACTCCATCCCCAGCAAGGGTTGAAGTCTGGCCCCGGCAATAATCACGAGGACCCGCTTGAGACCGAGGAGACTGTTTCCGGAAGCCATCAGTCCAATAAGCGCACACCACACGGCAAGACAGCCCAGCACGAGCACGGTTTCGCGCGGTGCGGCGAACTCGGCAGGCCACAATCCGTGCTTTTCGGGTGTGGGCGAAGTAGTTTTGCAGGGCTTCCGGGTGGGGTTCAAGGGGTTCCATCTCCACGGTCACGACGTGCCCCCATCAACAATACAATCATTAAGAACACCCCTACTGTCTGCGCCACGATGATGGCTGTCCCCCGCACATTCAACTGCGGGAGCAAGGCCCCACCTAAACCGATAATGGCAGCGACCAGAAATATAAACTCGACGGCCTGACGGGGCGACATGCCACGGTCCACCAGACGGTGGGAAAAGTGCCTGTTATCACCTTGCATCACATCCACCCCCGCCCGCCATCGAAGGTAGACCACGCTCACCATATCGAAAAGGGGCACGGCGAGGGCGAGCAAGGGAGCCGCCACTGCGAGTCGGGGCGTTCCCTCCACATGAAAGGTGCCGAGGACCGCGATAGTCGCAAGAAAGTAGCCGCAGAACATGGCGCCTGCATCGCCCATGTAAATACGCGCGGGACTGAGGTTATGGTAGAGAAATCCGCACAGCGTTCCGGCAAAGAGAAGGAGTAAGAGCCGGACCATGGGCTCGAAGGGCACAACACATAGGAAAAACGACAGGGCCGCGATCACCGAGACGCCCGCGCAAAGACCGTCCATGTTATCCAGGAAGTTCATGGCGTTGGTGAGCAGGAGCACCCACAGAATCGTGACGAGACTGGAGAGCAAGGGATTCGAAAATACGAAGAGCTCGATACGCACATTGGCCAGCACGAGGAGCAGCCCCGCTGTGGTTTGGCCGGCCAGTTTGGTCAGCGGACGGAGGGCGTAGAGATCATCATAGACACCCAGCAGGAACACCACTCCCCCGCCGAGCAAGATACCCGCCAATTTAATCTCTCCCCCATCACCGAGGGCACCGTGGAGAAAGTTTCGGATATAGGCCATTCCAAACTGGTCCAAGGTAAACAAGACCGCGAGATGGAGCAATACAAGGCCATAAAGGGTAAGCACAATGGCCACGCCACCCAACAGCGGCACGGGCGTCGCCTGGGTCTTGCGTCCGCCGGGGTGGTCCAGAACATTCCAGCGCAACGCGAGGCGACGCATGAGTTCGGTGGCGCCGATGGCACAAACCAGGGCAATGGCAAAACTATAGCCATAGGTCATGTAGGTCACTTCGGGACGCATGCAAGGGCTTCCTGGTAGCACTGCCACTCGCGCTCGGCAATGATGTCGGCACGAAAATCGGTTTCTATACGCAAACGGGCTGCAGCGCCCAGTGCGCGGGCCTTCTCGGGGTCCGCCAGCAGGGCATTGATCGACTCCGCCAGGGCCGAAGGGTCATTGGGCTCCACATTATAGCCCGTTTCTCCGTCCACGTTGATATACTCAACCCCGGTCCCCAGTCGGGTGGCCACGACCGGTCGGCCCGCCGCATGGGCTTCCATGATGGCCACGCCGAAGGCTTCACTTCGCGCGATGGAGGGAAAAGCGAAGAGCGTGCAGGCATGCAAATGATTGACCAGTTCTTCGTGAGACAAGGCCCCGGGAAAATGCATGGTCACGCCCTGGCGGGACGCAGCGGCCATCAGTGAAGCCCGCTCGGGGCCGTCCCCCCCGATTACGATGGGAGCTTCTATCCGGGCGGCGGCGTCCACCAGCACCTGGAGGCCCTTGTAGTAGCGGTGTTTCCCGCAAAAGAAAACGAAGCTTCCCCCGTATCGCCGTTGTAATGCGGCGACCTGCCCCGCATCAGGGCATTGAAAGGCGGCGACATCAATTCCGAGTGGCACCACCTGGCACCGGTCACGGTGGGGCGCCAGGCATGCGGACGTTTCGAGGTACTGGGGCGAGGTGGGCAGGATACGGGCGGCACGCCGGAGCACCTCCTGTTGAATCGGGCCGTAGAATCGCATCGCGCGGGCCTGACGCACCACGTCGCTGTGGTAGCGAATCACCAGCGTTCCGGGACACCCCGCCAGGAGCCAGGCCACTTCGGCGGTTGGATTGGGCAGGTGCAACACAATGACATCCGCCTTGGCACGGCGCAGGTGCCAGGGAAACAGGGGCGCGACGGGCGCCTGCTGAAAACGGCCCCACTCCCCTACTTCCAGGACCGCAATGCCATCATGGTCCACCGGGCGGGTACGCCAACTGCGGCTACAGGTAAGGGCAGAGACCGCCCCCAAGGCCCGTTGGTGTTGGCAGGTTCGTGCCATGAACCCCTCGATCCCCCCCTGCACCGGCGGGTCAAAATCTTTGTATACGTGCAGGACTTTCAAAAGCAGGTCTGATTCCGTAGGGTTTGGTTGAACGGGAACCTGAATTATGTGCGCTGGAAGGCGGTGAAGACAAGCTCTCCCCACCGATGATGTATGGGACGCGGACACCATGCTATATTGCCGGGAGTGTTCTTCACACCACGACGTCTACCCGCAGGAGAAGCTCCCCGTATGATGAACGAACCCCGCATCACCGATGCCGCCGAAGAGTCGGTCACGATCCCGGAGCCCGCACCAGAACGTGAGCCCCTTCCGGTTCCAGAGCGCGCGCGGGTCGTGATTGTAGGGGGAGGCATCGTGGGGTGCAGCGTGGCCTACCATTTGGGACACCTGGGGTGGCGTGATGTGGTGGTCCTGGAGCAAAGCGCGCTGGCCGGTGGTACGACCTGGCATGCCGCCGGAATGGTCGGCCAATTACGTACTTCGAACAGCCTCACGAAGATTAACAAATACAGCGTTCAATTGTACCAACAACTGGAGGCGGAAACCGGGGTTTCGACCGGCTGGAAGGAAGTGGGCAGCCTTATCGTGGCGCAAAGCGAGGCGCGCATGACTCAGTTGCGGCGCACGGCAGCGATGGCCCAGCGTTTTGGCGTAGAAGCCCATCTCATTTCTCCCCGGGAATCACAGGACGCCTTTCCCTTGTTGCGCTCCGACGATCTCCTGGCTGGGGTATGGTTGCCCCACGACGGCAAGGTCAATCCGGAAGCCACGGCGAAAGCCCTGGCGCAGGGTGCGCGCAATCAGGGCGCCCTTATCAAAGAAAACACCCGGGTTACGGGACTTCGCGTCTCAGACGGTCGCGTCACGGGGGTGGATACGGCACAAGGCCCCATTGAAGCGGAGTATGTGGTTTTGTGCGGCGGTATGTGGACCCGCGAATTGGCCCTTAAAGCCGGGGTCACCGTCCCCCTCTATCCCGTGGAACATCACTACGTGGTGAGTGCGCCGCTCGAGGGCGCCTACGATGAACTTCCCTGCGGAAGGGACCCGGATGCCCAGATATACTTCCGCGGCGAAGGGGACGCCATCATGCTGGGGGCCTTCCAGTCCCGCTCCACCACGTGGGATCCATCTCCTCTCCCCCATCCTTTCTCCTTTTCTCTGTTGGAGGCGGATTGGGAGAAGTTTTCCCAGCCAATGACGGCGGGCAAGCACCGCATCCCGGCCCTGGCGGAAAGCGAGTTCCCCAAGTTTGTCAACGGTCCCGAGAGCTTCACGCCAGACAACAATTTCATCCTCGGGGAAACCCCGGAAGTGCAAGGGCTTTTCGTGGGCGCAGGCTTCAATTCCGTGGGTATTGCCAGCGCGGGGGGCGCCGGAAAATACCTGGCCGAATGGATCGTTGCGGGTGAGGCCCCCCTTGATCTCTGGTCGGTGGATATTCGGCGCTTCATGCCCTACCACAACAACCGAAATTACTTACGTGAACGGGTAACCGAAGTGCTCGGGCTTCACTATCAGATGGCGTGGCCCAACCGGGAGCCCGAGACCGCCCGCAACCTGCGCCAGAGCCCGCTCCACGAGCGACTGAAGGCACAGGGGGCATGCTTTGGCGTCAAGATGGGCCTGGAACGCCCCAACTGGTTCGCCCCCGCGGGCGTGCTCCCACAAAACGACTACACCTTTGGAAAGCCCGCGTGGTTATCCCACAGCGGCGCCGAGCATCGGGCAACCCGGGAAAACGTGGCCCTCTTCGACCAAACCTCCTTCTCCAAGTACCTGCTCGAAGGTCCCGATGCCCTGACGCTGTTACAGCGCTTATGCGGCGCCAATATCGACGTGGAGCCCGGAAGGGCGGTCTATACCGGGATGTTTAACGTACGGGGCGGTTTCGAGAGCGACCTTACCGTCCTTCCGCTGGCCCAGGACCGTTTCTATATCATCTCAGCATCGGCCCAGACACGCCGCGACTACCACTGGATTCGCCGCAGAATGACCCAGAAAACCCATGCCGTCCTCACCGATGTCACCACCGGCTACGGAGTCCTGGGGGTAATGGGCCCGAACAGCCGAAAGCTATTGGAAAGGGTGAGCAACGCGGACTTTTCCAATGAGGCCTTTCCCCTGAACACCGCCCAGGAAATCGCCGTGGGCATGGCGACTGCCCGTGCCCTGCGCATGAGCTATGTGGGCGAACTCGGCTGGGAGCTACACCTGCCGTTGGATCAGATGGCCGCGGCCTATGACGCCCTGTGGGAAGCCGGCCAGCCTCTGAACGTCTGTAATGCCGGTCATTACGCCATCAATTCGTTGCGATTGGAAAAGGGCTATCGGGCCTGGGGCGCCGACATCACCCCCGATGACACCCCCTTTGAAGCCGATCTCGCCTTTGCCGTTTCGTGGGAAAAGACGACTCCCTTCATCGGACACGAGGCCCTGTTGGAGAAGTGGGAAAACCTTCCACGAAAACAGCTGGTATCGCTGGTGCTGGACGACCCGGAAATCATGTTGTGGGGCAATGAACCGATCGCCCGTGATGGTGTGGAGGTGGGGCACACGACTTCGGCAGCCTATGGGCACACCCTCGGGGGGGCAGTGGCCCTGGGATACATCCACCACAACGACGGGATTACTCCCGAGTTTCTCGAGGAAGGGAAATACAGCATTCTATGCGATGGTCAGACGTGCAGCGCCCGGCTATATCGCACCCCGCCCTACGATCCCGGCCGAAAACGTCTTCGAATGTAACATACACATTACGTATACCCCGCAGAAGCACAGTATCTTTCGCGCTTCGTCACACAAATGTTACAGGTCGCCGGGCACAATTCCTACAGCGGTTGCGCTAGTCAAATCACTGTGAGGAATGTACGATGAAAAAAGAGTTTGGGAAAAAGAAATCCTTTGCCGCAACGGATGCCAATCCTATCCTGGCGACCAACACCTGCGACATCACCTTAACCCCCGAGGGGCTCGCCTATCTGGGTGTCCTCCCACACCAACCGATAGGGACGAAGCCCCCTTCTCCCCGGCCGGCCATGAAGACGGCACGGCTCATCAAGCGGGCCATGTAGTGGTGCGACTACTGCCGCTGTCCCGGTAAGCGAGATTTCGTCGGACCTGCCCCTTCGAAATACCGCGTCCGCCGGGCACGGGGGATGGTGTGAATGTCACGGTAGTGAGTTCCCCATCCCCCCGTTTTGCTTTCCACGTGGCCACCTCCCGACCGTTGACTCCTGCAGGCAACATCCCCCTATCGAATGGCCTTGCTCATATCCACCATACTCGTATCCACATTGTTCAAAACGGTCCCGCGCAGGACGGTGCTTTTCAAGATGGCCACGGGCGTTTTTCCGAAGTATTTCATCCAGAGACGTGCATCGGTCATATCGGACGCACTGAGATCGGCTTTGGAAAGATCAGCCCCACTTAAATTGGCCCCGATCAACTTGGCCTTGCTGAGGTCTGCGCCGCGCAGATTTACCGAGTAGAGATTGCACCCCGAAAAATCCGCCCCCATTAACGTGGCGCCACTGAGGATAGAGCGACTCAGATTGGCGCCCGCCACCCGTGCGTCGGTGAGATCGGCCAGCGAGAAATTGGCGTTCGCCAATTCGGCCTTCTCCAGCCCCGCCCCCGTCAAATCGACATCCCGAAAATTCACTCCTTGCAATTGCTTGTTACACAAATCGATTCCCCGGAGATCGGGCCGGGCCTCTTTGTTTTCTTCACGCCACCTGTTCCACGCCTTCACACCGTCTTCCAACAGCGATTCGTACACGCTATTCGCCATTCAAACTACCCTCTCAATCAATCGCCTGGTGGAGCAACCTATCCCGACTCGCCCAACGTTAAGGTCAACAAACTGAAATCCATGCCCCGCATCGGCGCGCCACCATTGTGAAAGGTAACTCCGCCGTAGCGGGCACCATCCACCGCCACATGGGTATGCCCGAAATACACGTTCTCTACCCCTTCCGGCTCGCCGTGTCCAATATCATGAATGTAGGCGTGCACCCGTTCGAGCGTACGGCGTGGCGGGTGGGCCAGCCGTGAAATGGCCACATGGGCACGAGCGCGGAAGGCAGCATCGTACAAGCGGTTCTTCACGGGGCCCTGTTTCTTGTGGTGCATCCATGCCGACCGAAAGGCCTCCAGCTGGGCCTGATTCATTTTTCGGGTCGCCACATCGCCATGGATAAACAGGGTATTCTCGATGCGCAAGTAGTAGGGATGCCAACTGAGGTTTTCCGTTTCTTCGGCCAGCTCCGAAAGGGCATCAATAAAGCCCTGGACGTGATCATGGTTTCCAAGGTTCACATGGAACTGACACGTGGGATAGCGCCCCGCCAATGCACGCAGATAGGCAATCGCGGCGTCAATCGTCGCTTCCACACTGGGAAGGGTGGTCCATTTGAAGTCGACCGTGTCTCCATTGAAGACAAAGAGGTCCGCCGAGGCGGCGGCTGATTCGATGTCTTCCAGATGCTCTTCCCAATGGGAGCGCTTGCAGAACATATGCAGGTCGGATACGACACAGACCGTTTTCATCGGATTCCCTTCCTGGCACTTCGACTACTCAAACTATCGTCCAGTGTAGCATAGGGTCAGCGCTTCCATCGTCTGCCTGCCCGCCCATGACGATGCACGGACGCCGACCACTGGGCTATACTGCCCGTGCTAACTACTGAGGGGAATCTTATGAAACCAACCACAATCAGTGCAATAACGCAAAAATGGCGGCAGCTCGCGCTACTCACTATTCTGCTCCTTTCCGGAGGCTGCCCTACCACAACGCCGGACCCGGATCCCGATCCAGACCCCGATCCCGACCCGACCCCCACCACGGCACCCTACGCCTTTCAATTGCCCCAGACTCTGGACAGTGACGGCGGCCCCGAAGCCATCGCCACAGGACGGCTCAATGGCGATGCCTATCCGGATATTGTCTCTGCCAATCGCACGGCCGACTCGGTCATGGTCTGGCTTTCTACCGGACCCGACACCTTTGCAAGTCCCCGGCGCCTGTTGCTCAACGGCGTCGAGCCTCGGGGCATCACGATCAACAGCCGCTACAGCGACAACACGAAAGACATTCTGGTAGCCAACGCGGGAAGCCACAACGTTACGCGTTTTCGACTGGACGCCAACGGCGATCACGCCCCGGCGGAGCTCACCGCCCTCGCCGATGGGGCCACGCCCGTGGACTTGGTCACGGCTGATTTTAACGGCGATGGTGTGGGTGACGTTGCGACGGCCAATGAAGCACTCAATACGGTCTCCGTGTTGCTCGGCATGGCAGATGGCATGTTCTCTCCACCCGTCGATATTGCCACCAGTGCGGGCCCGCGCTCGATCTGTGCGGGAGACTTTGATGGCGACGGGGATGTCGACTTAGCCACAGCGAACCGCAATGCCGATTCCCTGACCATCCTGGAGAACGATGGAACGGGTGGCTTCGCAACGACCTTCGACGAAGCCACGGGCTCGGTACCTCGAGCTGTCGTTACGGTAGACGTTGACGGAGACGGCCGGGACGACCTTATCGCCACGAGCCCGTCGAATAACGCCATCGCACTCCACCGCGCCAACAGCCAGGGTGGCTTCAATGCTGCCGTCTTCCTGACGGTTGATGGCAATCCAACGCGCCTGGCCGTGGGAGACTACACGGGTGACGGAAACGACGACCTGCTGGCGGTGACCTTTGCCAGTGACACGGCCTCTATCGCCTCCGGAAAGCTCGTCTGTCTTGCCGGGGACGGGCAAGGGAACTTTGAGTACCACGGCGACTTCCAGGTGGCACCCGGCGGGGTGGCCCTGGTCGCCGACGACATGGACCGAGACGGCAACACCGATCTGGTCTTTTCGAACACTGCCGAAGACTACGTGGGCACCGCCCTGGGCGACGGCGAAAGTCTCGCGACGGAGCGGCGCTTTCCGGTGGGCACCCGGCCACGCATGGTGGTCCCGGGTGACTTTAACCGGGATGGTTCCGTAGACCTCCTCGTCGCCAATCTGGACAGCAATGACGTGACCTTCCTCCCCGGCGACGGCAAGGGCGGATTTGATACGGGCACGAGCATTCCGGCGGGTGGCAGCGCGCGGGCGATTGCCACCGCCCACCTGAACGGCGACAGCAATCTCGACTTTGTGGTGACCAACCTCAACGAAAGCCGGGTGGCCGTCTTTCTGGGGCAAGGCAATGGCACCTTTCAGAGCCCCGCATACCTGGACGTGCGGGATGAGAGCAGTACCCGTTCGGCGGAACCCCGCTCCCTGGCACTGGTGGATGTAAACGGCGACACGCATATCGATCTAATCGTGGGCAACGCGAATCGGGACTCCGTCGCGGTCCTCCTCGGTAGTGGCACGGGCACCTTCGCCGATCCGGTGGAGTACGACGTGGGCAACTTTCCCCTATCGGTGCAGCTCGCCGACTTTGATGAAAACGGCACGCTGGACCTGGTGGTCGCCAATGGCGTGGACGCCGACGGAGAGGGCACCCAGACATCGTCTCTACACCTGCTGCTGGGTGCGGGCGACGGTACCTTTGACGCGGAAGATTCCCTGGGCTATCTGGTGAATGCCGCGCCGGGTGCGCTGATCGCGAAAGACCTCACGCGGGATGGCCATGTGGATGTGGCCACGTCGCACAGCACCCTGGGAAGCATTCAACTCACCAATGGACGGGGCGACGGCCGCTTTGGCGGGGGTAGTGTCTTTGCCATGGGCACCAACCCCAACAGCATCACCACGGCCGACCTCGATAAGGATGGCGCCCTCGACCTGGTGGCCACCAACACGGATGGTCATGTATCCATCCGGCTCTACGATCGGCTCCTTGGTTTCGGCAGCCGCACGGCAATCCCCATCGGCTCGGGGTCTGGTCCGATAGAGGTGCTGGTGCATGACATCAATGGCGACGGCAATCTGGATCTCATCACGCCCAATCGCACGAGCAATGACGTTTCCGTTGTCTTAGGCGCATCCCCCTGAGCTGTACCAAAATAGCGCGGCATTTGCCGCACATTTTCCTTTGCAATTTCTGAGGTCGGTGGTATACTGAATTTGGACCCGGGATAGGGATTCCAAGACGGCCAGCGAGCCACCCGGCAAGGGGCCAGTAAGGAGCAATTACTGGTGCTGGCAAGGTGGGAATCTGATAACCCCCGGGCCCCGACAATGCGGTAAAAGCCGCATCGCGGACCGACATATGGGGTCTGGCCGGAAACCAGGCTGTCGGCTTCGCAGCGGATTTCGCCGCTTTGGATAACGGTGGAAATAGTGCTCTAGTGCATACGTTGTGCGCATGTCCTCAAGACAGGACGGCAGAGGCCACAATACGAGCCCAGACCCAAGAGCGCAGATAACGTAACTATTTCCACCCCTAGAAATAGCGGAAGTTGCGTAACGAGAACGCTTTGTAAGGGTCCCAAACAGGATCGAAAAGGGCCACGTGAAGTGCCCATACCCGAACAGCGAAGCCTTTTCGACGCCACTTCCGCTTTCGCTTGTCTACCCCCTCCTCCTACCCCCTGCACACGGCCATCTATACCTGCTTTTTTCAGTATGGTGGCAAGAGCCGCCTGAACCCATGCCCCAAGATGACGAGGGCAAAAAATACGTTTCGCACTACCACGCCCACCCCGTTCATCGAGACAGGCCGCGTCACTTCCCTCCGTCGGGCCGCACGTGCAGCCGTCAAGCCAACATGCCGAATCCAGTTCAATCCACAGGGCCACTCGATTAGCGCTTCCCGCCAGGCGACCGGTATACCCTCCTCACCAACACGAGCCCCGATGATGGCGCCGACGATGGCCGCCGAGGTATCCGTGTCACCACCACATCGAATCACCTCCTCGACGGCCGTGGCATAGTCTTCGGGGTGACGCAACCAGGCATGCAACACAATGGGCACAGTATGATAGCTGTAGCCAGTAATACCTTCTTCCAACCCCATCGCCCCGGCAGCGAAATCCCCCGTTGATTCGCCGGCGGTCAGACTGCGCCTCACTCGGCCCAACAGGTCGTAGAACTCTTCACCGTCTGCCCAAAGCTCTGCCTCACAAGCGGCGAAGAAGTCATCGGCCTCCAAGGCGACGTCTTTTCGACTCGACATACACGCCGCCAGCGCCACCGCCTGTGCGGCATATTCCGCCTTGGGGTCCCGATGGGTCAGCATGCTGGAGCAACGGACCAATGCACGGCGACGCGTAGCGTCCCGTTCATAGAGTACGCCAAGGATTGGACTCCGCATCGACGGTCCATTGCCCGCCGAGAAGACCCCACTTCGGGAAGGCCCGAATCCCAGCCAAAGCTTCAGGATGCTCTTCAGTGTGGCCAACCCTATTCCCGCGGGCATACGGAGCAACCAGAAGCGGAGTCGCCAGGACAGATTTCTCGTGAACTGGGCCGGCTCACCACCAGAGGCCGCCACGGCCTGGGCCACCATGCAGGCGTGTTCCGTATCATCCGATACCATGCCGCGCCCGAAGAACAACCTGGGACGATCCAGCGTGGGTACCCAACGGGCCTGACGACGACGGGAAATACCCTCCCAAGGCAGCCCAAGGGCGTCGCCCACCGCCATACCAATGAGCGCACCGACGACAGCTTCTTCCGGCGTTACCGAGTTTGCTTCAGCCAACCTGTTTCCTCACACACTGCGTTCGCTCCAAGGCGTTGGAAGAAGCTTCTCACGGCTTCCCGACGACCAGTGGCACCAACTCAACCGGCCCCAGCAGCCCCGAATCCATCACGGGCCAGTTCGACGCATCAAAGGGTTTGTATTGGATATTGACGATGTTGGTGTCGTGAAATATCTTCCATTCCACCTTGCGACGGTCCATGTCGGCAATGCGATTGGCGGCGAGATTGGTGACCTCGATGGAGAGGGTGTTACCGGTGGACTTCAGAGGGCCCTCGATGAGCAACTCGAAGGGAATGGCCCACGCGGTGCCAAGGTCTTCCCCATTTAAGGTAACCCGTGCGCTTTCGCGAACCGTACCCAGAGACAGACGCCAGGCCGCTGCCACCCCATCGGGCGCATCGAAGGTGGTTTCGTAACGGGCCGTTCCCCCAAAACGTTTCGCTTCCGCGTCGGGGGCTTCGGTCCAGGAAGCCAGCGCTTCGAGGGTGTACGGCGCTGGCAAGACGGGGCCCCCTTCGGTAAAGGTAACCTGCCAGGGCCCGTCCACACGCACCGGCTCCCCGTCCTGCTTCCAGTAGGGCCACGCTGGCCCTTCGACCACTCGCTCGGTATAGGTGCGGAGAAAACAGGACTCGCCCGGTTTCAAGGCAATCCGAACCTGGGTTTGTCGGTCTGTACCTTGTTCCGTCTCGGCAAGGCCACTGCGCGCATACAGGGCATCCAGCCACACGACGCTTTGGGCAGGCGTGGCGAGGTCCCACAGGGCGTCGACGGGCTCAGCGGTGAGATTGGAAATGAAGTACAGGTATCCCTCGTCGTGCTTCCGGCGAATCATGGAGAGTCCGGACGTGGCGAGGCTTTCGGGCACGATACCCACGTCATTCAGAGCCGCCAGAAGGGGATACTGGGGATAGACCTTCCCGCGCCCCATGGGCACTGCAGGCGCCCCCCCACTGGCCGACACGTGCCCTTCCCAGATTCGATGGAGCCCCCGCATACGGTCACGGCGCTTTTCCAACGAAGCGAATCCGGGCACGTCTCGGGGCACGGGTCCCAGGAAGACGATGGGCGCCCCGAAGCGGGCCATGGTAAAGAGACGCTCAAGGGTGTTGTCGGGAATCCGGGGCGTGTCGGGCACCACGATCACCCGGTAGGTATTCTCGCCCAGTCGAATGCCGCCTGTATTTACCTCGGCCTGATTCAGCAGCGCGTCTGAAATATAATCAAAGGCATAGCCCCCTTCGGTGAGGGCCTTCGCGGTCTCGTAAAAGGGCGTGTCAATGAGCCAGTCATCGATATTGTGAACGGTCAACAGCTTGCGCAAACCTTCCGCGTCGTGCCAGACATCGTGAAGGGGAAAATAGAGCAGTACGTCGTTTGCGGGGGCACTCCCCTGGAGCAGGGCCTGACTCCGCCCGATATAGCCGTTCAGTTCATGAAAATCATCCCACCAGGTGTTGGTCGGACCGAAGTGTACGGAGGCATAAAAAAGCCAACCGGGCCACGCCGCATCGTCCGGCGAATAGGGCGTACCATGATAGAACATATGATTGATACCGGCCGCCAACAGTTGGTCCACCTCTGGCTTGGCCTGCGAGAGGGCCACCTGGAAATGCTCGCCGAGCCAGGTGCAGGTTTCGGAAGACACCTTTCGCTTGCCGGTGAGATGGGCCGCCGAAGAGGCAAATTTCAGCATGAGCAAATCGGGGGGCTCGTTGTCGAAGCTCTCGTCCTTCCGCAGGCCGGGAATGGGAAATCCGGATGGACCGAAGATTTCCGTCTCTGGAATGTCTACCGTGGCGTAAAGGTCGATCAGGTTCCCCGGTGAGCCGTGGGCCTGGTTGCGCGTAATCATGCCGTGCTCGTGGGTCCAGTTGGTCCACTGCGCGGTGAAGGCCTCCCGCACCTGGGCGGCCAGGGTCTCGCGGTAGTCCGACTTCACCCGGGCGATTTGCTCCGGGTCCCCTTTGCCCGTCATTTCGGGCAGGTGGTGTCGAAGGTCGTAGCCATGTTGGGCCTCAAAATTCTCCCAGAGGTCAGGGGCCCAGTCTCCGCTGTATTCAAAGGAATCGTGAAAATGGGCGCGCAGAGGCAAGCCGTCATAATCCGCCATGGCCTCGGAAAAATGCTCGAGGTAGGCCCCCAACGCGGCTTTGGAATAAGTATTCACCGTCAGCCCGGCACCGCCCGGTGCAGGTCGTTTTACTTTCCGACCGGAAAAACGATAGTACGCCACGTAGTACGTAGCGGCTCCCGGGACCAATCGGCTTACCGCTCCGTCGACCACCGTGGCCGTTAGATCATGAACCGCACCCTCTTCCCCGTAGGCGATGAAGGACAACAGCACACCGTCTTCCGGGATTCCGAGTGAATCGCCCGTGGCCTTTACGTCCACCGTGACGATGGTGACTTTCATGTCGGCCTTATCGAGGGTGACTGTCGGACCACCAAAGGGCCAGCCCGTGCCGGTGGGCATGTCGACGCCGAGGCCAAGTCGTTGGGCTTCCCGGGTGGTATGGGCGAGCATGGCCTTCCAGTCATCGCTCAGGTAGTCAATGTGTCGGTCTTCCTGTCCCTTGATACCATAGATGGGCGTAATTTCAACGCCACCCAGCCCCACCTCGGCAAACTCTTCGAGACTTCGGGTGAGGTTCGCCTCATCCACGGCACTGCCGAGCCACCACCACCGGGTCCAGGGCTTCGCCTCGCCCGTCACTTCGGGAAACTCGAAGGGACCGACGGCCATGGCGGTGGACAGGGCTGCGAACACAATTGTCACCATGCCGTAGTGGCCAATTCGGTGGAAAAACATTTTCATGTTGGAAAACTCCTTGCTGCAGGGGGGTAATCTCATGTTGGGCACCATTGTACCTGCATCGCGTTTCACATAAAACCCTCCCTATCGTTGGGTGCAGTCCCCGGCCGCGCCCGTGTTATAATGAAGTTCTAAACAGCAGTCAGGCTTATCCCCATCCCCACAGGTATTCGAAATGTCCACACAGACCATTCCCTCGCAGGTACTCGAAAAGGAAGCACAGCTCCAGGCGCTTCTGGCGGGGTACGGAACACTCGCTATCGCCTATTCCGGCGGTGTGGATTCTGCCTATCTGTCCTGTATCGCCCATGAGATGCTGGGCGATATGGCCTGTCTCATCCTGGCGGACTCCCCGAGTATTCCCCGGGCCGAAGTGCGCGAGGCCTGTGATCTGGCGTGGTCCCGGGGGTGGAATTTGACGGTGGTGGAGACCACTGAGTTTGAGAACGAGGACTTCCTGAAGAACGATGGCACCCGATGTTATTACTGCAAGACCGAGCTCTTCACCCAGATGGATGCCTACGCCCGGGAGCACGGCATCTCCGTGCTGGCCTATGGCGAAATCACGGAAGACCAACTGGACCCCACCCGACTGGGCGCGAAAGCCGCCCGGGAACACGAAGTGGTGGCCCCCCTGGCCCTCGCCGGGCTGGAGAAAGAAGAAATCCGCCGACTGAGCCGGGTGCGCGAACTGCCCACCTGGAACAAGGCCTCCTTTGCCTGTCTCTCCTCCCGCTTCCCCACAGGAACCCGGGTCGTGCCCGAAGAAGTCCGTAAGGTCGAGGCCGCCGAGGAAGTATTGAAGGCGCTGGGCTTCCACCAATACCGCGCCCGGCACCACGACGCGGTCTGCCGCGTCGAAATTGACCCGGTGGACATTCCCAAGATGCTGGATCCGGCGCTTCGACAGGCCGTGGTGGACGGCATCACCCGGGCGGGATATCGCTACGTCACCCTCGATCTCGCGGGCTACCGCACTGGCAGCACGGCGGACATGCCTGCGACCTAGGCAATCGCCCCCGCCTTGTCAGCCTGGGTTCGACCACACACGTTTCTTTAGCATGGACCTCAAGAACCCCGTGTGGATGTATGCTAAAGCAGGCCTTTTCCTCCTTATCGGCCTGGCAAGTTTTCTGCTCGTCTGGATGCGCGCGCCCTACCTTTCCACAGCAATACTCCTGGCCTTGATGTGCTGGGCCTCCGCGCGGGCGTATTACTTTGCTTTCTATGTCGTCACCCACTACATCGACGACACCTATCGCTTCGCAGGACTCTTTGATTTTCTTCGCTATGTCATAGCGCGCCGGAAGTCTCGCAGATAACTCGTAAGCCGATACAAAACGGTTCATGGGCAGTTCGTCGGTACCCTCGAAAACTCCCACCACAGAAAGAAACGAAACCCAACAATCGTGCCGCGCGATCCGGTATTCCCGGTTCGTGCGCAGTCCGGAAATACCACTAGAGCAATCGCCCCTTCGCCTGAACGGGAGTACCTGAGCGCGCGGCACATCCGGCACTTGTAGAGTCGAATAAATCCTCCCCACTTATTGCCCATGAACCCAAAAAACCACCCCAATCACGTTGGGGTGGTTTATCTCATAAACGGACAAGCGTAGCGCTGTATTTATTACTTGTCGGTAAACTCGAAGGCGGATGCGACGAAGAGCTTACCTTCGACTTCGCCAGAGACTTCGGCCGTGCGGGGCTTCTTGCAGAGTCCGGAAGCGTGGGCATTCACGGGCGTTCCACCCATGAGGTAGGCCGTGCCCGCCACTTTAACGGCGGTCTTGCAGCCTCTTACGCCCGCAATCTTGTAGGTGCAGGTGGCGCAACCCGCTTCGACGGTCGCCTTGGAAAGCTTCACTTCTTCCTTGTGATCGGGACCGTGATCTTCCTGCAGATGGGCCAAGGCGTCTTTACCCACGTAGAGGGCGCGGAAGGTCGCCACGCCTTCTTTCAGGCTGGCCACATTGGCGAGATCGGTGGTCTGCTTCGCCTTCATGGCGGAAACCATGATGCCGTGCAGGGCCTTGAGCTTCTCTTCGTACTTTTCGGCATCGGCCTTGATGCGCTGGGCGAGGAAATAATAGGTGACGATATCGGTCAGCTCGTCGGCATGGGTTTCTTTGTTGTTGACCCAGCGGACCAGTTGGTTGTAGTTCTTGTCGCCCGCCGCCGAAAGCTCGTTGATCTGGTTCATCGACTTTTCAATAGTCGTAATATGCTCTTCCATCATGGTGAAGCGGGTTTCGTCACCATAGATACCGCAAGGAACCTGGCAGTGTGCCGATGCGAGTTGCGCGGGCACCATGGCCAGGGCCAACAGGGCGAGGCTAGCGGTGAATTTGATCTTCATGATGTGTGTTCTCCTGCATAGGTTGGATTGTGTGGGATACGGCGTCAGGGCGGTAACTGGAAGCCCGCCCCATTCAGCGCACGCCGTATGGCCGCAACATGTAAATGGAATCTCCACTCTACAATTCAGCAAGCGGTGGAAACAAGCTCACCTGCCGCGAAAAATTTCCCTAACCATATTAAAACAAGGCGCAAATGACCGCTTTAGGTGACTTCAGCGAAGGAGTATCAGGGTGGTGGCTTCATACCAGGCCGCCACATACAAAAATACCGCCGCTATGGCCACCGTGCCGACCAGGGTCAAAAAGGCCCGGGGCAACTGGCGCGCGGCCTCTTCGATAACCGGGACCTCCGCGGCCTTATCCCCGAGGTACCAGACCTGCACAGGGGACCAGACGAACCGGGCGGCTGCGATAGCCCAGACGAGCATCCCAAAGGCTGCCAGCACGTACGGGGGCAGTTCCAGTGCCAGGGTAATGGCGTGATAGGTCATACCCGACGCAGTGCCCGACCAGACGGGTGCCATGGCAAAGCCCACCACCACGAAGCTGGCAAAGGTTTTGAGCACCCCCACGCCAAGCAAGAGCAGTGAGGGCAAGGCCCCCAACATGACGGTCTGCATGATGAAGTTGTTCTGGAAGGTGGCCTGGGCGGCGCGGGGAATGTTACCCGACTTGTAGGCATCGCCCACATATTGGAGCCCCCCTTCAGTAAACTCATGGGAGGCAAACTCCGTAAAAAGGTAGTTCATCTCCACATCCTGCATGCCCACGGCCATGGCCCAGAAAAAGGCACCGAACAGTGTAACATGGAGACTCCAGAGCAGGCGGCGTCGCAACTCGATCTCCTGGAACACCACATTGAAAAATCCAAGGTTCCATAGCGTCAGATAGCGAAAGAGCCCCATGAAACAACAGGTTGCGCCAATCGCCACCACCAGCAGCGCCCCCCACACCCCCCAGGCGATATCTCCACGGGTCATGGGCTGACCGCCGTAGACAACGGGCAGCACGCTGTCTCCCTCTTCCTCTGGGACGGGAATGAGCTCGGCGACCCGCGCTGCTCCGGTCAGGTGAACCGTTCCCGTGTCCATGCTATGGGAAGCACTCAAGGCCGTGCGGAGCGCTTCGTCCTCCGGCATGACAAAGGTCTTTACAAAACCCGAGACATAGGGGTGCAGACGCCCTACCACCGTGTAGGTCACCCCATTCAGTTCCAGGGGGCGCTCAGAGAGCAACGGTCCCGCCAGGACTTCCGGCTGTCCGGGAACCGGAAGACGTCCCGAATCCAGCACAGGCTCAAATACGGTAGCATCCCCGGCAAACATGACCAGCCGCGCACGGGGCAGTAGGGCCTCATCCAACATATCCGTCGAAGACAGGGCCACCACAGGCGACTCCTCCCGCAACTGTTCCGGGGCCTTCTTTTCCAGGTCAATCATGCGCAGAAGATCACGTTGCACCGTCTGGGCAAGTTCGCTGTCCCCCACGCTCTGCTGCGGTGTCAGTTCCCAACTCCACACCGTGATGGCTTCTGCATCGTCTATCGTGTAATCCACCGTGCGGATCGCCCCATGCCACGGTGTCTCCGCAAGCCAACGCTGCTCCACGGCATCCAACACAAACAACCCAATCAGCGCCATACCGATGAGCAGAAATCCGCCGCCACACAGACGGAGGGTAGATTTCTTTACCGCCGCGGCAACGGGGCCCCGTTGTTCTACTTCACTCAAATCAATTCGTCCCTTCATTCACCTGCAAGTGGGTTACGGTTTCGTGAAACAATTCCGTAAAGTAGGCCTCCACGTTGGGGCCAAACCAGCTCATAGCGCCCGTCTCATAGTTGAGCGGCGTCTCAAGATAGTATTCATCGGGCGAGAAATAGCCACAATAGGTGGCGCAAAAACTGAGGGTCCAGAGATCGAGACCCTGTGCCGCCGCCCAGGCCTTCCACGCCACACTGGTCTCGCCACTAAAGTCGAAAGGCATCCCCACGAAGAACAAATCACCCACACGCACGCTGTGAATCCACCCTTCTCGCTTCAGTCCGATGAGGCGTGCCGCAACAGGTGACAGGCGCCAGTGGGTATTGTCTTCCAGAGGGCGGACCTGAAAAGGCGGCATGCCCACGGGCACGCCCACCGAGGCGATATCCAGATGCGTATTAAATACCAGCGCGTCGTCATTCGCGAGAATCAACTCCGCCAGGCCCTGTCCCATGGCGACCACTCGACTCGCGGCATCTTCTGCCTGGGGTGCCTGGGGGCCCATGGAGCCCACGGCACCGCCGAGATACTGGGCGTCATGGCGGGTCTCGCCCTCAATATGACGCATAAGTTCACCGGGGTACTCGGCACTGAATTCCATCATGTCGCCCCCGAAAATCGTGGGGTGTGCGGAAAAACTACTCAGATAGACGGTATCCCCATCCTCCTGCCGGACCACCAGAAAACTCAACTCCGGGTCTACGGTGCCACCGTCCCGCATCCGATTGCGGATATAGGCTTCGGCGTCCACACTCCCCGAGGCGAGGGCGGCTGGCTCCAATTGCTGTGCCGCTTCCACGATGGCATCGCCAAACTGGGTGACCAGAAATTGCACCAGCCCCGGATCGAACTCACCACCCGACAGGCGTGAGGCCAGGCCCGGCATAAAGGCACCGGGACCACAGTGGGTATGGCTCGCGTTAAACAATACCTGATGGGCATCCAGTCCGGCTTGGGCGGCCACGTCGTTCCGCACCGCGTCAGAGAGATTGGGCGGAATGATGAGCATGTCGGAGCCCACCAGAACGACCGTATCCAGTCCATCGCTGAGCGCGAGGGCACGAACATAGAGGTCATCCCGCACGCCCTGAGATTCTTTCCCACCGGGCCGGGCCGAATACCCGCCCATGGGCGTTCCCACGGGGGGCGTAATGAGGCGCTTGGACCAGCCCGCCTGCAATTTTCCCGGCTCCGAGGACAACGAATTCTGCGCGGCGGTCGCCGCAATGGCCGCCTTGGCCTCCCGGTAGTATCCCTGTTCTGTGTAGTTGCTGTCGCCGTAGGTGGGCCAGGGTCCAATAATCAGGACAAAGAGTACCGCCACCACGACGGGCGTCGTCAACAAGGCAATGAGAATTTTCTTTTTTCTGGACACGTGCGCACACCTCCGTAGACATAAAAAAAGCGCGCCCGAAGGCGCGCTGATTATCATACGTGACAGGGTTTCCAGATTAAAGTTCCCCCAACGGGGAGCCGAATCGCCTAGGAGCGGACATCCGTCACGACGAGGATTCGGCTGGAACGCTCGGCAATATTCACCAGGTGATCCCCCACCCGCTCCAAGTGCGCCAGGGCGTCCAGGTAAATCACCCCGGTCTGGACTTCGCCACCGCCCGCGTCAAGACGTTTCACATGGTCATCCGTCAGACGCTTCATCAGGGTCTTGAGGCGCTCATGGATACGCACGGCCTCCTCCACACTCGCCGCGTCGCCCTGCTCCAGCATCTGATAGATGGTCTCAAACTCGGCGTTCAGGTTTTCCTGAAACTCCCGAATGCCGGCGCGATCTTCTTCCGAGAGCTTCAGGCTGTTTTCCTTCAACAGGCGGTGCAGCTCCACCTGGGCCTCCGCGTGGTCGCCCAGTCGCTCTGCGTCGTTCACGGCGTGAACCAGCGCGGGAATAAGGGCCGACTCGTCTGGATCCAGGTTCGTGCGCGAAAGCTCCACCAGATAGCCGGTAATTTCGTGCTGCAGCTTATCTATGACATCTTCGCGGGCCAGGATGGACTGGATAAGCCCCTCTTTGTCTTCGCAAAGCAAGTCGCACGATTCATTCATGGACTTCTGGCCTTTGTGCACCATAAACAGGACTTCTTTTACGGCCTGTTGAAGGGCGATCGCGGGCGCGGTCAATAACTTGGGCTCCAGATATTGCAAGACCGAGTCCCGTTCAGACTCGCGCACCGGAATGAGGAACATACAGACCCGTGCCATCACGCCCGTAAAGGCCACGAAGAGCAGCACGTTAAAGATATTGAAGACCGTGTGGGCGTTGGCCACGTGGCGCAACAGGTTTTCACTTTCTCCGTGGAACACGGCGCCGGGTGTGAGCCAGTCGATAAACCCGAGAAAGACCGGTTGACCGCCCCATAAGGGAATAAAAAGCAGGATGTACATATAGGCGGCACCAAAAACATTGAACAGGGTGTGGGCCAGCGCCGTACGGCGGGCATTCCGGTTGGTGCCGATGGCCGCCAGGTTGGCAGTAATCGTGGTACCGATGTTGTCCCCCAGGATGAGGGGCACGGCCGTGTGGAATCCGATTAGCCCCTGGCTGGCCAGCGCGAGAACCAACCCGACGGTGGCCGAACTGGATTGCACCACCACCGTGGTGATCGTGCCAATCAGAATACACATGAGCGCCTTCCCGGCGGGAATCATGCCACCATCTACCGGCGTGCAATCGAAGAGCTGAAACCAGGCCTGGAATTCCGGGCTGTAACGAAGGGGTTTCAAAATGCCGCCCATGGTCTTCATTCCGAGGAAAAGCAATCCGAAGCCCAGCAAGACCTGGCCAAAGAATTTCCAGTTCTGCTTTTTAAAGAACATCATGAAAAGCAGGCCAATGGCAATGGCCGGATAGGAGAGGGAGTCCAACTTGAAGGCGATAATCTGGGCCGTGACCGTCGTACCGATATTGGCGCCAAAAATCACTCCGATCGCCTGCTGAAGGGTCATCAACCCGGCGTTCACGAACCCGACGGTCATCACCGTGGTCGCGCTGGAAGACTGTACCATGGCGGTCATGACGGTGCCCGCGAGCACGGCCATGGCCCGATTCCGCGTCATAAACTGCAGGAAGCTCTTGAGGCGCCGGTCGGCCATGCGCTGCAGGCCCTCTGACATAAGCTTCATACCGAAGATAAAAATTGCCAACCCGCCAAACAACACAATCGCCATCTGTCGGCTATCGGTTCCCATCGCCTCAAAGGTTATGCTGCGCACATTGAAGCGCTCATTCGGCCCCACGTTGGTCCGATTGTCGATGACTTCCACATCGGCAAAGTACCGTTGAATCTTGGTGCCCAGCGTCCAGGTCGTTTCCGCACGGCCTTCTTCGTCACTGAAGACACGCTCGGATTTCACCTTGGCGCCTTCACCGTTGCCCACGACCCGGAAACTTACTTCCACCCCTTCGGCGGGACGGCCATCGGGCTCGATGAGTTCCAGACCAAAAGACCCCACACTTCCGCCGGTATTACTTTCCAGTTGCTCGCCGATGCGCTTAATCCCCGCCACCGCGCGGAATTCCACCTGCCCGAGGTCCGGGTACTCTGGCAGAAAGGCCCGTACGATTATGTCCCCCGGTAGTTGACCGACGCGGAGAAGGGCCCGTGCACTACCGGCGGAGTCGGTAACAACATCCACAACGGGCTTTCCGGATTCTTCAAATTTTGCCCCATTACCGGGGTTTTCAATTTCGAAACGGACCGTCTTGCCGACCGCCACCCCGCGAGAACCTTTCCCGCCCAGGAGTCCTGGACGGACCGCGCCTTCCACAACGACGCGAAAGGGCTTGGGCAGGGTTTCACCATAGAGCGCCACCTGGTGGTTGCCGGGGGCATGTTTGTCCAGGCTGATTTTGTCCGGTTCAACCGGCTCGGAATTGCTACAGCCCGAACCCAACCATCCCCCCACGATGAGTAAGAGCATCATGCCAGCGATTCGCAAATAGGAATGTGAGGAGGAGGGAATCATTCAAAGTACCCAAAATACACGTTGGTTGAAGGCGAAATTGCCCTTAACTGTCTGAAAATAAGTCAGACCGATGAACGGAGGAGAAGTTGGCCCGTCTGGTTGGCACCGCGAAATGTTAGCATCTCATAAGCTCTGGCATCAATTTTTGTTAGGGACAGAACACAAAATAGTTTCCTTGCCTTTCGTGGGCAGCGCCCGTTAGAATTTTCCCAACGATCAGTCTAATCCATTCAAAACAAAGCACTTATATAGAAGGCACCTATGATTGACCTCCGAAGTGACACCCTGACTACCCCGTCCGAGGAAATGCGCGCCGCCATGGCTTCTGCCGATGTGGGCGACGATGTTTTTGGCGAAGACCCCACGGTAAACCGGCTGGAAGCGGCGGCGGCAGCCCTATTGGGCCACGAAGAAGCCCTCTTCCTGCCCTCGGGAACGATGGCCAATCTCGTGGCCTTCGTGGCCCAGAGCCGCCCCGGCGACACGGTCATTCTCTGCGAAGATGCCCACCCCTACCGCTTTGAAGGGGGAAATTTCGCGCGATTTGGAGGACTGCTCCCCCGCCTCCTCCCGGGTGTCGACGGCAAGCTGTCGGCAGAAGCCATTGAAGAGGCCATCGTGCAAAAGGACGATCCCCACTTCTCTTTAACGAGTCTGGTAAGCATCGAGAACACGACAAACCTGGGCGGAGGCGCCTGTTACGCTCCGGAGGAGGTGGCCGCTATCGCAGCGCGCTGCCGGGAGTCCGGACTTCGCCTGCACTGTGATGGTGCGCGTATTTTCAACGCGGCGGTTGCCCAGGAAGTCGCCGTGGAGGCCCTTGCAGCCCCCTGTCACTCGGTGAGTTTCTGCCTCTCGAAAGGCCTTGGGGCGCCCGTGGGCTCGCTACTGGTAAGTGATGCCAAGACCATTCATGGGGCGCGGCGCATTCGCAAGCAACTCGGCGGCGGCATGCGTCAGGCAGGCGTCCTCGCTGCGGCGGGGCACCATGCATTGGCCCATCACGTAAACGACCTGGCTGAAGACCACCGTCGGGCCCGCACCTTTCGCACCGAACTGGAGTCTCGAGGAATTCGATTCCTCCGCCCCTCTCCCACCAACATTCTCTTTATGTATGCGGAGGACGCGGAACACGCGGTTGCACGGCTGGCAGAGGCCGGCGTCCGCTGTCTCGCGACGGGTCCCCAGGCGATCCGGGTCGTGTTCCACCGGGACATCTCCGACCGGGACCTGGAAAAGGCCATCACCGCCGTTGGCTCGGTACTGGCGCCCTGACCGTTTACTCGGCGACTTCCGCGGTAGCCGCCAGGTCGAGTCGCAGCGCCACGGAAAAGAGCCCATCGTCGTAGCTCAGCTGGGTTTGAAGTTCGGTAATTTGCTCCGACGCAGCCTGTGCCGCCTGCAACATGGATTCAAGCGTTCCTGCGGTATGGCCGGGGATCAACCCTTCAGACGCATAGAGCAACAGGCCGTCATGAAACGCCCCGATCAATTCACTGGGACGAAGACGGAGGTAGAGATGGCCAGCCCCTTCTACCGGGGCCTCCGCCTGCTCGCCGGATGCCAGCAAGGCAACGTGGGCGGGATGAAGTGTTACATGGGCCCGTCCCCCCCGCTGGAACACGCTCGGTTCGACCCGGTCACCCCACCCGAGCGGGAAGCGCGTTACCGCAGAACCTTCGCGGGTGTAGGGCACACCATTCTGGGGAAAGAGATCGGGCGTAAGGGCTACGGGCACTTCGGAGAGCACCTGCTGCCCCACGTCGGTGGGTTGAACAGCGAGGTTGAGCAGGGGCAAGGGCAACATGCCATCGAGATCAAAGCCCTCCGCACGCAGGCTGAAGCCGGTGCCGAGGTTCCCAGCCACTTCGGCCAACACCGGGTCTAGGACGCTACGCTCGGTGGGGGAAAGCTGGTCCAACAAACCCCACCCTGCAGCGGATTCCGACATGACGCCCCCTGCCAGTCCGTCCACCGTTTGCCACACCTGGGCCAGGGGTACGCCAAACTCACCGGCAAGGAGGAATCCCCCCGCCTGAGGCACCTGGATCGAGGCCGCCGGACTTCCCAGACGCAACGAATCAAGAGGACCGCGCCAGGCGGCTTTCAGGAGACTCTCACTGCGAAACACGATGGATTCCGCGGTGACGTCAAGACGACAATCGAGGCGTTCCACGTAGTGCCCCACGCCGTCCTCCTGCGAGAAAACGATACGGCCGCGCATATCTTCGGAGCCGTCCATTCCGGCCGTCTCCAGCGAGGCCAGGGCGTCCTCTTCACGAAGGGTGAGTGCCCGCACGATAGCATCGCGGGAAGGACTGAAGATAAGGGTACGCCCGCGAACGGCGTAATAAAAATCTACCCCCTTCAGCTTTCTGAGCTCCAGGCCCCCGGCGAACTCATCTTCGATCTCGTCAATAAAGCGGTGATAGCGCTCCAGCAGGCAGCCCACCCGACTCATGCGGGTCACCACCAGAAGATCCGAAAACCCGCTCAAATCGGTGCCCGACACATAGCAGGCGTCCGAAACCAGGTTGTTTAACACCCAATCCGGATACCCGAAACTGGTACCAATCCAATTGGGAACCGCTTCGTATTGCGCCGGAACGAGGCCCGTATCCCAGATAGGAGACTGGGCCACTTCCTGACGGGTGGTCAGCAGATCGGGCACCTGAAAATGGAAACTCTGATTCTGGGGAATCACCCGTTCCACGGGACAGTTGTCTCGCGTTGTCCAGATTAACCACAGGAAACCCAGCACCATCGCCAGGAACACAACCGAGCGAATAAAGCCTCTCGGACGGGAAGGTCCGTCATAACTTGCACCGCGGGGGGGCCGATAACTCCGGATCGCCTCACTCATTGGAACTGCCTCGTTTCACCGTATATGTTTCATAGGAGCCCGCCTGATGGCCTTCGTCGGCCAGCGATGCCTGGAGCAGTTGTCGCCCCGGGACCATGACGACGCTGTAGCGGGTGTCGTTATTCCAGACGTGATAGCGCCCTGTATCTTCCGGGTCCCCGGTCACGAGACTCTGTGCCAGTTCATCGGTTCCCACAATACGCTCTCCCCCGAGGAGGTCCGTCACAAAATGATAGCGCTCCCGGGTCGCATCGTTCGCGCCTTCCCGGGTCGCGTCGACCCCCAACAGGACGCCCTCCGATTCCGTGCGCACGGACAGCGTACTGCCAAGTGCGATGACCGCCGTTTTCCAGCCGTCTGCCATGGCACCCGAAAGCAACACCCGACCACTCCGCGTGCCGGTGCGCTCCCGCAGCAGCGCGAGTGCCGCGTCAAAATCCCGGGTCCGCTGGAGGATTTCCGAAAGCACCAGGGATACAGGAAGCCCGGCCGCTGCCCCGTCCTCGGGGATTCCCAGTTCCAGCAGGGCAACCGTGACCCCGGCCTCGTTCATGCCGACGTGGGTGCCCAGGTGCCAACCAAAGCCGATCTCGACATAGCCGAGGCCGTCTGCGGGAAGCACGGTGCTCACCACGGGCTGTTCTTCCGTGGGCCAATCCAGGTTCACGCCAATAACCGTACCGTCGGCACCCGCGCGGTCACCGAGCACGGCGACCATGGTACCCAAGGGCGCCTGAAACCATTTCGCTTCTTCACCTTGACGGCGCAGTACATGGGCATTCTGTGTCAACCAGACGGCGTCAAAGGGCATGGAAGCACCGGAGGCCATGCCTTCCAATGCGGCCAGGGTGTCGGCCTGCGCGTCTCGCAGCCAGGGCCGAATCCCACTGGCCAACGCGGGCAATGCGATAGGCGTTGCATCGAGGAAGGCGGGCCAGTGTGACCACAATGGTGCGTCGGGGCGCAACTCATCTGAGCGGATAGCCGCCAGGACGGCCTGTGTGTACCGGGCGTTGAGCGCCGCGCCAAATTGCTGGCCCTGTTGCATCCCCCGCTCCCGGCCCGTGCCACGCAAGGTGATGGCATATTCCGAATCGGAAGTGGCCAACTCCGTGACCGGCTGGACCACGGGTGCCCGTTCACCACGGAGCAAGGCGGCCACATTCTCTTCGAGCCAGGTGGTCATCTGGGGACCATAGTGGTGCCGTTGGGCCTCCGGCCTCCCCTGAAAGAATTCGTCCCGCGAGACCATGTTCATAATATCGTCGTTAGAGGCGGCCACCACAAAGGCCATCTCCAGGCCTTGCCGCTTTACCTCATTCTGCAGCGCCCGTCCAACGTCTACACTGGGAATACCCGGTACAAAGAGGAGTACCAGCTCATCCAGTTTGAGGGCCTGTAAGACCGTTTCCTCGGGCACAAAGGCCCCGGCAACCGTTTCGGGCAAGGTCAGTTCCGCGTAATACGTATTGACCTTCGCATCCCGAAAGGTCATTCGATTGGCCACCTCTTTGGTCCGCACGGCAAGCAGTCGTCCGACCGACTCGATGGCCGCCCAGCCGCTGGTACCTTCCGGATTGATTGAAGTCTGTCCCCCCACCGCACCGGGCAAAAACATGGCCACACACCCCGGGTCGGAAAGGGCCTCCAGTTGGGCGTAGTACGCTCCCGGATAATCGGCGGAAAAGTAAAACCGGTGCGAATCCGGTACCAGCCGCGGCATGGCAGAGAAGTTGGTCAGGATGGCCAGGGCCTGCCCGTCGGCGTTGTCTACCCGAACCACGCCAATCTGGTCGTCAATGGGGCCATCAGGGTCGTTCGCATTCACAGACAGGACCTGTTGACGGGCCGTGCCGAACCCCAAGGTGGCGCGCTGGGCAACTTCCTGGGCACCGCGCATACTATCCACCACCGCCATGGCGAGGCTTTCCAACAAATCCGGCTGATAGCGGCCATTGGCCCAACGCCGGGCCAACCCCTCTTCCAGGCCACCCGGTCCGTTTCCCGTGTGGGTTGCGGTGAGGAAGACCTTGTCCCCCGACGTCATCGACTCGGAGAGATCCTGTACCCGGGCCCGCAGCGCACGGGGAATGTGATGGAGATCCAGCGTAACCACATACACCTGGTTTTCACCGTCATTCAGGAAGAGGGCACGGCTCCACAGGGGATCATGTTCTCCCAGCGCGGCCACGCCTTGTCTATCCGCATCGCCACCGAGGGGCGTGCCAGCGGGCATGGTCAGGCGCACCTTGGCGGCCCCTGCCTCCAGCCCGTGGGCGGTGGCTCCTGCCATCAACAGTAAAAGCGCGAGGGCAACTCGCCCCAGATGTATCAATCGTTGGTACTTCATAGTCGTTCCTGTTGGCCTTGGAAAGTTCCGCAGTCTAACACGTTCTGACCGAGTGTATAAATGTGCCCGGTGCCCGAAAGGTTTCGCCTCCTGCCCCCGCAATGGTATGATCGGTGCTCAGAACACCCCGCAACGCACTATCCCATTTCAAGAAGGAGACGCATTGACCCATGCCCAAGGTACTGGTACCCCTGGCCCCCGGATGCGAAGAACTTGAAGCGGTTACGATCATCGATTTGCTGCGACGCGCCAATATCGAAGTGGTTACCGCGGGATTGGACGCCGATCCCGTCGTCGCAAGCCGGAGACTCGTCATCCTTCCCGATACGACGCTGGAGGATGCGGTCCGCATTGATGATCTGGATATGATTGCCCTCCCCGGCGGCTTACCGGGCGCCGATAATCTGGCAGACTGCCCGCTGCTTGTCGACACGATCCAGCACTTTGCGGCGACGGGGCGCTTTGTTGCCGCGATTTGCGCCGCCCCCCGCGTGTTGGCGAAGGCCGGTCTCCTGGAGGGCAAACGGGTTACCGCCTATCCGGGTTTCATCAATGGCGAGGACTTTCCTGCCATACAGTATACCGGTAGCGCCCTGGAAATCGACGGCAAAATAATCACATCCCGGGGTCCGGGTACGGCCATGGATTTTGCCCTCGCGCTGATTGAGGCCCTGACCGACAGGAAAACCCGCGATACGGTTGAGGCCGGCCTGGTTCGTTAAATCGAATCGGCCTTCGAGGCCCTGCGAAGCCCAACGTTGCATCTTTGCGGTAAAGCTGATAGGTTTGAGGAGTACCCCCCAATAACAGATTTCCCGTATACGTTAGGAAAATGTCCTTCGAGACGGTACGTTCACACAGGGCCGTCTCCCGGCAATTCCTTCAGGAGATGGTGACGTGCCCGATGACTTTCGAGAATACATTGAGCCAGTTGGCGCCTCTTCCCCGCTGGACCGGGTCCATCGGGGGGCCTCGGATCCCCCACCCCCGCCAACTCGGGTGGCCATCCGGGGCAAGGTACAGGGAATTCGACGGGGCCAGTCCCACAAAGAGGGACAACATCGTCTGGATGTATCGGTCGGGGGGGACGAAGCGACAGAGCTCATCATCCGCGTCCCCAATGGGGCTTACTCAGGCCTCGAGGGGAAACAGGTTGTACTATATGTGGAAGACTAACTGATTTCCACCTGAACATTGCCACGTAAATCTCACAAGAACCACAAGGAATTAACTATGTTTTTCTCCGGTATTAGTGACGAAGCCGGTCAGCCCATCGCCACCCAGATCAAGGCCCACAAGGAATTGGGTTGGAAGCACCTGGAATTGCGCATGGTGGACGGAAACAATATTACCCAGCTCAGCGACGCCGATTTTGACGCCGTCGTGGCCGCCGTCCAGGAAGCCGAAATGGAAGTTTCCTGTTTCGGCAGCGCCATCGCCAACTGGGCACGTCCCATTACCTGTGACGCCCAAATCGACATTGATGATCTGAAGCAGGCGATTCCCCGGATGAAACGGCTGGGCACCCAGTTCATTCGCGTCATGAGCTACCCCAACGACCCCGAAAACCCCATTGACGAGCCGACCTGGCGCAAAGAAGCCATCGCCCGCATGAAGACCCTGGCCAAAATCGCGGAAGACGGCGGTATTACCCTCGCCCATGAAAACTGCAGCGGTTGGGGCGGATTGTCGGCGGACAACAGCAACATCCTGCTGGAAGAAGTCAACAGCCCGGCGCTCAAAGTGGTCTATGACACGGGGAACCCCGTGAGCTACAAGCAGGACGCGTGGGAATACTACCAGAAGGTCTATGACCACATTGCCTATGTCCACATCAAGGACGCCAATCTCGTTGACGGCGAGGCGGTCTATTGCTACTGTGGCGAAGGTCAGGGTTTCGTGAAGGAAACGATTGCCGACCTGCTTTCCAAAGGCTATGCCGGAGGCTTCTCCATCGAACCGCACCTGGCTGCCATCATCCACACGGGTGAAACCACCAACAATGCCGACGAACTCTACAATTCCTACACGGAATATGGCCGTCGCCTGATGGCCATCGTAGACGAGGTCAAAGCCGCAAAGTAACGCGGTCCAGACGCTGCCTTCATGGCCGGGTAGGTATCCACCTATCCGGCCTTTTTCTGCTTCCGAAGGCAGCAGCCCCTATCCCAGGGTATTGAATCCGTCTTCTTGCGGGGTGATGGCGCCCGGTTGTGCATCGGCCCGAACCGCGTCGTAGGCACGAAGTATGTCCTGGGCAAGCACACTCTGGCGCGCTTTCTCGGGTAGCAAGGGCAACCCGCGGGCCTGAACAACCGTTTCCAGATCAACAATCTCGGCACCGACGGGTTCCGCCGAAATGGGATCGCTTTCCTTCGAGCCGGACCGGTTTCGGCTGGCACCGCCATCGCCATAGACGACGTCATCGTCCGATGGCAACTCGACGTGCTGATAGGTATCTCTCAAGACGGCGGTGACCCGTTCAACGTCCTGAGGACTCGCGGCGGAGGCGTGTCTTGCCTCCTTGGCGGATGCGGCAGTCGTTGGCGTGTCTACGGGACGACGCGAACCGACGGGAACCGCGTTGGGGTGGAATCCTTCCACGTTCATAACCAAACCCTCCATTGTTTGGCCTCTAACCTGATACTCCAACTCGTTCATCGGCACGCCGTGCTGAATACTTTAGCGAATGCACGATTTTCTTTGCACAAAAGACAAAAACAAACAATAACCATCAGGCTTAATCATCGATGGTAAAGCGGATTCCATTGATGGGTGAATGCTCATAGGCCTTTCGGAGAAAGGTCGCAATGGTCTCTCCCGTCATCCCCGTATCGGGCAGGGATACCGTGGCAATGTGGTCCCCCTCCATGGACTCGTGGAACTCCCCTTCATATTGGAGGGCTTCGAAGGGACTCAGTCCGCGATCGTAGTGGAGCGCAACCCCGGAAGTATAGCCGATGCTGTCCCGCTTTTTTCCGAAGTTTATAGTTGTTTTTGATGTTTTTGGGTATTTTAAAAGATCGGATTCTGCAAAACGCTGCCGGACCTGCATTCGTGATTCGCCCGCGATACGCACGCCGACGCGCCGGCGCTTTTGCTCCAGTTCCACTTGAAGGTGGAGCCGTTCCATGATGTTGGCGCCCAGGCTTCGGGCTTCCGGGCTCTCGTGCATCTCGACGCCAAAAAGGCACTTTACCGCCTCATTAAGACCGCATACCGACACATACCCTCGCATCCTGGTCATATCAAAGACCGGCCCATCGCTGCCCTTGAGCGAGAGTAAGGCCAGGGGGCCGGCGGCGCCCCGGTCCATCAAGCCTTCCAGGAATTCATAGCGTTCTGAAAGACCGCGGAACACGACCCCCAATCGCTGGTCCAGCGCTTCAAGAAAGGCCGTTTCTTTACCGGTCGCATAGGCGATGCGGGGCAGGTTCAGCGATACATTGTGAAAGACCGCCCGAAGGGGTTCCCATGGAAGATAGTCGGCGTGGGTCTCTTCCGGTCGGAAATAGAAGGAAACCGGCCAGCCTTCCTCGACCATGGTCGCGGCTTTGGCCAGAAACGCCTCACTTCCGGGCTGCTGAAAGAAGCCCGTGCTCAGACAAATTCCTATCCGAGGGGCAATGACCGGCAGCCCGCTGCTGGCGGCGAGGACGTCGAGAAACTTCCAGGCCAATTGTTGGGCGGCGTGTTCGAGCTCCTTGTAGGTGCAGTCGGGCACGATGCCCTCTGGCCCCACGACCTTGGCGTCCGCCAGGTGCTCGGGGGCCGACCAATAGAAGCGCAACTCCGTACCTTCCCCATCGCCGCCGTGGGCCAGGGCCCGATACGCGAACTCGTATACCATCATCTGGGCAAACTGGCCCAGTTCATCGGGCGTCAACTCGCGCACGTAAGCCGCGAAATGGAAATTGACCGCGTCCCACTGGAGGGGTCCCGATACGCAGGCCTGATAGATGCCCGTGGCCTTTGCCATCTGGGCGAGAAAGGTGGCCGCATTGCGGGGCGGCGAGGCGAAATCCGGTGCACCGGGAATCCCCACGCCAAAGGCCGCGATCATCCCTGGTGACAGGGTCACCTGATGGAGCCGATCGGGCTGGCTCAAGTCGTGCAGGTGGATGGCGCCGGTCAGGTGGGCGTCGCTCACGTGGGGCGCATGTATCTGCGTCAGGGCATATTCTTTCTTGACGGCCCCGGCGAGGACCCGGTCCGTAGCGATGGGGTCCTGCCCCACGGTGGCGTCGGTGAGGCCACGAATGATGCGCTCGCAATCGTAGAGCGGCACACCAAGACGACGATGGCGATCCCGGTATTCACTGAGTCCGTGGGCCACCAGCCGCGCGGCGACCAACTCCCGGACCAGGGAGGTGGTGAGGTTTTCTATGTGGGCAGAATCGAGTTGTTGCTCCACTTCCGTCGCCACCACCGTGGCCATTGATTCGTCCAGCCCGGTCTCCCGAACGAGGGCCTCAACGATGCGGTCCCGGTTCCAGGAGAGCAGGGAATCTTCACTGGTTCGAACGAAGAGGTTACGCCCGACTGCGGTTTCGGCTTCCCCTTCATCCACGCGGGCCTCCTGCAGTTCCCCCAGGAGCAGCCGCATATCGCCTTCGCGGAGCCGCCGGATACGGGCGCGCCGATCGCGGTAGCGGGCATAGGCAAATGCCGTTCGAATATGGGTCATCTGAATCAGCACACGTTCTACGGCATCGTGGATATGATCCACCGTAGGCACATGGCTACCCAGTTGTTTGGTGAGGTAAATCGTGACGGCACGGGCCAGGCTGTGGGCCAGATCCTGATCGGTGCCCCCAATGGAATGGGCGGCCTGAAAGATGGCGTTGGCGATCTTGTTCCGATCGAAGGGTTCTTCCCGTCCGTTTCGTTTGAGCACCGTGGTAAAGGGCTCGGGCGCCTCCACGAAGGGCAGGGGCAAGGACAACTGGGCGTCATAGAGGCCTTCGTAGTCTTTTTCTTCCGTATCGTCGTAGTTTTCGAATTCGTCGTGGGTCATATTGAAGTGAGTCACCGTGTCGGGGCATGGGGATGGAGCGGGTCAGACGCCCAAGGGGGCGGAACAGGCAGTCTAGCGAATGGGCGTTGCACAGGGCAAGCAGCCCGGGCGGGCCGAAGATAGAAAGCGCCGGGTCAACAAGGGATTTCCTGTGCTCCGAGGGGGGCGGCACGCCCCCTCTCGGGGGGGCCTCAGGGCGTGGGCTTCCCATCGTCGCTGAGTACACTCCCCTGCTGCGCCATGTTCGCAAGTACTGCATTCAACTGCTCATAGATTTCCCGGGCAGATGAATCCAGGGTCGACATTGCCAGGGGGCGGGCTTCTTCCGGGTCGGTCTCGACATCATAAAATCGGCCATCGGCGAAGAGTTTGTAGCGCGTGGTCCGGGCAGAGCGCCCCCGCCACGCACTGCTTTTTCCCCAACGGGGATCATAGTGACAGTAGAGCCAGGGTTTGTCTTTTGCTATTTCCCCGCGAAGCAGGGGAAGGAAGCTGCGCCCATCGAGGGCACTACCCCGGTACTCTTTCTGGCCAGCCAATTCCAGCAGGGTTGGAAAGAAATCCTCAAAGCCGACCAGTTCGTCGGAAATTCCTCCCCCCGGAATCACCCCGGGCCAGTACGCCACCAAGGGCACCCGAGTTCCGGCATCCGTCATTTTACCCTTTCCCCCGGGGATAACCCGCTCCCCCATCCTCGAAGTAATCTTTCGGTTGGTGCCATTGTCCCCGGTGAAGAGAAAGATGGTGTCCTCGGCGAGTCCCAGCGAAGCCACGTGGTCCACGAGACGCCCCACCACCTTGTCGGTGTAGGTCATCATATCGGCGAAATAACGGGGCGCATCCTTGTGGCGGTCCTCGGTCCAATCCGGGCTGTCGGGCGTGGGTACAAAGGGGTTGTGAACCAAGACCATGGGGTAGTAGAGCACAAAGGGCGTTTCTTGATTGCGCGTCATAAAGTCGCAGGCGAAGTCCGCGAAGACATCAGGGCCATAGACCGCTTCGTCGCGCGGGAGGGTCTCCCCGTTGCGCTCGATAAGGGGATTGGCAAAACGCTCGCCCTGTTTTTTTTCATAGCTGAGCTGCCACAGGCAATACTCATCGAAACCGAAGTGAGCCGGCAAGCTTTTGTCATGGCCCAGTTGCCATTTCCCTGCAATAGCGGTCTGGTAACCCGCGGCTTTGAGGGCGTGGGCGAAGGTCTTCTGGTCCCGTTCTAAATGGCCAAAGCGCTTGTAGTTCCGGAAATTATACTGGCCCGTCATAATTTTCACGCGGGAGGGTGTGCAAAGGGGCTGACTGTAACACTGGCGAAAGCGTATGCCGGCGGCGGCGAGGCCATCCAGCCGGGGCGTCTCGTAGGAAGTACTCCCATTGACCCCCAGGCACTCATAGCCCATATCGTCGGCCATAATCAGCACGATGTTTGGCTGCCGTGCCGAGGCGGTGCAAAGCAGTATCACGCCAAGCAGGGCGAATACGTATTTCGTCCATTGAAAATACCCCATGATATACGACCTTTCCTGGTTCCGCGCTGTTTCAAGCGTGAGAATCAGCCTACCACGGACAGGCCAGAAGTTAAAGGAAGATCCACCACCGATTTTCCCCGCCCCGGCTTGTGGTGCTAAGATGCGGACTTCATTTCCACGGCCATGGGTTTAGGTCGGGATTCGCAATGGCGTCACGACGCCGGGAAAGCATTATCTTCATGGAACTCTGGTACACCCTACTCCTCCTGATCGCTGGTCTGGTTTCCGGCTTTATGAACGTACTTGCGGGCGGCGGCTCCCTGCTGGTCATGCCTATCATGGTACTGCTGCTGGGCATGCCGGGTCCGGTGGCCAATGGCACCAATCGGGTGGCGATCCTGGCGCAGAACGTTTCGGCCGTGGCCGGGTTTCGCAAGAAGGGCTTTTCCGACTGGCGGCTCAGCCTGAGCCTGGCCCTGTGCGCCCTGCCCGGCGCCGCCATTGGAGCGTGGTATGGCACCCGGTTGGAAGGCGAATGGTTTAATCGGGTTTTGTCGGGGGTCATGATCGGCGTCATGATCATCATGGCGCTGAAGCATCGAAAATCGAACCCCAAATCCGACGATGTCGAGCGGGATAGCGCACCGGCGTTACTTGAAGCCCCGACGCCTAAGCAACTGATTGCGGGCCATGCCCTGATCGTATTGGCGGGTTTTTACGGCGGATTCATCCAGGCGGGGGTGGGCTTCATCCTGATGGCCATTCTCCACCAGGTGATGGGGCTGGACCTGGTGCGGGTCAACATGCACAAGGTATTCATCGTAGCGACCTACACGATTATTGCCATTGGATTCTTCGCCTATAGCGGCAACATCATGTGGACCCGTGGCCTGATTCTGGCGGTAGCCATGGCGGCAGGTGGCTGGGCCGGCTCCCACTTTGCGGTGAATAAGGGCGAAGGGGTCATACGAATCGCCCTGAATATTGCCCTTACTTTCTTGATCATCAAACTGCTGCTCAGTTCCGGCTGAGCCCCCTATAGCCCAGCAGAGTCATCAGCGCCAGCCCTAAGAGGAATGCGTCGGAGAGCTTTGACTGGATCGACTTGACGGTATCGGAATTACAGGCACACCCTTCGGGCAAACCTTCGCCTTCGCCTTCGCCTTCGCCTTCACCCTCGCCTTCACCCTCGCCTTCGCCCTCGCCTTCACCCTCGCCTTCACCCTCGCCCTCACCACTTCCTGCCGCATTCAGTTCGATGGCCACATTCTCAATGAATCCGGGGTTACTGAGCATGACGAACCCTGAGTCGTATCCTGTGGCCGACGCGATTACCCGATAGTCGTTGGGGGCAATCGCCGGGAAGGTGTACACGCCGGAAGCGCCTTGAACTGTCGGATTGAGGATTTCCGGTTCAAAGGTCACAATGGCATCGACGACGGGCGTCATCGTGACGCGGTCGCGCACTTCCACCACCAGGGTCAAGGTGAGAATAGTACTATTGGAGGCAAGCCGGTAGGGAAGAAAATCGACATCCCCTTCCATTTTCCCGTCAATAAGATCGAAATCGTCTTCGCCCCAGTTATTCCCCTCGGCCACGACCGTTGGATTGCCCGCTTCATTGCGCACGAAGGCACCGGTCACCGTATCGAATTCATTCTGACCGGTACCAATAAGGTCGTTGGCGTCGCCAAGACGGGGCGAAGGAGCCACGTCGGCCCCTTTCGCAACCAACGCTGCACGAACCCACACGGCATCGCTGGCAATGGATTCAAAGCGTGTACGACGGACAAGCGCGCTGGTCTGGAAAAACTCTATACCCACGTCGCAAACCCGGATGATCGAATCTTCGATGACGCTTCCGGATGAGCCCGATTGGAGTACGCGAATACCGGTAACCCCGGGAATACCGGTACCATCAAGCACTACATCATTCACATTCATCACCACGTCATCAATCGTCAACAGCGAATATTCGGTGCCAACAGCGCCATTCATCCGAATGGTCAGGCGATGAAGTCCTGAGTTCACCCCCGCGAGCACGGCGGTATTTCCGTTGGCCATCACCTGTGATTCGCCGGGCGACAGCACCGTTCCGGGAGTCTCCGTACTACCCCGAAGTATGACGTAAGGTGGCAGCGTCACCGCTTCATTAAATTCTTCGGCAGAGAGGTCAAGGGCCACGATGAAATCTTCGCTGGCTACACCACGTACCGCATCCAGCGCCACTCCGATGGACGTGTAGGGGTCCGATTCGGTACCGCTTCCGGTGCCAGGCCCTTTTCGGACATAGACCGTCTGCGCCACTTCACCTTCACCTTCACCTTCACCTTCACCTTCACCTTCACCTTCACCTTCACCTTCACCTTCACCTTCACCTTCACCTTCACCTTCACCTTCACCTTCTCCTTCTCCTTCTCCTTCTCCTTCTCCTTCTCCTTCTCCTTCGCCTTCACCTTCACCTTCACCTTCACCTTCACCTTCGCCTTCGCCTTCG